>UQST01000005.1 GCA_900543815.1 uncultured Prevotellaceae bacterium
GACCACACTGGTCAGACTGGATTCAAAATATGCCCCTTTTTAAAGTGGGCTCATACTTCGAGGATGAAAACGATGAGTGACATGTTTGCTGGTTGTTCTTCTTTGTCTTCCCTTGATGTCTCTGGTTTTGATACGAGGAATGTGACCAATATGTCGGGTATGTTTGATGGTTGTTCTTCTTTGTCTTCCCTTGATGTCTCTGGCTTTGATACGAGGAATGTGACTAATATGTGGGGTATGTTTGCTAGTTGTTCTTCTCTGTCTTCCCTTGATGTCTCTGGGTTTGATACGAGGAATGTGACTAATATGCGGAGTATGTTTGGTTGGTGTTCTTCTTTGTCTTCCCTTGGTGTCTCTGGCTTTGATACGAGGAATGTGACTAATATGCGGACTATGTTTGCTGGTTGTTCTTCTTTCTCTTCCCTTGATGTTTCTAGTTTCAATACAAGCAATGTAACCGATATGTCATATTTGTTTTCTTCTTGTTCAGCTCTGTCCTCCCTTGATTTTTCAGGTTTTGATACGAGAAATGTGACAGATATGTCGGGTATGTTTGCTGATTGTTCTTCTTTGTCTTCTATTGATGTCACAGGTCTTGATACGAGGAATGTGACAGACATAACGAATATGTTTGGTGGGTGTTCGTCCCTCACCTCTTTGGATGTTTCTAGTTTTGATACACGTGCCGTTCGTCGTATGGGTCACATGTTTAGTGGATGTTCGTCTCTTGTAACACTTGATTTGTCTGGTTTTAATACAAATAATGTTGCGAACAACGAAATGTACGGTTTCTTTTCGCGGTGTTCTTCTCTTGTTACTATCTACGTGAGTGAGAACTTTGTTGTCCCTTCATCCACCTATAGTAACAATATGTTTGATGGTTGTGTTTCTTTGAGGGGAGCCATTGCTTATGATGAAGAAAAAACGGAAGATAGATATGCAAACTACGTAGATGGCTATTTTACCTATAAGTCCAACGCTTCGTCAGTGGGGCACCCTGTGAATGAGGATGGTTGTTTGCTGCAACGGAAATCCAGTTGTTTCGATCTGCTTGGTCGGAGTCTTGCCAAGCCACAGCGTGGTGTGATTCTAAAAAATAGAGGAAACCGGGTGTACAAGGTGCTCGTAAGATAATAGAGCTTGCGAAGATAAGGCAGGGAGGATTCGGCAAGAGGACGAAGGCTTCATTCTTCTCTCGTGCAGGCTCCTTGATTGTCTCATCTTCTCATATGCAATTCTCCCCACATTGTGACTGCAATTAGTGACAATGTGGGGAGATTGTGGAGAACCTACACGCCAATTGTGCAGATTCTCCTATGGGGCCATCGGAGGCTTATCCTCTCACGCTATGGGTGCCAGACTGTAGGGTTCTGGTTTTCCCGGAAGGGAAGACTACCTCTGCCGTAGTACCCGATGGTACTGTGACATCTATCTGGAGCTTTTTGCCCTTGCGCTGGATGCTTACTGAAATCTCACCGCTCACGCTGCTGACGTGGCAACTGGCTTGCTTGAGATAACCCATCTGAGGACGTATGCGGAAGGTGCGGAATCCAGGTGAGGTAGGCTCTATGCCGCACACTTTCTGGGAAAGAAGGGTGAGAGGACCGCCACTCCATCCGTGGTTGTATGTACCCCAAAAGGCATTGATCATTGGCTCTCCTGGCTTCAGCTGTTTGGTCTCGTCTATCCAGTTTTCCGGTAGTGTGGTGAGTCCGGGAAACTCTACCATTGTCTTATAACGCTTTCTGATGCGGTCCAGAGCCTCATCTGGAGCATCCATGCAGAAGAGGGCTTCGAGGACGTATTTCTCCATATATGGGCTGGCATGATACTCTGTGGTGAGGAGCGTCTTCAGGGCAGGGAACTTGTCCTTTGATGCCAGGCCGGATACTACAGCCAAGGCGTTGCCACGATCGTCAGTCTCACCCTTGTAGTCAGGTGAGCGGTACGACGAACCTGTCCAGAAACGATGGTCAAAGTTATTCTCCATACGCTTCATCATGGTCTGTATGGTCTGTACGTCATCGTTCTTCCCGAAGAGACGCGCCAGTTCCAGTTCTCCCTTCAGAGCCAGATAGTACCAGGCATTCTGTAGCAGGAGTTGGTCGATGTTCTCACCCCAGTCTCCCCAGAACCAGTCACCCTGCCTGAGGATGGTCAGCCCGTCGGCATCAGTCTTCCATACCTCATGCAGATAGCGGTGCAGACGGTCGTAATGGCGACGTGCAACGGAGAAGTCGTTGGCATAGTAGCATTGCATATATATGCCATACCAGCCTGTGGTGGCAAGTATCTGAGAGGGCAGTTCCTTGTTCCAGTTGCCGGCAGGTACAGGTGAGTAGAGTACACCGTCACCGCGCTGCCAGCAGAACAGTTCGTTGAGAGCCTTCATGCCCAGCTTGCTGCCATCTGGAGTGAGGGCATAGTAGGTTTCTCCCAACTCGTTCACTGCATCTCCCCACCATTGCCCACGCTCGCGGTCAGGGCAGTCCATATAGTTGTCACGCATGGTGATGTAGAGTGTGCGCTGTGCCCTTATCCACAGTTCATTGAAGAAGGGGTCGTCACAATGGAACGGCTCCACCATGTCGCATCCGTACCCACTCTCGCGATACTTGACGTCCAAAACTTCTACGCCCTCGGGCAGGATGTACCATATCTGATGGCCGTTGAACCAGCCCATGTTCTCATACTCCTGTTCTCCCTCACGTGTGATGTACTCACATCTCACCGTGGGAGAACCGCCTATCATGTGTACGTCTGTCTGTATCTTGACCAGTTGCCCTGCCTTCTGGGAACGGAGTTTGATGTATGGAGTACACTGGCAGTTGTACGGCAAGGTGCATACCAGCGTATCTCCCTTCATCTCCTTGGACTTGAAGTCGAGCAGCCCGCTGTCCTTGAATAGGGGGATGGGGCGCTTGACCAGTTTGCCCAAGGGACAGTTCTCCACATCCACGGGCAACACTTCTTCCAGTCCGTAGGTATAGGCACGTGTGTACCATCCCTTTTCCTCCTTGCGTCCATCAAAGCGTATGTTGCTCTCTGATATGCGGTAGTTGGGCTTGGGAGCATCTGTCTCGCCATATGCTCCATACAGGGCACCACGCCAAGTCTTGTCCGAAACCACTTGTACTCCGTCACCTTCTGCCTCAAAGAGGAGACCTGAAGTACCGCTGTTGACATGGCTGAACCCGTTGAGGCCAAAGTGCCAGGTAAGCACAGCTATCAGGTTGTCTCCCTCTTGCAGATAAGGAGCTATCTCTACCTCGTCATAGTAGGTGGCATTAGGCTCTGGTCCTCGTTTGAGCCCTCCCTCAAAGACCACCAGCCGTTCGTTTATGTAGAGCCAGTACTTGGTGTCTGTGGCTATGCGGGCTTTCACCGATGACGGCACCTTGTCCACATTGAAGTTCTTGCGCCACAGCGCCCATGTGTTTGGGCGGCTTTGTGAATGTTCCAGAATCAGGAACTTGCCTTTCCACTCTGTTGCATACGTACCAAGTGTAACAGAGAGCAGGAGCAGAGCGGAGATCAGTTTTCTTACCATCCTTATGTATCTTTATTTTGCAACACAATAAATAGTTAACCTTTAGGAGCGTGAGCAGCAAGGGCACTGCTCAGTACTTTGTCATGTCATGCGATTCAATTGACTTGGTGTTGCAACAAGGACCAACCAAACCTTCAACTGACATTGCAAATTTACGAATTTAAGTTTTATCCGTCAAATGCGTAGGCAAGAAATAGCATTCCTTGTATTCTCCTCTTCTGACTTTCCCCTGCGCCCGTACCTTATATATATGGTTTGAGAGCTTTCCCATATGGTATTGTTCACAAAACGAGAGGAGTGTTTCACAAAATACGCCTGACGTATGATTGTCCTTTGGAAACTCTTAGCTACTTTTGCAGGGTAATTAGGCATATGACTACAGGTAGGGAACAACTCGACCGAAACAAGTAGCAGACTTTTCAACATACAAAATGAACAGGTTATTCTTCGTAAGTCTTTTCGTTGCATCGGCCATAACAGCCAATGCCCAAGACAATGACGCCAAAGATTCGCTTACCATGGAAACCATGATGCGTAATCTCCCTGAGATAATGGTCAAGGGTTCACGGCCCATTGTCAAGGCAGAGCGTGGTATGCTGACATACGACATGCCCTTGCTGTTGAAGCAGTTGCCTGCCGATAATGCCTATGAGGCATTGACGCGCCTGCCAGGTGTCAGCGATGCCACTGGCGGCATCTCCTTCATGGGCAATGAGGTGGCACTGATTGTCAACGGGCAAGCCACTACATTGACAAAGGAACAACTGGCTGAGCGCCTGAAGGCAATGCCCGCTACACAGTTGGCCAAAGCAGAAGTGATGCTGTCTGCTCCTGCCCGCTATCACGTGCGAGGTATGGCCATCAACATAGTCACGAAAGACTATGCCGGCACCCATCAGTTGTCGGGACAAATCATCGGCGGCATGCAGCAAAGCAAATACACAGAAGGGTTTGGCAACCTCTATCTTTCCATGCAAAGAGGCAAGTTCGGATTGGATGCACAATACAAGTTTGTTGACGGCAATTCATACCGTGAATCTTCACATATAGCCAATCATCCCTTGGGCAACAGTCGTGTAAACTATCATGATAAAGTCTGGAATAAGTTGTCCGGCCTTTCCCATGACTACCGGCTGGGTATGAATTATGCCTTTGGCAAGAACCATCGTCTCGATATCGCCTATACGGGGAAATGGGACAAGACCATCTCCAACAACCACACGACAGGTTCGAGCGTAAGCGAAATGCACAGTGACAGTCACGAGTATCTGCACAACGTGGATGTGAATTACTCACTACCTTTCGGGCTTGCCGTCAGCGCTTCGTACACCAACTATCGCACTCCTCAGCAACAGACCCTCGAAGGGACGATGCATACAGATGCCAGTATGGCAGCAACGGAACATAACCAGACAAGCGACAGCAGGCAGACCATCAGCAAATGGATGTTTGTGGCTGACCAGACACATTCTCTGGCACACGGATGGGGACTGTCGTATGGCGTGAATGGGCAATTCATGAGCAACAACAGCTTTCAGACTACAACAGACAAGCAGGGGCACATCTTGCCTGATGCGACAAGCAGCGTAGATATCAACGAGCGGCTATGGAATATGTACGCAGGATTCAGCAAGCAGATAGGCAAGGCCATCAGTCTGGAAGCATCTGTGGCAGCCGAGCAGTATCACTCACCCGTATGGAACAGATGGCGTGTATATCCTACGCTGAATGCCTTGTGGAACATCAACGACAACCATTTGCTCAATCTCTCATTCAGTTCCGACTCTGAGTTCCCGAGCTATTGGTCCACCATGAGCAATGTGTTCTATTCATCCACATATACCGAGATACATGGCAATCCCAGTTTGAAACCATCCTCTGATTATTATGTCAGCCTAATGTGGCAGATAAAGAGGCGTTATACGCTTACGGCTTACGCAGATCTGAAGCCAGACTATTTCGTGCAGCTGCCATACCAGACGACAGACCGCATGGCGGTAATCATGAAGGAAACCAACTTCGACTATGACCACGACTTCGGGCTGCAAGCCTCTGCCATGTTCAGTGCGGGCAAATGGCTCAATGGCAACGTGTTTGCCGTGGGAACTTACAGGCATGACAAGAGCAGCCATTTCTTCGACCTGCCATTTGACCGCTGGAAACTGTCGGCCATACTTGGTGGTACGGCATCGGTCAAACTGTGTCGTGCGCAGGATCTTCGTCTCATTCTGAACCCTTTCTTCCAGTCAAAGGCCATACAGGGCGTTTATGACATAAGTCCAATCTTCCGCATGGATGCCAAACTGCAATGGTCGTCGCGTGATGGAAAATGGGGAGTGCGTCTCAATGGCAGCAACATCTTCAATAATCGATTCGATACCCGTTCCGTGCAGGGCAACCAGGACTTCCGCATGAAGGTCAACAACAGTTGGGCTTCAGCCACACTGGGCGTCATCTATAAGTTCGGCGGTTACAAGGAGAAGGCTGTAAAGGAGGTTGATACCTCTCGCATGGGACACTAAACAGCATTTCTTGCATTCATATCCTATATAATAAAAGCCATCGCGTAGCTATAATAAGTTCTCTGTTTGCAGCCTTTGGATGTACATACGCAGCCTTTGTACGGCCGTTTGCAGGTTGCGTATGGCCGTACAAAGACTGCAAACGGAGATGGTAAGCCTGCTTCATGGACGATTTCAGCGTGCTGCATAGGCGGTTGCAGCATGCTGCAAATGGAACCGCAGCGTGCTGCGGGAAAAGGCCTGTGCTTTTGGTGACAGTGGGGGAGTGGGGAACATGGTTGGCTTGAGGGAATAAGAAACGCGCCCTTCTGGGATTGTCCAGAGGGGCGCGTCTGTTATAGAATGTCGGACTAATTGCTTAGTTTGTGTGAGAGGGTAGAAACCTCTCACTTAACCAGCACCTTGACACCATTGAGGATGTAGAGACCCTTGCCGAGAGAGTTGATGTCGTTGAGGGTTCCATTGGCGCGAACGAGCTTGCCGTCGATGGTGTAGATGTTGCCGCGCTGGCTGATGTGCTCCAGAGTGGAGTTGATACCATCAGGTGTCACATCGGGGAGGAGGATGCTGAGAGCATGCTCACTGGCCTCAATCTGAGGACATGCGTTGATGTCGAGGTAGGCTGTGCTGCCCTGGATGGTTCTGGGCTCGTCTGCCTTGACGGTCTCCACGGTGTTGTTGACGAAGGTAACCATACCTTCCTTTGCGGGCTTGGAAACGAGTGCGCCTACCAGACCGTTGTGTGAACCGGCATTGAAGTTGAACTTCGTGTCGAGCTTGAACACAATGGGAGTAATCTCGGCAGGAGCCTCTTCGGTGGCTTCCTTCCAGTTCTCGGGAGTATCCATGATGAACAGGATGGGCTGACCGGCCTCTACAGTACCTTCTGTCTTGTCGAGAGCCAGATAAACCTTCTCGGCTTCATCCTTATAAAGACCAGCTACAGTGTAGGGAACTGCCACGTCGGCTTCATCGGTAGAGATGTTCACAGGATAGCACCATGCGTTGATCTTGCCGGAGACAAAGTCCTTGAAGAAGGTGAACTCGGGATTCTCTTCGGATGCTTCCACCTCTTCCAGCATAAGGCCAGAGTTTGAGCCGGCTCTGTTGTCGTCCCATGTTACAAACTGGTGGGTGTTCCTCTGAACGTGCAGATAGGTGCAGAACTGACCGTCGATGTTGTCGGCACTAAGCGTATTCTCGCCATATCCTATAGCAGCATGTGTGAAGATGCTGGGCGTGAGGCGCAGCGTCACCTCATGGTCATTGGGAGCCAGAGTGTTGACGAACAGACCTGTTGCCTTGTTCTGCAGCGCATAGGTTACAGGCTTGGCAGGAGCAGCGGGTACCACCTTGTGGGTTCCTGCATTGAGCTCCTGCTGGAGTACGTTGTAGGCAGAAGCCAGGGCGGTGTAGTCGGCCATGGTGACATTCTTGGACAGTACCTTGTTGGCCTCCACCAGTGCCTTCTCCAGTGCAATGGCGTTTTCTGTTGCCTTGGTTACGGTCACGGGGCGAATCTGGAACTCTGCAGCGTGGAAGTATGTGCATTCCTCGCCGAAGGGATCAAGTTCCTGCTCGAGCTGTGTGGCGGTGGTGAAGCCTCTTCTCTTGGTCATGATGAAGCGCAGGCTGGTATAAGAGCCGTTCAGGTCAATGGGAGTGGAGAGGATGCGCTCACCCACGGTGCCGAAGGGCATCTCGATGTAACCGATACGGTCCCAGTTCTGTCCGTCATTGCTGGCAGTCACATACATGCGGGTAACATCGCCGTCGTTTGCGCCTGCACGTCTGGTCATATCTACCTCGATGATGCCGGATACGGGATCGTCAAAGGAAACCTGCAGGTAATGAGGCTCTGTAACCTTGCCATGATAGTCGCTGTGCCAGAATGTGCTGGGATTGCCATCAATAAGCCAATCGATGTTCTTGCCCTCTGCCTCGTCGCTTGCATTGCTTGTGAGTTGCTTCTCGTTCTTGATCATGGGCTCGCCCAGAGTGGTGGTAGTGGCCATGCTCAGTGCCTGGCGGCTGGTGGCAATCAGGCCGTTGAACTTGCTTGCGGGAACAATGGGAGACTCCACTTCCACGAAGCGGAAGTATGAGGCATCGGGTGTCATCTCGGTCAGCTCGTTCTCCAGAGCCACCAGGTGAGAGCCCTCGCGTATGTTCTCGGCCTCGGTTGCCCAGTAGTTGAAGTAAGCCTGGCCAGTCTCTTGCTCATACTCACCTACGGTCACATAGTTGTCCCAGATGGGAGTCTGCACATCAGCGCTGCCCTCGGCGATGTTGCTCTTATCCCAGTGGTTGGCATCGTACAATGACTCAGAGGGGAACTTGATACGGTACCAAGTGTCTGTCTTGGGTGCATTGGCTGCTGCCATGAAGTTCTTGGCGGCCAGAGGCAGTGCAGCGGCGTAGTAGTCCAGTTTGTCTTGGGTGTATCTGCCGGTGGCATCGTATGCCTTCATCTCATTGTAGAGGCTCTGGAAGGCGTCGTATGCGTCGGTGTTTGCCCACTGGCCGGGGTTGGTACCCTCTACCATGGCTTTGTCTGTGTCGGCATACTGGGCCATTACCTTGCGCATCTCTGAGGGGTCGGTCATGCCGCTCTTGAATGCCTCGTAGGCGTTTGAGAGCGCGTTGTACATGTCGATGGTGAGGTCGGCATCCTCAGTGGCTACGTTCTCCTTGTAGATTTTCTCCAGGTTGGTGGCCAGCTCGCCCAGAGCCACAAACTGGGAGTTGGGGTTGTCCTCAAGTTTGTAGAGCTGGAGCTCAGCAGCATGGAAGTAGGAGTAGGTGGAGTTGGTGCTATAGATACGCACGTTGCTGTAGGGAGTCTCAATCTTGAACTCTCCGGAAGTGAACTCGTTGCCACTGCCCCTGTTGCCCAGATCAACGACTGCCATTTGCGTCCAGGCATCATCGGCAGCCTCAGCATCATTGGAACCCTTTAGGGTAAACTGTACGGGGAAACCCTCGACGGTGATGCGGTACTTGATGTAGAGAAGCATATCGCCCTGCATCTCGTCTGTGCCTGAAATCTGGATGTAGGGAGCTCCTGTGAGGTCTTCTGGCTTGTTCTGCCAGATGCTGTGCCAGTAGGTGTTGGGGTCACCGTCGATGAGCACTCCGTCGATGAGGTTGCCGCCATCATTGTCGTTGCCCTCTCTGTTCTGGCTCCAGATGGATGTCATCTGCTCGCCTGAGGTGATTTGTGCTTTCTTGGTCCTGTCCTTGGCAGTGATGATGGCTTCCTTTACCTCGGCACGCAGTGCGGTGTTCTGCTCCACCAGCTTGTCGTGGTTCTTTATAGGCTCAAAGGCAGTTATCAGAGCTTCGGCTTCCTTCTCATCTACAGGCTCCAGGTACCATTCGCTGGTGCCCTTGTCGGTGGTATAGACTTCGCCCATGTTGAAGGTTGCCTGCCATGTGCACAGAGGCTGGTCTGCAACCTGGATGCCCCGTGAATGGTTTTTCTGGTGCAGATAATCCTCTGCGTTGCGTTGTCCTGCTGTCTCACGGATGTAGATGATGGTCTGTCCGTTCTCGTTGCCAGCGAAGTCGAAGGTCATCTTCTTGTCTCCGTCCTCGGCAAGCGTGCAGGTGGTACCCATCTTGTTGAAGCGTGCGCCCATTCCTGCATTGACCATGTCGATGCCGTCCTCGGTCTGGGTGAGCTTCCAGATATAGTTGGCCATGTCGTCCTTCAGAGTTCCCCACATGCCCTTGTAGTCTGTGGAGCAGAACATGGCCTTCTTCATGTAAGCGGTCACTGTCGTTGCATCATCGCCTTCACCTGTGGTCTCGTCGTGCTTGTAGGTGAGATTGGAGATGATGCGGTAGTAGCCGTTGGCGGGCAGGCTGTAGAGAATCTCGCTTTCGCGGTACTTGGTGTAGAGTGAATCCACTTCGTCACTCACCTCCTGTGCCTTCTCCTTTGTCTCTGGGTAACCTTCGACAATGGTGCCTGATACCCATTCGAGTATCTGGTTGAGTCTGGCGATGATCTTGTCTGCCGTTTCCTTGTCGGTGAACTGTCCTACCTCGGTGCCCACCTTCAGAGATTCATAGGTAATGCCTTCGTAAGCATTGTACTTGGTGAGAACCTGGTCGAGTATAGCATCTACCAAATTCCTCTCTTTGGGGTTGTACAACTGGAATTCGGCCGCGTGGAAGTAGATGGGGTCCTTTGCAATGTTGGTGACGCGCACATAGGAGTATTCCTTTGTGATGGGAGTAGGCTCGGTGACCATCTCTTCTTTGGCTTTGGCATTGTCCAGCTCAAAGTCAGCCAGATCGTCCCACACCTCACCATCGGCGCTGGCCGACAGTCTCACATTGGTCAGGTGGCCAGCAGCAATGTCGCGTCGCTGCATGTACATCACGAGGTAGCCAGTGTTGATGGGCTCGGTGAGCTGCACCTGCAGATAGTGCGGTTCGGTCACTTTACCATGCCAGTCGCTGTGCCAGAATGTCTCGACGCTTCCGTCCAGCAGGTTGCCCAGTTCCTTGCCTTCTTCTTCGTCGGAAGCGTTACTGGTGAGCTGAGACACATCGGTTATCAGTGGGTCGCCATACGAGGCCACTGGGGAAGATGGTGTTTGGGCGTTGGCACCCAAACCGGCAAGTTGTAGAAACAATGCCGTTAGCAGTAGGTAAAACTGTCTCATTTTGGTTTTAGTTTTGTTAAAATATGGTTCTACGTTAGTGGAATGTGCACTCTGCACATCCACAAAATTAGTGTTTTTATCTGAACAGTGTAACACTTTTATTGATGTTTTTTTCTTCTTTTTATATTAAATGCCCTTTTCAGAATCCCCGTAAAGCATGTAAAACAGTTCGGTCAGGAAGCCGATTTTGTTTTCTGGTATAGGGGGAGGTGGAAGCGAATCGGTTATATGAGACGGATAGATATTGGTAGCTTGCAGGCAGATGGGAATAAGAAACGCGCCCTTCTGGGATTGTCCAGAGGGGCGCGTCTGTTATAGAATGTCGGACTAATTGCTTAGTTTGTGTGAGAGGGTAGAATCCTCTTACTTAACCAGCACCTTGGGCTTTCGCCCGAGTTGCTTCACGTTCGGGAATCCAATGAAAGCCTTTCGGCTCTCATTGCTATTCCTCTCACTTAACCAGCACCTTGGGCTTTCGCCCGAGCCGCTTCACGTTCGGGAATCCAATGAAAGCCTTTCGGCTCTCATTGCTATTCCTCTCACTTAACCAGCACCTTGGGCTGTCGCCCGAGCTGCTTCTCGTTCGGGCTTCTGGGAAGAGATCCGTTGGCTTTCTTCCCAGAATCCTCTCACTTAATCAGCACCTTGACACCATTGAGGATGTAGAGACCCTTGCCGAGAGAGTTGATGTTGTTGAGGGTTCCATTGGCGCGAACGAGCTTGCCGTCGATGGTGTAGATGTTGCCGCGCTTGCTTACGTTCTCCAGAGTGGAGTTGATGCCGTTGAGTGTCACATCGGTGAGGAGGATGCTGAGAGCATGCTCACCTGCTTCTATCTGAGGACATGCGTTGATGTCGAGGTAGGCTGTGCTGCCCTTGATGGTGCCAGGTTCGTCAGCTTTGACGGTCTCCACGGTGTTGTTGACGAAGGTAACCATACCTTCCTCAGCAGGCTTGTCTATGAGTGTACCTACCAGACCATTGTGGGCAACGGCATTGAAGTTGAACTTCGTGTCGAGCTTGAACACAATGGGAGTAATCTCGGCAGGAGTCTCTTCGGTAGTCTCCTTCCAGTCCTCGGGACTGCCCTGGATGAACAGGATGGGCTGACCGGCCTCCACAGTACCTTCTGTCTTGTCGAGAGCTAGATAAACCTGCTCGGCCTCATCCTTATAAAGACCAGCTACAGTGTAGGGAACTGCCTCGTCGGTCTCGTCGGTAGAGATGTTCACAGGATAGCACCATGCATTGATCTTGCCATAGACAATGTTCTTGGTGAAGGTGTAGTTGTCCAGGTTGGCATCCTCGTCGGCAATCTCCTCGATTATCAGACCAGAGTTGGTGCCGAGTTCTTTGCTTGACCAAGTCACAAAGCGGTGGTTGCTGCGCTGTACGTGCAGGTAGGTGCAGAACTTCTCGTCGATGTTGTCAGCACGCATGAGGCTAATGCCATAGCCCAATGAAGAGTGGGTGATGAGAGAGGGAGTGAGCTGCAGAGACACCTCGTTGCTGTTGGAAGCAAGAGTGTTGACAAACAGGCCTGTTCCCTTGTGCTGGATGACATAGCGTACAGGCTTGGCGGGAACAGCGGGAGCTACCTTCGTGTCGCCGGCATTGATTTCCTGCTTCAGGGCATTGTAGGCTGCAGCCAGAGTGGTGTAGTCGCTGGCGGAGATGTCCTTTGTGATGGTCTTGTTGACCTCCTTTATTGCATTGTTCAGTGTCTTGGCGTTCTCCGAAGCTCCTGTCATGGTGACGGGACGAATCTGGAACTCGGCAACGTGGAAGAATGTGCAATCCTCGCCGAATGGGTCAAGTTCCTTGGAGTAACCTGTAGATTGGGTGAGGATGAAGCGCAGCTGGCTGTAAGAACCACCCAGGTCAACAGGAGAAGAACTCAGGCTCTCGCTTGCTGCACCGAAGGGCAGCATAATGTAGCCAATCTTATCCCAGTTCTCGCCATCGTTGCTGCCGGTCACGTACATGCCGGTAACACAACCGTTGACGCTGCCCTGACGACGTGTCATATCCACCTGGATGATGCCGGAGATGGGCTCGGGGAAGCTTACCTGCAGATAATGAGGCTCTGTAACCTTGCCATGATAGTCGGTGTGCCAGAATGTACTGGGCTTACCATCAATAAGCCAATCGATGTTCTTACCCTCTACCTCGTCGCTTGCATTACTTGACAACTGGCTGGCAGATGTGATGAGAGGTTCGCCCACAGTGGTTGTGCATGCCAGTTTGAGCACCTGCTGGCTGGTCTCCATCAGGTTTCTGAACTCAAGGGAAGGTGTGATGGGAGTCTCTACCTCGACGAAACGGAAGGCCGAAGCATCGGGTTCCTCTTCTATTACGTCTTCCTGTACTACTATCATGTGTGTGCCTTCACGCACTTCTTCGATGGGAGTCTGCCAGAAGTCGAAGAGCTCCTCGCCCTCAGGTTTGGCGCTCTCACCCACAGTCACATAGTTGTCCCACAGGGGATGCTTGGGTGTGTCGTTGGCGGCAGTCGCGTTGCCCTTGTTCCATCCGCGCTCCTCGTATTGCTGCTCAGAGGGGAACTTGATGCGGTACCATGTGTTGGTCTTGGGTGCGTTGGCGGCTGCGTAGAAGTTCTTGGCAGCCAGAGGCAGTGCAACAGTATAGCGGTCCAACTGGCTCTGGGTGTATTTGCCGGCATCGTTATAGGCCTTCATCTCGCTGTAGAGCTTGTCGAATGCATCGCGTGCATCGGTGTTGCTCCACTGTCCAGGGTTGGTGCCTTCCACCATGCCTTCGGTGATGCCTGCATACGTTTCCAGCATCTTGCGCATGGCAGCGGGGTCAGACATGGCGCTCTTGAACAGTTCGTAAGCCTCCTTCATGGCGTTGAACATCTCGGGTGTGAGGTCATCGTCCTCCACGGCAATGTTCTCCTTATATATTCTGTCCAGGTTGGTGGCCACTTCGCCCATGGCTACAAACTGAGAGTTGGGGTTGTCCACCAGCTTGTATATCTGCAGCTCTGCCAAGTGGAAGTAGTCGTAAGTGGTGTTCGAACTGATTACACGGATGTATGGATAGGCAGTCTCCACATTGAAGGCATCGGTGGTGAACTCAGCTCCATTGGTTGCGTTGCCCAGTGTGAGCACCTTGATGGTGGTCCAGTCTTCGTCTGCAGCCTCGGGATCATTGGAGCCTGCGAGTGTGAACTCTGTAGGATGGCCTGTGTCATTGGCGCGGCGCTTTACATAGAGATACACTTCGCCCAGCATCTCCTCCATATCGGAAATTTGTATGTAAGGCAAACCTGTAAGGTCATCGGGCTTGTTCTGCCAGATACTGTGCCAATAGGTGCTGCCGTCGCCGTCGATGATGGCTCCGTCTTCCAGGTTCTGCCCGTCCGTGCTGTTGCCTTCTCTGTTCTGTCCCCAGGGTGACGACAGCTGTGAGGCTTTGGTGATGAAGTTCACCTTCTTCACGTCCTTGGCCTTCTTGAGTGCTGCTGCCACTTCGGCACGCAGTGCGGTGTTCTGCTCCACCAGGATATCGTGGTTCTTGATGGGAGCAAAGGCTTCGATGAGTTCCTTGACTTCTGCCTCATCCACAGGCTCCAGATACCATTCGCTGGTACCCTTGTCGGTGGTATAGACATCGCCCATGTTGAAGGTTGCCTGCCATGTGCACAGAGGCTGGTCTGCAACCTGGATGCCCCGTGAATGGTTTTTCTGGTGCAGATAATCCTCTGCGTTGCGTTGTCCTGCTGTCTCACGGATGTAGATGATGGTCTGTCCGTTCTCGTTGCCAGCGAAGTCGAAGGTCATCTTCTTGTTGCCTTCCTCTGACAATGTACAAGTAGTGCCCAGGCTATTGAAGCGGGCTTCCATTCCAGCATTGACCATGTCGATGCCGTCCTCGGTCAGGGTGAGCTTCCAGATATAGTTGGCCAGATCGTCCCTCAGATTTCCCCACATGCCCTTGTAGTCTGTGGAGCAGAACATGGCCTTCTTCATATAAGTGGTCTCTGTGGTAGCGTTTTCGCCCTCGCCTACGGTCTCGTCGTGCTTGTAGGTGAGATTGGAGATGATGCGGTAGTAGCCGTTGGCGGGCAGGCTGTAGAGAATCTCGCTTTCGCGGTACTTGGTGTAGAGTGAATCCACTTCGTCACTCACCTCCTGTGCCTTCTCCTTTGTCTCTGGGTAACCTTCGACAATGGTGCCTGATACCCATTCGAGTATCTGGTTGAGTCTGGCGATGATCTTGTCTGCCGTTTCCTTGTCGGTGAACTGTCCTACCTCGGTGCCCACCTTCAGAGATTCATAGGTAATGCCTTCGTAAGCATTGTACTTGACGAGAATTTTGTCGAGTGTAGCCTCTATCAAATCCTTCTCCTGTGGGTTGTACAGCTGGAACTCAGCAGCGTGGAAGTAGATGGGGCTCTTGGCAATGTTGGTGACGCGCACGAAGGAATACTCCTTTGTGATGGGAGTAGGCTGGGTGCTCACCTCTGCCTTGGCACTGGCATTGTCCAGTTCAAAGTCTGCCAGATCGTCCCACACCTCGCCATCGGCGCTGGCCGACAGTCTCACCTTGGTCAGGTGGTCGGCACCGGAGTTGCGTCGTTGCATGTACATCACGAGGTAGCCAGTGCTGATGGGTTCAGTAAGCTCTACCTGCAGGTAGTGCGGTTCGGTCACTTTGCCATGCCAGTCGCTGTGCCAGAAGGTCTCGGGATTGCCGTCGAGCAAGTTTCCAATCTCTTTTCCTTCTGCCTCGTCAGAAGCGTTACTGGTGAGTTGAGACACATTGAAAATAAGTGGATCGCCATACGATGCCACTTGTGTTTGGGCGTTGGCACCCAAACTGGCAAGTTGTAGAAACAATGCCGTTAGCAGTAGGTAAAACTGTTTCATCTTGGTTTTTGTTTTGTTAAAATGTGGTTCAATGTTAGTGAAACGTGCTATCTGCACACTCGCAAAGATAGTGAATCTTTTTGAGAGATTTAACATTTTTGCAACATCTTTTGCTTTTGGGGTGCAATAAAGTGTTTTGCTTGATGTTCGTGAATTTGTTTTTTGGGCGTCTGCTGCATATATTCTTCTAAGGAAAAGGCATTCCCTGGCAGAGGAGATTCGCTCTCAGAGATATGCGGGATGAGGCTGTTATGAGCGGAGGAAAAAGAAAAAATGGCGATGGAGTGCGCAGAAAGCAGAAAAGTGTGTAACTTTGCAGCCGCTAAAGGCAGCGACGGAGGGACGTCGCTGTGGGGTGCCAGCCCTGTTGGGCTGTGCTGAGATTATACCCGCAATCTGATCCAGGTAATGCTGGCGTAGAGACTTATGAAACATTTTATATTTATTCAGATGAAGACAAAGTACGCTTCAGCCGCGCTCCTGTGGAGCCTGGCTATGGGTGCTATGGCCGTAAATGATGGTCAGACACCCGACTCGTTGAGAGTGGAAGAGTTGAGCGAGGTGGTGGTGAAAGCCGTGAAGGCTCCATCGAATGCCCCCTTCGCAGTGGCCAATATCGGCCGCAAGGAATTGGAAACATTCGGTCGTACAGGCCAGGAGCTGCCCTTCCTGTTTGCCCGCACACCAGGCATCCTGGCCTGGAGCGAGAATGGTGTGGGCACAGGAACCACCAGCATGCGCGTTCGTGGTGCAGGTGCTACCCGCATGAACATCACACTGGACGGTGTGTCACTCAACAGTCCCGAGGACCAGTGCGTCTTCTGGGCCAACATGAACAGTTATGCCACTCTGCTGGGCAATGTGCAGATCCAGCGCGGAGTGGGCACCAGCACCAATGGCGATGGCGCATTCGGCGGCACAGTAGCCCTCACCACCAAGGCACCTTCACTCACTCCTATGCTTGAGGTATCGGGCGCCTACGGTTCTTATAATACTTATAATGTGGGCGGCAACTTCAGTACAGGCCTGCTCCTGAACCACCTCATCTTCGAGGGCGCCTATCATCATACCGGCACCGACGGATTCATCCACGGCACGGCAGGCAACTCAGGCAGCTACTATGGCGGACTCACCTGGCTCAACAACGACGGTACATTGAAGCTGAGCTACAAGAACATAGGCAACTATGAGAAGACGGGTCTGGCCTGGAGCGGCGTTACGGCAGGCAATGGTGACTATAGCCTGAACTCCTACACCGGCATCAAGACCTACCGCGATATGTACAAGGCTGGTCTGGGCAAGTTCAACTCTCTCTATGAGAACTTCGTTCCCGACTGGAACGGAGGTTGGACCGTGGAGCGTTACAAGATGGCAGACGGCAGCCTGTGGGACCAGACAACCGACAACTTCTGGCAGAACCACAACCTGCTGAATGTGGTGTACCAGCCCTCGGAGCACTGGACCACAACAGCCACCATGCACTATACCCACGGGCACGGCTACTATGATGAGTTCCGCTACCAGAACAAGCCGAAGAAGTTTGGCATCTCCGACTTCTATCATGCCGACGGCAGCAAGCTCAAGAAGACCGATTTCGTGCGTCAGAAAGGCCTCACACAGGACACTTACGGCATCACATGGAATGCCAACTATAAGGATGAGCATTGGGATGTCATCGGCGGAGCATCGTTCCAGAACTTCGAAGGCAATCACTTCGGCTACCTCACCTATGTGGCCGACGAGGAGCTGCGTCAGCAGGTGCTGGCCAATGGCAAATACACCTATTACGACTCCAATGCCGACAAGAGCGACCAGAGCATCTTCATCAAGGGCTCTTACCATATCACCCCCAACTGGGATGCCTTTGCCGATGTGCAGTATCGTCACGTAGGTTTCCTCACACAGGGTATCAACGACCGCTTCTATGACAATGGGGACGGAACCTACAGCAACCAACGTCTTGACATCCATCGCAAGTATGACTTTGTCAATCCCAAGGCCGGACTGAGCTGGCATGCCAACGGCCACAATGCCTACGCTTCTTATGCCCTGAGCCACCGCGAGCCCGAGCGTAACAACTTCACCGACAATGGTTCATACCCTGCTCCCAAGGCTGAGAGCGTGCATGATGTGGAGTTCGGCTACAATTACACAGGCAAGGTGTGGTATGCCGGCGTAAACTTCTATGCCATGCTCTACCACAACCAGTTTGTACAGACAGGTCAGCAGAGCGACATCGGCGAGAACCTCACCACCAATGTCAAGGAGAGCCAGCGCATAGGTGCCGAAATCACAGCCGGTGTGAACGTGACCAAGTGGCTGTCTCTGGAGGCCAATGCAGCATTGAGCCAGAACAAGATAAAGGACTTCGATGAGTACATCGAGACCTATAACAACATGACCGACTGGGTGCTCATGGACCCCACAGTGAAGCATTACGACAACTCTACACTGGCCTTCAGCCCCGCTGCCATCGTCAATGGGTTTGCTGACTTCCACATCAAGGGCTTCCAGGCAACCTGGCACACTGGCTTCGTATCGCGCCAGTATATGGACAACAGCGAGTGCAAGGACCGTTCTCTGCCCAAGTACAGCCGCACCGACATCCACTTGAGCTACGACCTGCGCTGTGGTGACAAGGGGCTGAAGCATGTGCTCTTCGGTCTCGACTTCGGCAATATCTTCAATCGCCGTTACGCTTCCAGCGGCTGGGCATACTCGTCTATCCTGGGAGCCGACAAGCCCGAGACCGACCGCTACTATCAGTTGGGCTACATTCCATCGGCTGGCTTCACAGCTATGGGTAGCGTGAAATTCCGCTTCTGATGGACTGCCTGGCTTCACTGAGGAATTTTCTCACCCTCCATTCCGACCGTATCCTGGAGGTCTTCGGCCTGCTTGTGGGTTTGGCCTACCTCTATTGGGAGTACCGTGCCGACTGGAAGGTGTGGGTGGCCGGGCTTATCATGCCTGCCATTTCCCTCTTTGTCTATTGGAACGCTGGCCTCTATGCCGACTTCGGCATCGACATCTACTACCTGCTGGCAGCCATCTACGGCTTCTGGTGCTGGCGCTGGGGCTGTGGGAAGAAGAGTGTGGAACTGCCCATCACCCGCACTCCGCGCAGGATGTGGCTGGCATTGGCTGGCGCTCTGATAGTGGTGTATGCGGGCATAGTGTATGTTCTCATCCACTTCACCGACAGCACCGTCCCCTATTGGGATGCACTCAACACCGCGCTCAGCATCATTGCCATGTGGATGATGGCCCGCAAGTGGGTGGAGCAATGGCTGGTGTGGCTGGTGGTGGATGCCATCAGTACGGGCCTATATATATATAAGGAGATTTACTTCTATGCCGTGCTCTACTTCATCTACACTATCATCGCGTGGTATGGATATCGCGAGTGGGAGCGCAAGATGCTGGGCCAGAAGGTATAGGAACAGGATGTTCACCCGCCCCATGCAGAGCGGATGACAGACAGGAGGCGGCAGTCAGGCGTCATAGCACGCAGGTCTGCCGCCTCTCTCTTTGTACTTGCCCGGATGAGGCTCCTCTGTGGACGTAAAATGGCAGTGCGCTGCATCGGCTGTCGCAGCGCGCTGCGTTTGGCATCGCAGTGCACTGCATCCGCCTCTGCACCGCTGTGCGTTTTTCCACTAAGAACAGAGCGGGACGCCGAGAGGCACAAATCGGCTTTGGGGCAAAAGGCAAGCCCCCTTCTGCGGAAAAGACTCCGGGGAAGGGGGCTTCTTGCTTGCTTTGACTCTGCTGTTAGATGAACCTGTCTGTCCTGTAGTTCTCGGGGCATTAGCCTGCGGCAATGTGGTGGGCCGCAGCGCCCTTGCATCCTGGTGGATGGCAGGGTGGGGCAGAGGATGCCGAGGGGTCAGCGGTCCTTGTAGATGCTTATCTCTCCGCTGCCGTAGCACACCCGGGCTTCGCTGTCATAGATGCAGCCGAACTGACCAGGTGCGATGCCCTGGATGGGCTGGTCGCTATGGATGTGGTAGCCTTCCTCGTCGAGCGTGATGGTGCCCGGCATGAAGTGATCTACGTGGCGTATCTTGAACTGGATGGGAAGTTGCTTGGGTGCCTCCCACGGGTTCTTGGTGATGAAGTGCATGTCGGCCAGACGGAAGTCGTGGCCATATTGCAGTTGGGTGTCCCAGCCGTGTGCCACGAAGATGATATTCTTGCGCACGTTCTTCTTCACCACAAACCATGGGCCTCCGCCTAAGCCCAGCCCCTTGCGCTGACCGATGGTATGGAACCAGAAACCCTGGTGATGTCCCACCACCTTGCCCGTTTCTATGTCAATCACTTTGCCTTCCCGCTCGCCCATGAAGCGGCGCAGGAAGTCGTTGTAGTTGATTTTGCCCAGGAAGCAGATGCCCTGGCTGTCCTTGCGTCGGGCGCTTGGCAGCTTGGCGTCAATGGCTATCTGCCGCACTTCCTCCTTCATGAGTGACCCCAGGGGGAATATCGTGTGGCGCAACTGGTCGTAGGAGAGTTGGGCCAGAAAGTCGGTCTGGTCCTTCACGGGGTCCTTTGCGGTGCCCAGCCACATGAGGCCGTCTTGCTCGATGTTGGTGGCATAGTGCCCGGTGGCAATGTGGTCGTAGGTGTGTCCGATGCGCTGCTCGAAGGCTCCGAACTTGATAAGGCGGTTGCACATCACGTCTGGGTTGGGCGTCAGACCCTTCTTCACACGCTCCACAGCATAGCCCACCACCTGGTCCCAATACTCCTGTTGCAGGTCGGTCACCTCGAGATGAAGCCCATACTTGCGTGCTGTGGCCTGTGACAGTTCGATGTCCTCCTCGGCAGAGCATGAGCTGTCCTCGCCCTCCATACCTATCTTGATATAGTGAAGGTCGGGCTTGATGCCGGCCTCACAGAGGCGATGTACCACTACGGCACTATCTACCCCGCCCGAAATGAGCACGGCTACACTGCCTCTTATCTCTTGAAGTTCCATGTCTTGATGCCTTTGAAGGTGTTGATGGATAGGGTGATGCTGTCACCCTCGGCCATATTGTCCAGCTCGTCGAGCGGGATGCTGGCGTAGGTCTCCTGCGTGTAGGAGAGCGGGTCGCCGTTTTGTCTGTGGTGCAGACTCAGGTAGCGATGCCCGTCGGTGCCTATGCTGTCGGTGACGAAGCCCCATGAGTGGTTGCCGCCTTGCGTGAGCGGTGCCAGGTGAAGGTTGATGTACGGACCGCTCTTCCACACAGCGATGGTTTTCAAGGGGTCGTGGGCGGCGCAGGCTGTGGAGTCGCGCAGCACGTGTACCCCTATCATCTGATACAGGGTAGCCTGCTGTCCATCAATGGTGTAGCCGCACATCATGCGGTAGGCAACGTTGGGCGTGCGGCCTTTGATATTGTTGGTCACCATATAGGATTTGCCCTCGTCGGTCAGCATACGGTTTATCCGTCCCTGTCCGTCGGTGGTGAGGCACACTATCTCATTCCACATGCTGGGGAATGTGGTGCTGCCGTCATCATCGCTGCAACTGGCCGTCAGCAGTGCGCCAATCGTCATTGCCATGAGGGTCAGTCTTCTCCGCATAGGTTGGCTTTCTGCTTGTTGAACACGGGGTTGGCATACATCGTGAGGATGCGCTCGCGCAGATAGGGGATGTCTTTGTTCTCCAGGTCTATCATCTCCAGGCGGCTCTTGAGGTATCTCTCGAATGTGCGTTTCTGTGCAGGAGTGTAGAAGAGTGCATACTCGCGGGTGCCTCGCAGCATGTCGGCAGCTACGTAGTTGCCCGGATAGAGCATGTAGCGTCGGTGAATCTCCATGTTGATGCGCTGGGCTATCTCTCTGTAGAGTTCCGTACGCGGCATGTCGGCCAGTTCGTCGAGCCACTCGTTGATGCAGGGAGCCGTTTCGTAGTGGATGTGACCCTTCTTCCCGAAGATGCCTATCTTCATGTTGCTCAGGTCGTCCTGCTTTGTTTTCTTGAAGTCAGGGTTGTCCCTCTTCATCTGGAACTCCTTGGCCTTGAGGTAGTCACACGGATCGTACTCGTAGCTGATGGTGAGCGGCACGATGTGCAGATCCTTGAGTCGCTGTATGATAGAGCCATCGCCGCCCATCGACATCATCTTCAGCACCGACTCCTGCGTGCGGTCGTTGGAGTCCTTGGCTCTTCCCTCGCGCTGCGCTATCCATATATTGTCGTGCTTGTCGTTGATGACGTGGTGCATATAGCGGCTCATCTTCTGGCTGCTTTCCAGCAGCGTGCGCGAACTCACGCCTCTCTGCACGGTAAAAGCCTTGTTTAACTTCACCAGTTTCCTTATCCACGGATAGATGAGCAGATTGTCGCCTATGGCTATCTCACACGTTGTGGGGAATCCGTCTTCGTGGAGCAGATAGGACAGGATGGCGCTGTCGAGCACGATGTCGCGGTGATTGCTCATGAAGGTGTAGCGCTCGGGGCCAGGCTCAATGCCGTCGTGCCTGAACGTGTAGCCCGTGCTGCACTGCCTGAGAATGCGGCGCACCAGGGGTTTCATGTAGCGCAACTGGAACTGCAGAGTGGTGTTGATGCCTATGAACGCCCAGCGTATGAGGGCGTTTCTCACTATTGTGGGCAGCCACGGAGCCAGTGAGTGCAGGATGTGTGCGAACTGTCGGTCGGCCAACAAGTCCTTTACGGCCTGCTTCACTTCGCCATCGGCATAGGGTCGTATGTCGTTGAATTCGTCGTTCATGCTTTCTTCTTCAGAATGTCCTCTATGATGTCAGTCATAACGTCCTTGATATCAAGGCCTGCCGCACGCACCTGCTGGGGTATGAAGCTGGTGGCTGTCATGCCCGGTGTGGTGTTGATCTCCAGCATGTTTATCTTGTCACCCTCGGTGATGATGTAGTCTATGCGTATGATGCCACGGCAATTGAGTATGTCATAGATGGCCGATGTGAGCTGCTGCACACGTTCGGTCACTCGCTGTGAGAGGCGGGCAGGGGTTATCTCCGACACCTCTCCGTTGTACTTCGCATCGTAGTCGAAGAACTCACGTGTGGTGACCACTTCGGTAATGGGGAGTACTACAGCGTGTTCGCTGGTCTTGTAGCAGCCGCAGCTAATCTCCGTTCCCTGCATGAAGGCTTCTACCATCACATCCTCTCCCTCGCGCAATGCCAGTTCGATGGCAGGGCGCAGGGCGGCTGCCTCTTTCACCTTGGTGGTGCCGAATGACGAACCTCCGCTGGCAGGCTTGACAAAGCAGGGCAGGCCCACATGCTTGATGATGTCGTCGTCCGACACCCTGTCGGCCTGTCCGCGCCTGATGAGCATGCTGTCGGCAACGGCTACGCCCAGTGAGCGCATATAGTTGTTGAGCACAAACTTGTCGTATGTCATGGCCTCCACCAGCACGTCGGATGTAGAGTAGGGCATGCCGATGAGGTCGAGATAGCCTTGCAGGATGCCGTTCTCACCAGGCACTCCGTGGATGGTGATGTAGCAGAAATCGGGGCGCACGCGCTCTCCGTGCTCGTTGTCAAAGGTGAAGTCGTTGCGATCTACCTGGCTGCGTGAGCCGTCGGGGAGTATTGCTTCCCAGTGGCGGGCGTGAATCTCCACCTTATATATAAAGTAACGTTCCTTGTCGAGGAATGATTCGATGCCGGCAGCGCTGCGCATGCTGACATCGTGCTCGGAGGTGTCTCCTCCGCATACAATGGCTACAGTCTTCATGTCTTTACTTATGCTTTCTTTCTCCATTTCTCTATCAGTCTTGTCATATCGTCGGGCAGAGGCGATGAGAAGTCCATCTCCTCACCCGTGAGGGGGTGTCGGAAGCCCAGGGTACGTGCGTGCAGTGCCTGACGCGGGCAAATCTCCATGCAGTTGTGGATAAATGCCTTGTACGATGCAGTCTTCTCCCCGCGCAGTATCTGGTCGCCTCCGTAGCGCTCGTCGGCAAAGAGGGGATGCCCCAGGTGCCGCATGTGAGCGCGTATCTGATGTGTTCGTCCGGTCTCCAGACGGCACTCCACCAGTGTGGTAGGCCCGAAGCGTTCCAGCACGCGGTAGTGTGTGACGGCCGGTTTGCCTATCTCGCTCTCGGGTGGATATACCGCCATCTGCAGACGGTCTTTGGGGTGGCGGCCTATGTTTCCCACGATGGTTCCTTCATCCTCGGCAAATGGTCCCCACACCAAAGCGTTATAGAGGCGGCGTGTGGTGTGGTAGAAGAACTGCTTGCACAGGCTTGTCTTGGCCTCGGGAGTCTTGGCAATGACCAGCAGACCGCTGGTGTCCTTGTCGATGCGGTGCACCAGACCCACCGTGGGGTCGTTGGCGTCAAACTCGGGGCAGTCCTTCATGTGCCATGCGATAGCGTTGACCAGCGTGCCACTGTAGTTGCCGCATCCGGGATGTACCACCATTCCGGCGGGCTTGTTGATGACCATCAGCTGGTCGTCCTCGTAGGTGATGTCCAGCGGGATGTCCTCTGGGGTGATTTCCCAATCGCGCTTCGGTCTGTCGAGCACCAGCGTTATCACATCGCCGGGCTTGGCTTTGTAGTTGCTCTTCACAGGCTTCCCGTTCACACGGATGCAGCCAGCCTCGGCGGCTTTCTGTATTCGGTTGCGGCTGGTATCGCCCATGTGCATCATCAGAAACTTGTCGATTCTCATGATGCTCTGGCCTTTATCGACTTCTATACGCCAGTGCTCGTGCTCGCCGGCCTCGCTGTCAGGGGCTTCCTCCAGCAGTTCGTCATCCTCCAGGATGAGTTCTTCCTCTTGGGGCATCACCATTCCTCGTCCTCCGTATCGGTTATGATGCCCGTAGAGTCGCTGTCGCTCCAGCTGTCGAAGCCGTCTTCGTCCATGCTTCCGTCTATCTCGCTGTTGCCCACCACCAGTGTCACGGGTGCATCGATAGGTACTCGCTCGCCTGCCGCAACTTCCCGTCCGCGGCATTTCACGCCCAGCACCCAGTCCTTGTCGCCCTCTATGTATTCGTTGGGGGCCAGTTTGAAACCGAGTGCCTTCAGTTTGGCTTCTGCCTCACGCAGCGAACAGTTGTCGGCTATGTCGGGCATCATCAGTGTGGGTGTCTGTGTGGAATTGATGGTGAGATATATCTCGCGCCCTTCCTTTACGTGGCTTCCGCTTGCGGGAAGCTGCTCAAGCACGGTGCCGGGAGGCAGATTGCGGTTGTAGGCAGAGTCGGTCCTGACGGGAGTCAGCTGTGCCAGTCCCAGTTCGTACTCGGCATCTGCCACCAGTTTGCCCTTCACATTGGGCACTTCCACCTCCACGCCATGACGTGTGAAGTCGTTCATCCAGAACCACAGACCGCCCATCGCCAGTATGGTTGCGATGGCCAGTGCGATGAGGTTCAGATATACCATCGGGCTCGTGAATTTCTTTAATTTGTCCTTTAAGCTCATGCGTCTATTCTGATATGGGTGTGCGCGAACCTATATGCCCGCCTGCACCTTTTGGGCAAAGGTAATAAATAAAAACAGAAAAAGAAGTAAAGTTGCCCCTACTTCTTTCTCTGTTTTAATCTTTTTTGTGTTACTTGCCGTGTCTCTCGTCGGAAACAGTGAGTTTCTTGCGGCCTTTGGCGCGACGTGAAGCCAGCACGCGACGACCGTTTGCGGTAGTCATTCTCTGGCGGAAACCGTGCTTGTTGTTACGGCGACGGTTGTGGGGCTGAAATGTTCTTTTCATATCTTGCTTTCGTTATTTTGTTGTTACGCACTTTGTTTCGGGGTGCAAAATTACTACTTTTCTTCTTCATTGCCAAGAGAAGCACTTGTTTTTTCTTCTTTTACTTCGTACTTCTCCCAATATTTCATACCTTTGCAGGACGAACGAACGCGTAATAATAATAAAATAACTACAGTATTTCTATGATCAATTCACAGGACATCAAGAAGGGCACCTGCATCCGCATGGATGGCAAGCTCTATTTCTGTATCGATTTCCTGCACCGCAAGCCGGGCAAGGGCAACACTATCATGAACGTGACACTGAAGGACGTGGTCAATGGCGGAGTCCTGGAGCGCCGCTTCAACATCGGTGAGAAGCTGGAGGACGTGCGTGTGGAGCGTCGCCCATACCAGTACCTCTACAAGGACGGTGACGACCTGGTGTTTATGAACAACGAGACCTTTGAGCAGATAAACATTTCTCCCAGCCAGGTCAACGGCGTGAACTTCCTGAAGGAGAGCGAGAATGTGGAAGTGGTGGTGGATGCCAGCACCGAGACAGTGCTCTACGCTGACGTGCCCGTGAAGGTGCACCTGCAGGTGACATGGACTGAGCCCGGCCTGAAGGGCGATACCGCTACCAACACTCTCAAGCCTGCTCGCGTGGAGACTGGTGCTGAGGTGCGTGTGCCTCTGTTCATCGACGAGGGCGAGATTATCGAGGTTGATTCTCGCGACGGTTCTTACCTGGGTCGCGTGAAGTAATACCATTGCATGGGGGAGAGGATGGCTTCTTCCCTATACATTATATATAATATATGCGGGCTGCATCCTGAGCGTGGAGGCAGTCCGCATCGTTTTTCTTCGAAAAGTGCAGCCCGGGGTGCTGAAAGTGCAGCAGAGTGTCATGCTATTCTATAGATACAATGGAGCAATGGGAGTCCTGTGGGTGGCAAAGCAAATTGTCCCGGGGAAGGCAGTGGCAAGTCATTGCCGCGAGTAATCCATTAGCGGGCGCCCGAAGCGTTTTGGGTGATCTTGGTTAGTAAAGCGTCAAGAGATACAGTATGGTCTCCGGGCACGTGTCAACTGTTTCAGTACGACTCCCGCAATACGGTCGCATGCTTCAGTTGGCGATGAAGCCGCGTGTCTGTAGAATATAGGGGAGGGCAGGATAAGGAAATGACTCGGAAAGAAAAGCCTGCCTTTTCTATTATGTCAGCCGCCTGACTTGACGAAGTAGGTCCACTTGCTCCTGGAGGCCAATAAACTGCCTCGAAAAAGTATCCTTGGATACTTGCCCGTTTATCCTTGGATAAATTGCAAAGTATCCAAGGATACTTCGCGAAGTAACCTTGCTTCCTTTTTCCGCCCTGTCTGCTGCGCTTGTCGGGTAGAGCCAATCTTGGGGCAGGAAAGCGCTTCTTTTTGGGGTGGGGGGAATGCGGTTCAACGGCCCAGGCAGAGGCGTATGCCCACGTTCAGACTGAAGTTGGTGGGCTTGTCCTCGTAGATGGTGGGCACGCTGGAGTTGTCTTTGAAGTGGTGGCTGACACCTGGCTCGGCATACAGTGCCAGGGTGGGGGTGATGTTGTATTGCGCTCCTGCGGCCAGGTTGACCGACATCTGCAGCGGATGGGAGTTGATGCGCTCGGTATCTTCACCGCTTCGCCGGTGGTCCAGAGTGTAGTGGATGGTGCGTTTTCCCGATACGCGCACCTCGGCCAATGCACCTGCCTGGGCATACAGACTAAGTCCCTTCGTGCGCAGGAATGTATATTTCAGGTTGACGGGAAGCCCCATGTAGTGCAGGCTCTGCACACTCTTCTGGTAGTTGGCGGCTGTTCCCTCGCGCAGGTCAGAGCGCAGATGGGTGTAGGTAAGGCCGCTTCCCAGAGCCAGATGGCTGTTCAGGTCGTAGCTGACACCGATGCCCACTCGCACAGGCAGGCGGTGATGCACCTTGCGCTCAACCATCTTTCCTTGGTTGAAGACCGCCATGCCCAGTGCCGGATTGTCTATCCACGAAGCGTCGTCAGGCCCAAGTGACACCATGGGGAATCCGCTTATGCCCCTTGAACTTATTGCCGAACCGGCCAGGCCGGTGGCATGGGCCGAGAGTGCCAGCCGTGTACTGTTGCTGTGGATGAGGGCTGTGCGGGCCTGCTGAGTCCGGCTCGAGTTGCGCTGGATGCTTCTGCCCATGCGTGCCGACGAGTCTGCGTGCTTCAGGGCAACAGGCTTCTCGCCCGTTCCGTCCTGCTCCACGGCATCTGCCACTGGTTCGTTGGCCTCCACGCTTGCCATTGCAGTTGCTTCCGCAGCTTCCTCCTCGTGGCTGGGGATAGAGGCAAGGGTTGTCGGCAGGCTTTCTGTCTCTGCCATCCGAGTGTTGCGTGCTGTGCCAGCCAATGCCCTTGCCGTAATGGGGGCATCTGTTTCGGCAACTTTTTGGCCAGACTGTTCAATGATTTCAGCCGCTTTGCCAGTGGCATTCTTTTCGCCTACGGCAGCCAGTTCGGGTGCCTGGGTGAAGTCGGGCATATATCTGTAACCCACCAGCACAGCCACTGCAATGCAGGCCGCTACGGCTATCCGCTTGGGCCACAGCATCCATGCCGCAGGCTTGTGCTGCCGCTTGCCGGCCAGTCCCTCCTGCTCCAGGCGCGTGCTCAGCTGCTCCCACAGGCCCTGTGGAGGCTCCTGCCCGTAGTCCTTCAGGCGGTTGCGTATGTCATTGAGCCATTTGTCCATATCCTATGCTTGATTGTCTCTCCTGTATTTCTTTACCTTCTCTGCCAGTGCGCACTTTGCCTTGTGCAGCTGCGAGGCCGATGTGCCTTCCTTGATGCCCAGCATGGCAGCTATCTCGCGGTGGCTCTTGCCCTCCATCACATAGAGGTTGAATACCACGCGGTAGCCCTCGGGCAGCTCCTGCACGAAGCGTTGCAACTGCCCGGCAGGCACTCCCTCCACCTCGGGCTCCTCGTCGGGCATGCCGGTGCTGTCCTCTGTCAGTTCCGAGAAGGACAGGCGGCTCTTGGCTTTCAGCAGGTCGATGGCCTCGTTGGCCACTATGCGGCTCATCCATGAGCGCAGTGCCCCTTCGCCCTTTGGCTGGAAGCGGTGGATGGAGGAGAATATCTTGATGAATGCCTCTTGCAGTACATCCTTCACATCCTCGTCGTTGACCACGTAGCGCGAGCATACTGCCGTGAGGTAACGCACATGCAGGCGGTACAGCTGCTCGGCGGCAGCGGCATCGCCCTCTCTCAGCTTCGCGAGCAACTGCTCCTCGCTGGACTGTCTCTTGAATATCGCCTCCAGTATGGCCATTCCTGCTCTATGGTGTCGGGTCGGCATCGTGCTGTATGATGCAGGGATGCCTGGGGGCCAGATGCAGTCCGGTTTCCGGGTTTCTCCCAAATCTGTCCGATGTGTCTGCCGGACTGCCGCCCTCTGTGGCTCGCCACCTTATTATATAACGCGCGCGAGGCCGTTTTTCTTGCCCCCGCGCGTTATTTTCGTCAATCCACCATACTGCTCATTGTGGCGCGGTCCACCTGGTGGGCGCTGGCGGTGGGGTGCAACTGCAGGTTGAACTCTGCCGACTTGGGGCCGCTGAAGGATGTCCAGCGCAGCTTTACCCGCACTTCCTCCTGGCCGTTGCGCGGCAGGTCGTTGAGGTTGAATGCTATCATCGCATCGCCCTGGCGGCCTCGGGTGTCGCCCATGGCGTTGTGCCTGAGTTCCACCTCATACACATCATTGGCATTGCCACCCGTGAGCAGGTTGATGTGATGCTTGATGCCTCTGTTGCCCCACAGCGTCCTGATGCGCAGGGTCAGGTAGCCGTCTTCGGCCACGGTCACCCAGTCGCGCACTATCTCAACGGGGTCGTTGCCGTACAGGCGGTCGTTCTGCGCGCCCATGTCGCGCACTGGCATCTTGGTGCGGATGCTGTCTATCCAGTTCACGTTCACCATGCGCATGTTGCTGCGCTCGCTTTCCACGGGCGTGTAGTTCACCAGCGCACGCACCTCCTTGCTGCCAAAGGGCGACTGGCTGAGGTTTGCAGGAGCCAGCGCCGTGGCATGGTCGAGCTGCATGGTGAAGCTTCCTCCCTCCACGGGGCGCACCGTCACCAGCGCCGTGGTGGAGTTTGCGTAGAAGGGGTCGTCGTTGTTGTTACACGCGGTAAGTGTCACAGCCGCCGTTGCCAGCATGAGCAATGTGCGGCGAAATAGTCTTGCTTTCATATCTCTTCGGCCTATGTTTTCTTGTCCTTGCTGCCTCTTAAACTGCCCTTGCGCGAAATCCTTGCCTGGCCGGCGCGTTTTTTTTCGCCCCGAACGCTGTTTTTCTTCGCTTCAGAGCATTCCGATGGTGGCAGGCGGGTGCCGCGGACACCATCGGGGAGGCGTACGCAGTGAGGATGACAGAGGAGACCTGTGCCAAACTCAGCGTGCTGCATGTGCCCGTGCAGCGTGCTGCGATGGCCGATGCAGCGCACTGCGATGGCCGGTGCACCGCGCTGCGTCATTTACCGCGGAATACAGCCGGGTGGCGGGCAGTGCCGTATGCCCGTCAGTGCAGCCGCCTCCTGCGGGCAGGCGCAGCCTTTCTCTGGTCGGACCGAAACCTCTAGGCATCTGCACCCTTGCCCTTGGGGAATGTAGGCTGGGCCGGTGGGTCGATTTGCCCAGTTCCCTGTGTTGGCAGGTGGGGGCGGCTCCCCAGGCGGATGCGTTGTGCTGCCCGCATTTGGCCATTGTGCAAAAAAACAGCACGAAAGGCAAAAAAGTACCCCCCCCATACCTATATGTAAATTAAATACAGTAAATTTGCGGTATGAAAAGAGTGCGTTTCGGGCATCGGGGAGCCAGGCTCCTCCTCGCCAGCCTCCTGCTGCTCTGCGTGGGGGCAATGGATATAAAGGCACAGTCCTGCGAGGGACGGGTGTGCCTCAAGAACGGTATGCGCCTGCTCTATGCGGGTGACGACCGTATGGATGTGCCCTCGAAGAAGCATGACGTGCGTGTCTATCGCCGTTTCTTCTCCAGTGCCTGCCAGCGCGATGTGGTGCCCTATGACCGTATCGACTCGGTGGTGGTATGGAACTCGGCCGCCCCCGATGCCGTGCGGTTGCTGGTGCCCCTGGAGGGGGTAGGGTGGAGCTGGCTCTATGCAGGCTGCCCGCGCATGCTGGTGTATGTGTATGCCTCGCAGGGCTATTCGCTCAGTGCGCAGGGTGGCATCAGGGCGTGGCAGGGCAACAGGTTCTCTGCCCTCTTCCTCATACCGGGCAAGACGGCCTGCGACTTCTATGTGCAGCGCCCGGGGGAGAAGCCCGTATGTCTGGGCGATGCCTACAAGAAGTGCAACAAGGCCTTTGTGAGGAAACTCTGCCAGGTGGCCGGACTCACTACGCAGCAGGAGCAGGAACTGCTACGTGAGGCACCCGCCAACCGTAGCAGCGTGATACAGCGTGTGCTGGAACTCATCGATACAGACAAGTCAAACCAAAGAGATAGAAAACACAATGAGAACAATCCGACTCTGGCTGCTCTTGGTGGCAGCCGTAGTGCTGGCTATGCCTGGCCAGGCACGCAAGAATGATGACCCCGACATGCGCCATGTGCGCCTCACCTTCACCGATGGCAAGCAGCTCGAAGGCTACATCCCACGGAAGTACATGACGTGGGCCACAGAGTATGTAGTGGTGTTGGCCGACAAACCCGATGCCAAGAAGGGCAAGAAGTACAAGGCCGAGAAACTGCAGAAGATGGAGTGGCTGACACCCACCGAGGAGCATCCCGAGGGCGAGGTGTGGGAGCGATGCCAGACCATATACCGCTACATGTTCAAGCCCGTCAAGGAGGATTGCCTGCTCGAACTCGTGTATCGCGGCCAGGCAGCCTCGGTCTATAAGGCGCGCATCTATCTCCCCGGCAACGGCGTGAACACTGCGGGCAGCTGGGCCACATGGTACGCGCTGAAGCCCGACGGGCAGGAGCGTGCCTTCCTGCTCTACAACGCATCCACCGATATGGTGCCCATCATCAAACTCTTCATGCAGATGCAGTTCAAGGACAAGGATGAGTACGAGGGGCTGAAGGACTACATCCAGGCATGGTGGGAGAAAGACAAGAAGCTTGCACGCAAGCAGGTGCACGACAGCCCCGCCATCTTCTCCACCCTCTACGACGAATGGCGTGCCACCCAGGGCCGGTGACCTTGGCCCCCTGATACACGTCAGCCCCGCAGGTACTCTCCTGCGGGGCTGATGGTATGAGGGCTGTCGGGCATGTGCCATGCGGCCTTAGCGGGTGGCCTGGCACACTCCGCGGAAGAATCCTATGCTTTCGGCTATGCCCATGAAGGGGTTGTCCATGTCCTTTTCGTGCTCCAGACTCACCGCGCCGGTGTAGTGGTACTTGCGCATGAGCTTGATGTAGCGGGGGAAGTCAATGATGCCCCTGCCCAGTTCCGCGCGCTTGCCCGCCTTGGTGGGAGCCGTCACATCCTTGAGGTGCATATCGAAGACACGCTTGTGGTACTTGATATAGTCGGCCAGCGTATCGGACCCGTAGCGCAGGTTGTGCCCGATGTCGAGGCACATGCCCATGCGTTCGTCGCGGTTCTTGACGTGCTCCCAGATGTCGGTCGCATCGGGATAGAGCTTCATGTCAGGGCCGTGCAGGTGGATGGCCAGCTTGATGTCATACTGCTTCACCACCTGTTCGGTGTAGTCCAGAAGGTCATAGTTGGGCACGCCCACCAGCAGGGGTACTCCCACGCGCTGTGCATAGGCAAAGGCTCTATCTACCTCCTCCTTGCTCTTCATGTAGATGGGGCCCACGGCATACCCCTTCACCCCATAGCTCGCAAGCTTCTGGTGGAAGGCGGCTATCTGCTCCTCGTTGCTGGTGAGAGGCAGATGGAAGTCCTTGATGCACAGGTAGTGCAGGTCGAGGGTCTGCATTGTCTTGAGCGTGGTCTCCAGGTCAAATTTCACAAAGGAGTAGCCTGCTATGCCCAGGTGAAACTCCTCCTCGGGCACAGGTTTCTTGATGGTACTGTTGGCAGAACGCTTTTCGGTTGACTTGGCGGCCAGTGCCTCGATGGGTGTGGATGCCATGGCCAGGGCTGCCATCCCTGCCATTCCCGACTTGATGAAGTTCCTTCTTTCCATGATGTATAGGTTTGACGTGAAAGGTCTTTGGCTTGTCTGCACGGGAGAGGGCTGATGCTGTGGCAGGCGTATGACGGCCGGCTGTATGGCGCTTGGCGCTCTTCCTGCTTACAAAGTTACATTATTTTTGCAATTTGGGCGCATCTCGTGTATTCTTTTTAGCCCTCCTGCAGATTTTCCACGTATTCGGCCAGCCTTTTGTAGAAGGGATGGCGGCAGAGTGTGGCTTTGTGGCCCACCAGGATGAGCTTCATGCGTGCCCGGGTGATGGCCACATTCATGCGCCGCAGATCGCGCAGGAAGCCCACCTGTCCCTCGCTGTTGGCACGCACCATGCTTATCATGATGATGTCGCGCTCCTGTCCCTGGAACCCATCCACCGTGTTGATGCTGATGAAGCGGCGGAACGGCTTCCACCACGAATCGCGCTTGATGAGCTGCCGCAGCAGGCGTACCTGTCCCTGGTAGGGGCTTATGAGCCCCACGTCGAGCCTCTCGTCCAGTATGCGCTGTGTGCCTATCCGTTCCAGGTAGGCCTTCAGGGTATCCACTGTGAGGCGGGCTTCGGCAGGGTTCTGGCGGCTCATGCCGTCGCCCGCTTCCTGCTCGCCATACTCGGGTTCGGCCGGTGTGTCTATCCATTCAATGGCAGTGTCCCAGTCGAGGATGCTGCGGTAGCGCACCGAGGAGTCGCTTTGCAGCCGTCCTTCGTAGAACTCCTGGTTGGGGAACTGCATGATGCTGTCGGTCATCCTGTATTGCACGCCCAGCAGCGAGACTGCCTCGGGGTGCACCTCCACTATCTTCTGCATCAGCGTCCTGCCCAGTCCGCCGGCCAGCGCTTCGGGGCTCTTCACGGTAGGAGGCAGCTGGCAATGGTCGCCGGCCAGTATCACGCGGTCGGCCCTCTGCATCGCTATCCAGCACGCGGCCTGCAGAGCCTGTGCAGCCTCGTCGATGAAGAGCGAACTGAAGTGGCGTCCCACGAGCAGGGGCGATGCGCTGCCGGTGAGTGTGCAGGCTATCACGCGGGCCTCGCCGAGCAACTGGTCGCGTATCTGGAAGTCTATCTCATCGGCCTTGTCCCTCAGTCGGGCTATCTTTTGATGACGGTTCTCACGGTTGCCCTGCGCCGAGTCATACAGCTGGCGGATGGTTCGCCTGATGGCCCAAAGCTGGCTGTAGAGCGGGTGCGCCTCGTAGCGGCGCTCGTAGGTGTCGGCCAGCATCTGGTCGGTAACGCGCATCGGGTTGCCTATACGCAGGATGTTCACCCCGCGCTCGCTCAGTTTCTGGGCTATCCAGTCCACTGCCATGTTGCTCTGTGCGCACACCATCACCTGGGTCTCCCGCCTGAGTGTCTCGTAGATGGCCTCTACCATGGTGGTGGTCTTGCCTGTGCCTGGAGGCCCGTGCAGTATGGCCACATCCTTCGAGGCCAGCACATTGTTCACCGCAGCCTGCTGCGTGACATTGAGCCAGGGCATCATTACGGGGCTGAGGTTGCGGTGGTGCAGGGGCGCCTGTGCGTAGATGATGTCGCGCAACTGTGCCAGCCGGCAGTCCTTGGCGGCTGTCACGCGGTCGAGCGCCTCGAACATCAGACGGTAGGTGTACTCATCGAGATAGAGTTGGACGCCCACCTTCTCGGCATTCACCACTTGGGCTACGGCCGAGGACGACGGCATGGAGATGACCATACGGTCGTTCTCCACATAACTCACCTGCCCCACGAAGTGCATGTAAGTGAGCATCTGTGAGGCATCTTGCGCAAAGAAACATACGGGTTTGCCTGGTTCGAACTGGTGCTCAACGTCCTGCGCCTCTGTCCGCTCCACCTCAAGTACCAGCGCGTCCTGCGAATTGTAGTAACTGCGACCCGTGTGCAGGGGAAACCAGCACAGGCCGCGCCGTACCTTGCGCTCCACTCCCATGTTCTCCGTATGCCGCTGAAACTGTTCGCGCTCGCAGGCATATTCCACCTCCAAGAGCCTTCTCTGTAATGCCAAATCCTGAATCATGGGTGCAAAAATAGCAATTTTTCCTTTTGTCCGCGCCGATGCTTGGTGGTTTGGAGGGGATTTCCTAACTTTGCTCTATATAATATAAGGTATAAAGGAGACAGACTCATGAATACGAACAAGACGTATGTGGCATTTGACGCACAGGGTGTGTATGACCACGAGCACAGCAACCTGCATTATCACCAGCAGATGCGTGAGTGGCAGAGGCAGTATCCGCAGCGCTATGCATTCCTCAATATGCAGGATATCGACTTCTCGTCTATGCACGAGGATTTGATTGACAGTACCTTCAAGGTGCGCTGCCTGAGGCAGATGGCCGAGGCAGACAACCTGCTGGTGCTGGCCAGCGACCTGATGAATGTGGAGAGCACTACGCTCAACTGGCAGATAAGCAGGGCTGTCAACCGCTTCCGCCTGCCCGTGATAGTGGCATACGTGGGCTATGACAGCCTGGTGGATGCATCGGTCAAGGACAACTGGGCCAACCTGCCCAACAAGGTGCGCAAGTATATCGGACGCGATAGCGCCTACATGGCACACGTGCCCTTTACCAAGGACAAGCTGGAGCGGGCTCTGGGAGCATACTCTGTGAAGAAGGGTCTGTACCCCTGGAACTCCACCACCATCTTCTAAGAAACAACCAAAGAGAGCGTTATGAGCAATAAAGGAAACTATATCAAGCGCATCCAGATAGATGCCCTGTGGAGCCGACGGCGTGGTATCGACTGGACGCTGCGCCCCGACGTGAACATCCTGAGCGGGGTCAATGGGGTGGGCAAGAGCACCATCCTCAACCGTGTGGTGCGGCAACTCATAGGCATCGACAGGCTGGAGAAGCAGATGGATGGCGTCACCCTGACCTTCTCACCCGAGGATGCCGATACGGTAGATTTCGATGTCATACGCTCCTTCGACCGCCCTCTCGTGTCGAGCGACCTGCTTGGCAAGGTGGCCGATTCGCACTTGCAGTCGGAGCTCGACCTGCAGCTCTACCAGTTGCAGCGCAAATATCTCGATTACCAAGTGAACATGAGCAACCGCATGGTGGCTATCTTCACCAGCCAGGTGCCCGATGCACAGAGGCTGGCCAGCGAGGTGGCTCAGGAGAAGACACACTTCATGGACCTCGTAGATAGCCTCTTCAAGGATACGGGCAAGACCATCTGCCGTGACCACAATGAGATATTCTTCCGGTCTATGGGCGAGGAGATTCCCTCCTACAAGCTCTCTAGCGGAGAGAAGCAAATGCTCATCATACTGCTGTCTGTGCTGGTGCAGAACCGCAAGCCGTGCGTTCTCTTTATGGACGAACCGGAGGTGAGTCTGCACATCGAGTGGCAACAGAGGCTCGTGGGACTGGTGCGTGACCTCAATCCCAACGTGCAGATTATCCTCACCACCCACAGTCCGGCAGTCATCATGGACGGCTGGGCCGACTGTGTAACCAATGTGGAAGACATCGTGATATGAACCGTTCGCACAATGCCAGTACCGACAGAGCCATGCAGGCGTATGCTGCCATGCAGCCACGAAAGCAGGGCAAGCGGCTTCAGGACGCGCTGAATTCCAGTTATGTCGAGGCTGCCAACCGCCTGCGACCACGCTCTGCGCGTCATCGCATTGTGGCTTATGTGGAGAGTTACGACGATGTGTTCTTCTGGCGGTCGGTCTTGCAGGAGTTTGAGACAGAGCAGTATTACTTCGAGGTCATGCTTCCCAGCCGCACCACACTGTGCCGCGGCAAGAAAACTGCCCTGATGAATACGCTCGGCCCCTCGCTGGGAGAGTGTATGATAGCCTGTGTGGATGCCGACTATGACTGGCTCATGCAGGGATGCACCGAGATGAGCCGTATGGTATGCAGCAATCCCTATGTGCTCCACACCTATGCTTATGCCATCGAGAACTACCAATGCTATGCGCCCAATCTGCACACCGCGTGCGTGATGAGCACGCTCAACGACCGTAGCGTGGTCGATTTGGAGGCTTTCATGGGCGAGTACAGCCGCATTGTGTGGTCGCTTTTTGTGTGGAGTGTATGGGCTTACCGATATGGATATTACCGCGAGTTCAGCCTGAGCAACTTCGCTGATGTGGTCACCTTCCACAGTGTAAACCCTGCCAAAGGAGGGCAGGCGGCACTCGACTCACTGAAGCACAAGGTGAACAAGACCATTACCATGCTTCAGCGACGCTACCCCCAGGGGCGCAAGACCTATGCTCCCTTGCGCGAGGAACTGCTTTCCATGGGGCTTACACCCGACACCACTTACCTTTATATACAGGGTCATATGCTGTTTGACGGGGTTGTCATGCCCCTCTTGACGCCAATCTGCAACATTCTTCGCCGCGAGCGTGAGCGTGAGATAACGCGTCTGGCCATGCACGCTACGCAGAAGCAGAACGAGTGGAGCAGCTATGAGCACAGCATTTGCAGCGTGGATGTGATGCTGAAAAAAGGCTCCGGTTTCCGCCAGAGCCCTCCGTATCAGTTGCTTAAAGCCGATATCACACGGCTGATGGCCGATGTGGGACGGCAGAAGTAGCGGTCCATCTTCTTTATCAGACCACTCAGACTGAATACCACCACGCGGTCACCAGGCTGTATCTGAGTGTTTCCGTTTACCGGGCATCCCACGCCGTTTCGCACCAGTCCGCCCAATGTGACGCCCCGTGGAAAGCGTAGTTCGCGCACGGGCTTCTCGGTGACCATACTACCTTCATTGGCTGTGAACTCGGCCACATCTGCGTTGGCTATCGTCAGGCACTTCACATTCGCCACGTCGGTATCCAGCATCATCTGGTAGATGTGGCTTGCTGCTATGGTCTTCTTATTGATGATAGTGCCTATGTCCAGCTTCTCTGCCAGCGACACGTAATCCATATTCTCCACCATGGCAATCGTTTTCCTCACCCCCATGCGCTTGGCTGCCAGGCATGCCAGGATATTGGTTTCGGTGGATGGGGTGAGCGCTGCAAAGGCCTGCATCTCGCGCAGTCCCTCCTCGGCCAGCATGCCTGTGTCGCGTCCGTCGCCTTGTATCACGCTCACGTCGGGGTCGTCCAGCATGTCGGCAAACTGGCGGCATTGCTCTTCGTCACGCTCTATCACCTTCACTGTCACCGAGTCAGGTTTGTCCTGGATGACGTGCAGGGTGGTCAGTCCGCCGCCCATGATCATCATATGCCGCACTTCGCCGTAATCCTCCTTGCCCGTTATCTGCAGGATGTATTGCACGTGCTTGCGCATAGTCATGAAGTAGGCGATGTCGCCCAATGCCAGACTGTCGTTGCCGCCAGGGATGATGGTGTCGTCACCTCGCTTGATGGCCACGATGTGGTAAGGCGTATCGGGGCCGCACAGTTCGTGCAGCGGCTTGTCGAGCACGCGTGCCGTCTCTCGCAGTTTGATGCCCAGCATCACCAGTGCGCCGCCATGCACCTCCCAGTATTGTCTCACGCCGGGACGCTTGATGCCGTCCAGGATTTCCTTGGCAGCCAATGCTTCGGGGTAGATGATGCTGTTGATGCCCATCTGCTGGAAGAATTCTCCATACTCGGGACGCGTGTATTCGGCATTATCTACGCGTGCTACCGTCTTGCGGCATCCCAGTGTGTGGGCCAGCATACAGCAGGTGATGTTGCGGGTTTCCTCGGGTGAAACGCCGATGAAGAGGTCTGCATGGGGCACTCCCGCCTCTTTGAGTCCGCTGATGCTCGTGGGTGACACGTTGAGTGTCATAAGGTCAAAGTCGCCCGACGTCGCTAAGTCGGCGGTGCGCTCAGGGTTTTCGTCGATGAGTATGATGTCCTGGTCTTCGCGTGAGAGCAGTTCGGCCAGGTGGGTTCCTACGGCTCCTGCGCCAACGATAACTATTTTCATTTGAGTGCCTTTATGATTGCTTCTTTGTCGATACCCGCCAGATGGTGCAGTTCCTCCACGCTGCCGTGTTCCACGAAATGGTCTGGCAGGCCCAGCCGCACCACATCGGGGTGCAGGTGGTGGTCGGCCATGTATTCCAGTACGGCAGAGCCCAATCCACCCTTCAGCATGCCGTCCTCGATGGTTACTATACGTTTGAATTTCTGTCCCACCGTGCTGAGTATTTCTTCGTCAATGGGTTTCAGGAAGCGCATGTCGTAGTGTGCGATGCTTCGTCCCTGGCTCTCCAGTTCGGCGATGGCGCGTTCCACCTCGTTGCCAATGGGGCCAAGACTCAGCACCACGGCATCGCTGCCTTCGTGTATGAGCCGTCCCTTGCCCACGGGTACCTCCTCCATCGGGCATTGCCAGTCGGTGTGCTCGGCCCGTCCACGCGGGTATCTGATGACGAAAGGCCCCTTGTCGGGCAGTTGCGCCGTGTACATCAGCCGTCTCATCTCCCGTTCGTCCATGGGTGAAGACAGGGTGATGTTCGGCACGGGGCGCAATGCTGCCAGGTCGAATGTGCCGTGGTGGGTGGGGCCATCCTCGCCTACCAGTCCTGCGCGGTCCAGACAAAGCACCACGTTGAGGCGGTTCAGGCACACGTCATGTATGATGTTGTCGAAGGCGCGCTGCGAGAAACTCGAATAGATATTGCAGAAGGGCACCAGTCCGGCGCTTGCCATTCCGCCCGAGAAGGTCACTGCGTGTCCTTCGGCGATGCCCACGTCGAAGGTGCGGTCGGGCATCTCCTTCATCATGCGGGTCAGTCCGCAGCCTGTGGCCATGGCTGGCGTGACAGCCACTATGCGGCTGTTCTTCCGTGCCAGCTCCATCAGCGTCTTGCCGAATACGTCCTGGTATTTGGGCGGCAGTCCGTTGGTGTCGGCATGCAGGCATTCGCCTGTTTCCGGGTCATAGCGTCCCGGGGCATGGTAGAGTGTGGGGTTCTGCTCGGCGGGCTCAAATCCCTTGCCCTTGATGGTGTGTATGTGCAGCAGTTTCGGTCCCTTCATGTCCTTGATCTGCGTCAGTGTGTTGACCAGCTCAATCACGTCGTGGCCGTCGCTTGGCCCGAAGTATCGGATATTCATGCCCTCAAAGATGTTCTGCTGATCGGTGAGCAGTGACTTCAGCGAGTTGTTGAACCGCAGCACCCTCTGCCTTCCCCTTTCGGTCAGGATGCCCCACTTGAGCATCTTCTGCGAGATGCGGAATCGCAGCCAGTTGTACAGCCGGCTCGTGTGAAGCTGGTGCAGATAGTGCTTCATGCCGCCCACGCTGCCATCGATGCTCATGTTGTTGTCATTGAGGATGATTAGCAGGTTGTTGGGAGTGTCGCTCGCGTTGTTCAGCCCCTCGTAGGCCAGCCCGCCGCTCATGCTTCCGTCGCCTATGACAGCCACCACGTGCCGGCCTGTCTGGCCAGTCTGCTGGTCGGCCACAGCCATTCCCAGGGCGGCCGAAATGCTGTTGGAGGCATGCCCGCAGGCAAAGGTGTCGTACTCGCTCTCCTCTGGTGAGGGGAACGGACGCAACCCGTGCAGGTGCCTGTAGGTGCAGAAGTCGTCCATGCGCCCCGTGAGCATCTTGTGCCCGGCGGCCTGGTGTCCCACGTCCCACACGATGCGGTCATAGGGGGTGTCGAATACGTAGTGCAGGGCAACGGTGAGTTCCACCACGCCCAGACTGCTTGCAAAGTGTCCGGGGTTGTCTGCCAGCGAGTGTATGATGGCCTGGCGCAGTTCCTGGCACACCTGTGGCAGTGCCTCGCGGGGCAGCCGGCGCAGGTCGGAGGGCAGATGAATGCCCTTGAGCAGTGATATAGGTTCCTTGTCCAAGTTTGTCGTGCTTAGTGTCGTGCTGCAAAGTTAGGTAAAATCATCGAGGGTGCAAAGTGCTATTCATAAAAATGCGTGACAGCATGGCCAACTCTCTGTGACTGCCTCTGCCCGCGTGCTCGTGGTGTGCCGGTACGGGACACCCGGTGGGGCAGGTCGCTGTCGGGTTTCGTGCGACGGAGTGCTGCGGCCCACGCGCCTCGTCTGCCTGGCTCTCTTGGCAGGCCGGCAAGAGTCCGTAAGGCTGTTCCCCGTCATCTTGCCGGATGATGGCAGGAAAGACGCAGTGCGCTGCATCGGTCGTCGCAGCGCATTGCATCGGTCATTGCAGTGCGCTGCATCGGCCATCGCAGCGCACTGCCCTCTTCACCTCAACCGCTCCAGCCTGAGCACTTGGGTGCAATGCTCCACCATGGCAGGGCGGTGGGTCACGCATATGACCGTGCGTCCGTCCTGGTCGAGACGCAGGTTGGTGAGCAACTGGTGCTCGGTGTCGGGGTCAAGGGCGCTTGTTGCCTCATCGAGCAGAAGCACGCTGCCCGTGCGTAGCAGTGCCCTGGCTATGGCTATGCGCTGTGCCTGGCCTTCGCTCAGTCCCGCTCCCAGTTCGCCGCACAGCGTGTCGAGCCCATCGGGCGAGTCCTTCACAAAGTCGGCACAGGCCGTGTGCAGTGCCTCCAGCATCTGCTTTTCGGTGGCCTCGGGATTGCCCAGCAGGAGGTTGTCCCTCACAGTGCCGCTGAGCAGGGTATTGCCCTGCGGCACATACACCAGATTGTTGCGCGTGAGCGGCGACACCTCTTCACAGCCCTCCTTGTCATAGATCTCCACCCGTCCGCTCTGCGGTTGCACGAGTGCCAGAATGAGCCGCACCAGTGTGGTCTTGCCCGCGCCCGTCTCGCCCAGCACGGCTGTCACACTGCCCGGGGCGAAGTCGTAGGAGAGGTCCTTCAGTATCATGCGGTGCCCGTCGCTGTATGCATAGTTCACCCCAGTGAGCCGCACGCCCGCCGCTCCGTGCATCCTCACGGGTTCCCCCTGCGCTTCCAGGGGCGTCTCCTGCAGCTCCATCAGCCGCTCGCTGGCGGTGACGCAACCGACGAATGCGGGCACAAAGCGCAGGGCATCGCGGAAGGGACCCTGCACCTGGCCCACCAACTGCAGGAAGGCAGCCATCATGCCGTAGGTCACCAGGCCGCTCTGCAACTGGTAGGTGCACGTCACGAAGGCCACCAGATAGCCCAGTCCGAAGCCCAGCGTCACCATGGCCGATGACGTGCTGCTGAATATCGTGCGCCTGCGCACCTGGCTCTGCAGCCTTCCCTGTGCCGCTCCCAGGCGTGAGGCCATGGTGCTGCACCGCTCCAGGGTCTTCAGTACCATGTTGTATTGGATGCTCTCCTGTATGATGCTCTGTATGTTGCTGTCGGTGTCGCGTATCTCTCGGGTGAGGGCTCGCATGCGCCTCACGTAGATGCGGCTGAGCAGTGTGAAGAGCGGGGCAATACAGAGCAGCAGGCACGCCACCCGCACGTTCATCGTGCAGAGGAAGCAGAAGGCGCCCGCCAGGCGCACTACCACGCACAGCGCAGCGGGCACCGTCTCGGTGATGGTGTCGCTCACGTCGTAGGCGTCACGCTCCAGGCGGTTGAGCACATCGCCGCTGTGGCGCCCGTCCCTGCCCATCCACTGGCTGTTCATAAGGTGTCTGAAGAGCTTCATCTGCAGTATGTTCTGTGAGCGCACGCCCAGTATGGCGGCTATCCAGCGCCGTGCAAAGCCCAGTGCCACCTGCATGACCAGCAGTGCCACTAGCACGGCTGCTGCCCACCAGAGTGGAGACTGGGCACGGCCGGTGGCTATGTCGATGGCCCACTTGGAGGCGTAGATGAACGCGAAGTCGAGTGCTACGCCCGTCACACCGGTGAGCGCGTTGAGCACCGACTGCAGGCGCAGGCCCTCAGAGGCTGTCCACAGCCACAGCAGAAGCCGCTGGTCTATCTTTCTCATCTTCATCTTCTGTTCTTGGAAAAAGGATGTTGCCCGTCCCGCGGTCAGCACTCATGGGCTCTGGAGTCGCTTCCCCACATCAGCTTCTGGCGCAGCGTGCGGAAGAACGAGCCGCCGGGGCGCTTGATGACCTGCACTTGGTAGGGTGCCTTGCGCACCTTCAGTTGCACGTCCTCGGCACAGGCCTGGCTGCGGCCGTCTATTGCCACCAGGAAGTTATGGTTGCGGCTCTCCACGGTGAGCGTCACGCACGAGCCGCCGCTCAGGGTCAGCGGGCGCATGCTCAGGCTGTGAGGGGCCACCGGCACCAGTCCCAGTATGTCGCTCTGGGGCGACATGACGGGTCCGCCTACGCTCAGCGCATAGCCGGTACTGCCGGTGGGGGTGTTGATGATGAGGCCATCGGCCTGGTAGGTGGTGAGGTACTCGCCGTCAATCTCCACCCTGATGCTTATCATGCTGCTCACATCCCGCTTGAGCACAGCCACCTCGTTGAGCGCAAAGGGATAGTCGAACGGCTCGCCCGAGGAGAATTCCACGGCAAGCACAGTGCGCGGCTCGGCGTGCAGCAGCCCGCGGCAGGCCATGTCGATGGCCATCTCGATGTCACTGGGAGAGAAGTCGGCCAGAAAGCCCAGCCGCCCCATGTTGATGCCCAGGATGGGTGTGCCCGATGCTCCCACGCGCTTGGCGGCTGTCAGGAAGGTGCCGTCACCGCCCATGCTTACGGCCAGATGGGCCTGGAAGTCACCGCTGATGGGGATGACCGACTGCGGCAGGTTCATGCCGGGAGTCTTCTGCAGACTCTCAAAAAAAGGAATGTCGATGCCCACACATGCACCCCGACGCTCCAGCGCATCCAGCAGATTTTGTGCGTAAATGGCTTTGGAGGGGTCGGAGATATTGCCAAAGAGGGCCACCTTGATGCTTTTCTCCATATTTATCTCTTGCTTGGAGGAGCAAAGTTAATGAATATTTTCTAACTTTGCGGTAGGTAGGATTGATTATTGATACGTACTATAATATATAAGGTATATGATTACAGTATTTCTCGCAACTGGTTTCGAGGAGATCGAGGCCATTGCACCCGTTGACATCATGCGCCGTGCCGGACTGGACGTACGCACAGTATCCATCTATGACACCCCTGTGGTCAGTGGTGCGCACAGCGTTCCTGTGCAGGCCGATATGACGCTCGGGCAGGTGGATTTCAGCCTGGTGGAACTGATGGTGCTGCCTGGCGGACTGCCAGGAGCCACCAATCTGGATGCCTGCGCTCCGCTGCGCGAGGCTCTGCAGAAGCATGCGGGCGAGGGAAAACCCGTAGCCGCCATCTGTGCCGCGCCGCTGGTGCTGGGTCATCTGGGGCTTCTCAGGGGCAGGAAAGCGACGTGCTACCCTGGAGTGGAGCCTGAGCTGGAGGGCGCACAGTGCACTGGCGCACTGGTGGAAGTGGATGGCAACGTGGTTACCGGCAAGGGACCTGCCGCTGCCTTCGAGTTTGGATTTGCCTTGGTAGAGCTGCTCCGCGACCAGGAGGCCTCGATGCCTCTGCGTGACGGGATGCTTTACTCACAACTCGTACCCTGAATGGAGCGGTTTGCCATACTGGTGGCGGGAGGCCAGGGGCTGCGTATGGGAGGCGATGTACCCAAGCAGTTTCTGCCCCTCGGCGGACGGCCTGTGCTCATGCACACCATCGACCGCTTCCGCGAGGTGTTTCCCGACATGCACATCATCGTAGTGCTTCCCCAGGGGCAGCACGATTACTGGCACGACCTGTGCCGCCGGCATCATCTGGAGGGGGGCTTCCTGACGGCCCCGGGAGGTGATACGCGCTTCCATTCAGTGCTCAACGGGCTGAATGCCATCCCTGCTGATGTGAGCGAGGGGCTGGTGGGCGTGCACGACGGAGTGCGCCCCTTCGTGTCGCGGGATACCCTCCGGCGATGCTACGAAGAGGCTGCCCGCAGCGGCACAGCGGTGCCCGTGGTCCCTGTAGTGGAGACGCTGCGCCATGTCAGCCCCGATGGCGAGAGCATGACAGTGCCCCGCAGCGACTACCGACTGGTGCAGACTCCTCAGGTCTTCAGCCTTTCTCTGCTGCGCCGGGCCTACAGACAACCCTACGCACCGCAGTTCACCGACGATGCTTCGGTGGTGGAGGCTCTGGGAGAGCGCATCACCCTGGTGGAGGGAAACCGCGAGAACATCAAACTGACTACGCCTGCCGACCTGCTCCTGGCCAAAGGAATCATGGAGGCACGCTGAAACGACAAGCATGCAAGACCTCAGACATTCAGAACTCACCTATCTGCCTGGCATCGGGCCACGGCGTGCGGCCCTGCTCCAAGCGGAGTTGGGCATCAGCACGTGGCACGATCTGCTATACACCTTTCCCTATAAGCACATCGACCGCAGCAGGCTCTACCGTGTGAGCGAACTCACTGCCGACATGCCCTTTGTGCAGTTGCGAGGGCGCATCGTGGGCATGGAGCAGTCGGGGCAGGGGCGCAAGGCGAGGCTTGTGGCGCACTTCACCGACGGTGAGGGCTTCGTTGACCTGGTGTGGTTTCAGGGCATCCGCTACGTGGCATCCACGCTCAAGCAGGACCGCGACTACATTGTGTTTGGCAGGCCAAATGCCTTCAACGGGCGCATCAACATTGCCCACCCTGACGTGGATCCCGCTGAGGACCTCTCGCTGAGCCGCATGCGCATGCAACCCTACTATTCCACAACCGAGAAGATGCGCCGCTCGGGACTCACCTCACGCAGCCTCGAGCAGTTTACCAGCAAGCTCCTCGACCTGCTCAAGGAGCCTGTGCCCGAGACGCTGCCCGATGTGATGCGCCGCCAGCTGGGCCTCATGCCGCTCGACGAAGCCCTTCGTGCAGCCCACTACCCGCAGTCGGCCGAGCAGTTGGCGCGTGCCATGGCCCGCCTCAAGTTCGACGAACTCTTCTTCATACAGCTTAGCATCCAGCTCTATGCCCGCCAGCGGCAGGCTTCCAGAGTGGGCCACACCTTCACGCATGTGGGTCCGCTTTTCAATGAATTCTATTCCCAGTGCCTGCCCTTTGCGCTGACCGATGCCCAGAAGCGTGTCATACGCGAGATACATGCCGATATGAAGCGCGGACGACAGATGAACCGTCTGCTGCAGGGCGACGTTGGAAGCGGCAAGACACTGGTGGCTCTCATGGTGATGCTGCTGGCTGTGGATAACGGCCATCAGGCATGCATCATGGCTCCCACCGAGATTCTGGCCGAGCAGCACCTCAAGTCGTTCCGCTCCATGCTGGGCCATCTGCCCGTGCGGGTGGAGCTGCTCACGGGCACGGTGAAGGGTAAGAAGCGCAAGGAAATACTGGAGGGGCTGGCCGACGGCTCGGTGCACATGCTGGTGGGTACGCATGCCGTCATCGAGGACAGCGTGCAGTTCCGCAGTCTGGGACTGGCCGTCATCGACGAGCAGCACCGCTTCGGGGTGGCACAGCGTGCACGTCTCTGGGCCAAGAACGCCATTGTGCCTCACATCTTAGTGATGACCGCCACGCCTATTCCCCGCACGCTGGCCATGACGCTCTACGGTGACCTCGACGTGTCAGTCATAGACCAGTTGCCCCCCGGCCGCAAGCCCATACGCACGCTGCACATTCCCGACTCCGACCTGGGCCGCCTCTACCAGGCGGTGAGCACACAGATAGAGGCCGGCAGCCAGGCCTACTTCGTGTTCCCATTGGTGAAGGAGAGCGACAAGATGGCGCTGCGCAATGTGGAGAACGAGTATGAAATCCTGCAGAAAGTGTTCCCCGACTGTCGCATCGGCATGGTGCACGGCCGCATGAAAGCCGCCGAGAAGGAGGAGCAGATGCGCCTCTTCACCCAGGGCGATACGCAGATACTGGTGGCCACAACGGTCATCGAGGTGGGGGTCAATGTGCCGCGTGCCACGGTGATGGTCATCTTCAATGCCGAGCGCTTCGGCCTGTCGCAGTTGCACCAGTTGCGTGGCAGGGTGGGCCGAGGCGGTGACCAGTCGTGGTGCATACTGGTGACCGGCAATACGGCAGGAGCCGATGTGCGCCGCCGCATGCAGGTGATGACCGACACCACTGATGGTTTCCAGATAGCCGAAGAGGACCTCAAGCTGCGAGGTCCAGGCGACCTGGAGGGTACACAGCAGAGTGGCGACGGCCTGCATCTGCGTCTGGCCAACCTGGCCAAGGACGGTATCCTGGTGCAGTGGGCGCGTGATGCGGCCACACAAGTGCTCTCGGCCGACCCGTCCCTCGCGTCGCCCATGGGGCAGATGTTGCGCAGGCAACTCGACCAAGAGTTCCCCGACCGCCAGGACTGGGGCAAGATATCCTGATTCCATCCGTCTGGCCTGCTGCCCGGAGGGGATTCCTGGGGAAGAGAAAATACGCTCGCTTGTCCGTCGGGGGCTTTGACAGAAAGCCAGAACCGGGCTTGAAGGCATTTTCAGGAGCTTTTCTCCGAACCTCTGATGAGGCAGGCTCTGCTGGGGGATAGTTTTTGGACAAATCTTGGATAGAGTTGTGTCCGAAAGAGAACCACTCTTGGAATGAAGGGGAAATTGGCTGATGAGGCTGAAGAAGGGCGGCGGAAGTACAGCCGTACAGCCTTTCGACCATTGGGCAGGAATGCTGCCCCTGGGAACGCAGTGTGCTGCATCGGTCATCGCAGCACGCTGCACCAGCCATCGCAGCGCGCTGCATGTGGCATTGCACCGCACTGCGTTTCTTGCCCCAAAAAGCCGAACCGGCCGAAGGGGCGCTTTGGAATAAAAAAGACAATACGTAACAAATTGATAATGATGAGACTAAAACTGATGATGGCAGCCGCTGCGCTGCTGATGAATGTGGGCTCCCGCGCTGATACCAAGCTGGTCAGGCTCAGGGTACAGCATGCAGTGGAACCCCAGGCAGTGGATGAAAAGGAACCGGTGTTCGGTTGGGCTATGGAGTCTGACCAGCCTGGCGTGAGTCAGAAAGCCTATCGGCTGACGCTTCACACCGAGCATGGCGATACGCTCATGTGGGACAGCGGAGAGGTGAAAGATGCCTCCTCTACGGGAGTGACCTACAAGGGACAGCCGCTGAAGCCGCTTACGGGGTATCGCTGGACGCTCAGCGTGTGGGACAACAAGGGAAAGAAGCACACCGGACAGTCGGCTTTCTTCACCGGACTGATGGACTGCCGCCTGCAAGCCTGGTCGGGAGCACAGTGGATAGGCTCCACTGCCCAGCGCCTGTCGGCACCCTCCAACTTCAGCTTCACCATCAACACCCGCTTCCGCATCGAGCGTGGGCACCAGGCGGCAATACTCTTGGGAGCCAATGACTTCCGCTTGCGCGATGCCTTCCAGAATATAGACAACATGCAGGGAACCAGCTATGTGCGCGTGGAATTGGACTTCCCCGAAGCACAGAGCGGGCGTGTGGGAGCGCTCAGAGTCTATCGCGTGGGCTTCACACCCACGGACCAAGAGCGGTTGCCGCTGCTTGAGGTGTCGGAGAAATCGTTCCCGCAGAGCAATATCAGCAGTCTGCTCACCGAGGAGGGGACGCATGAGGAGCACGAACTGTCGGTGTGTGTGGAGACAGGCAATATATCTTTCCTTATCGACGGAGTGGCGCTGACCATCTGTGGCAACGGCTTTCCCGGACATCTGCAACCGCTGCTCGACCGCAAGGGCAATACGGCAGAGGTGGTCACCATAGGGCAGTGGGGTGGTAGCCATGACCATAATTCCTATCCCAACCTCTGCGAGGTGGGATTTGCCGCGCTGCCCCATGCGAGGGTGGTTTATCAGGGCTACAATATCCAGAGCAGGGGATGTTCTGAGGACACTGAGGTGTTTGGCCCGGCTCAGTATGGCTGCTTCGGCGGGCTGCCTTGCGTGGCTGTCAAGGGTGACCGCATCGTGGTGGACAACCCCTCCGACCGCATCTGCCTGGCCCATGCAGATCCCAGTCACGGAGCGCTCACCATGCTGCGCACGTCTTTCAGGCTGAGTGGAAAGGTGCGTGAAGCACACTTGCTGGCCACGGCGATGGGAGCGTGCGAACTGCATCTCAATGGTAAGCCGGTGAGCCAGGACCGCTTCGTGCCTGGCAGTTCGCAGTATCGCGAGGTGCTGGGATATGCCTCCTACGATGTGACCTCCATGCTGCGTCAGGGCAAGAACGCTCTTGGTGCTTTGCTCCTGCCCGCCTGGTACACGGGCAACATGTCATATACCACACGCAACTATAACTTCTGGGGTGACCATGAAGCTCTGCTGGCCAAGCTGGTGGTGCGCTATGAGGACGGGCGCGAAGAGGTCATCGTCACATCGCCCGGCACGTGGCGGGCATGCAACGACGGCCCTTGGCGCTACGGTTCATTCTTCAACGGAGAGGTGTATGACGCACGTCAGGAGGCTCTGACAGAAGGCTGGAGCACACCCGCCTACAAGGTGAACAAGCGATGGAAACCTGCCGAGACCATCACCATGCGCACTTGGCAGAAACCACGCATCGAGTCGCGTTATGACAGTCCGGTGCGTGTGCGTGAGCGGCTCAGTGCCGTGCGGGTGATGCCGGTGCACAGTGCCGACGGACACACATATACCTATGATATGGGTGTCAACATGGTGGGAGTGCCCGAGATAACCTTTCCCGAAGGTTGTCTGCAGCGTGGCGATACTGTCATCATCCGTTATGGCGAGCAACTTTATCCCGGCCTATATGACCACGAACCGCGCACCGATGACGAACGCTGGTATGCTGACACCTATGGGCCAAAGGGTAGCGGCATAGCCGGACGCATACTGCAGGCCAACCTGCGTGCGGCTCTGGTGACTGATTTTTATGTGTCCGATGGGTCGGACAGAGCCGTCTATTCGCCCCGCAGCACCTATCGGGGCTATCAGTATGTGCAGATCACGCTGCCGTCGAGCAAGCAGCCTTTGGCTCCGGAGTGCGTGAGCGGACTGGTCTTGTCGTCTGACTCGTTGCCCACAGGCACTTATCATGCCGAGACGTGGGACGGTGTGACGGGCAGGCTGGTGAACCAACTCTTCCGTAACATACAGCGGTCACAGCTGGGCAACTTCTTTACGTTGCCCACCGATTGCCCCCAGCGCAACGAACGCATGGGGTGGACAGGCGATGCGCAGGCTTATGCCCGCACCGCTGCATACAACAGCGATGTGTATGGCTTCTTCCTTCAGTGGATGCGCTCACTGCGTGCCGACCAGACTGTAGAGGGCGGCATAGGCTCCACCATACCGGAGTACAGCCGCGAGCGGCCTACTGGTTTCCCCGACGGAACCACCTGGGGGGCGGCTGTATGCATGGTTCCCTGGCAGATGTGGTGCCAATACGGAGACAGGAAGATAGTGCAGGACAATCTGGATGCCATGGTGCGATGGCTCGACGGGATGGCTGGTTATCCCATGAGTGAGCGCTTCCCGCATCTGTCAAGCCGCACCGGCGGACTGGCAGACTGGCTTGCGATGGATGCACGAACGCCTGCCGACCTGGTGAACAATGCCATCTACATCTATATGATGGAGGTTACCGCCAGGATGGCCAGTGCGGTGGGGCGGACGGATATAAGCCGCAGGCTCACCGAGAGACACCGCCTGGCGAAGCAGGAATGGAACCTGTGTTACGTGGATGAGCATACCGGGCAGACCCGCTCGGCAGATGGTGAACAGGTGCACACACAGAGTTCGTATGCCACTCCACTCAACTTCAACTGCTTCTCCAGCCAGAACCTCCAGCGCGCGCAGCAGTGGTTGGCGCAGCTGGCAGAGCATCCCAGCCAGAGCGGCAAGGGGGCAATGGACTTCCCCGACCATACTATCACCACGGGCTTTTCGGGCACTCCCAACATCCTTCCCGCACTGAGCCGCTCGGGTCATTGGGCTGAGGCATTCCGCATGTTCACCTGCACCGACTTCACCTCGTGGCTCTATCCGGTGACGCATGGTGCTACGTCGGTCTGGGAACGCTGGAACGGCTTTGAATGCGCCTTCGGTCAACACCAGGAGAACACCATGAACTCCTTCAACCATTTCGCCCTCGGAGCCGTGGGACAATGGATGTATGAGTACCAGCTGGGCATTGCACAGGGTGAGGAGAGCGGCTACCGCCAGTTTGTGCTGCAGCCTGAGTGCAGCCGGCCATACAAGTCGCTCAGTGGTGGCTACTGCTCTGACTATGGTGAGATACGCAGTGAGTGGACTGCCGATGAGCAGGGCGATATGATGAGCTATCGTGCTGTGGTGCCTGCCAATACCTCCTGCACGCTCTATCTTCCCATGCAGGCCCATTACTTCCGCTCGTCTGCAGGAGCCAGGTTTGCTGGTTTGTGCGAGCATCATGGGCGCGAAGTGGCGCGTTATGAACTGGATGCCGGCACCCATTCATTTGTCCGTCAGGGCGATGAGGTGACGGTGCGCTGAGCGCTGGAGTGCAATGAGAGAGGCCATGCAGGGGAAACGTTTCCCCTTGCATGGCCTCTCTCGTTTGGGCTGCAGACTGCTTATTCCCAGGTGCAGGGCAGACTGCTCAGTTGGGTCAAGAGTGTCTTGGCCAACCGCTGATGCCCCTGTGTGTTGGGGTGCAACTGGTCGTTCTTCTCGTCGCAGAAGTATTGCCTCTGGCTGGGCATGGTGGGAAGCAGACCGCTGAGCGAGTATATGTCGATGACAGGAACAGCCCACACATGGGCGGCTTCGGCAATGGCATCCACATAATGGTCTATATAGAGGCCTTGTTCGTTGCGGTAATCCTCGCTGGGCTGCCGGTTGCCGTTGCCGAAGAAGGCATATCCGCGGTGCAGGGGAGTGAGCAGGATAATCTGCTTGGTGGGGTAGAGTTCCTTCAGGTGCTTCATTGCCACGTTGATTCTGCCGCGCACGGTGCTTTGGTCCATGCTGAGCGAGCGGTGCATGCGCACGTCTTGGAACTCCTTGCCACCCTTGCCGCGCTGCACCTGCTCGGGCTTCTCGGTGAACCAGCAGCCCAGCGGGAGGTCGTTGTTATAGTCGTTGGTGCCCAGAAACACGATGATGGCATCCACATCCTCACCCACTTCCTGATGCAGTTTATCCGTCAGTCCCACGGCATGCGACCACTCATATCCGCTCACTGCATACACCAGCGGTGTGCTGTGGAGCCAGTCGGCCAGGAACTGCCAGTAGTGTGTTACCTGTCCGCCACCCTGGTTGGGGTCGGTCACCGAGTCGCCTATATAGGCAATGCGCTTGCCGTACCATGGGTGATTCACATAGATGTCGGCTGGCTCCTTCTCTCTTTTGGCTTGCATGGCAGTGCTGCATGCGATGGTCAGCAGCATGATGCACAGGACGATTCTTCTCATTGTTTATAGTATGTTTTAGGGTTGCACTTCGTATTCCTTTGCCTTGCAAAGTTAAGGCTTTTTCTATGGAATGTCCCTCGCAGCGCATTCCTTATTTCCCTGAAATGCTCAGAAAGCTCCTTCTCACTCCTCTCCATCGTGCTCTTTGTGCTTCTCCCAAGCATCTTCCGCCCCTCTCCATCGCTCCTTATATATAAAAGAACAGCCGGCCAGAGGCTTTGTGCCCGAGCCGGCAGGATGGTGTCATCATGGTCAGAGCGGTCTGGGGCGGTTGCTTGATGCCGCCGCGTAACCTGGTTTGAGTAACTGTGTGGGGTTTTCAAAGGAGAGGCCAAGCCGGTGTTTGAATGGTAGGCACCGTATGTAATTCTATTGCGGAAGTGGTATCTGTCGTGCGTGTGCCTCTGTTTGGTGATATGGTTTTATTTTCTCAGTTTATTGACTGTAGGTTATCACCGGCTTGGTCTCCTCTGTTTGTTATCCTGACTTGCAATCTTTTTAACTCCTAATTGTCGGTACTAACGCTCTCGCGCTTTCCCGCCAACGCTTTTTATTATGATAGAAACTACTTTCTCTTTCGATTGCAAAGGTATAGCCTGATTGACGGAAAACCTTGGGGATGCCTATCATATTACTCTCACATTATACTTATATTAGTATGTAATATCTGTTGCAGAACTATTAAATCGTTTGAGTAATAGGTTGTTGTGCGTTTCTTGGCATTATGAAAAAGGCATGGAAAAATGCTTCGTTTTGCTTCTTTCTGCATTGGAAAATGCGTTTTTCCCTGCTTCTTTGTGTGAGTTGGTGCTGTTAGTGGTGGCTGTTGGAAGGGTGTAATTGAGCTCTTGGTGCACTTCTCTTCCTTTTTTAGATTGCTTTTGCGTGTTTTCTTGTGCTTTTCAAGGCAAATGGCATTTCTCTTTAGGCCAAAGTCCATTTCTCTTTAGCCGGAATGTCATTCGCTTTTAAGCCAAAGGCTGTTTTGCCTCAATTCAAAGGCCAATTCACTTTATCTCGAATACCATTCTTCTTCGATTCGAACGTTATTCCTCTTCTGATAAAAAGTAAGTTCTCTTCTGATGCTCAGATACTTTGCTCCTTCGCTTCTTCCTGCACCTCTTTCTTGTTGAGCACGTAGCCTTGCCGGTTCACGTTGACTATCTCGTAGGGGAAGGTCTTCAGCGTAGCACGGATGCTGCTTACCAGTGTGTTGATTTTCGCATTGGCGCTCTCGCAGTCGTTCTGGTAAGTGGAATCGTCGAGCACGCGGGCAAAGTCGGCCTTGCTGATGAAGTGGTCGTCCTTGGAAGTGACGTATTGCAGGATGAGTAATATCTGATGTCGGCACCGCACATGTTGCTCTCCATATACCAGCATCCCATGTGTCAGATCCACAGAGAGTTCTTGTGTTTGCTCCTCAGCAGGCTTTTCCTCCTCGGCGGGCGCTTTCTGCGGTTCGCTCAAGGTTATGAGGGTGAGTACGATGCAGCATGGAACCAGTATGGAGAACACGGTGGTGAAGATGGCGAAGAGTGTTGACATCTCCAGTACCTCCGACAGCACACCGCTGATGTAGAGCAGCGAGATGAGTGCGCAGGCCAAGATGAGTGCAAGCGTGAGCACTGTCAGTGCCCGCTTCCATCGTGCCAGGTGTTGGTGTATATGCGGTATAGTAGTTTCTTTTATACTCATTATTATATAAGGTCAGTCCTCCTCCAGGGAGGTGACGGCCAACTCCTGCATGGGCTTATCTCAGCCTGTGCAGGAATATGACAGGGTTGTCGGTCGGCTTCAGGCCGGCCGATGTGAACTGGTTGAGCCCGTATGCCTTCTCTGTTTGCAGCAACATATAGGCGGGCATCACGCTTACCAGTTGCCCATCTGACGCGCAGACTGGTGCAGAGAGGTAGGGGAAGTTGGGCTCGGGATTGTTCATGATGGTCATGTTCTGCGTGCTGCCATCGGCCTTGATGCGCGTGAGCAGATACGACAGACCACATTCCCCAAACATCTCATATCCTATGTATCGGGCGTCACGGGTGGCACATGCGAGGGCGATATTGCGTACCACAGGCTTGTGCTTGGTCATCTGTGCGAGTTCCTCAAAGGTATATTCCTCCTGGTTGGCCGGCATCTGTTCCTCGGTGTTGAACCTGAAGGTGCAGAGCGGAGTGCTCTGTCCGTGTGTCAGCATCTTGATGTCTGTGCGGAAGGGGTTGGTGATGAGCAGAGTGTCACCCTGCTGTCCCACAAAGGGGTGGTAAGTGTCTGATGTGTATGACTCTGTGCGGTCAAAGTGCTCAGCCTCGTGCTTGAACTTCTGGGTGCTCATCTCCATGGCGATGAAGTTGGCCTTGCGATTGTTGCAATTGCCCGAGGCCAGTACCACCATCGAGTCGGCCTGCACGCGGAAGCCCAGATAATAGTCGTGCACAGGGCAGATGCGTGTGAGATGCCCGTCGAATGAGTATTGCATGATACGCTTCTGCGGGCGGCTGAGCACGTATATGCCAGCCTTGGTGATGTCGAATGCATCGGCAGTGGCATACTGCCCGCTGCCCATTCCCAGGCTGTCAAGGGTGGCCAGGTGACGGCCCTCCGACGAGAAGGTGAAGATGCGTCCGGCGTCATCGAGAATGAATATCAGGCTGTCCAGCAGGCGTATGTCGCGCACCTGGGAGACCATTGGGCTGGTCACCGAATCCAGCTGGATAAAGGAATATTGGCTGATGAAGCTGTCGGCGGGAAGGTCCTCGTCAACGTTCACACGGATAGTCTGGCTACCATCCTGGTGCTGCTGCGTGCATGCTGCAATCAGTAGCAGGAGGGTGATGAGGCAGGTCTGTATGAACCGTATGTTGTGCATGTCTTTTCAATGAAACGGGCGCGTCGTTGATGTTGGCGCGCCGTGTGTCAGTCTTTGATTGTCTTGTAGAGGTCGTTGCAGGAAACTGGTCGGAACGAGGCATCGCCTCCCTCTTCGTAGTCCAGACGGCCGTTGATGGTGATGAAGCCGGCTGCATTGGCCTTCAGAACAGTGCCGTCGCTGAGCTGCACCTTCTTGCCTTCGCCCACATATACCGTACATCTCGACTCGCGTGCCATCCAAGTCGTAGTGGTCTCGTTGCCTGTCAGGGCTTCCACATTCTCTGCCAGCAGTGGGTTAGCGGAGTTTGTGCCCATGTCGTTGAACGTGCGGTATTCACCGTACGACCACATTCCGCCCACAGCGGCTATGCATGCCATTATTGCCCACAGGGTAGCTTCGGTTCTTTTCTTCATTGTGTTGTCTTTATCGTTTCCTTGTCCTCTGTCTTCGCCTTGTCTGCAAGCTTTTGGCCAATGCTTTTGAGCTGTTTGCGCGGCTTGGATGTGGCTTATATACTTTCGGTTTGTAAAGGTAAGGCATTTGGCTGGTTCCCACAAGTCTTTTGGCTTTTTTCCCTCCCGGAACGGCGTTTTTTGTGCTTCGAAGCGGACTTGGATGGTTTTTTGAGTCAAATGATGTGTACGTTGGAGCTTTCTGTCCCACAAAGCGCACTGCGCTGCGAAGCCTGATGCAGCGTGCTGCGATGGCCGTTGCAATGCGCTGCGGAGACTGGTGCAGCGCACTGCGTCATCCACTCCTTATGCCGCTCGGAAGGGCTGCCGGCCGGCTTCTGTGCGGCTTTTCCCAGGCTTCTTCTTTGCTTCCTGCGGGCTTGGGCGGGCTGCAAAAGGTGCTGGGTGCCGCCTGCTGGTGGTTTGCGAGGCGGGAGCTTGTGTAGTGCGAGGTCAGAAAACATCAAGCGGGAAGGCTGTCGTGACGGCATTCCTTCCCGCTTGTTGCTTTATCTTGTCTGGCTTGCATGCTTGTGCACCAGGCGTTTCGGCTGGTCTATAAGTCCCAGCAAGGTCTCTCCCAATGCACGGGTTCGCCTTTGAGGGCGCTCTCGCGTGCCATCAGAATGCGCTGGTTGGTGCTTCCCCTGAACAGAGCCTCCTCGCTGCGCTTGCTTGCTATGAAGGGTCCATCCACCAGCACATCTATATTGCAGAGCAGTTCCCTGCTGCTCCCGTCTCTGAGTAACTGCTCCAGAGTGAATCCCGTATAGCACCAGATGGTCTTCTCTGACCGGCTCTTGATGAGTTTGGCCAGTTCTGCGAAGGCTTCGGCTTGGTAGAAGGGATCTCCCCCGGTGAAGGTGACATCGGCAAAGGGGTCGGCCAATATCTCCTCCAGAAGTTCCTCCGTGGTGGTGTCTGTGCCGCTGCCGAATGCCCACGACTGTGGGTTGTGGCATTGCGGACACTCGTGGCGGCAGCCTGCACAGTAGATGCTCGTGCGCAGGCCGGGGCCATCCACGGTGGTATCATGCAGTACCTTCAGAACATTAATTGTCATGTATCACGCGGTCATTCAGTTCAGACAACTTCGCCTTGTTCCATCTGTCGGTGGTTCCCACCAGGTAGCCGGTGATGCGCTGCAGTCTGTCTATGTTGGTGCTGCCGCACTTCGGGCACACTTCCAGATGCTTGTCGGCATTCTCGTAGCCGCAGTCCATGCAACGGTTGCGGGTGTGGTTGACACTTCCGTAGCCGATGTTGTACTTGTCCATCATATCTACGATGCGCATTACAGCCTCGGGGTTGTGGGTTGCATCGCCGTCTATCTCCACGTAGAAGATGTGTCCGCCGCGTGTGAGATCGTGGTAGGGAGCCTCCACCTGTGCCTTGTGCAGGGCTGTGCAGTGGTAATATACGGGTACGTGGTTGCTGTTGGTATAGTACTCGCGGTCGGTAATGCCGGGCAGCGAACCGAACTTCTTGCGGTCGTTCTTGGTGAATCGGCCCGAGAGTCCCTCGGCTGGTGTGCCCAGTATGCTGTAGTTGTGCTGGTACTGCTCGCTGTATTCGTTGGCTCTGTCACGCATGTAGGTGACAATCTTCAGACCCAGTTTCTGGGCTTTCTCGCTCTCTCCGTGGTGCTTGCCAACCAGTGCCACCAGACATTCTGCCAGTCCGATGAAGCCGATGCCAAGTGTTCCCTGGTTGATGACAGAGGCGATGGTGTCGTTGGGCTTCAGGTTCTCGCTGCCCAGCCAGAGACCCTTCATGAGCAGGGGGAACTGCTTGGCGAAGGCTGTCTTCTGGAATTCGAAGCGGTCGTGAAGCTGCTGTGCGGTGATCTGCAGCAGGTTGTCGAGCTTGGCAAAGAAGGCGTCGATGCGCTCCTCTTCGTTCTCTATGCCCATGCACTCGATGGCCAGCTTGACGATGTTGATGGTACTGAAGCTCAGGTTGCCGCGTCCGATGCTCGTCTTCGGGCCGAAGCGGTTCTCGAACACACGTGTACGGCAGCCCATCGTAGCGCACTCCCACTTGAATCGCTCCGGGTCGTCGGCCTTCCAGTTCTCGTTTTGGTTGAAGGGCGTATCCAGGTTGATGAAGTTGGGGAAGAAACGTCGTGCCGTCACCTTGCACGCATACTGGTACAGGTCATAGTTCCTGTCGGTGGGCAGATAGCTGATGCCGCGCTTCTTCTTCCATATCTGTATGGGGAAGATGGCTGTTTCGCCGTTGCCCACACCCTCGTAGGTGCTCTTGAGGATCTCTCTGATGACGCATCGTCCCTCGGCACTGGTGTCCGTTCCATAGTTGATGCTGCTGAACACCACCTGGTTTCCGCCGCGGCTGTGTATGGTGTTCATGTTGTGGATGAATGCCTCCATTGCCTGGTGCACCCGGCCTACGGTCTTGTTGATGGCGTGCTGCTTGATGCGCTCACGTCCCTCAAATCCGGCCAGAGGTATGTTGAGGTAGTCGTCGATGGGTGCATTGTAGAGTTCGCTATAGTCTTCGGCGTTGAGGTCTTCCAGCACCTTCACCTCTTCTATATATGATGCGCGCACGAAGGGGGCCAGATAGAAGTCGAAGGCAGGAATGGCCTGACCGCCGTGCATCTCGTTCTGCACGGTCTCCATGCTGATACATCCCAGTATGCTGGCCGTCTCTATGCGCTTGGCAGGACGGCTCTCTCCGTGTCCGGCCTGGAATCCGTACTTCAGGATACGGTCAAGCGGGTGCTGTATGCAGGTGAGTGACTTGGTGGGGTAGTAGTCCTTGTCGTGGATGTGCAGATAGTTGTTCTTCACAGCGTCACGTGCATCTTCGCTCAGCAGATAGTCATCCACAAAGGGTTTTGTGGTCTCGCTGGCGAACTTCATCATCATTCCTGCGGGCGTGTCGGCGTTCATGTTGGCGTTCTCACGCGTCACGTCATTGTTCTTGATGTTGATTATCTCCAGGAAGATGTCGGTGGTCTTTGCCTTACGCGCTACGCTTCGTGCGTTGCGGTACTTGATATAGGCTTTCGCCACATCCTTTCGCGAACTCTTCATCAGTTCGTTCTCCACCATGTCTTGGATAGCCTCCACGGTCATCTGAGGCTTTCCCTTCATGGATATCCTGTCGGCTATCTGGCCTATCAGAGCCTCGTCCTCACCCTCTTCGGTGGCGAGCATAGCCTTGCGGATAGCAGCAGCTATCTTCTGTTCGTTGAATCCAACGATGCGTCCATCTCTCTTCTTAACGGTCTGTATCATTGTCGGTATTATTGTGGTAAATGTTTTACTTCTGTTCGCAGGCTCGCTGTTTCCTCTCGGGCGGTATGCTGGCATCCCAGCATCATTGCACTGGCATGTTGGTGTCAGCGTGTTGTAATTCCCATGGCAATGTGCTTGTATCTCTCTGGCTGTGTGCTGGAGTTCTTCTGGCAGTATGCTGAAAAGAAATTGCGAGGCCATTTCCTCTTGTGGAATGACCTCGCAAAGTTATGTAATCGGTTGCATATACGCAACGATTCTGCGGATTAAATTGCCTATTTTGGAATATTTTTCTTGCTCGTGTAGCGTAAAGTTTTCCGTTTCTCAATATAATGTACTGATATTCAGCATTACTTTAACTTCACTTAAAGAAAAAGTTTTCCAAAACGTATCTCTGTGTTTCTGAAGCGGTGTAATATCAGAAGGTTAGCGCCTTGTTATACCTGCTTACCAGCATTCCATCGGTCATCTGGCCGCTCCACTTCATGCTTCGACGTGCCTTGAAGGTGATGCGCATGAGTTCCACATCGCCTTCGATGAGGTTCTGCATACCCAGGTTGACGAATGTGGGGTAGAGTGCCTTCTGTCCGTTGGTGTGCAGGCGGTCGTAGGTCATGTTGTACATCTCCTTCACGGCCAGTGCTTCCACACCCTGGTACTCCATCTCGGTGGCGTCATAAGGCAGGCACATGCTCAGAGCGTTCACGTTCTGCAGGCCTTTTCCCTTGACTGTCAGCGTCACTGTCTCGCCGGCAGCATACTGCTTCTTGTCGGCTTCTACAGTCACCGAACCCTTCAGTTCGCCCTTCTGCTCGCCCCAGATTCCGCCTTCAAGCTCAGTTGCCACAGCGCTGATATCGTAGGCATCGATGAGTCCGTTGTTGTTGAGGTCGCCCTTGCTGATATATCCGGCAAAGTCGCCATCGCCCTGGCGCAGGCCGGTATAGTTCATATAGCTGGTCAGGTCATTCTCGTCTATCTTGCCGTCCTGGTTGATGTCGCCGGGGATGTACCATGGTGTGTTGGGCTGGCGGAATACGTATATCTGTACGCCGCTGCCGTAGTTGCCGGTGGCTGCAGATACGTGCAGGCGAACGTAGCGCCAAGCCTTGTCGGCATGCTTGAGCAGGTCGAAGTTCTTCTCCTCGCCGTTGCGCTCCCAGTTGAATGTACCTGCTTCGGTCCAGTTCTCGCCGTCCTGGCTCAGACTCACGCTACCCTGAAGCAGAGTGCCGTTGCCTGCATCGGTACGTGGAATATAGCGCAGGCTCTCCAGATGGCTCATGCTGCGGGTGTCGATGGTGAGGTCGAAGGGAACAGCCTGCTGGCTCCATGCGGTGTGCCAAACACTTCCCTCGTCGAAGTCGAACAGGTGATCCACCTTCTGACCGGGCTGGTTGGGACAGGTGGTGCTGCCTCTCATGCCGCGGATGGCATACTTGAGGGGATCTTCGGTGGTGGTGGCATAGATGTCGGTCCAGTCTGAAACGCCATCGGCATTCACCGCTCTCACCTTTATCTCGTAGTCACCCTTGGGCTGCAGGCCGTCTATCGTGTAGCGTGTCTGCTGTATGGTGGAGTAGAGCTGGCCTTCAAACTGCAGCTCGTAGTAGTCTGCCCCCTGCACGGCATCCCATGAGGGAGTGAGCGTGTAGGCCTGCAGATCCTCGTCGGCTATGCGGCAAACGGGCTTCTGCAGCTGGCCTTCGGTCTTGAGCAGATGGTTGGTGGTGTCGATGGTAGCCTGTGTGAGCAGGGTCACAGCATTCTGTGTCACATCGGTCTTGGCGATGTTGACCATCAGCGCAGGCACCTTGCGGTAGGCATCCTCGCTGGTTCCGTAGTAATATGAGTTGGCAGTCTGCTTCCATGTGGCGTAGTCCTCCACGCGGATCAGCTGCTGCTTGCGGTTGCCCACCTTCACAGTCACCTTCTTGGGTTCCTGCTGGCAGTAGATGCGCAGCTGTGTGCTCTTCTCGGCGGTGAAGCCTTCGTAGTGGCCGGTAGTCTTCTCGATGGTCACGGTGAGCATACCCTTCTTGTCGCTCTGCTGCTTGATGGCGGTGTGGGTAGCCTGCCCGTTGAGGTAGGCATCCGTGCGTCCGTCGTCGTCGTATTCGGTAAACGAGTGTTCGCCCAGTGTGGGATAGATGTCGTAGCAGCGCAGCGAGTAGTCTATCTCGGCAGGTGTGTTGGTGGCTTTGTGTGTGGGTATGATGGCACCCAGGCGTACCAGCACGGGCAGTTTCCACAGGGGTGCTGGGAAGTCGTTGATGATGCGTCCGCCCTGATAAACCTCTCCTGTGAAGTAGTCCATCCACTGACCCTGGGGCAGATAGATGCCGTCGCGCACATCGTCGCCGTTTTCCTTCGCGCGCGTTTCCTTATATATAGGTGCCACCAGAATGCTGGGACCGTAGAGGAACTGGTAGTCGGCACGCTTGCTGCGTGTGTAGTCGTTCTCCTCGTCCAGCATCATAGCACGCATCATGGGCTTGCCATCCACAGACTCGCGGGCTATGCTGTAGGCATAAGGCAGCAGCCGGCTCTTGAGCTTCAGGTAGTAGCGGTTGATGCTTGCAGCTGGTTCGCCCAGCGCTTGCGGGTACTTGGGGTTGCTGCCCCAGCCGTCCATGTTGAGCTGCATGGGTGTGAAGGCCTTCCACTGGAAATCGCGCACGTTGACAGGCACGTTCTTTCCACCGAAGATGCCGTCCATATCGCTGGTGATATTGGGCTGGCCCGACAGTCCGCTGCCGATATAGGTGGGGATGTGGAAACGTATGTACTCCCACTGGCCGCCGGTCTGGTCGCCTGTCCAGATGGTGGCGTAGCGCTGTGTGCCGGCCCAACCGTCCAGACTGATGATGAAGGGACGTGCCTGGGCACCGTAGTAAGGCATCACCTGAGCCACGTCAGCCACACCGTTGAGGCCGAAACTGTAGCCGGCTCCCACCCATGCTACGTCGGTCTTCAGCACTCTCACGCCGGCATCGCGTACCTCTCCCACGATGTCTCTCTGCAGCAGAGCCTCCACTCCCTCCTTGGGATGCAGGTCGCTCTGAGTCCACAGTCCTATCTCCACACCACGCTTGCGGGCGTAGTCGCCAAACTCTTTCAGGTTCTGTATATTGCCCTTCAGAGTCTCTGTCTGTCCGTATCCGGCTCCGTAGCCATCGTTGGGCAGGAACCATCCCAGGGGGAAGTCATTGTCCAGATAGCGGTCAATGGCTGCGCGGGCACTGAACTGGTAGTTGTTCTTCTCGCCGTTGAGGCTCTCCTTGATGCCGCCGTTGTCCTTCTGGCTCTCGTTGTATTGCTTGCCGTCCTCATAGGTCATGAATCCGTTCTTGCCTGCTTCGGCCTCCTTCCAGTAGTCGCGGTTGTAGGCGTTCAGATGGCCTTCGTAGAAACCGAACTTGGGCAGAAGCACGGGGTTGCCGGTCAGCTGGTAGAAGTCGTTGAGCAAGGCCACAGCGCCGTTATCCACCATCACGAAGAGGTCCAGATACTTCGTCTCATGGCTCAGTCGGGTTTCTCCGGCTTCCGACTTGCCAAAGTCGTAGGTGCCGGGTGCAAACGTGTGCCACATGATGCCGTAGCCTCGTGTGCTCCAGTAGAATGGTGTGGGGCTGGCAACGCCTCCATCCACCCAGTTGTTGGTGTTGCGGATGTCGATGGACTGTCCTTTGTGGCTGAAGCGTCCGTTCTGCACGCCGCCTCCATAGAACCAGTCGTTCGCACTCTGCTCGAATGTGAGCGTCACGTTGCTGCGTCCGAAGTCGGTGGCTGCAGTCTGCTTCACCACCTCCTGTCCGTTGCGCTTCACGCATATTTCGCCCTGCTTGCCCAGGGTAACCTGCAAGTCGCCCACGCTGATGGTGTTACCCTCCACCTTGAGGCCTTCCACCTGGCGGCGGGGATTATCTACCAGTATCTGTGCTGGCGGGTTGGCTTTGGGGTCGCGGATGATTCCTCCCTGTGGGTCTTGGAACAGACGGAAGATGTGAGGTCCGTAGAAATCGACGTAGAGCGACTGCCCGTTGTCGAGTGTAGCCTGCACGGTGGTTGCGTTCATCCGTGTGAGCTTCTGTGCTCCTGCCGTCATGGTGATGGCCAGAAGCAGTACCGATGTTAAGGTTTTCTTCATTTTGTGGATGTGAAAGTCCGCTTTCGGGCGCAGTGAGGTGGTCTCCGCACGCCCGCGCGTTACCATTTTTTTATTTAGGGTTTCTTCTGGCTGCAAATATACGACATTTCTCTCAAGTGCGAAATGCTTTTTGCCGGGCAAGCGCCACCTGCCTGCATCCTTTTCCCCAATTTGCCCCGATTTCTCCCGTCTTCGGCCTTTGCCGGACTGCGAATCGGCTGCTTCAGTTGGGAATTTGTTTTTTCTTAGTTGGAAAAATATTTTGAGGCACTTCGGGAGACGGCTTCTTTCGGCGGATGGAATCCGCTCTTGGGGCGTGAAGAACCCTTTCGGGAGACTCCTGAAGCAGTATGGCACTCATTCAAAAGCATTTCTGAGGGCCGTAGTGAGCCTTTTTCCTCTGCCCAAGAAAGGCTTTTCGCGCTTGGCAGAAAGGCGTTTCATCTTTGGCTTAAAGTCATTTTGCGTTTGGCGGAAAGTCGTTGTGTCTTTTGCCGAAAGTCCGTTCGCGTTCCGTCGAAAGCCACTCCTACTTGCCCGGAAACCCTTTTTCTCGAGCAAGAAAAACCGAAGCGGGGCAAATGAAATGCATTTCATGGGTGGCATTCCAGACTTTATGCTTAACTTTGCAGGGTAATTTGCGTTTTTCAGAAATAGAATAAAATACACCAAGGATATGAGCAAGAAACAAACCATCATGCTGTCGGTAGCTGTGGCAGCTGTACTTGTAGCGGTAATCGTATTTCTCGGCTTCCGCATGCACAAGCAGAATGAGAAGAACAAACAGATGCTTGAGCTGGCCGAGATGGACAAGCGCGAGATGGAGAACGAGTATGAGCAGTTTGCCATGCAGTACAATGAGATGAAGATGAAAATCAACAACGACTCACTGGTGGCACAACTGGATCAGGAGCAGCAGCGCACCGAGGAACTCCTCGAAGAGCTCAGGAGGGTGAAGAGCAGCAATGCTGCCGAGATCATGCGACTGAAGAAGGAGCTGGCCACACTGCGTAAGGTGTTGCGCAGCTACGTGCTGCAGATTGACTCCCTCAACCGCATGAACCAGGAACTGGCGCAGGAGAATAACAGCCTGAAGGACAAGAACCAGCAGGCCCAGCAGCATATCTCCAACCTCAGCAGCCAGAATGAGTCGCTCTCCGAGAAGGTGGAGATAGCCAGCCAGCTGGATGCAACAGGCATCCGCATCGAGGCACGCAACAAGAAGGGACGTGAAGCCAGAAAGGTGAAGGACGTGAAGAAGTTTGCCATCAGCTTCAACATCTCACGCAACGTGACCACCAGCACCGGACTGCGAAGCATCTATCTGCGCATCTCCACACCCATGGGCAGCGTGCTCACCTCGGGTGGCACCTTCCAGTATGAGAACCGCCAGCTGGAGTACAGCATACGCAAGGACATCGAATACACAGGTGAGGAGCAGAGTGTAACCGTATATTGGGACGTGAACGAGACACTCAGCACCGGCACCTACCGTGTTGACATCTTTGCCGACGGGCAGAACATCGGCACCGCCTCATACACTATCAACAAGTAGGCATGGGCAAGGGAAAGCTGGCTAAGTTTGCCGACATGGCAGCCAATCCGCTGGTGGTGGAGTGCCCATTTGCGGTTCTCCAGGCCGACGGGTTTGACCTGAAGGGGAAGTGGAACACCGACTTCTTCCACAACGACAAGCCCATCGTGCTCGAGTTGGGCTGCGGACGAGGCGAATACACGGTGGGGCTGGGACGGATGTTCCCCGACAAGAACTATATCGGAGTGGATATCAAGGGAGCACGCATGTGGACAGGAGCCCAGGAGGCAGTGGCTGCAGGCATGCAGAATGTGGGCTTCCTGCGCACCAACATCGAGTTCATCGACCGCTTCTTTGCCCCTGGCGAGGTGAGCGAGGTGTGGCTCACCTTCTCTGACCCGCAGATGAAGAAGGTGACCAAGCGCCTTACGGGCACCGCCTTTCTGCAGCGCTATCGCGCATTCATGCAGCAGGACGGACTGGTGCATCTCAAGACCGACAGCAACTTCCTATATACATACACGCGCGAGATGCTTTCTGCCAACGGCATCCAGCCCATTGCCGAGACGCGCAATCTCTATGCCGAACCGGCCCAGGGGATGATAGCAGTGGCACAGTCGATACAGACCTACTACGAGAGCATGTGGCGTGGCAGAGGCATCGACATCAAGTATCTGTGCTTCCACTTGCCGCTCGAGGGACAGCTGACAGAGCCTGACGTGGAGATTCCGCTCGATGAGTACCGCTCCTACAGCCGGCAGAAGCGCTCGAGTCTGGAGGTCAGCAAGTAGGCGGGAGCACAGGAGAAGCAGGAACATGGAATTATGAATGGATTGGGAATCCGATGGGGGAGGGCAGATGCAGGCATCTTCGGTATGCCGCCGGGCCGACCCGCCATCCGTGGTTTCCAGTCTGAAAACAATAGCAGATGGAACTATATCCTAAACTGATAACAGACGCACTCTCCACCGTGCGTTATCCTGGAACAGGAAAGAATGTGGTGGAGATGAAGATGCTGGAGGACGACTTGCGCATCGCAGGCATGCACGTCAGCTTCACACTCATCTTCGACAAGCCCACCGACCCCTTTATGAAGAGCATGGTGAAGGCTTGCGAGGCTGCCATACACGCTTATGTGAGCAAGGATGTGGAGGTTGAGGTGAAGACCAAAGCCTTGCAGGCTCCCCGTCCAGACCTCCCCGATCTGCTTCCCGGCGTGAAGAACATCATAGCCGTAAGCAGTGGCAAGGGCGGAGTGGGCAAGAGCACAGTGGCTGCCAATCTGGCTGTGGCACTGTCCAAGATGGGCATGAAGGTGGCTCTGCTCGATTGCGACATCTTCGGTCCTTCAGTACCCAAGATGTTCCATATAGAGGATGCCCGTCCCTATAGCGAGCGCATCAACGGCCGCGACCTCATCATGCCCGTGGAGAAGTACGGAGTGAAGGTGCTCAGCATCGGCTTCTTCGTCAATCCCGACCAGGCAACGCTCTGGCGTGGAGGTATGGCATGCAATGCCCTCAAGCAGCTCATAGGTGATGCCAACTGGGGCGACATCGACTATTTTGTCCTCGATACTCCTCCCGGAACCTCTGACATCCACCTCACCCTGGTGCAGACATTGCCCATCACAGGTGCTGTCATCGTGAGCACACCCCAGCAAGTGGCACTGGCCGATGCACGCAAGGGCATCAACATGTACCAGAACGACAAGGTGAATGTGCCTATTCTCGGACTGGTGGAGAACATGTCATGGTTCACTCCAGCCCAGCATCCCGACGAGCGTTACTTCCTCTTCGGGCAGGAAGGTGTGAAGCACCTGGCCGAGGAGATGAATGTGCCTCTCCTGGGACAGATTCCTGTGGTGCAGGATATCTGCCAGAGTGGCGACGAAGGAACGCCTGCAGCCCTCGACCCAACTACTACCACCGGCCATGCCTTCATGCAGTTGGCTGCCCGTGTAGTTACCGAGACCGACCGACGCAACTCGCAACTCCCTCCCACCACCATAGTGGGTACCCACAAGTAAGCAACCTATAGATAAGCAAATCCCTAACTGGCCTATGGCCTTACCAAGGAAGCCGCTGACAAATAAGCAACCTACTGGCTTATGGCCTTATTAAGGATGCCGCTGACAAATAAGCAACCTACTGGCCTATGGCCTTACCAAGGGAACCGCTGAGAAATAAGCAACCTATACAAACAACAAGTCCCTGTGGAATGACTCTCCACAGGGATTTTTTGTTATCGTATGCTCGGCATGAGCATTGTCTAACGGGTGCAAGTCCCAGGGAAAGGGCTATTTGCGAGTGTAAAGCAGTTATCTCATGTGCAGGATTCATTTTGCCTCCAGGGCGGGTATGCCGTACATCTCCACCGTCCAACCCAAGGCTGGACGGTCAGAGAATATATATTACTTTGCCAAGTAAGCAAGCTTCATCCACCGTCCAGCCTAGGGTTGGACGGTCAAGGGCAACTTCTTTCCTGATGTGAAGACACACAGGAAGTGCCGAAGAAGCCTACATCTCCCTGTTCACCAATCGGCTTCCCTTGTACAGCCTCGGAATCACAACCATCCGTTACTCTGTATTTACAGGGTGGTTGTTGCGCTATGTCCTCTTTCATCACCAAACCACAACCTCAAGGTGGTTCTCTGCGGATATAGTATGTTGCGTTATATCCTCTTTCATCACCAAACCACAACCTCGGGATAGTAAGTCTTGCCGTCGGCATCGTTGCGTTATATCCTCTTTCATCACCAAACCACAACAGGTGCGTGTAATGCCCATGCCTTTGCCTGTTGCGTTATATCCTCTTTCATCACCAAACCACAACTAGGGCTGATAGGTTTTTGTGTGTGATTGAGTTGCGTTATATCTTCTTTCATCACCAAACCACAACCTTATGACTGGTTTGATGGTTTATGGTACGTTGCGTTATATCTTCTTTCATCACCAAACCACAACCCTCCTGCTGCTACTAAGCCTAATCAAATGTTGCGTTATATCTTCTTTCATCACCAAACCACAACAGTTACGGCAAATAATTGCTTTTGTTGTTGTTGCGTTATATCTTCTTTCATCACCAAACCACAACCTTTTTGCTTATTATAAAGCGTGGTTCGATGTTGCGTTATATCTTCTTTCATCACCAAACCACAACATGGCACTAAGGATAATTATTTGGGGATGGTTGCGTTATATCTTCTTTCATCACCAAACCACAACCTGCGTCTGATGTTCTTACCTTTATTAAGGTTGCGTTATATCTTCTTTCATCACCAAACCACAACCCAGCTGGGGACATAAAGTAACATTATACAGTTGCGTTATATCTTCTTTCATCACCAAACCACAACCAACAATGAAACAAGTAACATTAAAATCCAGTTGCGTTATATCTTCTTTCATCACCAAACCACAACCCGATTGACTCGCATAAGAGTCCTTTCTTGGTTGCGTTATATCTTCTTTCATCACCAAACCACAACCAATTCGTGCAGGATTGTGTTTCTTTGGGGTTGCGTTATATCTTCTTTCATCACCAAACCACAACTTGGTGAGTGTGATATCGCCGCTAAGACTGGTTGCGTTATATCTTCTTTCATCACCAAACCACAACTCAAGGACGACCGCTTTCCACTGGATAACGTTGCGTTATATCTTCTTTCATCACCAAACCACAACTTTTTCATGCGTTTGTCCGCTCGTACTTGGTTGCGTTATATCTTCTTTCATCACCAAACCACAACCTTGAATGGGATTTGGTAAAGGACAATTAGTTGCGTTATATCTTCTTTCATCACCAAACCACAACCTTTTTCCTCTGTTCCTCGTGTGCTTGGTTGTTGCGTTATATCTTCTTTCATCACCAAACCACAACAACTCGAGTATGAAAATCAGCGTAATGCAGTTGCGTTATATCTTCTTTCATCACCAAACCACAACGCAGGGCGGCTTCCCCGTCTCAAGACACCAGTTGCGTTATATCTTCTTTCATCACCAAACCACAACTTACCGCTTCGGATAGTGGCATAATGATGAGTTGCGTTATATCTTCTTTCATCACCAAACCACAACTCCAAGGTTCTGACTATGACGTATTTATAAGTTGCGTTATATCTTCTTTCATCACCAAACCACAACATGACCTTAGTTCTTTTTCTCGTTCAAATAGTTGCGTTATATCTTCTTTCATCACCAAACCACAACCCGAAATCTCTTCTGATGTTGTGCGTGTATGTTGCGTTATATCTTCTTTCATCACCAAACCACAACTTTTGTATGATGCTTCACGGCCTGATAAAGGTTGCGTTATATCTTCTTTCATCACCAAACCACAACCTATAGCAAGAGAGCATAACGCTAATGCAGGTTGCGTTATATCTTCTTTCATCACCAAACCACAACTTGATTTGAGTGCTTTGTGCCGTTCTAACAGTTGCGTTATATCTTCTTTCATCACCAAACCACAACATCGCCCGGCTGGTACATCTTTCTTTGTTGTTGCGTTATATCTTCTTTCATCACCAAACCACAACGTCAAGTCTCTGCAAATGAATCCATTGCTCGTTGCGTTATATCTTCTTTCATCACCAAACCACAACTGCAAGATGCTGCTTTTCGTACTCGCGAACGTTGCGTTATATCTTCTTTCATCACCAAACCACAACCTGAGATGGAGGCTATACGTGCCAATATTGTTGCGTTATATCTTCTTTCATCACCAAACCACAACTTGTTACCATATTTGCGCAACACGGTATTTGTTGCGTTATATCTTCTTTCATCACCAAACCACAACTGGTTGGTGAATTGCTTACGCTTGGTGTTGTTGCGTTATATCTTCTTTCATCACCAAACCACAACTGCGCGCTACTCCTATGGCTGGTGTCGGTTGTTGCGTTATATCTTCTTTCATCACCAAACCACAACTCCAGTATGTCTAAATCTCGTTATTTCCGGTTGCGTTATATCTTCTTTCATCACCAAACCACAACGCGCTGCTCTTGCTCCTTTTGTTAAGTAGGTTGCGTTATATCTTCTTTCATCACCAAACCACAACTGCGTGATTATCATTCACCTATACAACAAGTTGCGTTATATCTTCTTTCATCACCAAACCACAACTATGGTGCTTATCGTGGTATCCGTGGTTCTGTTGCGTTATATCTTCTTTCATCACCAAACCACAACTGTTACATTGTATTATTGCTATTGCTTGTGTTGCGTTATATCTTCTTTCATCACCAAACCACAACGCAGGGCGGCTTCCCCGTCTCAAGACATAAGTTGCGTTATATCTTCTTTCATCACCAAACCACAACCGGTATCGGAATGTAATTTAACATAGAAATGTTGCGTTATATCTTCTTTCATCACCAAACCACAACGCCCGCTTTGATGGTTGCAAATATATACATGTTGCGTTATATCTTCTTTCATCACCAAACCACAACCCCTTGCAGATGGTTCTGCTCCTGCGACTGGTTGCGTTATATCTTCTTTCATCACCAAACCACAACTCCCCGAGAAGTTTTGAACGTGATTGGGTAGTTGCGTTATATCTTCTTTCATCACCAAACCACAACCTGTATTCCTTATGTGCTGTAATATTATACAGTTACAAGGCGTATATAGTACAGAAAATGGAATGGCGAGTTCCTTATCTATGGCAAAATTACTAAAAAAACTCAAGTTGCACAGGCTTCTTTTGTACTTTTTGTTCTATCTCTCCCCATATATTGATGATGTTGGAGTATTGTTTGTCGGTTATCGTGATTATACTAAGTCTTCCCTTGCTGGGCATGAAGAGTTTTACCCGCTTGACGTGTACATCCCTTGATTCGAGTGAAGCACAGAAACGAATGTACACACTATATTGGTGCATTACGAATCCGTCGCGTTCAAGGCTCTTGCGGAAAACTGCATAATCATGTTTCTCCTTCTTGCTGACGGTTGGTAGGTCGAACATAACAACAATCCACATTATCTTATATGCATTGAGACGTGTTTCGCTCATTTGAGGGTAGGCAATGACAGTTTCTTCTGTTCCCCTGCATAGCATTTGGCAAGTGATGCCATGGTCATGGACAATCCTATTTGTAGCGGGCGGGTGACTTTGGGATAGTAAGTGTCGCACGATAGGCAGGATAACAGCTCAAACTTTGTATCTTTGTTCAGTTGAAGTTTGCCTTCTTCGCAGAGATTATAGACTATTTCATCCACGAAGGGGCGGAAAGGCTCCATCAGATCATCGGCAAGCGGAAAAGCGTTTCCTCTGTTGTGATGGAATATACCCAGGGAAGGAGTCAATCCTGCAGCCACTAACGCGCGGGCTGTTGCTGCACGCAGGATGGTGTAGCCGTAATTCAGAAGCGAGTTAATTCCGTCCTCATTGCGGTCTCTGAAGAAGTCTTTGCCAAACAGTTCTGTCCAATAAAGTTTTGCAGCTATCCCTTCTCGGTTGTCAACGTCTCCACTCTTTACGTTGGAGTATAGTGGCTTGAGGATATCTCCTCTGCCGTGCAACTTGTCTAATAATGCTGCTTGGTTGTTGATTTTGGATTCTATTATCTGTTTCCACAGTTGTTTCTTCTGCACTTCTCCTACGTTGATTTGATTGCGCAGAAATTCCCCTTGAAGGTTGTTGGCATCCAAATTCTGTAGCATGGCATGTGGCATGCCTTTCCTATCGCAGAGGATTACAGCCACACCATTATCAACAAGTTCGTTGAGAAGTGGCATTGTCACACTGACCATTTGGTTCTCAATGATAATCATGCCAGTGTCCTCAATCGGGACTGTACGCACTTCGTCAGGAATGCCCTTGATAGTTATTACCAGTTGGGCATTCTTGAGCGAAAGTTGCGCAGGGGAGGTGAAGCAAAGTGTGCGTTTAAGCATACTGATTATTTTAGCTTGATTTCACCAATTGGTGTGATTTCAAAATCTACACCTTCTACTAAGGCCTTGAACTGGGTATGGTAGAGAAAAATAGATGCTCGTATCGGGTCTGTGTTCTTGTATGCTCCCTTTGTTATCTGTACGTCCTTGGCACTTCTAGCCTCACTGTGATGTCGTAGCGTGATTGTTCCATACCAAGTGCCTACAGGCAGGTAGCTTAGCCCTACTATCTTGTATAGACGTTTTGAGACGTCATTGACGTCTTTGAAGTCTATCTCCGTTGCACTGTTTTCGTACAAAAGAACCATCTGCCCAATCTTCAGCAAGTACTTGAGAGCGTAGCCCTTGGAACTTTTCTCTGGCACTATTGCAGGATAGTCATTTCTGTCGGTACTCTTCTTATAATAAGCCGCAGCATCAAGATTGTTCACAATCTCGTACTCTCGTTTTGTCTTACCTTTAACCATACCTTCGTAGATGGCGAGACAGTAGTTGCCGTCGTTAGCCACGTTGAATGTCTGCTTGTATTCTTTGGTGCTGGCATCCCGATGATGACGAATGTGAAGTGGAGTCTTAACAGATGGGGTATAGCAACGTACCTTCTTAATCTCAATTCCTTTCTCTTCGTTCATGAATACGGGCTGGAGCACATTGTTCACAAAGGCAGCTTTCACTTTTTCTCTGACTACTTCATCCACAATCTTATCTACATCGCTGAACTTGAAAGTGCAGTCAAGTGTCCTGCGAACCACATATTTTACGTCTCCATCCTGCTCTATGGCTCCATAGTAGGTATCCTGATGCAGGCTACCACGGGCACAATCTCCCTTGGCCTGTTTCTTACCATGGGGAGTGTCTATCATGCGGCAGGCTTTCTTGGGCATGTTGTCAGGAGTGTCGTGTACGACAAGCAACTCTTCGCTTATCTGCTTGAGGTCTTGGGTAAACGTGCTCCAGGGTTTGGGGAATATGGGCTTTTCGCCTTTGCCCTCTGTATAGTCATACATCTCATGATGATATCTGCTCATCTGGTTGAGCTCGTTCTTGCCGATGCAGGCTATGACTATAGCATCGATGCAATGGTGCGTGTGGCTGTCACGTGACTTCTTTTCGTACTCTTCCTGTATCCCCCACATCTTGCGGAACTCTGCTGTGATGGGACCTTTGATGCTGAATACCTGTCGGCGTTCAGGGTGTACCACATCGTGGAAGTAGCTCTTCAGATAGAGGGCAGCATACTTGGAGATGAGGCCGATGCCAGCTCCCTGACGCAGTGCAAAGCCTTCGGGCACTTCCTCCATAGTGAAGCGCTGGTATTTGCCATGCCAGTAATCGCGCTCTATCTTCAGGCGGTTCTTCTTGCGTATGAGAGTGTCCTTGGTAGTTTTGTCCCAAACACCTCGCGTGCTTATCTTGTCTATCTGTTTCGTGAGTTCTTCTACCTTCTTCTTCCAAGGCTCGATGCGAACAAGAATCTGTTCGTAATCAGGGAGCTTGGAAGGCAGTTGGGCTTTCTTGACAAAGCGGTTGTAATGGCTGTCACACAGGGTCATATTCTCCTGGGTGCTGTCACCTCCCACGCTGCGAGGTATGGTGTGCTCAATGTCAAAGGGAGTGCCTGCACCGACGAAATCAGTGATGCCGATATTCTTGCCTGTGTAAAGGCACACGTGGTCCTGTTCCTCCCACAATTGGAACTTGAGTATGTCGGTCTCTGTCGGCTCGATATCGCGGTTGGTCTGCTCTCTGTACAGCTTCTTCAGCTCCTCTGCATATTCCTTGTGCTTCTTGTCCAGTGTCCTCTGATGTTCGTTTATAGCGGCACGCATATTGGCATTGTTCAGTGAACGGGCATACTCGACGTGCACTTCTGTGTCGGGTCCAATCTTCCCTTCTTTGATAAGGGTGTTCACTACCTTGCGTATTTCATGCAGAGAACGCATAGCCATGGGGTTGCGCACAGCATTGGTACGCGGGCTGCCCAGAAGGACAACTCCATCATGGTTGGGCTTTGCATCCGGATAAGTCTCTATCATCGATGGGTGATAAAGCTTCTCCAACGCTTTCTCGCAGACGCCAAATTCCTCGTGCAGGAAATCCTTGATACAGAATTCGAGTGTGGAACGTTGGTCTCTCACTTCGTCAAGTGGTGCTGTTGCCATCTTGTTCACCTGGTCAAGGATTCGTTCACGCTTCTCTGGGTCGTTCCATATGTCGGCACCCACCAGTTTGGGAATGTTGCCCATAAACACAGCATGACTGTAGAGCATGCCCATCCTCAGGAAAGGAAGGACGTTGCGGATGGCCTTGAGCGAGAGTGATGAGAAGTTGTGGCTCAGGCGTATCTTGGCAAATTTCTCGGCATGTTCCTCGTCGAGTTGCAGGTGGTTGATGCCAAACTCTTTCAGTTTGTCCTTGCTGTCGAAGAAATAGAGCACGTTCCAGATGTCGCATGCCATCTCTTCGGCAGTCTTTTGTCTGCCGTCCTTGCATTGGTTCATGTCGAATGTCTCGGCTATTCCTTCCATCCAGTTGTCACCAAAGACGGTACGGAGCTGGGCTATCGTATGACATCCAGGCACACCTTGCGTCATGCGGAAGTTGAACTTGTATGGCTTTTTGCCAGCCTCCTTCGCATACTGGTAGTTGCCTTTTCCTGCTATCTTCTTGGCTATCTCTTCAAAGTCAAAGTTGGCCTTGCTCACTCGATAGAAGAGAGGCTTAATCTTGTACAACTCCACTTCGTTCAGGGGACGAGGTTCCATGTCATAAGGGTCTTCGATGCGCACGTTGTTGAGGAAGGACAACATGCGGAACTCCTCATACAGCGGATGAGAATCACTGCATCGTGGTTTGTTCTTCTCGAAGGTACATTTGCCCACGCTTTGACGTTGGCTTTTGAGCGGACGCTGGAAGTAAAGAGCGCGTTCCAGTTCATGCCTTATCTCTTGGCTTAATCCCTGTTTGTCGCAGATGGCATGGAACTCTTTCTTGTAATGCTCTTCGCGGTCGATGTATCTTGTTCGTATGCGCACTTTGTTTCCCTGTTGCGTGTATAGCATGTAGAAGTATTCGCCCAGGTATTCGCACCCGGCTTTCTCCATCTCTTGGCTCAACTCCGAAATGCCTTGCTTTACGGCTCCGCTTTCTTTTTCCTCATTGGCATCCAAACGATTGCTCATGAATCCTCTGCGCTGTGCCAGATGATAAAGGGCTCTTCCCAGAGTATAGCGGTCAGCCTGTTTGTTGAGGTCGAACTTTTCCGTCAGGCAGATGTGGCGACTGTGGTAGGGGTTGATGCCTTTGTTCTCATCTGTGCGCTGCCACTGCATGAATTCATCCTTTCTGGGATAAATCTTGCGCGTATGCCACAGCTTCAGATCCTCTTCTGTCAATGCTGGACACAGATTGTGCTTGACAAGCACCTTGAGCACTTCTATCTTGCGCAGTCTGCGTCGGAAGTATTGGCGTCGCAATGCTCTGTGGGCAGTTCGATCTGCTGCCTTGCTGGACTCTATGCCCTTCTCTATCTTGACTCCTTCCTGAAAGATGAGTGTTCCTTTGTCCACCAATGTCTGTTCACCGCTTTCTTCGCGGTCAACAATGGCCCATCCGAGGCTGTTGGAGCCAGTATCAAGGCCTAAAACACGCTTTTTTGCCATATTCTTATGATTTGTTTTGCTCGTTATTTATATATTCCTTATATTTGCAACATAAAATTCATCACCTTATCACAATAAGGCTATATGCCGAAGGATGAATTCCTAGCGCCTCTCTTCGGAGAGGCTTTTTTTGTATCCTTGCCCGTCTGTGGGTTTGCTCGGACGATATGTGTGTTAAAGCCTGATGTTTCCATGCTACTGTCTTTGTTTGTTAGCGAAGTTATAACAAAAATGATGGTGAGCCAACAAAAAAGAGAAAAAGCTATGGATGAGCGAATGGAATCGTCTGTTTCCCGCACCATTTTGACCCAGATGCTTCATGAAAACCGCTTCTCGCATCGTTTGTAAGTCTCAAAAGCCACCCTGAGAGCATACTTGCGTTCTTATGATAGTAGGTTTGATGGCCTTATCTGGGTACTGTGTCTTGATTGTTGCAGCCCCACACATCAATCCGGGAAGAAGATTGTGGGGCGGTGGGGATGGATATCGGGAGAAAAGGTGTTATCTTTGTCTTCGGACTTTAATGTATGGATAGGATAAGGAGGATAGTGATTCTATCGATGGAGATAAAGGATTGTCATCCGTGTGACAAGGTTCTCTGTACGGATGCTGAGTATGCCGAGATGGCGGGAGAACTGGCTACGATAATCTGGGAAGAGAAGCTGGGTGATATGGACGATGTGATGTTCATCATCTGGAACACCCTGCATGTCTTTCTTGCTACCTTATATATAAGGATAGGCAAAAGGTTTTGGGCGTTTGGGCTAAAGTGTTGGCGTGGAAATCTGCTTGGTATAGCGTTCGATGGCCAATAGCGATAGTCCTAAGGTTTATGGTCATTGGTAAACAGGCTTGGCTGAATGGCTTGGCCGAAGAAACATGCTGCTGAACGGAAACAAACGAGCCGAACCTCCTGATGGGGAAGTTCGGCTCGATTGTGTATGATGGGCTGTGCAGCCCGTTTGACTCTTATTCGATGACCACGTGAGTCCATCCGTGGGTGTCGGGAAGTACACCGTACTGGATGTCGCGCAGCATGTGGTAGAGCTTGGTACTGATGGGACCAGGCTGACCATCCTTGCTGATGACGTAGCTCTTCTTGTTCTCCAGGTCGTCGATACGCTCGATGGGGGAGATGACAGCAGCGGTGCCGCATGCGCCGGCCTCTTCAAAGGTGGCCAACTCTTCCTCGGGTATCTGGCGACGCTCCACCTTGAGGCCAAGATCCATAGCCAGCTGCATCAGGCTCTTGTTGGTGATGCTGGGCAGGATAGAGGTGCTCTTGGGAGTCACATAGGTGTTGTCCTTGATGCCGAAGAAGTTGGCTGCTCCGCACTCGTCGATGTATTTCTTCTCCTTGGCATCCAGATAGAACTCGCAACTGTAGCCCAAGTCGTGTGCCATCTTGTTGGCCTTCAGGCTGGCTGCATAGTTGCCGCCCACCTTGTAGATACCGGTGCCCAAGGGGGCGCTGCGGTCATATTCGCGGATGATGACGTATGGGTTGGTGGCAAAACCACCCTTGAAATACGGTCCCACTGGGGTAACGAAGATGAGGAAGAGGTATTCCTCAGAAGGGTGAACGCCTACCTGTGCGCTTGTACCTATGAGCAGTGGGCGCACGTAGAGGGTTGCTCCGCTCTCATAGGGCGGAATGAAGCGTTCGTTGAGGCGCACCACCTTCTCTACCATCTCGATGAACTTCTCGGTGGGAAGTTCGGGCATGAGGATTCCACGGCAGGTGCTCTGCAGGCGGGCAGCATTCTCGTCGGGACGGAACACACGTACCTTGCCGTCGGGACAGCGATATGCCTTGAGTCCCTCGAAGGCTTCCTGACCGTAGTGAAGGCATGTGGCTGCCATGTGCAGGGGGATAGTCTCCTCGCTGCACACCTCTATTTCGCCCCACGCACCGTTGCGGTAGTAGCAACGCACGTTGTAATCAGTCTTCATGTAACCGAATGAAAGGTTACTCCAGTCTATTTCTTTCATATTGTAATGAGTTATAGTCCTTTTGTTACAAGCTGTAGGCAAAATGTCGGCAGCGTTGGTGCAAAGTTACTCCTTTTCGTTGACATCTAACAGGGAATTGCAATTTTTTTCCGCTTCATACAGTTGCTCGCGGCATTGCTTCATCCACTTCTGTGCCTGGCGCAGGCTTTCGGCCATCCGGTCAACGGTGATTTCACCGTTCTCCATGCGCTTGGTCAGGTCTTCCAACCGCTGCATGGCTTCTTCGTAGGTCAGTTTTTCTTCTTGCATGATGTTACTGTGCTATTGATTTCTCCTTCCAGCGTGATGGTGCGCAGCGTGTCGCCTGGCTTCAGGCAGGACAGGTCGGTGAGCATCCTTCCCTGGTGTGTGGTGATGGTAAAGCCGCGTCGTAGGAGCAGGGAAGGGTCAGAGGCTTTGAGCCTTTGCTCCATGAGCTCCATGCGATGCCGCTCGCGCTCGAAGCGCTGTATGGTGACGGTGCGCAGCGAGGTGAGCATCTGGTCGAGGCGAACCTGCATGCGGTCGGTCTTCCGACGTATGAGCAGGGGCAACAGGGAAGCCTGCATGTCCAGCCGTTTGCGCTCACGCAGCAACCGCTCCTGTGCCGAATGTGCGATGCGGCGGTAAAGGTCGTCGAGCAGAGCCGCTTCCTGAGCCTGATGGTCGATGATGAAGGCGGCAGCGGCAGTGGGTGTCTTCACGCGTGTATGCGCTACATAATCCAATACCGTCTCGTCGCGCTCGTGGCCGATGCCTGTAATCACGGGCAGGGGAAACTGTGCGATGCAGGATGCCAGCAGATAGCTGTCGAAGTCGCTTAGGTCTCCTGTGGCTCCTCCGCCGCGTATGATGACCACTATATCCCATCTTTCTGCCTCGTCGGCAATGGCTTGCAGGGCTGCCGAAACAGTCTCCTCCACCCGTGCTCCTTGCATGACGGCAGGGAAGAGGCGGGTGGTGAAGGCAAGCCCATAGTCGTTGCCGGCCAACTGGTTGCAGAAGTCGCCGTAGCCGGCAGCGCCTGCGGCCGACACCACAGCTATACGCTTGAGCAGGCGGGGCAGTTTGAGTGTCTGGTTGTCATGCAGTATGCCGTCGCGCTCCAGCTGCTCCAGAATCTCGCGCCGGCGCTTTGCCATGTCGCCCAGAGTGAAGTTGGAGTCGGCATCCAGCATGTTGAGTGCATACCCGTATTGCTCGTGGAAGGTGACTCTGACCAGCAGTCGCACCTTCATGCCGGCATGTAGCGTCTGCCCCGTATCGCGCTGGAAGCGCAGGCTGAGCAGATTGTAGGTACGTGCCCAACAGGTCACTCTGGCGCGGGCAAGTATCCTCTTGCCGTCCTCCTCCTTCTCGATGAGTTCGCCATAGAAGTGTCCGCCGTAGCCCTGGGTGGCATCACTCAGTTCGCCCACCACCCAGTACTCCTCGTCGAGACTGGATTCGAGCACCGAGCGCACCATCCTGTTGAGCTCATACAGCGTGTAGTCATTGCCTGTCATGTGTGCTGGCTTTGGGTTGGAAAGGTCAGTTGCGGGCGTTCTCCAGTTTGCTGATATAGTAGGCTCTGAGGTCTTCCCAGCGGTAGTAGGGGAACTTCACAGGCTTCACGGGCAGCGTCATCTCGTGCTCCTGCAGCAGAGCCTTCACCAGGATATCGCCTTGGCGTCCCTTCTTGGGACGGTAGAAGATGAGCTGGATGTTGCCTGCCATGGGGAAGATGTTGGAACCCACCCACACACGGTCCAGCGTATCCAGGTTCTCCACCGTCTCTCCTGTATTGCCCAGTTCCATCAGCGTGGCCAGTGGCATGAGGAACACTTCGTGTCCGAAGCGCAGAGTGGCTCCGTGATAATCTTTCTGGTTCACGATGGTATCGGCAGTCTCGATGACGTTGCGGAGCAGAGTCTCCACCTTGAAAGGTGCTTTCTTGCGCGTATAGTTAGAGGCTCCAAACTCGGCGTAGAACCTCATGTTGTACAGTTTCCACAGGTCGTAGGCTTCATCCTCGGTGAAGTAATGCCACAGGTCAGGTGCTCCGTAGTGGCTCTGCATGTTGCCGCACACCTCGAACACCCGTCTCATCAGGCGCTCGCAGTTGACTTCGTCGCGTGCGTAAGCCTCGTCGTTGAACAGGAGTTTGCCGAAGCGCTCGGGATGCACCAGCTCTTTGCGCCACTTCTGCTCCAGTCCATTGCGGCCTTCTTCAGCCTCCTTCACGTAGTCGGGTGGGTTGGGTGCCAGATACCACTGGTATGTGGTGCTCACGTCATTGTGCATGAGCAGGTTGGGGAAGTGGCGTGTCAGCTCCTCACACTCGGCTTCCATGCTCAGGATGCAGCGTATGACCACGGTGCTTCGTGCATCCACCCGCGAGTTCTTGGCGTTGAACACCTGGGGGAAGTTCCTGGCCATGCGTCTGCCTATGCCGTGATGCTGGTCTTCACCCTTGGTGGTGAGTTCGCCTATGCGCCCTTTGGCACCCTTGTAAAACTCCTCCACTGCGCTGAGCAGTTGCTCTCCCTCGGCGGTCAGTTTGCCCTTCTCGCGTGCTGCCTGCAGGGGTTTCATCACATCCTGGTACTGCCCATCGCCACACAGCCAGCGGCTTCCGTGGCGGGCATAATTGGTGAGATAAAAGGGTTCGTAGCCTTTGGGAGCCGGTGTGAGCTTCTCGGTGGGAGTGGGGTAGGCGGTGTAATTGCTTCCGCACAGGTTTCTGTCGCGGTGGATAGCCTTGCGTGCTTCTGTCCAATTGTCGCTCTGGGCAGAAACAACGCTGGCAGCACCAATGGCTGCCAGCATTATGAATGTATAGAGTCTGTTGCTCTGCATGTGTCTTTTGTTTGATTGGGTCGGCCTTTTGGGCTTTCTCCTTATTTATATTATAGGTGCTTCAATAGAGGGTTCTGTGCGGTGCGGCAGTTCTTCCTGTTTGCTTCAAATGGGTTTCCTGTATCGTCCGTCAGTACTCTCTGTCTGCTTCCATGTAGTCCGGTGTGCTCTGTCTTAGCCCAGGAAGCTGAGCAGGATACCTGCTGCAACAGCCGAACCAATCACGCCTGCCACGTTGGGACCCATAGCGTGCATAAGCAGGAAGTTGTGAGGATCTGACTTCTGCCCCTCTACCTGGCTTACGCGGGCTGCCATGGGAACAGCACTCACGCCGGCCGAACCGATAAGCGGATTGATCTTCTCCTTCATGAAGAGGTTCATCAGCTTGGCCAGCAATACGCCGCCGGCAGTTCCCACGCCGAATGCCACGATGCCTACACACAGGATGCTGAGTGTCTGCCAGTTGAGGAAAGCCTCTGCTGTGGCTGTAGCACCCACGGTGGTACCCAGGAAGATGACCACTATGTTGTTCAACTCATTCTGTGCAGCCTTGCTCAGACGCTCCACTACACCGCTCTCCTTCATCAGGTTGCCCAGCATGAGGCAGCCAATCAGAGTGGCGGCAGAAGGCAGTATGAGTGACACCAGAATAGCCACTACGATGGGGAAGATGATCTTTTCCTTCTTGCTCACAGTACGCAGCTGCTTCATGCGAATCATGCGCTCCTTCTTGGTGGTGAGCATTCGCATGATGGGCGGCTGTATCACAGGCACGAGTGCCATATAGCTGTAAGCGGCCACAGCGATGGGACCCAGCAAGTGGGGAGCCAGCTTGGTGGTGAGGAAGATGGCAGTGGGACCGTCGGCACCACCGATAATACCGATAGAAGCAGCCTCCTGGGCGTTGAAACCGAAGAAGTCAAGCTGTGTAACGATAAAGGTGGCGAAGATGCCCAACTGTGCTGCTGCACCCAGAAGAAGGCTCTTGGGGTTGGCAATCAGCGGACCGAAATCGGTCATGGCACCTACTCCCAGGAATATCAGACAGGGATAGATGCCAGCCTTCACTCCTATGTAGAGCACATCGAGCAGTCCTCCCTCGGCCATCACATGACGATAGCTGTGGTAGTAGGGGCTGTCTGGGTTGAGGAACTCATCATTCCACATCTCGGTGTGGAACAGGCCTGCACCGGGCAGGTTGGTGAGTATCATACCAAAGGCAATGGGGAGCAGGAGCAGAGGCTCATACTCTTTCTTGATAGCCAGATAGAGCAGCACGCAGCCAACGGCCAGCATGACCAGGTTCTTCCAGCCTGTTCCGATGAAGAAGGATGTGAATCCCATCTCGCTGTAGAACTTCTCAAGGGCGGTGCCCAAGTTGAAATCTCCGGCCATCATAGGAGTGGCCACCAGCAAAAGCAATGCCATGAGGCACATGGCGCGCAGATGTTTCTTCATGTCTTCAAGCCATTTCTATCAGTACGTCACCGCCCTGTACCTGGGCACCTTTCTGAACTCTTACGGCCTTCACAGTGCCGGCGCTTTCGGCTGTGATGCAGTTCTCCATCTTCATGGCTTCGAGTTTGAGTACGTTCTGACCAGCACTTACCTTGTCGCCCACCTTCACCAACACCTCGGTGACAGTACCTGGCAGAGGAGCCACTACGCAGTTGGCACCTGCAGCAGGCTGGGGGGCTGGTGCGGGAGCAGCAGGAGCGGGTGCAGGAGCTGCGGAAGCAGGCTGTGCATCGGCTACGAACTCTATCAGAATCATACCCTGGTTGACGCTCTGTCCCTGGCTCACGCACACGTTCTTGATGGTTCCGTCGGCCTCGGCGGTAATGTCATTGGCCATCTTCATGGCCTCCATTACCAGCAGCACATCGCCTTTCTTCACCTTCTGGCCCTTCTTCACCTTCACGCTGGTGATGGTGCCGGGCAGGGGAGCCACTACATTACCGGGTGCAGCAGCTGCCGGACGTGCCACTGCAGGTGCACCTGCTGCGGCTGATACTGCAGGTCTCACCATGGGACGAGTGCAGTGGTGTGCCTTTTCGGGCAACTCCACCTGGTAGGTTTTGCCGTTGACGGTCACGTTGAGAGTGCCGTTGTCCTGCTCTTCCACGCTGGCGGCATAGTCCTGACCATTGATCTTGAACTTATAGTCTTTCATCTTTTGTCGAATCGTTTGGTTGTTTGATAATGTTTAGAGAGAGGGGTTCAGCTCGCTGTGCCAGGCAGTCTCTGTGGGATGCCAGGTGAGTACTCCGCTCTCGTAGTCATGCTGATCATTCTGGTACAGATGTACTGCGGTGGCCACTGCAGCCAGGTCGGCCTCTGAAGCCTCTGCCTCGCCACAGCCGCAGGGGCAGCCATCGGCAGCGGCCTGAGCCTTCTTGCTGCCCATGGTGCGTGCGTTGATGTTGCCCATGAACTGCAGTATGAGCACCAGGATAATCAGTATGCAGAAGACTATGCCTACGCCCATGCCGGTCATCAACCATACAGTGGGCCAGTTTGTAAGTAATGTCATAATGCTTCCTTATATTATATGTGAGCGATTACAGAGGGATGTTTCCGTGCTTCTTGGCGGGATTCTGCTGCTTCTTGCCAGCCAGCTGCTCCAGTGCGCGTATGATGCGGAAACGTGTGTTGCGTGGCTCGATCACATCATCGATATAGCCGTACTTGGCGGCCTGGTAAGGTGTGGCGAAGAGCTTGGTGTACTCCTCCTCCTTCTCCTTGATGAATGCCTTTGCCTCCTCGGCCTTTCCCTCTTCCTTGAGAGCCTTTGCCTCCTTGGCATAGAGCACGCTGGCAGCGCCGCTGGCACCCATCACTGCGATTTCGGCAGAAGGCCAAGCGTAGTTGAGGTCGCCGCGAAGTTGCTTACAGCTCATCACAATGTGGCTGCCGCCATAAGACTTACGCAGGGTGACTGTCACCTTGGGTACAGTAGCCTCTCCGTATGCGTAGAGCAACTTGGCTCCGTGCAGAATCACGGCATTGTACTCCTGAGCGGTACCGGGAAGGAATCCGGGTACATCCACAAGAGTCACGATGGGGATGTTGAATGCGTCGCAGAAGCGCACGAAGCGTGCAGCCTTGCGGCTTGAATTGCAGTCCAGTACGCCTGCCAGCTGCTTGGGCTGGTTGGCCACGATACCCACGCTCTCGCCGTTGAAGCGTGCAAAGCCCACGATGATGTTCTTTGCGAAGTTGGGCTGAACCTCGAAGAACTCGCCGTTATCCACGATACCGCCGATTACCTCATACATATCATAAGGCATGTTGGGGTTCTCGGGGATGATTTCATTGAGGCTGTCCTCCAGACGGTCAATGGGGTCGGTGCATTCCACACGGGGAGTCTTCTCCAGGTTGTTCTGAGGTATGTAGGTCATCAGCTGCTTGATCATAGCGATGCACTCCTCCTCGGTAGTGGCTGTGAAGTGTGTTACGCCCGACTTGCTGCCGTGCACACTTGCACCACCCAGCTGCTCCTGTGTGACCACCTCACCCAGCACTGCCTTCACGGGACCAGGTCCTGTGAGGAACATGTAAGAGGAGTTCTCCACCATGAAAGTGAAGTCGGTGAGTGCGGGGCTATATACTGCGCCGCCTGCGCAGGGGCCCATGATGGCGCTGATCTGAGGTATCACGCCGCTTGACATGATGTTGCGCTGGAAGATTTCGGCATATCCTGCCAGAGCGTTGATGCCCTCCTGCAGTCGTGCACCACCCGAGTCGTTGAGTCCGATGACGGGTGCACCCACGCGCATGGCGATATCCATCACCTTGCATATCTTGCTTGCCAGCATCTCGCTCAGTGAGCCGGCGCTCACGGTGAAGTCCTGTGCGAAGACATACACGAGGCGTCCGCCGATGGTTCCGCTACCTGTGACAACGCCGTCACCCAGGTAGTGCTTCTTTTCCATACCGAAGTTGGTGCAGCGGTGCTGTACGAACATGTCCATCTCTTCGAATGAACCTTCGTCCAGCAACATGGCAATGCGCTCGCGCGCTGTGTACTTGCCCTTTGCATGCTGCTTGTCGATGGCCTTCTCGCCACCGCCCATGCGGGCTTTGGCACGGAGCTCAACCAGCTCCTTGATCTTTTCTGCTTGTGTACTCATTGTGTACTATTGTATGTTTAGAGTTTACGTATTTCCTTGCAAAGTTAGCCAATTTATATTAGCCATGCGTCCTTTTTTCTCCTTTTTTTATTATAGAGTGCTTTTCGTGGGCTTATGTCTGGTGGCGGGAAATAGCCTCCCGGGTGCTGCCCAACCTATTGCCAGCCTGCCTTCAGCCTGCGTGCAAGGGGCTGTAGGCTGGCTTCTCGCTTGGAGCCATAGTGCTGCGGGGGCAATCCCAGCGTGCTTCGACGGGCTGGTCAGCGCGCTGAAAACGGGAATGAAGCGTGCTGCCTCTTGGGGGCAAAGGAATCGGGCGGAGAACCGGATTGGTTTTCTTTGGAAAAAGAAAGAAGCCTGAGCGTTGGCACTCAGACTTCTATGTCATTTCTCCTGCTTCCCTGCATGCGCTTGGCATGTGCGGTGGGGGAGGGCGGTCAGCGTACTGTGATGTGGAAACAACCCTGCTTGCGCTCGTGCTTCACGTAGCAGGCGCTGTCGGCGCGGAGGTCTCTCAACACCTGGCTGAGCACCCATTTCAGCGTATCGTTCCTGACTGCACGGCATTCGGGACCGTCTGGATGCGAAACCGTAGAGTATCGGTTGTAGGCGATGTCGAAGGTGGTGCCGTAGCGGTGGCAGCTTTGCTCGCTGGCGTTGCCGTTGCGCCTCCTGAGCCTCTGCACGTCATCTTCGGTGCGCAGGATGCTTGATACGATGATGCGGTGCAGGGGAATTCCCTTCACATACAGGCTGTCCAGGAAGTTGCGGCCTATGTCGCTCAGCAAATCATGTGCTCTGGGCACCAGATAGGGTATGCTGTGCGTCATGTTCTTATCTATACAGAAGTAAGGGTCAGCACCCACATACACCAGTTCGTTCTTTCTCCTTTCGGCCTCCTCCCGGTTTGCCACAGGCGTTACGCCGTGTTGCTGGGCGGCCAGAATCTGCACATCCTGCAGGTCGGGGAAGCAAGCCTGGTAGCTGTGCACTCCTCCCAGTTTGTGCCACGGTATGCTGTCGCCGTCGGGATAGCATATTGTGGAACTGGTGCGGTTGCTTGGCTGCACAACAGGAAGCGCTGCGATGGTGTCGGCCATTGCAACGCTTTCGCTCTCAGGCTCTTCTTCGCTGGTGGGGGAAGTGGGCATTACCGATGGATGGCACATTCTCACCACTCCGAGTGTGCCCACGATGGAGCCACACAGAGCCAAATAAATTCGTTTCTTCAGTCTTCTCATCTCGTTTCGGGAACAAAGTTATGCATTTATGCCGTAAAACTCAAATTTGTGTAGTAAATTTGCAGGAGAATAAGAGAAATTGGATGATAGAGAAGCATATAGTCGTTGAGGACATCGACCCAGTGGCATTGTATGGGGTGAACAATGCAAACATGCAGATAATAAAAGCCTTGTACCCCAAATTGCGTATCGTAGCACGCGGCAATGTCATACATGTTATGGGTGATGAGCTGGAGATGTGCGCGCTGGAGGAGAATATCCAAAGGCTTCAGGAACATATACATAGGTACAACACGCTCAGCGAGGAGGATGTGCTGCACATCCTGCGTGGTGAGCAGACCAACCGCCAGGGCGGCGGCGATGTGATAGTCTTCAGCGTGACGGGCAAACCCATTGCTCCGCGCACGCCAGGACAGAAGGAGTTGCTCGATGCCTATGAGCAGAACGATATGGTGTTTGCTGTGGGACCGGCCGGAACGGGAAAGACCTATACGGCCATTGCGCTTGCGGTTAGGGCACTGAAGAACAAGCATGTGCGCCGCATCATACTCTCCCGTCCGGCTGTAGAAGCCGGCGAGAAGCTGGGATTCCTGCCTGGCGACATGAAGGAGAAGATTGACCCCTATCTGCAACCCCTCTATGATGCGCTCGAGGATATGATTCCCCCTGTGCGCCTAAGGGAGATGATGGAGCAGAACATCATACAGATAGCACCATTGGCATTCATGCGCGGACGCACGCTCAACGATGCTGTGGTCATTCTGGACGAGGCTCAGAACACCACAGTGGCACAGTTGAAGATGTTCCTCACCCGTATGGGTATGAGCACCAAGATGATTGTCACAGGTGATATGACGCAGGTCGATTTGCCACGCAACGTGCGCTCTGGTCTGGCCGATGCTCTTGAGGTGCTGCACGGAGTGAAGGGAATAGGCTTTGTGCAGCTGACCCAGAAGGACATCGTGAGGCACAAGCTGGTGACTCGCATCGTGGAGGCTTATCGCAGCAGGGATGCTGAGGCCGACCGCAAAGCCAGACAACAATCAGACATTAACTTATAAAACTAAATGATAATGAGAAGAACTTTACTCACTTTGGCTGTCCTGATAGCTGCGGCAACGGTGCTGCAGGCAGCCGACAAGTATGTCAAGCGCGAGGTGCGAGGAGTATGGCTCGCAACAGTCTTTAATATCGACTGGCCAAGCAAACAGGGCAGCACCATTGCCATCAGGCGCGAGCAGCAGAACGAAATGAAGAAGTATCTCGACATCCTGCAGGCTTCGGGACTCAACGCAGTCTATTTCCAGACCCGTCCCATGGCGGATGCGTTCTACAAGTCAAGCTATGAACCCGTCTCGCATTACTTTACCGGCACACGAGGTTCCAGGCTGCCTTGGGATCCTCTTGAGTTTATGGTGGAAGAGTGTCACCGCCGCGGCATGGAATGTCATGCGTGGGTCAACCCCTACCGATGGAAGAAGTCAAGCAATCCAGAGTGGAATACCAAGCAGGACAAGGAGCTCAAGGACAACAATATGCTCATCTCCCACAACGGTGAGGTTATCTTCAATCCTGCACTCAAGGCCACCCGTGAGCGTATAGTCAACGTTTGCCGCGAGATGATAGAGGGTTATGACATCGACGGCATTATCTTTGACGACTACTTCTATCCCAGTGGAATGCCCACCTCAGATGCTGCCGAGGACTACGATGACTGGAAGAGCTCGGGCACCAATCTGTCCTTCGGCGACTGGCGCAGAGAGAATGTCAATGCCATGGTGGCTGATGTATATAATATGATACAGGAGCTCGATCCCAGCATCAAGTTCGGTATCTCACCCGCAGGAGCAGCTTGCTCCGACCCCGCTGTGGCCAAGAAGCACGGGGTAGATCCCATTCCCAAGGGCAGCGACTGGCAGTACAACGGCATCTTCTCTGACCCCGTAGCCTGGCTCAAGGCCGGTACTGTGGATTACATATCGCCTCAGTTGTACTGGAAGACCGACCACAAGACCAATCCCTTTGGCCCTATGACGCTCTGGTGGTCGAAGATAGCCAAGAAGTTTGGCCGCCATCATTATGCCAGCCATTCGCTTACGTTCCTCCAGTCAAGCAACACACTCGAAGACTGGAAGGAGGTGGGCAAACAGTTGCAGTACTCTCGTGCCTACACCAAGACGGCTGCTCCTGGCGCCATCTACTACTCGGCTTGCGATATCGACGGCAAGAAGGTGCAGGGGTTGGGCGACTGGCTCAAGCAGAACAAGTATGCTCATCCCGCTCTCACACCGGCCATCAGTTGGAAGGAGCACGCTGAGATGGGAACCGTAGATAGTCTTGTGTGCGACGGCAAGCAGCTCATGTGGAAGGCCGAAGACCGTATGCGCTACACCGTATATGCCATTCCTGCCGAACTCACAGCTACCGATGTGGAGAAGAGCACTACGGGTGGCATCCTGGCCGACTACCTTCTGGGTATGACTTATACCAACTCCTATGAGATTCCCGCCGAGTATGCCGAGGGCTATCAGTTCGCTGTGTGCATCCTCGACCGCTATGGCAACGAGTTCCAGCCCATGTATATCGACATAGCCAATGCCATCGACGTGATAGGCGAGGATGCTGTGACCATCGAGTTCGACGGCTGGCAGCTCACCACCACCAAGCCTGTGGAGCGCCTGCAGATATTCAACGCGATGGGACAGATGATGCAGGAGGCCACCGACACCGATGCTATCGACGTGAGCGGAATGCCCACAGGCATCTATATAGTGAAGGCTCTCACGGGCCGACAGACGGCTGTCAAGAAGATATATATCCGATGACAGACCGCACGGAGTGCATAAACATTTTCAAACAACATAATTGTATGAAAGCTCTAACCAGAACAGAATTCAACCTGCCAGGGCAGGTGAGCGTGTACCACGGTAAGGTGCGCGACGTGTATGACATCAATGACGACCTGATGGTAATGGTTGCTACCGACCGCATCTCTGCCTTCGATGTGGTTTTGCCCAAGGGTATCCCCTTCAAGGGACAGGTGCTCAACCAGATTGCAGCAAGCTTCCTCGATGCCACTGCCGACATTGTACCCAACTGGAAGCTGGCTACCCCCGACCCCATGGTCACTGTGGGACTCAAGGCCGAGGGCTTCCGCGTGGAGATGATCATACGTGGCTACCTCACCGGTTCGGCTTGGAGAGAGTATCAGAACGGCTGTCGTGAGCTGTGTGGAGTGAAGCTCCCCGAGGGGATGAAGGAGAACCAGAAGTTCCCGGAGCCTATTATCACCCCCACCACAAAGGCTGACGAGGGACATGATGAGAACATCAGCCGCGAGGAGATTATTGCCCAGGGCATCGTGAGCAAGGAAGACTACGAGCAGATGGAGCAATACACACGTGCTCTCTTTGCCCGTGGAACGGAGATCGCAGCACAGAAGGGGCTCATCCTGGTAGATACCAAGTACGAGTTTGGCAAGCGTGACGGCAAGGTGATACTCATTGACGAGATTCACACACCCGACAGCAGCCGCTACTTCTATGCCGACGGCTACGAGGAGAAGTTCGCTCAGGGACTCCCCCAGAAGCAGTTAAGCAAGGAGTTTGTGCGCCAGTGGCTCATCGAGCACAACTTCATGAACCAGCCCGGACAGGTGATGCCCGAGATTACCGACGAATATGCCCAGAGCGTGGCTGACCGCTACATCGAGCTCTATGAGCACATCGTGGGCAAGAAGTTCCAGCCTGCAGAGACCGATGGAGACATTGCCGCCCGCATCGAGAAGAACGTGACCGACTGGCTCAACCAGCACGGAAAGTAAGCGCAGATAGCATTTGGGGACACGGATGGCCGTCTGGCTGCCCGTGTCCCTTCTGCTTGTTTCATACAAACAGCTATATATATAATGTATAAGGCCGAGAAAGTAAAGCCCTATCAGTCGGGTGACAAGGGGCAGCAGGTGGAGCGCATGTTCAACAGCATCGCACATTCCTACGACCTGCTCAACCATAGTCTGTCGCTGGGAATAGACCGCCGTTGGCGTCGCAAAGCCATTGATGCGCTGGGGAAGTTTGCTCCTCAGGAGGTGCTGGATATTGCCACAGGCACAGGCGACCTGGCAATCATGAATGCGCAGCGCAATCATCCGCGCCGCATAGTGGGTGCCGACATCAGCGAAGGCATGATGGATGTAGCGCGCAAGAAGGTTGCCAAGGCTGGATTGAGCGACATCATCACCTTCCAGCGCGAGGATTGCACGCACATGTCATTTGCCGACAATTCCTTTGATGCCGTGACATCTTCCTACGGAGTGCGCAATTTCAGCGACCTCGATGCTGGCTTGCGTGAGATGTGCAGGGTGCTGCGTCCGGGCGGGCATCTTCTTATCGTGGAGCTCAGTACGCCGGTACGTTTCCCCATGAAGCAGCTTTTCGGCATCTACGCACATGTGGTCATGCCTCTCCTGGGGCGGCTCATCAGCCACGATGACAGCGCCTACACCTACCTGCCCATGAGCATGGAGGCATTCCCGCAGGCCGAAGAGATGGAACAGATACTCCACAAGAACGGCTTCTCCAGCGTGCAGTGGAAGCGCTTCTGCGGCGGTATCAGCACCATGTATCTGGCCACCAAGTGATAGGGGAGTCGGTTGCTTGCACCTTGGAAACTTGTTGTGGCAGGCAGAGAAAAGGCAAAAGATTGTAGAAGAATAACGAGAAAAGGACATAAGGAGACAGATTATGGACAAATATGGAATCATTGGCTACCCTCTGGGACACAGTTTCAGTCGTGCTTTCTTTACAGAGAAATTCCAGCGCGAGCACATTGATGCCGAGTATGTCAACTTTGAGATACCCTCTGCCGACATGCTTCCCGGCATCGTGCAGGCCAATCCCAACCTGCGCGGACTCAATGTCACCTTGCCTCACAAGGAGGCTGTCATCCCCATGCTCGACGAGTTGAGTGATGAGGCGAAGGAGATAGGGGCGGTCAATGTGATACGTGTGAGTGACGGTCGCCTGAAGGGTTTCAATAGCGATATCATCGGTTTCATGGACAGCATCAGGCCGCTCCTGAAGCCTTGGCACCAGCATGCACTCGTCCTGGGAACAGGTGGTGCCAGCCGTGCCATTAGAGTGGGATTGCAAAGGTTGGGCATCGAATGGACCTATGTCAGCCGCACACCAGCGCCTGGCCGGCTCACTTACGCCGACCTCACACCCGAACTCATGGAGCATTATCAGGTCATTGTCAACTGCAGTCCGGTGGGCATGTTCCCTCGTGTGGATGCCTGTCCCGACATCCCTTACCAGTTTCTCACCGGCCGCCATCTGCTCTACGACCTCGTCTATAACCCGCAGGAAACTCTCTTCCTCAAGCGTGGAGCCGAGCGTGGAGCCGCTGTGAAGAACGGTTTGGAGATGCTTCACCTGCAGGCATTGGCCAGCTGGCGTTTCTGGAACGAATAGTTGTTCCCACGCTGACAGACAGGCAAAGGGACGAACGGAGTACATTCTCTGTTCGTCCCTTTGCCGTTTCTATCCCTTGGGAAGATGTTTTTCGGAATTTCTGAAGGCCTTTCCGATAGGTTTCCAGATGCTCTTCAAAAAGGGTTCGTTGTGCTCCTCCGCCTTATGCAGTCTTTCTGAACAGCGATGGAGTCATGCCGGCACGGGCTTTGGAGAAGCGAACGAAATGCTGCGGAATCACCTCACTACGGTCACCTGCGGGTGCAGAGTTTCAAACCCATAGTAGTCGTTGAACTCCTGCACGGAGTTGAATCTTACTTCTTCCATAGTATATTCATGATGTCTTCGGCTATCTGGTTGTCGAGCAGACGGTTGTCGGCAAGCAGCTCATCCACCTTGAATCGGTCGTAGAGTCCCTTCTTCACTCCGCCCACCAGCACTTTCATGTCCGATGTGCTGTAGTACGATGCTATTCTCTCGCCGAATCCTCCGTCCTTGCAGCCGTCTTCCAGCGTCACCACCAGGCGGTGGTTCTTCTTCAGAGCCTCCAGCGTGCTGGCATCCACGGCATTCAGGTAGCGCGGGTTGATGAGTGTGGCATCCACTTCGTGCTCTTTCAGCAAGTTGGCCACGCGCTCGCCCTTCTGGTAGAAGGAGCCAGCGGCGATGATGGCCACCTGCTTTCCCTCGTGTGTTACCTTGTAGCTGGGTTCGTAGGAGAAGTCTGTCTCCACCTCTTCAGCAGAGTGGTTCACGCCGTTGCTGGGCACACGTATGGCTATCGGCTTCCTGTCCTGCATCACCGCCCACCTTAGCATGGCAAAGTATTCCTCGCAGGTGGTGGGAGCCAGATAGATGAGGCCGGGTATGCTGCACAGCATGGGTATGTCGAAAAGGCAGATGTGCGTGATGTCGTTCATCGTGCCTGTACCGCCCCACATCACATTGATTACCGCAGGATTGGAGTTGATGCACAGGTCTTGTGCTATCTGGTCGTAGGTGCGCTGTATGAAGGTGCTATACACAGTCCACACCGGGCGCAGTCCACCCTTGGCCATTCCCGAAATCATGGCCACTGCCTGCTCTTCGGCAATGCCCATGTCGATGTGCTGCTTGCCTGCTTGGGCACGCTTCTTGGGCGTGAAACCGCCTGCCGCAGGTGTGCCCGCTGTGACGGCTATCAGTGTGGGGTCGCTCTTCATGTGGTGCAGCATCCAGTCGCTGAAGAGCTGCTCGTAGGTCTCCACCGCGTTGCCCTTGGGGCGGCTGCCGTCTGTGATGCAGAAGGGTGCACCATAGTGCCAGGCTTCCTTGTTGGCTACGGCGGGTGCAAAACCATGCCCCTTCTCCGTGTGGATATGCACTACGGTGGGCTTCTGTGTGTCCTTCACGCTCTGGAACAGCTCGATGAGGCGCTCCACATCATTGCCTTCCTCCAGGTATTTATACTCAAATCCCCAGGCGCGGAACCAGTTGTGCTCGCATGTTCCATGACTTTCCCTCAGCGCACGCAGGTTCTTGTAGATGCCGCCGTGGTTTTCTGCGATGGACATCTCATTGTCGTTGACCACGATGATGATGCCCGTTCCCAGTTCCGACGCTTCGTTGAGTCCTTCGAATGCCTCGCCGCCTGAGAGCGAACCGTCACCTATGATGGCGATGATGTTCTCGTGGGTGCCTTTGATGTCGCGCGCCTTTTGCAGTCCTGTGGCAAGGCTTATCGAGGTGGAGGTATGGCCGACTTCAAAGTTGTCATACACAGGACTTTCGGCGGGAGAAGAGTAGCCCGAGATGGCATTCATGTCCTCCACGTCGCCCAGGAATCCTGCTGCTCGTCCCGTGAGAACCTTGTGCGGGTAGCACTGGTGGCTCACGTCGAACACGAACTTGTCCTTTGAAGCGTCGAACACATAGTGCAGCGCTACGGTGGCCTCCACGAATCCCAGGTTGGGTCCAACATGCCCGCCGTGCTTGCTCACACGGTTGAGTACGGCTTTGCGTGTCTCTTCGGCAACGGCTCTGAGAGCCTCCATGTCCAGTCCCTTCAGGTCGGCTGGCGATTTAATGTTCTCTATATACATCTTCTTAACCTTTATTGTGCTGCAAAGTTAAGCACTTTTCTGGTATGCACAATAACCAGAAATGCGGAAGAAAATACCCTTGTGCGGCATCTGCATCCGCCAGCTCCGCATTCCGCAGTTTGCTCCTCTCCAGCTTGCAGTTACACATTATATATAATAGAGAGTTCTTCCTTCGTTTTTCCAGTGCGCTGCATCAGCCGTCGCAGTACGCTGCGTCAGCCTGTGCAGCATGCTGCGACGGTCATCGCAGCGCACTGGCTTTTCTGCATCCATGGTTTCGTGTTTTTCTGGCAGCAGTCTCTTTTTGTCCTCGCAGCCTTTTTCATTTATGTTCCCTGCCTGGTGAAATCTCCATACCAAGGTTGCGTATGGCCGTACAAAGCCTTCTGATGTACATCCAAAGGCTGCGTATGGCCATCCAAAGGCTGCAAACGGAGATTTTGGCAAGCTCTTTTCGTAATATTATCTGGCTTTTTGAAGAAGTCAGGATTGTTGGATGAAGAACGGGAGCAAGGCTACTGGGCTGCCGTAGCAGTCGGCTTTTGTCAGAAAGAATGCGTGCTGCTCTTGGGAAAGGATGATGGCGTGGGGCTGTCAAAAGTAAGTTTTGGATGGAGAAGCAGGCAGCAGGGACGCTTGTAAAAAAGTAAAAGTTTGCCCTACGCAGCCCGAATGCTCGGGACGGACGTAAGCCAAACTTATGGAATATGTAGTGTAAGGTTTGTCGCTTAGTGCTGTGCGGGCGCTCTTTGCTTAGAGCCTCAGGCGGATATCAACGCCAAGCTGCAGTGGAGCACCCTTCTGGCTGAAGCCGCGGTTCATGCTCTCGAAGTAGAAGGAGCGGTAGTGCTGGTTGGTGAGATTCTTGCCCCACAGCCCCAGGTCTGCCTTTCCGTGCGAGAACGACAGGCGTGCGTCCAGCGTGCCATAGAACTGCTCGCTCGTGTTATTGTCCTCTGTCCAATAAATTTTACCCCGTCCGTTCCAGTCGGCCTGCAGGGTGATGCGCTCGAGCCACTTGCTCAGAGTCCAGCTGTAGCGCGCTCCGGCATTGAAGGTATGCAGGGGAACAAACGGCACGTAGTGGCCTCGGTAGGAGATGCCTGCCTGCGGACTGTAGGTGCGGAAGGTGCTGTGGGTGAAGCCATAGGCGGTATGTGCCGAGAGCGCATCCGTTATCTGTGCGCTGGCTGCCAGTTCGCATCCCACAGCGCGGCTTCGTCCGGCATTCACCGTGATACGGCCCAGTCCGTTTTCCGCCATGCGTGATACCTGCTGGTCGCGCACTTCGGTGAGGAACACGGCCATGTCCAGGTGCAGGCGATGGTTGATGAGGTTGCAGTGCGAACCTATCTCGTAGTTCCACGCATACTCGGGCTTGTACTGGCTCAGCGAGCGAGGGTCGATGTTGGGCTTCTGTGCCATTCCCTGCATCAGGGCGCTTACCCGGTCCTTGACGTCTTGTGGCACCATCGGTTGACTTTGCAGGATGGGCAGAGTCACGTTGGCCACATCCTGCATGATGTCGGCTTGCATCATGCGCTGAAGTGCGCCGCTGAACTGCTGGATGTTGAATCCGCCGCTGCGGTAACCGCGTGAAACGGTGGCATACACGTTGCTGCTTCCTATGCGGTATTGCAGCGAGAAGCGGGGAAGAAGCTGCAGATAGTCGTGGCTCAGGCGGCCCTGCAGCGCATTCTTGGCCTGGTAGGTGGCTGCTGGCACCATCGTGATGTCGCGTTCCATGCCGGGCATGGTGAGATGCCTCATGAGGCTGTATTCGTGCTCGAAGTCATATCCCGTGTGGTAGTCTATCTTCATCTTCTCGTAGTCGAGCCTCAGTCCCAGTGTCAGGTCAAGTCCCTTGGCACCCAGCAGGTCGGTGATGGTGCTCTGGTGATATACGGCTCCGCTGCCTGTGGGAGTACTGAAGCGACCGCTGAAGAGCAGGCCGTCACCCTGGATGGCATCGCTGAAGAGCATCTGCATCTTCATGGGTCCTTGGGTGATGGCAGGCATGTGTGCATTGGCGTTCTTATTCATGTTGGCGTTTATCCACTGCACTCCCTCACTCCGGAAAGTGACAGGCCCGTTGGTGTCCAGCCACTGTCGGAACCCGCTCACACCCATGCTCCATTCCCAGTGACGCCAGGCTCCCGGGCGGTTCTTGATGGCTATCTCCTGGCTCAGCACACGGCTGTTCTGCCGCTGCAGGAGCGTGTAGATGTCGGCCGAAGTGAAATCTTGGTCCATGTTCATGCGGTCGCGCAGATATTGGAAACCAGCCACGTAGCTCATCACCGCCTTTTGCCAGTTGTGCTCGGCCTTGAAGCCCAGGTTGAGCAGATGCCGCTCGTAGTCGTTCTTGCGGTTGTAGTTCACCTGGCCCACCGAAGTGGAGATGGTGGGGTAGAAGTAGTCGCTCTCCTGCACAGACTCCAGCTTGTAGGGGAAAGCGCCCTGGCGGCTGTACTCGTAGTTGGCATGGAAGTCCAGGCGAACCACCTCCGAGGGTTTGGCCACCAGTCTGAAGCGTGTGCTGGCATCGTCGTCGCGTGCAGCCTTCTTGCCAGTGTAGGCGTTGGTGAAGAAACCTTCGGAGTGCGCGTAGCTGACGCCGCTCGAGAAACCCAGCTTGGGTGAGAGGCGGTGGTAGTGTGTGGCACTGGCGCGGGCAGTGCCGTAGGTGGCACCTTGCAGACTGATGTCGGTACCCTGGTAGTCCAGCGGATTCTTGGTGTGGATGCGTATGAGTCCGCCCATCGCATTCCTTCCGTAGAGCGTGCTCTGTGGTCCGCGCAGGATATCTATGCTCTGCACGTCGCTCAGGTCGAAGTCGTAGGCGCTCTTATCCACCCATGGGATGTCATCTACATACAGCCCCACGGCAGGAGTGTTGATGCGGCTTCCCACTCCGCGCATGTATATCGAGGTGGTCTGACGGCTGCCGTATGAGGGGATGTAAAGGCCTGGCACGAGTGATGCAAAATCCTTCATGCTGCTTATCTGCTTGCTCTTGAGCAGATGGGTGTCTATAATGGTGGCAGCCAAAGGCTGTTCTCTGAGCGCCCGGTTGTCCTTGGCGCTGCTCACGGTCACCTCCTGCATGAGGGTCGTGTCGGTCTTCTCCTGGGCATAGACTGTGCTCATGCAGATGGCCAGAAGCGGTACGAGTGTTATCTTCATCTTATCCTGAAAACGTCTAAAATATGTCTGACTTGTCACAAACCTGTGTCAAAAGTGGTGCAAAAGTACATATTTTTATTCATAAAGTGGGTTGCATGTGCGTGTAAATTTGCGTGTGACACAGAAATGTAATAACTTTGCATGGATAATAAGAGAACTATTTCAATAAAAGGACCGATGAGCAACCAACGTTACATGATGCGCGGAGTGAGCGCGGCTAAGGAAGATGTGCACAACGCAATCAAGAACATCGACAAGGGAGTGTTCCCGCAGGCTTTCTGCAAGATAATCCCCGATATACTGGGAGGCGACCCCGAGTACTGCTGCATCATGCATGCCGACGGCGCAGGTACCAAGAGCAGTCTGGCCTATACCTACTGGCGCGAGACAGGCGACCTGTCGGTGTGGAAGGGTATAGCGCAGGATGCACTCATCATGAACACCGATGACCTGCTGTGCGTGGGTGCTGTGGATAACATCCTTGTGAGCAGTACCATCGGACGCAACAAGATGCTTATCCCCGGTGAAGTGATAAGCGCCATCATCAACGGCACGGACGAACTGATGCAGGAGATGCGTGAGATGGGCATCGGAATCTATGGCACCGGCGGTGAGACTGCCGATGTGGGCGACCTGGTGCGCACCATCATCGTAGATAGCACAGTGACCTGCCGCATGAAGAGGGCCGATGTGATAGACAACGCAAACATCCGTCCGGGCGACGTGATAGTGGGTCTGTCCAGCTGCGGGCAGGCTACCTACGAGAAAGAATACAACGGTGGCATGGGCAGCAACGGACTGACCAGCGCCCGTCACGATGTCTTTGCCAAGTATCTGGCAGAGAAATATCCCGAGAGCTATGACAAGGCAGTGCCCGAGGAACTGGTATATAGCGGCAGCTACCGCCTGGACGATGCCGTGGAAGGCAGTCCGGTGTGTGCCGGCAAACTGGTGCTCTCACCCACACGCACCTATGCTCCCATCATCAAGAAGATGCTCGATGAGATGCGTCCGGCCGTTCACGGTATGGTGCACTGCACAGGTGGTGCGCAGACCAAGGTGCTTCACTTCGTGGGCGAAAACTGCCGCGTGGTGAAGGACAACATGTTCCCAGTACCTCCCCTGTTCCGTGCCATTCAGGAGCAGAGCGGCACAGACTGGGCAGAGATGTACAAGGTGTTCAACATGGGACACCGCATGGAGATCTACGTTTCACCTGCTGACGCACAGCGCGTGATAGACTTGAGCCGCTCGTTCAATGTGGATGCCCAGATTGTGGGACACATTGAGGAAGGAAAGAAGAGCCTTGTCATCAAGAGCGAATACGGTACTTTTGAATATTGATATGGAGATACTCGAAAGACTGGACGGACTTGTGAGCCGCTTCGAAGAGGTATCGACGCTCATCACCGATGTGCATGTCATTGCCGACCAGAAGCGTTACGTGAAGCTCACAAAGGAATATAAGGATCTGGGCAAACTGATGGAGGTACGCAAGGAATATATAGGCTGCCTGCAGAATGTAGAGGATGCCAAGGAGATGTTGGCTATGGAGGAGGATGCAGAGACCAAGGCAATGCTGCGCGAAGAACTCTCGGCCAGCGAAAAGAGGATACCCGAACTGGAAGAGGAAATCAAGCTCCTGCTCGTGCCAGCCGACCCCGAGGACGGCAAGAACGTCATCATGGAGATACGTGGAGGCACTGGAGGCGACGAAGCGGCACTCTTTGCCGGCGACCTCTTCCGCATGTATAGCCGTTACATCGAACTTAAGGGATGGAAGATGAGCGTGAGCAGCAGCAGCGAGGGAGCGGCTGGCGGCTTCAAGGAAATCATCTTCAGCGTCACTGGCGAAGGGGTGTATGGCATCCTGAAGTATGAATCGGGTGTGCACCGGGTGCAGCGTGTGCCCGCTACCGAGACACAAGGAAGGGTGCACACGAGTGCTGCCACTGTGGCTGTATTGCCCGAGGCCGAGGAGTTTGATGTGGAAATCAATGAAGGTGCAATCAAGTGGGATACCTTCCGCAGTAGCGGTGCCGGTGGACAGAACGTGAATAAGGTGGAGTCGGGAGTGCGTGCACGCTACATGTGGCACAACCCTTTCACCAACGAAGATGAGGAGATTCTCGTGGAGTGTACCGAAACTCGTGACCAACCTAAAAATAAGGAACGCGCGCTTGCACGCCTGCGTACCTTTATATATGATAAGGAGCACCAGAAGTATCTGGACGATATCGCCAGCCGCCGAAAGACGATGGTGAGCACAGGTGACCGCAGTGCGAAGATCAGAACATACAACTATCCCCAAGGCCGCATTACCGACCACAGGATAGGTTATACTATATATAACTTGCCGGCCTTTATGGATGGACAGATACAGGACTGCATCGACCATCTCATTGTAGCCGAGAATGCAGAACGCTTAAAAGAATCAGAGTTATGACCAGAAAAGAACTCATAGCCAGTATCCAGAGGAAGAGAAGTTTCCTCTGTGTGGGCCTTGATACGGATCTCAAGAAGGTTCCCGCCCACTTGCTGCAGGAAGAAGATCCCGTGTTTGCCTTCAACAAGGCCATTATCGATGCTACAGCACCTTACTGCGTAGCCTATAAACCCAACCTTGCATTCTACGAGAGCATGGGTGTCAAGGGCTGGATAGCCTTTGAGAAGACCGTTGCCTATCTGAGGGAGAACTACCCCGACCAGTTCATCATCGCCGATGCCAAGCGTGGTGACATAGGCAATACCAGTGCCATGTATGCACGTACCTTCTTCGAGGAAATGGACCTGGATGCTGTCACAGTGGCACCTTACATGGGTGAGGACAGCGTTACACCCTTCCTCGGATATGAAGGCAAGTGGGTCATCCTGCTGGCTCTTACCAGCAACAAGGGCAGCCACGATTTCCAGCTCACCGAGGATGCTCAGGGCGAGAAGCTCTTTGAGAAGGTGCTCCGCAAGAGCCAGGAGTGGGCTGGCAACGACCAGATGATGTATGTGGTAGGCGCCACACAGGGTAAGGCATTCGAGGATATCCGCCGTATCGCACCCAATCACTTCCTGCTCGTACCGGGCATCGGTGCACAGGGAGGTTCGCTGGAAGAGGTGTGCAAGTATGGTATGACCAGCGAGTGCGGACTGATTGTTAACAGCAGCCGGGCCATTATCTATGCCGACGCAACAGAGCGCTTTGCCCAGGTGGCAGGCGAGAAGGCGCGTGAGGTGCAGGCTCAGATGGCTCAAGAATTGGATAAATATGGAATTTAGTGCACAGATGATAGCCGGACTCATTGGGGGAACCATTGAGGGTAATCCGGATGCGAAGGTCAACAACTTTGCCAAGATCGAGGAGGGAAAGCCTGGTTGTATCAGCTTCCTTGCCAATGACAAGTATGAGCATTACATCTACGAGACACTGAGCAGCGTGGTGCTCGTCAACAATAACTTCGAACCCAAGGCTCCTGTAAGCGCTACTCTCATCAGGGTTCCTGACGCTCGCGAGGCGGTGGCAAAGCTGCTGCAGGCGTATGAGAGCATGAAGCCCAAGCGCACGGGCATCAGTGACATGGCATTCATCGACTCTACTGCCAAGGTGGGCAAGGACTGCTACATCGGTCCCTTTGTCTCTATTGCCGAAGGTGTGGAGATAGGTGAGGGCTGCGTGCTTCACCCCCATGTTTGCCTGGGCAAGAATGTGAAGGTGGGCGACAATACGGAAATCTACAGCAATGCAGTGGTCTATCACGACTGCAAGATAGGCAGCCGCTGCATCCTGCATGCCGGTTGTGTGATAGGTGCAGACGGCTTCGGCTTCCAGCCCACAGAGACTGGGTACGACAAGATACCGCAGATAGGTGTGGCCATCATCGAGGACGATGTGGAGATAGGAGCCAATACCTGCGTGGATAGAGCCGTTATGGGAGCTACTGTAGTGCACTCCGGTGTCAAGTTGGACAACCTGGTACAGATAGCCCATAATGATGAAATCGGCAGTCACACCGTGATGTCGGCTCAGGTGGGCATAGCCGGCAGCACCAAGGTGGGCGAGTGGTGTATGTTTGGCGGACAGGTGGGTATCGCCGGTCATGCCACTATTGCCAACCGCACAATGGCTGGTGCACAGTCGGGCATCCCCAATACCATCAAGAAGGAAGGAACTGCCATCCAGGGTTCACCCGCCATCGATGGCCGCAACTTCTGGAAGTCAAGCGCCATCTTCAAGCACCTGCCCGACATGTGGAGCGACCTCAATCGCATGAAGAAGGAGATTGAGGCGCTGAAAGAACAACTGGAAAACAAGTAAAGAAGACATGTTAAAACAGAATACACTCAAGGAGCAATTCTCACTCAGCGGCAAAGGACTGCACACTGGACTCAACCTCACAGTGACCTTCATGCCGGCTCCTCCCGACCACGGATACAAGATACAGCGCATCGACATGCCCGGTCAGCCCATCATGGATGCCATTGCCGAGAACGTGATAGACACCCAGCGTGGAACAGTATTGGGCAAGGGCGAGATGCGTTGCAGCACTGTGGAGCACGCTATGGCCGCTCTCTATGCTCTGGGACTGGACAATGTACTGATACAGGTGGATGGTCCGGAGTTCCCCATACTGGACGGAAGTGCCGAACTCTATGTGAATGCCATCCAGCGTGTGGGCATTCTGGAGCAGGATGCACCCAAGGACTTCTACTATATCAACAAGAAGATGGAGTTCCGCGATGAGGCTACAGGTGCATGCATCACTCTGCTGCCCGACGAGGATTTCTCCATCACCAGTATGATCTCATTCGAGAGCTCGGTGCTCAGCAGCCAGTTTGCCACCCTCGACAATATGGATAAGTTTGCCACCGAAGTGGCAGCCGCACGCACCTTCGTGTTCGTTCGTGAGATAGAGCCACTGCTCATGGCAGGACTCATCAAGGGAGGTGACCTTGACAACGCAATTGTCATCTACGAGCACAAGACCACACAGGAAAACCTCGACAAGCTGTGTCAGCTCACTGGTGCAGAGCGTCATGAGGCATCCGAACTGGGCTATCTGCAGCACAAGCCACTGGTTTGGGACAACGAGCCTGCACGTCACAAGCTGCTCGACATCATCGGTGACATGGCGCTCATAGGCAAGCCCATCAAGGGTCGTATCATCGCCACCAAGCCTGGTCATACCATCAACAATAAGTTTGCACGCATGATGCGCAAGGAGATACGCAAGCATGAAGTGCAGGCTCCATACTATGACCCCAACAAGGAACCCCTCATGGATGTCAACTGCATCCGTCAGATATTGCCCCACCGTTACCCCATGCAGCTGGTGGATAAGGTAATCGAGATGAAGGAGCAGAGCATTGTGGCCATCAAGAATGTTACCAGCAATGAGCCTTTCTTCCAGGGTCATTTCCCCTCCGAACCCGTAATGCCCGGTGTGCTTCAGATAGAGGCAATGGCACAGGCAGGCGGTTTGCTCGTGCTGAGCAAGGTGGATGATCCCGAGAAATACAGCACCTACTTCCTGAAGATAGACAACGTGAAGTTCCGCCAGAAGGTGGTGCCCGGCGATACACTTATCTTCAAGGTGGAGATGGCATCACCTCTCCGTCACGGAATAGGTACCATGCAGGGTTATGCCTTCATAGGTGAGAACTGCGTGGCAGAGGCTACCTTCACAGCGCAGATAGCCAAGTAAGAGGCGCAACGGCAGGCTCCCGAACGGCAAAAAGGCAGTTTCGGAAAGCCATTCTGCTCATCGGCTCCGCTGAGGGATGTGGCTCCCAAAAGCCATCCAGCTCATTGGCTCCGCTGATGGAAACGACTCCAGAAAGTCATTCGGCTCATTGGCTCTGCTGAGGGATGTGACTCCCAAAAGCTTTTGAGCTTATCGGCTCCGCAGAGGGAAGCGACTTCTGGAAACCGTTCTGCCAACTGGCTCCTACGTGGAACCCCATTCCTGCCGAGGCAGGAGCAATGAAAGGCAGGCTTGTGAGCCTGTTTCGATAGACAAAATAGTGATAACAATGGGACTCTCTCAGGGCTGTGCATGCACATTCTTTCCCCCTTGGGGATACATGAGAGAACCCTTAGCCGCACAAGAACCCCCACTTAGAATGCGGCTCCTCCCCAATGGGGCAGGCGGGGGTAGAGCATCTATGAGTAAAATCAGTCCATTGGCCTACATCCACCCGGAGGCAAGGATAGGCGAGAATTGCGAGATTGGTGCTTTCTGCTACATCGACAAAGGTGTGGTGATAGGCGACAACAACACGCTGATGAACAGTGTGACGGTGCTCTATGGAGCACGCATCGGCAACGGAAACATCTTCTTCCCCGGCGCTGTCATCAGCGCTATTCCCCAGGATCTGAAGTTCAGGGGTGAGGATACAACTGCCGAGATAGGCGACAACAACAAGATTCGTGAGAACGTGACTATCAACCGCGGAACAGCTGCCAAGGGCAAGACTGTGGTGGGCAGCAACAATCTCCTGATGGAGGGAGCGCACGTGGCTCACGACGCTAAGGTAGGTAATGAGTGCATCATAGGCAACAGCACCAAGTTGGCAGGCGAGATTGTCATCGATGACAAGGCTATTCTCAGCGCTTCGGTGCTCATGCACCAGTTCTGCCGAGTAGGCAGCTACTGCATGGTAGGCGGTGGTACACGCTTCAGCCAGAACATTCTCCCCTTCAGTCTGGTTGCCCGCGATCCCGCCAGCTTCTGCGGTCTGAACGTGGTGGGACTGCGTCGTCGTGGCTTCAGCCGTGAGCTTATCGACAATATCCACCAGGCTTACCGCATCATCCTGCAGGATACCGGCAAGCTCAACGACCTGCTGCAGCGCGTGGAGAACGAGATTCCCATGAGTCCCGAAATCCAGTATATCCTCGACTTCATCCGCACCAGCGAGCGCGGCTTTATCCGTTAAGGCTGGCTTAAACCTCATTCCTATGACACTCAGACTTACCCTCTTCAGCCAAGAAGTAGAGGACTTCGTGGTGGAGATAAAGATTGATGCCGAGGCTACATTCGCCGACCTTCATCGTCTCATACTGGCCGACTGCGGCTATCAGGAGATAGACGGACAGAAGTTCCTGCTCTGCGATGAGGATTGGCGTGTGGAGAAACAGGTGTGCATGCGTGATGCAGATGCCCGTTCAGAGGAGGATGTCTATCTGATGGAGCATACTGTCATCGGCGAGCTGATGGATGATGAGGGCCAGCGTCTGGCATATGTCTTCGACCCTGAAGCCAAGCGTTTCTTCCTGATGGAACTCACTGAGAACCTCTTTGGCCAGCCTGAACCAAAGCCTCGGGTAAGCCGTCGTCACGGCAAAGCCCCTCTGCAGTCGGTGCAGGATGAGGATGAGGCTGCTCCCGCAGCCAATGCCGGTGGTGCCGAGTCGGGCGAGAGTTTCTACGGAGAGGACGGTTTCGAGGACGAAGAACTTGACCTCGAAGGATTTGAAATCAGTGAGTGAACCGGCACCCAGGCAGATGAACCTGGTGGTGCTCATTGGTCCCACGGCGGTGGGCAAGACGGATGTGGCCCTACATTTGGCCACTTCCCTGTCGTGCCCAGTGCTCAATTGTGACAGTCGTCAGATATATCGTGGGATGGATATAGGCACTGCCGCTCCCACGGCAGAAGAGGTGGCACGTGTGAAGCACTACTTCGTGCGCGAACTCGAATTGGGTCAGGACTACAGCGCAGCCCGCTATGAGCAGGATGCGCTGGCTGTCATCAGCAGCCTCTCAGGCACCCATCACCATGCGGTGCTGTCGGGTGGAAGCATGATGTATGTGGATGCCGTGTGCCAGGGCATTGATGATATTCCCACGGTGGATGCCCAAGTGCGTGCCGACCTGAAAGCCCGCTTCGAGCAGGAGGGGCTGGAGCCTTTGCTCAGGGAGCTGGAACGCCTTGACCCCGAATACTTCAGGATAGTGGATCACAAGAACCACAAAAGGGTCATCCACGCGCTTGAAATCTGCCACACGGCAGGTTGCCCCTACAGCCGTTTCCGTGTGCGAGTCACCCGCCAGCGTCCCTTCAACATCATCAAGGTGGGGCTTCGGCGCGAGCGTGAGGAACTCTTTGCCCGCATCAATGCCCGTGTGGATAGGATGATGGAGCAAGGATTTCTCGAAGAAGCCCGCCGGCTCTATCCACTGCGCCACCTCAATGCGCTCAACACCATCGGCTACAAGGAGATGTTCCGCGTGCTGGATGGCGAATGGGAGTTGCCTATGGCGGTGGAACGGATGAAGAAGAACACGCGCGTGTATGCCAAGAAGCAGATGACTTGGTATCAGCGCGACGAGAGCATCACTTGGTTTCACCCCGATGACGGGCAGGCTATCCTGCAGCATGTGTTGAACTGCAGCCGGTAGGGTAGCACATTGCTCTGCCGGAACAAGCATACAGAAAGACAGAAGCAGTACTGTTGGTTTCCGTTTCCAAGCCTATTGGCCAATTCGTGCCGGTATGCTTGCACGTGAAGCCCACAGTACTGCTTTTCTTTTGAGAAAAGGGTAGAGCCGGCACGGGTTGTACAGTTGGGCTGTTGGCACAATGCGGTGCGTCGGCCATCGCAGCGTGCTGTGCTTGTCCTCGCAGCACGCTGCATCGGGCATCGCAGCATAGTGCGTTTTCGGCATCTCCCATTTGCTGTGTTCGCTGTCACCGCTTGTGTGGGAATGTTTGCCGTGCCTGCTTGTTCGCGTCGGTCGGCAGCCCCGAGCCGTTTGACATCCTTTCTGCGCCGCTCTCTGCTGTTCTTTCCGTCCCGGATTGCGTCATTTTAGGGTCTTGGAATTCACTTCCCGGCCCCTTTGGATAGCTTCAGAATGAGCATAAGCAAAAATAGTTGGGCAGAAAGGGCTGTCTGTCCCACAAGTTTTATTACTTTTGCAATTGGATAGAACCAAAAAGGCAAAAGAAAACATGATAGCTGTCCCAATCAGGCGTAAGCTGAAGATCGCGCTGCGCAAAATATATGGTGGCCCCTGGTACAAGAAACTGGCGGTGTGGCCATGCACCTTTGTGCTGCTTCTCATACTGGGTCTGGGAGCGGTGGATTGCAATTTCCTCTATCTCTTCGGGCGCTCACCGGGCTTCAAGGATATTGAGAATCCCGTGGTGAGCGAGGCTTCCGAGGTGTATAGTGCCGACAGCGTGCAGCTCGGACGCTTCTTCAGCGAAAACCGCACACCGGTGGAGTACAACGAGATATCGCCTGTGCTCATCCACACACTGATAGATACCGAGGACGAACGCTTCTATCATCATCATGGTGTAGATTTCAAAGGGCTCTTTGCAGCCGTCAAGGATATGGCCCGCGGGCGGGCTCGAGGTGCCAGCACCATCACTCAGCAGTTGGCCAAGAACCTCTTCCGCGTACGCACCCAGTATTCTACAGGACTGCTCGGATACATTCCCGGGGTGAGGCTCTTGGTGATGAAAGCCAAGGAATGGATAGTTGCCATCAAGCTGGAGATTATATTCAATAAGGAGGAGATACTCACCATGTATCTCAATACGGTGGATTTCGGCAGCAACTCTTTTGGCATCAAAACTGCCGCGCGCTCCTATTTCGGCACCACGCCGGATAAGTTGACCCACGAGCAGGCTGCTGTGCTGGTGGGACTTCTCAAGGCAACCAGCAGCTACAATCCACGCATCAACCCCCGCAACAGCCTCTCGCGCCGCAACACGGTACTCGATCTGGTATATGCACATGGGCACCTCACCGTGGACGGCAAAGTGGCCACACGCGGGCAGCTGGACTCCATCAAGGCACTGCCTATCCAGTTGGCCAGCCGCCACACAGCCAGCAGCTATGACGGCCAGGCTCCTTACTTCCGTGAGCAACTGGTGGATTACATCAATGACTTATGCGAGCAGGGGCTTGTGCCAGGCTATGACGGAGACAACAAACTGGACCTCTATGCCGACGGACTGACCATCTATACTTCGCTGGACAGCCGCATGCAGGCTTATGCCGAGCAGGCTGTGCTCAAGCAGATGAAGGTCATACAGCAGCGCTTTGACAATCATTGGGGCAGTACGCCACCTTGGCAAGACCGCCAGCACAGGGAGATTCCGCACTTCATAGAAGACTTGGCCAAGCGTACTACACATTATAAATATCTGAAGGAACGCTTCCCCGACCAGCCCGACTCCGTGGAGTATTACCTCAACCAGCCGCATTCCGTGCAGGTGTTCACCTATGACGGGATGCAGGAGAAGGAGTTGAGTACGATGGACTCCATACGCTATATGGTGCGGTTTATGCACTGCGGTTTTGTGGCCATCGAACCAGACACCCGCCAGGTGAAGGCTTGGGTGGGCGATATAGACTTCAAGCCGTGGAAGTATGACAAGGTGACGGCCATGCGCCAGCCTGGTTCCACCTTCAAGCTCTTCGTCTATGCCGAGGCGATGAACCAAGGACTGACACCTTGCGACAAGCGCTTGGATGCCTATGTAGCTTATCCCGATACGATTGACGACAAGCCCACCGTGTGGGCACCACATAATGCCAACGGCTACTTCACCGGTGCACAGATGCCGCTCAAGAGCGCTTTTGCACAGAGTATAAATAGTGTGGCTGTTCGTCTGGGCATGGAAGTGGGCATCCCCAATGTAGCCCGCACAGCTCATGCAATGGGCATCCAGTCGCCCCTGCATGAGACCAAGTCGCTCAGTCTGGGCAGCAGCGATGTCAATCTGCTCGAGTTGGTCAACAGTTATTGCACGGTGATAGATGACGGCAAGTACAACATGCCCATCCTGGTGACGAAGATTCTCGACCGGGACGGCAAGGTCATCTATGATGCCCAGTTGCATGAGAGTCAGGCTATTCCTTACCGCTCGGCCTACCTCATGCAGACGATGCTTCGTGCCGGACTTACTGAGAGGGGCGGAACAACAGCCGCTCTGTGGGAATACATCCATCCCGTGCTGCAATACACTGAGTTTGGTGGCAAGACGGGAACCAGCAACAACCACTCCGATGCCTGGTTTGTGGGCGTTACACCCAAACTGGTGGGTGGCGCCTGGGTAGGTGGCGAGTATCGAAGCATACACTTCCGCACGGGAGCTTTAGGCCAAGGCAGTCGCACCGCACTTCCCATCTTTGGCTATTTCATACAGGATGTGCTCAAGGACGAACGCTTCAGCAAGTACCGCCAGAAGTTCGCTCCTCCACGCGACTTGGATGCCAGCCTCTGGACGTGCAGCGGCTATTATGCCCAGCCCAATGACAGTACGGATACCGACTCACTCGACATCGAGACCGAACTCGGTGTGGAACAGGATTTGGAGAACGGTGCCGTGCAGGAAACAGAAGACGTGAATTCCACACCTGAGGAAGTGCTGGATGAGTAGTCGGGAGATAGATACATCGAGCGCGGAGTTCCAAAACGCGCTCTCTCTGATACACTTCACGCATCAGTCAGTATTTTTGACTGGCAAGGCAGGAACGGGTAAAAGCACGTTTCTCAGGTACGTGTGCAAGAATGTGAAGAAGAAACATGTGGTGCTTGCACCCACGGGCATCGCGGCTATCAATGTAGAAGGTAGTACGTTGCATAGTTTCTTCAAGCTTCCTTTCTATCCGCTCATCCCCGATGATCCCAAGTTTTCTCCGCGCAAGATACGCGACTTTCTCAAGTATAGGAAAAGTCACATAAAATTGCTTCAGCACGTGGAACTCATCATCATAGACGAGATTTCCATGGTGCGGGCCGATATCATCGACTTCATCGACCGTGTTCTGAGAGTCTATTGTCACAACATGCGTGAACCGTTCGGCGGCAAGCAGATGCTCTTTGTGGGCGATGTGTTCCAGTTGGAACCTGTGGTGAAGGCCGACGAGCGCGATATTCTCTCACGCTATTATCCCAACCCCTATTTCTTCTCGGCGCGTGTGTTCCGTGAGATGAACCTTGTAAGCATCGAGCTTCAGAAGGTCTTCCGCCAGAGTGACAGAGCGTTTATCTCCGCCCTCGACCATATACGCGAGAACCAGGTGAGCGAACTGGAATTGCAGTTGCTCAATACCCGCTATTCGGAGCAAGAAGTGGGGGAGAAGGGCGACAGCACATCGGACTACAATATCGTGCTTGCTACCAGGCGCGACAATGTGGATTTCACCAACCAGAACGAACTGGACAAACTGCCCGCCAAGTCGGTGATCTTCGACGGAAAGATACGTGGCGAGTTTCCCGAAGCATCCTTGCCCACCCTGCTTCACCTGGAGCTGAAGGAAGGTGCGCAGGTTATCTTCGTGAAGAATGACCCAGAGAAGCGCTGGGTCAACGGCACACTGGGCAGTATCACCGAGATAGACGAGGAGCACAATACGCTGGATGTGGTGACCGAAGACGGCTTGCCCGTGACGGTCTGCCCGGAATCCTGGAGCAACGTGCGCTATACGCTCAACGAGAAAGAGCATAAGATAGAGGAAGAGGAGATAGGCACCTTCACCCAGTTTCCGCTCCGTCTGGCATGGGCCATCACCATCCACAAGAGCCAGGGACTCACTTTCCGCAACGTAACAGTGGATTTCACCGGCGGCACCTTTGCGGGCGGGCAGGCTTATGTGGCACTCAGCCGATGCACCTCACTGGACGGGCTTACCCTCAAGAGGCGGCTCACCCGCTCCGATATCTTCGTCCGGCCCGAGATAGTCAACTTCGCCCGGCAGTTCAATGACCAGCAAGCTCTGGAGCATGCACTGCGCTTTGCCAAGGCCGACAATGAGTATCGTGCCTGCTGCAAAGCCTTTGACAGGGGTGATATGCAGGAATGTCTCGACCACTTCTTTGTGGCCATCCACACCCGCTACGACATAGAACGGCCACAGGCCAAAAGGCTCATCCGACGCAAGTTGAACGTCTTCAGGAAGCTTAGGGACGACAGGGATGAGATGCGCAGGCAGCTCGACAGCCAGAATGAGAAGTTGGAGCGGCTTGCCAAGGAGTTTGTGTCGCTGGGAGACCAGTGTGTGACAGAAGCCCACAACGTGAAAGCCGCTCTTGCCAATTACAACAAAGCCATCGACCTAAGTCCGCGTCTGCTCATTGCCTGGGTGCGCAGGGGAGTCACTTTGGCCGACTCCGGCAAGTTGGATGACGCTCTGCGCGACCTCAATCAGGCAGTTGTCCTCTCACCGCGTTCCTTCAAAGCCATCTACAACAGGGGACGTGTATTCATGCAGAAGCAACTTTGGGCGGAAGCCATAAGCGACCTCACACGTGCTACCAGCCTGAAGGAGAAAAATCCCAAGCCGTATCATCTGCTCGGGGATGCCTACTCGCGTATGGGCGATGAAGAAAAGGCATTGCTCTACTGGGAACTTGCCCGAAGGCTCGAAAAAGGCTCCTCGGACAACGTTTCTTAGCATTTCACATTGCACAGATGTGCCAATTTATGCAATTATTAACTTTTATTTGTTAAATTTAGTTAAATGGATACTAATCTACTTTGGCAAGGTTAGGTAGTCCCTAAGAATTGATGTAAATTTGCTTTGTTAAGTGTCACCAAACGCCAAGATGGATGCCATAAACGACGCAAACCGGCAGAAATCTGGGAACACGTAGGGAACAAGAACAAAATAATAAACTAAATAATAACACTAAAAAATGCGTATGACTAACCGTTTAAGCAAATGGAGCAGGCGTTCATCACAAGTGGTGTGCCTGCTGGCAGCGTGCGGCCTGATGTATGCTTGTAAGGATGAGTTCACGCTGGACGATGAAAAGCCCAGTTGGCTCAACTCCAGCATCTACGAGAGTCTGCAGAATCGCGGTAATTTCAAAACGTACTTGCGGCTTCTGTCTGACAAGGACGTCAATTCCGCCAATGCACGTCCTCTTTCGGAGGTGTTGAGCAGAACAGGCTCCAAGACTGTGTTCGTGGCTAATGACGAGGCTTGGCAGAAGTTCTTCGAGCACAATGCAACACTGCCGGAGGCAAACCCATGGCACTCAGCCACAAGTTATGAAAACCTGAGCCAGGCTCAGAAGAAGTTGCTCATACATACAAGTATGCTCAACAACTCAATCGTGATGGAGAACCTGGCCAGCAGTGAGGCTTCTGGTTCCAACTCTCCTGTTCGCGGTGAGTATATGCGCAGATACACCGACGTGGTGGTGACTGACTCTATTACCTATGTTCCTTCCAATCAGCTGCCCGTAAGCTACAGCCCCGTGGATAAGGACTACTGGTGGCGCTTCCGTGAGGAGAATGGTGGTAAGGGACTCTACATGGTGACCGATAACACTCCCTCTATGATGCTGCACTTCACCAGCGAGCATCTGACCAAGAACACAGTGACAGATGAGGACTTCGCTATCTTCATGGGTCAGGAACGCGTAACAAGCGACGTGCATATCTATGGCTCTAAGCTGATAGAGAAAGACGGTGTGTGTGAGAACGGTTATGTGAACGTGACTGATGCTCCCCTCTGCCCCGTAGCAAGTATGGCAGAAGTGATCCGCACCAATGGCAAGACCAACATCTTCAGCCACATGCTCGACCGCTACAGTGCACCTTTCTACGACAAGACGCTCTCTGAGTCTTACCACGACTTGCACCAGGAGTTCGAGGATTCTATCTTTATTAAGAGATATGTGTCTGACAACGGTTATGGTCATAGAAAGTGGGCTTATGAGCCTGGTCCTCTGGGAACCACCGACAAGTACATGCCCTATAAGGACGATACCAGCAAGGATATTATTCCCAGCCTGAAGTTCGACCCCGCATGGAACGGCCTTTATGATGAGGTACGCGTGGAGAAGGATATGGCTTCTATGTTCATCCCCAGCGATGAGGCACTCTGGAAGTACTTCACACAGGGTGGTGGTCTGCAGCTGATTGAGACCTATGGTGATCCCAATATGGTATATGAGTCAGTGGATGACCTCTACAAGAACATCGACAATATTCCTTTGGGTACTCTGCAGAGCCTTATCAACATCATCATGATCCGCTCATTCGTGGGTAGTGTACCCAGCAAGATGACCAAGCTTCGTGATGATGCCCAGGAGCAGCTCTTCTATGCCGAGGACATCGAAAAGATTGATACCTGTCTGCTGGCCAGCAACGGTGCTGTATATATAATGAGTGATATCTACGGTCCTGCCGACTATACCTCTGTTACATCACCTGCCTACATCAGTAAGACAAACAACATCATCAAGTGGGCTATCTATGACCAGACTTACATGGGTCTGAACTACTACGCCTACCTGAAGGCTATGCAGAGTGAGTTCACATTCTTCCTGCCTTCTGACTCTGCTCTTCTTTATTATTATGATCCCACCAGTATGAAGAGCCGCACACCTCGTGTGATGCAGTTGTCATACAAGAACAAGACATTCCCCATCGAGGCTCGTAACTACAACTACTATGGTCTCTACAACTCTACTGCAGACAACCCCGTAGGTACTATTGGCCGTGCTATTACAGGTCAGGGTGGTACCGTGCAGCAGGGTGAGATTACCAACCGTCTGAAGGATATTCTGGAGAGCCACACCATCGTGCACGACGGAACCAATCCTATCGATGGTGAGGACGAGTACTTCCTCTCCAAGAACGGTAACGCCATCAAGGTGGTTCGCGATGAGAACGGTCATGTAATCAAGGCTATGGGTGGCTTCCAGCTGGAGAATCAGCGTCAGCATGTCGATACAGAGACTATCGGTGTGACCGAGTGTGATGTGACAAAGCCTTTCGAGGGTCTGAAGAACGGACAGACATACGTGATGGACTCTCCCCTGGTGCCCACATTCCGTAGTGTATATAGTATCCTGACCAACGATGATGACCAGAACAGATGGGACGAAGAGGCTTGGGCGAACAACCCCTATGCTGAGTTCTACTACCTCTGTCAGGCTGATGCCTATGATGACATCATCAAGGGTTGCGGTCTGGTAGATGAGCGCTGGTCAAGCAGCGAGCAGAAGTCTGCTATGAAGAAGTTCCACGTATTTGTCAACGACAACGGTCCTGACTACAACGTGCAGTTCTTCAACAACTACCGTTATACTATTTTCGTTCCTACCAACGACGCTGTGCGTGCTGCCATTGCTGCCGGTCTGCCCACATGGGAGCAGATTGAGGAGGACTACAAGGCTCACCGCAAGAAGGAGTGGGATCCCGAAACCAACGACTGGAAGCAGAGCCCCGACTCACGTCCAGACTCTATCGTGTATGAATATACTGACTCTCTGGAGACCACAGAGGACAGCTTGCGTATCGCTACAAAGATCACTTATCTGACCAACTTCATCCGTTATCACTTCGCCGACAACTCTGTGTTTGCCGACAAGTCTCCTTTGGCTGACAATGAGATGGTGACATCAAGCTTCGATAGCGAGCTCGGACTGTTCTGCAAGATACATGTGGATCGCATCCCCAACGGTGATGAGACTGTTCTGCGTGTATGTGACGACCAGACTTACAAGGTGAACCCCAACCAGAAGATGGAGATAGTGGGCGAGAAGAACGTGATTGCACGTGATATGGCTTGCTCTAAGCGCCCTGTGGGTGTCGTGATGACCGGTATCAGCCTGGATGCTTCCAGTGCTGCCGTGATACACCAGATTGATGGCGTACTCAACCACACTGCACTTGTAAATGGCAGATATGACTCCACTTGGGCTACTCCCCAGGCTGCCAAGAAATATCTTAAGAGATACGGTACTATCAAGTAATACACTTTCACTATGAACAAACTTATCAAGCTTATATTGCTTTGGGTGATAGCCATGATGGCTTTGCCCGCAAGTGCACAGCAACGGCGTATCTCCGGTACCGTATCGGATGAGATTGATGTCATCATGGGTGCCAACGTTGTGGAGAAAGACAAGAACAACCGTATTGTCAGCCAGACTGTGACGGATATGAATGGTAACTTCACCATGAATATCAAGGATCCCAACAACACACTGATTATCTCCTTCATGGGTTACAAGAGTTTCTCACAGAAGGTGGGTAGCAAGAATGTGTTCAAGGTAACTCTGCAGGACAATGTGAAGACCATGAAGGAGGTTGTGGTAAAGGGTAAGCAGAATGCACCTACCACAGGTCTTGAGATTCCTGCACGTGAGTATGCAGGTGTGGCACAGAAGTTCAGCATGGATGATGTGGCTGGCCTGTCATTCGAGTCTGTTGACCAGGCTCTGCAGGGACAGATTGCCGGTCTGGACATCGTGCCAAACTCTGGTAACCTGGGTTCTGGTACTACCATGCGTCTGCGTGGTACCACCACTATCAATGGTAACGCACAGCCTCTGATTGTTGTGAACGACCACATCTTTGAGTTGCCCGAGGACGCTCAGAACGTCAACTTCGAGACAATGGATAACGAGGAGCAGTTCTCTACACTGTTGAACGTTAACCCCGAGGATATCGAGAGCATCACCATCCTGAAGGATGCTGCTTCTGCTGCCAAGTGGGGTATGAGAGGTTCAAACGGTGTTATCGAGATCAAGCTGCGCCGTGGTCATAAGGGCCCCACCAACGTGGCATTCAACTACAAGTTTGATGGCACATGGCAGCCCGATGGCTACAAGATGCTGAACGGTGACGGTTACACCATGATGCTGAAGGAGGCTTACTACAACCCCAACCAGGTGCCCACAAGCATCACCGAGTTGGACTACAACATGGAGTATCCCTTCATCTACAACCACTACAGCCACAACACCGATTGGGTGGATGCAGTGACAAAGTTCGGTAAGCAGCACAAGTACTATGTGTATCTCTCTGGTGGTGGCGAGAAGGCTACATTCCGTATCAGTGCCGGTTATGACAAGAGCACAGGTACCATCATCGGTCAGAAGCTCGACCGTTTCAGCACCACTTCTGCATTGGACTACTACGTGAGTGACCGTATCAAGTTTAGCAGTAACATCAGCTTGACCTTCACCACAAACCACAAGAACTATGGTAACGACATTCTGGCTCGCGCATACAATGCAATGCCTAACATGAGCATCTATGAGTATGACGTGAACGGAAACGTAACTGGTAACTACTTCAACATGCTGCCTCTGGCTGCCACTTACAGCACTTCTGGCACTTACAGACTTCCTCAGAACGGCTATCGCACCTCTTATGAGTTGAGAGACCAGTTTGTGAACGGTAACCCCGTAGCACGTGCCATGAAGGCTTGGTGGAAGCAGAAACAGTACAACCTGACTCCTCAGTTCAGCGTTGAGTACAAGCTCCTGGGTAAGGAGAACGACCAGCACCGCTTGAACTATGTGGGTGACGTTCAGCTGAACATCTACAACACCAGCAATGACAACTATTGCCCCAGCGAGCTCAAGCCTATGGACTGGGTATGGGGAGGCGACAACAAGGCCGCTCTTACCTCTAACGAGCGTAACGTTGTAAGTAACGATGAGTACAAGTCACTCGAGTTCACCACTCGTCACGACTTGCGTTACTACTCTGCATTCAAGAATAAGGATCACAGTTTGAGCGGCTTGGTTCGTTTCGAGATGGCAACAGGTAGCAGCAGCAGCCAGAATCTGGGTCTGTGGAATGCTCCCGACGGTATCACCGATCCTACAGTGGTAGCTCTGCTTCAGAGTGCCGGTTCTAACAACAGCGAGTGGAGAAGCCACAGCTTCTACGAGCAGATTCACTACGCTTACAAGGGTAAGTATAATCTGGATGCCACTCTGCGTACCGATGGTAGCACCAGTTTCGGTGCCGGTCACAAGTATGGCACATTCCCCTCAGTAGGTGCTCGTTGGAACATCAGCGATGAGGGTTTCATGCAGTGGAGTAAGAAATGGCTGAGCATGCTGGCCTTCCGTCCCACATGGGGTATCACTGGTAACACCGGTGGTAGCGGTTCCGACCAGTACAACAAGTACTCAACCAGCGGTTACTATGCAGGTCACCAGGTGATCAAGCCCGAGAACCTGTCTCTGACACAGCTGAAGTGGGAGAAGACCAAGCAGTGGAACTTAGGTTTCAACTTGGGTCTGCTCAACGACCTGTTGAACTTCGAGCTCGAGGTTTACAACAAGAAGACCACCGACCTGCTGATGAACAATCTGCGTATTGCCAGTGCCAATGGTTTCACCAGCCTGTCAAAAGCTAACGTAGGTGTTCTCCGCAACAAGGGTTGGGAGTTGAATGCTTACACATCTAAGTTCGCTAGGGTTGGCAAGTTCTCAATGAAGCTGCGTGGTAACATCGCTCAGAACTTCAATGAGGTAGAGGAAATGGATCCCCTGATTCTGGAGGCTCTGAATGGCGCCGAGACTTATCAGCCTGGCAACCTCTCCTATAACAACCGTGTACAGATCGGCAATGCTCTGGGTTCTATCTACGGCTTGCGCTACAAGGGTGTTTACCGTTATGACTACGACCACAACGGCTACACCACAGCTTCTATCAGCTCTTATGGTTATGCCGAGGTGAACAACACTGGTTATGATGCACAGGGCAACCCCATCAACACTGCAGCTGCAGCTCAGCGCCGTCATGAGAACTTCACTTGTCCTATCGCTTATGATGCTGATGGCAACATGCTGACCGATGCAAAGGGTATTCCCTTGCCAATGTATTACTGCTACAATGAGAGCTACCGCAAGCAGTTCCAGGGTGGTGACGCTATCTACGAGGATGTGAACCACGACGGACAGATTGACCGCTATGATATGGTTTACCTGGGTAACTCTAACCCCAAGTGCAATGGTGGTTTCGGCTTCACATTGTTCTACGGAAGATTCTCTCTGAACACTGGTTTCAACTTCCGTATGGGTAACAAGATCATCAACCTGGCACGTGCCAACTACGAGAGCATGCGCTCTAACACCAACCAGAGCTACGCTACTACATGGCGCTGGCGCAAGAATGGTGATGAGACAGTCATTCCTCGTGCTCTGACCAACGTCAACGGTTATGAAAGCTACAACTCTCTGCCCAGCGACCGCTACGTGGAGAATGGTAACTACCTGCGTCTGCAGTATGTGCAGTTGCGCTATGAGTTCAATCCTCAGAAACTTAAGAAATATGGTATCCGCCAGTTGACTCTGTCTGCTTCTGCCAACAACGTGTGGTGCTGGTCTAAATATACAGGTGTGGATCCTGACGTATCTCCTCAGGGCTTCTCTGTATCTACTGATAACAGCAGAACACCGCGTACTAAGTCATTTACATGCAGTGCAAACCTCAGTTTCTAAAATTAAGTTGACATGAAAAGAAAGATTTATATATCACTGTCTTCCTGCCTGCTTGGGGTGTTGGCCTTCACTGCCACATCCTGTGAGGATTGGCTGACTGTTTATCCTCAGAACAAGGTTGTGGAAGAGGAATTCTGGGAGGACAAGAACGACCTTGAGGGTGTTCGCTATGGCGCTTACCATCAGATGGCGAGCACAGTACAGAGGCTGGCAGTGTGGGGAGACCTTCGTTCGGACAGCTACAACCTGAACCGTACCCGCACCTCCGATATGGGAAGTTATGATACCTATAATGAGATCATGAAGGGTATGCCCGACTCCAGTATGACTATATTTGACTGGGGACCAGTATATAACACCATCAACCTCTGTAACAAGGTTCTTGCTCATGGTGAGGAAGTGCTTGAGAAGGACGCTCAGTTCACCACTACCGAGTGGTATCAGATGCGTGCAGAGATGAAGTCTCTCAGAGCATTGAACTACTTCTATCTGCTGCGTGCTTTCAAGGATGTACCTTATACTACTAAGGTTATCAACAAGGACGCCGAAGTGGAGTCTTTCCCACAGACCAACCAGTTGGCTGTTCTTGACTCTATTATCCTCGATTGTGAGAGTGTGAAGGGTCAGGCTCGCAACCGCTTCGTCAGCAACTCTGACTCAAAGGGCTTGATTACCAACTGTGCTATCTTCGCCATGTTGTCTGACATGTACCTCTGGAGAGCTTCATTGCACCAGGGACGTGGCATGCTGGAGGATACAGTGAAGGTTGACACAGGTTATGTGGCTCACACTGTGAATGGTGACTACCAGAAGGCTGCTGACTATGCTGACCTTGCTCTGGCTTCTCTTGCAAAGCAGAATCAGGACCGTTTCTCCAGTTCGTTCAATCCCACTCTTGTTGACACTGAGAACTACGGCTTGACCAACTGCGATATGATTGAGAATGATTTCGACGGTGCTTACCAGACTACAGCACCTGCACTCGAGGCTCAGACCCTGATTTTCAGATCTGGCAACAGCATCGAGAGCATGCTCGAGCTGCAGTACTCAAGCGGTGAGCAGGAGAATGGCGTTGCCAATCATCTCTATGGTTACACCAATGGTTCTCACCTCGAGGTGAGCACCGATGCTCTCGGACAGTGCTATGGCGGTTGGGGCAATGCCAAGTATGATTCACGTATGTGGGTTGGTGTGCAGAACCTGATTGCTACTGGTAGCAGCAGTTCCAGCAGCACAGCATTGAGTGGTTACTACTGCATCAAGTGGCAGAGACCCGAAATCAACTGGGAAGGCCAGCAGACCAATCGTGAGATCAAGAATGTGGAAGTTGAGACCTACAAGTGGAACAACTGGATTCTCTACCGCATGACCGATGTGATGCTCATCAAGGCTGAGGCACTTGCCTGCATAGGTGGCGCTGCCAACAACACAATGGCCAAGAACATCGTGAATGCCATTCACCGTCGTTCTTTCTGTAACTACAACGAGTCTAAGCCCGTTTCTACAGACCTGAACTCTGGTTCTACCAACGGTAACGCTGCCACCAACTCAGACATCGTGCGTATGGTAATGAACGAGCGTCAGATTGAGCTTATCGGTGAGGGCAAGCGCTGGTTTGACCTGGTTCGCTATGCTGAGCGTAATTCTGATTCAGCTGCCGAGGCAGCCGATGAGCGCGAGAGCACCGACGAGCGTCATGTAGGTAATGGCCAGAAGGGTATGATCAAGATGGTGGATACCTTCTTGAGAAATGCCTACTCCAACTATTACACTACTCTGAAGAACAGATTCAAGAACCGCTACGGACTCTATTGCCCCATCTATTATATGGATGTGAAGGCCAGCCATGGCATGTTGCAGCAGAATCCCGTGTGGAACAAGTCTAAGTATGATCAGTAAACCACGAATCTACATACAGTATCATATTGTATAAATTCAAGAGAATTATGGCAAACAAGAAATTAAACAAATACATCGGAACAGTAATCCTGGGAACAGCCATCTTGGCTGTACCCGGATGTTCCGACACATGGGACGACCATTATGAGGTTGGTGATAGCGGCAACGTAGCCACCAAGACTCTGTGGGAGCAGATTACAAGCAACCCAGACTTGAGCCGGTTTGCTGAGATTGCTAAGCGTACAAAGTTCTATCGTGACGAGAAGCATCCTCAAAGCACTTACACCTATGCCGACATCCTCAATGGCGGTCAGGTAAACACCGTATGGGCTCCCGAGAACAGTGCCATCAGTGATGAGGACTATGAGAAGTATCTCGAGATGGCTGAGAATGATGGTTTCAACCTGCAGCAGCAGTTTATGGGCAACCACATCGCTCTGTGGAGACGTATCTATGCTGGTACAGACATTGATACCGTAAAGGTTCTCAATGGCAAGAACATGATCTTCGATAAGGGTCAGGGTACGTTCCAGAACGAGGTGATCAACCTGAAGAACATTCCCGCTGTGAATGGTACACTGCACACACTGAAGGGTATCGCAGAGTTCAAGTACAACCTCTACGAGTACATCAAGTTCGGTGGCACTACCAACACATTCCACGATTATCTGGTAGCCAGAGACACCACTTACTTCTCTGCTGGTTCCAGCATCGAGGGTCGTCCCGACGAGAATGGTAACCCCACATACGTTGATAGTGTGTATTTCACTTCAAACCGTATGCTGAGCAACAGTTGGTATCTGCCCAACACAGGTGCTGACAGTTGGATGATGGCTGAGAGAAGCTTCGGTGAGGGTATCGACCGTGAGGACTCTTCTTATGTGATGGTTATTCCTACCGATGAAGGTTGGTCGGCTGCTTACAACAAGTTGAAGCCCTACTACAAGTACTCTACCTCTTATGAGGATAAGACTAAGGGTACTCAGGGTACAACACTTGTGTATAGCGGTCTGAATGCCGACTCTCTGGCAGAGATGAGCATCAACATGGATATCGTTACTCCTCTGGTGTTCAATGTGCACAAGATTGGTAAAGCTGATGGCGACAAGTCAAGCAAGATTTGGGAACTGGAGACCTTCGCTCCCACCAAGGCTGCTTCTGCTGAGTACTACCTCAACTCTGTAGGTGACACTCTGCGCAGCACCGACACATGGGAGAAGACATCTCTCTTCGAGGGTGAGCCTGTGAAGATGAGTAACGGTCTGGCCTACATGTCCAATACCTGGAGCTATCCCACAGAGTTCTACAAGCCTGATGTGGTGGTGGAGATGTCTTACGGCATGTTCTACAACACCTCTAACACCGCTTACTACAAGGCTGGTTCTGGTACCTCTTCTCAGGCATTCAGCAATGAGAACTACTCTGACATCAGTTCTAAGTATGGTAAGGTGAGCAACAATAACTTCTACCTGCTGGAGAACCCTGGTGCTTCTTCTGGTGCTACTGTTGAGGTTGCCCTCTATGGTAACTACAATGGTGCATACCGACCCAGTGCACAGGTGATGAGCGGCAAGTACGACGTTCAGGTTGTTGTGGTTCCTTATTACTACAAGATGATTGCAGATGCAGGCGAAATCGACTCAATGTTCTTGGATTCTATGTATCTTGACTCTGTAGCCAAGAAGAACATGAACAAGTTCAAGACACGTATCCGCTACAACAATGGTGGTTCACGTGACGTGCAGAGCAAGGCTGTCACCAGCTATACCAAGGGTTTGAAGGTGGATACCGTAACTGTTGCCGAGGACTTTGAGTTCCCCTACTCTTATAGGAACCTCCGCTACAGCTATCCCACCATCATCATCCAGAGTGAGGCTACTGCAAGCGACAGGCGCAAGGGTTACATCTTGCCCATCTGTATCGACCAGATTATTCTGAAGAGTAAAGAGACAGGTAACGTAATTGTTGTTGACCCTAAGGAATAAAATAAGATTATGAAAAATAATTTCAATCATACATTTGTGCACAGAACTTTGGGCGCAGGTCTGTGCGTGTTGATGCTTTCTGGCATGGGCATTAGCAATGCGTATGCTCAGGCTGAAAGCGGTGACACGGTTCTGGTACGCCGTATTGCCAAAGCCAAGAAAGGAAAGCAGTACCCGACCAAGAGCGTAACAGGTAAGATTACCGACAACGCCACTGGCGAGCCAATGGGTGGTGTGCGTGTTCAGGCATTAGGTCTGGAGGCATATTCTGCTCTGACAGAAGAGGACGGAAGCTACAAGCTGGATATCCCCACCTTCTCAGACGCTCTGTATGTGTTTGCCGAGGGTTACAACCCCCTGCAGGTGGCTGTGAAGGACGGCAAGGCCGACGCTTCTCTCATCACCACACAGTTCAATAGCTACTATACCGAGGGTACCTCTATCACAGCTCAGCACAAAGCTGTCATCAGTGAGACCAACGGTATGAGCATCGACGATGACATCGAGCGCAAGCTGGCTGGTGACGTTTATACCACCAAGCGTAATGGTCTGCCCGGTCTGGGTTCATACATGACCATCCGTGGTGTCAACTCTCTGAACGCCAATACGCAGCCCATTATCATCCTGGATGGTAACATCATCGATACACAGTATGACCGTACCACCATGCACGAGGGCTTCTACAACAACATCCTCGCTGGTCTTGACCCCGAGAACGTTGAGAGCGTGCAGGTAATCAAGAATGCCACCGCTCTGTATGGTGCTAAGGGTGCCAATGGTGCCATCATCATCACCACCAAGCGTGGTAAGAGCATGGCTACCAAGATTAACGTTCGTCTGTATGGCGGTGTGGAGCTCACACCTAAGAAACTGGATGTTCTGAGCGGTGACCAGTACTCAGCTTACCTGAGTGACATGATCAGCACCATCAAGAACAACACCTCCAGCTCTCTGCGCTCTTACCCCTTCCTGGACAAGAGCCCCAGCAACTACTACCGCAAGGTGTTCAGCAACAACACCGACTGGCAGAAGGATATGTACCGCAACGCAATGACCCAGAACTACAAGATCAGTGTGGAGGGTGGTGATGAAATCGGTATGTATGACCTGTCACTGGGTTATGCCAAGAGTGAGAGCACAGGCAAGGGCACCGATATGGATCGCCTGAACCTCCGCTTCAATACCGACATCAAGGTGTTCTCCAAGCTGAGCACAGAGCTGGATATTGCTTACAGCCAGACCAGCTACCATATTATGGATAATGGCTGGAGCGAGGACTACAGCATGCAGAATATCGGTTCTGCCAATGTGCTGGGTCTGATCCAGGCTCCTTTCATCAGCCCCTATGCTTACTATTATGACGAGAATGCCACTGACGCTTATGCATCAGACCGTCTTCGTCTCTCTCGTGAGTATGCTGGCAAGTATGGTGCCTCTGGTGGTACACTCATGCAGAACCCCTTCAACTTCTCCAACTATATCAATACGGGTGCCAATGTCATGAACGAGGCTCTGCGTAACCCCTATTGGATTCTGAAGAATGGTGAGGGCAACAACAAGAACTATGCTCAGAGCACTCAGATCAGCCTGAACGTGAAGCCCACCTATCAGGTGACAAAGACCTTCTCTATCAGCGACCGTTTCAACTTCAACCTGAACCGTGGCAACGAGAAGTACTTCCTCCCCGTGAATGGTACCACTCAGTACTATCTGCAGGATCTGGGTTATGTGACCAGTGTTCAGAAGACTTTCTTCTCTAAGGCTACCACCTTGCAGAACGACCTTCGTCTGAACTGGGAGAACACCTATGGCGCTCATCACGTGAATGTGTATGGCGGCTGGCGTTACAACAACTATTCCTACAGCTACAACTACATGCAGGGATACAACAACGAGAACGATAAGCTGCCCATCCTGTCCAAGAACATGAAGTACATCAACTATGGTGGTACTAATGACAACTGGATTGACATGACTTACTACTTCGATGCCAATTACAACTACAAGAACCGCTACTTCGCCGACTTCACAGTCAGCTCTACAGCCAGCAGCCGTTTCGGTGACAACACCAAGGACGGTTTCCAGTTGGGCGGTGTAAGCTGGGGTGTATTCCCCTCACTGCAGTTGGGTTGGGTGATCACCAACGAGCCTTGGTTCAAGACTTCAAAGGGTATCAACTACTTGAAGCTGACAGCCGGTGTGGATCAGAGTGGTAACGACGACCTCGACTACTACGCAGCCCGTACCTATTGGGAGAGCGTGAAGGTGACTCACAATACTGTAGGTCTCTTCCTCAAGAACATTGAGAACAGCACCATCCAGTGGGAGACAACCACCAAGTACAATGTGGGTCTGCAGGGTAGCTTCCTGAACAACCGCTTGCAGGCTGGCCTCGACCTCTACTGGCACAAGACAGACAACCTGCTCGCTCTGCGCGATCTGCCCTACATCTCTGGTATGTCTAACAAGTACTGGTCAAATGAGGGTCAGATGAAGAACAGAGGTGTTGAGGTAAGCGTGAACGCTGCTCTTATCAACAAGAAGGACTGGAAGTGGGAGCTGGGTGCTACACTCGGTCACTACAACAACAAGATTACCGAGTTGCCCACCGGCAAGTCCAACACTATCACTCTGACTGACGTGAATGGCGGAAACAAGCAGGTTATCCACGGCTACACCAGCAGCATCTATGGCGACAACAATGTGCTGACAGCTGTAGGTTATGCAGTAGGCAGCTTCTACGGATGGCGTACCGATGGTATCCTGAGCAGCGATCAGGAGGCCAGCACAGCAGGTGCACAGGGTTACCTGAAGTATCCCACCGGACTGGCTGAGGAGAGCAAGAGGTATTATGACTTCAAGGCTGGTGACGTGAAGTTCGTTGACCAGAATGGTGATGGCGTGATCGATGATGCCGACCGTGTGGTGATTGGCAACCCCAACCCCGACATCTATGGTAACATCTTCACCAGCCTCACTTGGAAGAACCTCCGTCTGGATGCCAACTTCAAGTATAGCGTGGGTAACGACATCTACAACTACCAGCGTTCTGAGCTGGAGGGCTTGAACACCACTTACAACCAGACAACAGCCGCTCTGCGTCGCTGGACCTATGAGGGTCAGGTGACCGATATGCCTCGCGCATGCTATACCTATAGCGATGACTGGCGTAACAACGAGCGTATGTCTGACCGTTGGATTGAGGACGGCAGCTACCTGAAGTTGAAGAACCTGCGTCTGACCTATAAGATTCCTTACAGCAACAGCTGGCTGCTGGGTCTGAAGGTTTGGGGTGAGGCCAACAACGTGTTCACTCTGACCAAGTATCTGGGCACAGATCCCGAGATGAGCTGCCGCAACGGTGTGCTGTATCAGGGTATTGACACAGGCTTGATTCCCAACGGACGTAGCTTCAACGTAGGTGTTTCTATCAACTTGTAATCAAAGAGTCAAAGGATATAAGATTATGAAAACAAAATCTATTATAAGCCTGCTTGTCTTCTGCATGACTTTGGGCATGCTTACCACCTCATGCGAGGACATGCTTACGCCCGACAGCGAGCGCCATTCCTACAAGGTGGCAGGCGATACGCTGTACTCTTACTGGGGCATTGTGAAGTCTCTGCAGAACATTGCAGAGCGCTACGTGATACTCAATGAGTGCCGTTCTGACCTCGTGGAGGGTACCAGCCATGTGAGCGATACCATCGCCGCCATTCTGAACTTTGGTCAGAATGGCTACGAGGACAAGTATGAGGATGGTGCATGCAAATATCTGCGCATCAGCGATTACTATCATGTAATCAACAGCTGTAACGCTTATATTGCCATGTGCGACACCTTCCGCACTACCGGCACTGACCGCAAGTATATGATTCGTGAGTACTCTCAGGTGCAGGCTATCCGTGCTTGGGTGTATATGCAGCTGGTTTACGCTTATGGCGAGGTTCCTTTCTATACGGAACCTCTCCTCACCACCGACGCTATCAACAAGATGGCCAACAACCCCAACCGTCAGATGGCCAATGCAGGCAATCTGGTTGACCTCCTGGGCAAGGACCTCATCTCTATGGAGTATGTTGAGCGTCGTTATGGTTACCCCTTCTATCAGGACTATGGTGATGGTGCCAACTTCGTTTGCCACAGTTCCAGAGTGATGTTCCCCGTGAGCCTTGTGCTGGGTGACCTTTATCTGATGAAGGGTGACAAGGCGTCTTGCCGTGAGGCTGCCCGCCATTACTTTGAGTTCTTCAACACCAAGAATGGCGGCCCCATGCTCACCTCTTACTATAGCACAGCCAATGTGATGGAAGGTGAGGATGAGCCCGAATACGAATATTCTTCTTCTAATGCTTTCAATGGCATGGGTCAGTTCGACAAGTATTCCGAGGCTATCACCTGTATTCCCAGTAATAAGGGTAAGCTGGATGGCAATGTGAATACCGACATCAGCCGACTGTTCGGTTTCGAGCCTCAGACCTCTACAAACGGTGCTGGCGATGACGAGTTTTCTTACGTGTCACTCACTAAGAACTTCGAGCGTCAGCTGGTGGCCAGCCGTGGCTATGAGGCTCTGTGTGACTCTCAGAAGTATGAGATTTACATTGGTGACAGAAACAACCCCTTCCTCTCGCTTGAGGTAATGCCAGGTGTGGGTGATGCCCGTCGCTCATGGATCATGAATCCCAGCACAGGCAGGCCTTATGTAGGCTATCTGGGTGAGGACAGAGTGTATGGTAAGTTTGTGAGCAAGCAGAATCCTTTTGGCAGTTTCTCAACAGTTTATCCTGTCGTTTATCGTCGTTCTATGGTTTGGCTGCACTTTGCCGAGGCACTCAACCGTGCCGGCTATCCCAGCTATGCTTTTGCTATCCTGAAGAACGGTCTTTGCCAGAACGACTACTGGTATCCTGAGGAGACTGACTACGAGCCCACTGAGGTTCACTATCGCTGGATCAATACCAACGACACTCTGGACGTGGATACTATCCCCGTACAGAACGGCGAGGATCTTTTCATCCCTGCCGAGGAGCTGAAGAACAAGGTATATGATACCTACTTGGCTCTGGGGCTTGATTCTGCTGATGTTAAGGGTTGTGGTATCGTTGATTCATTTGTGGTCAGCCGCAAGAACTATAGCGCATTCTACGACAAGACCTGCTACTATCTTGACCTGCGTGAGCTTGAGAAGGCCAAGACGGAGCCTTTCCTCGACTTCGATGCATTCTATCTTGAGGGATTTATGTCTTCGGTTGGTATTCCTTATAAGACCTCTATGTTCCAGCGTGGATTGAATAGGACTTCTTATCCCACAGCCAGCATCTCTGACTTCTACCTCACAGTGGGTATCCACCAGTTGGGTTGCGGATATGTTCGTTACGACGAGCGTGCCCAGAGCGGTAAGGAGAGCGTATATAACTATGTTGACCAGGTGGCAAAGAAGATCAAGGAGAACCACGGAATCACAGTCACCAAGGAGGATATCTATGGTGAGGACGAGCGTATTCGTGAGTATGTGATTGAGGCCGTCGAGGATCTTATCATTGATGAGGGTGCTCTGGAGCTCGCCTTCGAGGGCAGCCGCTTCTCAGACCTCGCCCGTGTGGCTATCCGCCGTAACGATCCCACCTTCCTGGCCAAGCGTGTAGCTAAGCGCGGTGGCGATATGGATATGGGTCTGTACAACTTCCTGAGCCGTTCTTCCAAGAACTGGTATCTGCCTTTCCCCACAGAGTAAGTTGAGACAGCCGTTTCTCCCGCATTCCTTGCGGATGCATCGGGAGAGCACAGATAAAGGGAGCCTTCTGGAGGAGTCAAAGACCTCCAGGAGGCTCCCTTCTTTGTTGCATGCCCAATGCTGACGACTTCATCTTGGCAACGCCAAACAGAAGATGCCTCCACTCCAGAGGGGGGCAGGAGTGTCAACGGAAGCGGTGCAGTTCCCAGGCAAGTGTCAACAGATTCAGTATGACTTCTACTTCACTGTCCATTGATTCAGTTTATGAAGAGAAAAGGTTTCCAGTGAAATCAGGAAAAGACACACTCGGGCAATACGAAAAAACGAAGCAAGGATACTTTGCAAAGTAATACTGGATACTTGGCGATTTATCCTTGGATACATTGCAAAGTATCGTTGGATACTTTTTCGGGGTAGTTTCCTGCTCTCCGACTCTGTCCTTTCCTGATTTCATTGGGTCTGGAAAAGACACACATCTTCACCCTAGAGAGGGGGCAGGAGCGTCAACTGAAGCCGTGCAATTCCAAGGCAAGTGACAACTGATTCAGTATGACTCCCACTTCACTGTCCATTGATTCAGTTTGTGAAGA
>UQST01000006.1 GCA_900543815.1 uncultured Prevotellaceae bacterium
CAAAACGGCTATAATTGGGAAAAGTCTGTCTTAGGACATCAAAAACGGGGCTATAAGCCAAGAAAAATTGTCTTATAAGACAATTTAAATTCTCTTATAAGACATTTTGAATTGTCCTATAAGAGAATTTTTTCAGGGTCTGCAGGGGCTTTTTCGGGGATTCTGCGGCCTCGCGTCGTGGGACTCGTGACTTTGCGTTTTTTTGCAAAACGGCTTTTTTTGCGTGACTTGTGGTCCGGCCTTTATTCCTGCCTGATTGCCGTCAGCCTACTGCCCAGACACTATGGGAGGTGCTTCTTGACCACGTAGGAGCCTGCCGTGTAGTTCCTCGATTCGCTTTCGCCAGGCAGAGTGACCTGTGCCGTACAGCCCTCAGGGATGGTGAACTTCCACATCCACTGGTCTTCCACATACTTCCACTCGCTCTTGATGAGTCCGGCAGCCGACTTGTACTCCGCCTTGAGGAAGCCCAGCCCGCGGTCGGGTACGGGCTTCATGATGATGTGACGGAAGCCCGGACTGGCAGGGTCAGACTGGATGCCGGCACACGTCTGCCATATCCACTGGCACACGCAGCCGTAGGCATAGTGGTTGAAACTGTTCATGCCGCGCGGCCCCATGCCCTTGTCCTTCATATAGCTGTTCCATCGCTCCCAGATGGTGGTGGCTCCGTTGTCGATACTGTAGAGCCAGCTGGGGTTCTTGCGCTGGTACAGGAGAGCGTAGGCAATGTCGCTCATGCCGTTCTCGGTGAGGGTGGGCATGAGGATGGAGGTGCCCAGGAAGCCCGTCTGCAGGCAGTTGCCATGCTCCTCGAAGTTCTTTCTCAGGCGCGCCTTCATGCTCTCCCTGGCCTGCCCCTCCACCAAGTCGTTCTTGAGGGCAAATAGTGCAGGAGTCTGCATAGTGTTGAGGATGTCGGTCTTGAAGGTGCCGTCGGCATTGAGGAACGTGTCCTTGAGATACTGGCGGGCGGTCTGCTGCATGGCCTCATACTTGGCGGCATCACGGCCGGTGGCACGTGCCATATCGCGCATCATGCCTGCATCCATGGCCCAATAGCACGCACTCAGGTAGTTCCAATAGACGTAGGTCTCGGGGCGGCGCACCCTGCGTCCCTGCCCGTCGGTCATATCTATGCCTCCGCCGCAGCTCTCCAGAGGCTCATAGCTCAGCCAGTCGGCCCACTGGTAGTCGCTGTTCTCCTTGCTCAGAGCCTTATGGTCATACTTGGTATCGTTGATGTGGCCCACAAACTTCTCCATGGCTTCCCAGTTCTCGTCCACTATCTGCCTGTCGGCAAACTGCTTCCACACCACCCACGGCACTATGACTCCGGCATCGGCCCAGCCTAGACGCATCATGTCACCGTTTGTACTGCCATACTGTCCCATGGGAGCCACGCCCGGGAAGCCGCCCTGAGGACTCTGGGTATCGCGCATGTCACGCATCCACTTGTGGAAGAACTGGCGGGTGGAGGCGAAGAAAGTGCCTGTCTCAGCGAACACCTGCGTGTCGGCCGTCCAGCCCAGTCGCTCGTTGCGCTGCGGACAGTCGGTGGGGACAGACAGATAATTGGACCGCTGTCCCCAGATGGTATTGGATATCAAGCGGTTTACAAGTGGGTTGCCCGTGGTGATGACACCTGTCTCCTGCTCCTTTGCAATGGAGGTCACCGGCACAGAGCGCAGGCTACGGATGCGCACCTCGTCGGTGGCGGTGATGGACACCAGGCGGTAACCGAAGAAGGTGTTCTGGGGGCGGAAGGACTCTGTCTTGCCCGTGCCGGCGAAGGTGTAGGTGAGGCGCATGCCGGTGTCGGGAGTGCGCAGGTTCAGTCGGTGCACGCTGCCTTCGGGTCCGTCCATGCCACGAAGCTTGGCGCCATTGCCGTCGTTGAGCAGTTCGGAGGGCAGGCAAGTGAGCACCGTGCCGGCTTTGGCCTGGAACTCAAAGGCGGGGACTGCGGCGCAGTTCTGCCCGAAATCCACCACCAGGGTCTCGCCAGGGCGCACCACCATGGTGGAGCCCTTGCTGAAGCGTTGCTTCACAACCACCCGTCCATACTGCTCCTGGCTCTCGCCTGTGACTCCCTGCCACGTATATGCCTCCACAGGAACAAGGGCGAGGTCCTCACGCAGGTATATCTCGGCACCGGCCGTAGGCAGTATCTCGCCCTGGAACTCGTGGCTCACCTCGGGAACGGAAAGCTTGTCGGGGGTGTCGAAGCCCTGTGGCACACGTGCGTCATACTCCTCGCCGTCGAAGATGGCCGCATGGGTCACGGGACCGGCCACGCCTGACCGCCAGCCGGCAGTATCGGTGCCATAGAGGCGCTTGCTGCCGTCGGCATAGGTGAGCTCCACCACACCACGGAACGCAGGCTTCCGCCCCACCATTCCGTCGTGCCCGCCGGGGGTGATTATCTTGTCGGCCCACCATCCGGGAGTGGCTTGCACCGAGAGCACATTCTCGCTGCCGGCAGCGGTGAGCAGCATGCCGGTGATGTCGTAGGTAAACGAGCGCTTGGTCTTGGCATAATGAGTAAAGCCGGGCTTCAGTATCTCCCGTCCCACGGGGCGGCCATTGACATAGAGGTCATACACGCCCAGGCCGGCCGTCATCCATCTGGCCTTCACCACGCGCTGCTCGTTCTTGAGCGTAGAGACAAACCAACTGGCACCGTCGGCCGCCCTCTCATTGGCTCCGTGCACCGCTCCTGTGACCACGGGGGCGTTCTTAGCCGATATCCACTGCGACGTGCTCCACGCCGAATTGTCTAATGCATCGGTCAACGAACCGCAGTTGCTCTTGCCTGTAGAGCAACCGGCGAGGGCCAGGGCCAATGCTCCCAGCATGGGCAGACAGCACCTGAATAGTCTTTTCTCCTTCATACAGATTGGTTTTCGTTAGTGTAAAATGCTGAAACCAGCACGGCTTCTCCCTACAAAGTTACGTAAATAATGGGACAACGGATGCTATGCAAGAGCCTCAATATCGCCCCCGCATGCAAAAAAGAGCGTTTTTCCACATCCAGCAGAGTGCCACCGGCAACGAGCACCATGCCGCTCTATACATTATTATATATGCATGAGCAAGACTCCTCAGCCCCAAGGCAAGACCTCTGGGGCATTCCCGATTACTCGCTCCAGAGCAGTGTGCCGTCGGGCGACTGGCCTTGGGCACTGGCACTGGGCTCGGTGGTGCGGCCGCAGTTGTAGAATGTGACGGTGGCCTCGCCTTGCTGGTCAAGCGTAAGATGAGGATTCCAATAGAGCGTACGGCGGTAGTCGGCAGGCGTGTCGGTGAGCTGTCGCTTGCTATAGTCGGGGCTGTAGAACTCGGCGGGATAGGCAAAGCCCTGCAGCACATAGTGGCGGTCGCGGTACTCGACGCGCAAGTCATTCTCATCGCGGGGATACATGACGGTGGTGGTGACGGGCAGGTCGGTACCCTGGTAGCGGCGGTCGCCCGCCTTGCGACGGTCATAGTCGGTGTAGATAAACAACCTGTCGATGCCGCGGTAGAACTCCCGCGCCTCCTCGGGAGAGTGCAGACTCATGAAGGAGAGCAGGCGGTCGGAGCGGTAGAGCGAGTCACGGGGGATGCCTCCATAGCGGTCGATATACTGCGGCAGAGCCCTGCGCGAGGGCGAGATACCGTATCTCACCTCCATGTGTTCAGGGTCGCCCATCCCGTCGCCCATGGCTGCAAGATTGTTCATGCCGCCCACGAAGGGGTGCACCAGCCCGTAGTCGGCCACCACGTAGCGTGCCAAGCTGAACATGCCGGCATCGAACACCATATTGTCGGCCTCCTCGGCATCATAGGAGACACAGGGCTGCGAATCGTCAAACGCCCGCATGCCATTGTGCTTGGCGCGCACCGATATCTCGGGCATATTGTGGACATTGCCTGCATCCAGCACGAAGAGGGAGCCCGCGGAGTCTCTTTCGGGACGCTGCGAGAGCGTGCTCTGATAGTGGCTGTAGCCCGACACGAAGCGCGGATAAGGCCACTGCACGCGCGCCTTGTAGTCAGCACGCTTGATGTCGAAGCGTATCTTCTTGAACTTGTTAATGGGCGAGCGCGGGTCGAAATCCACGTCATACTCCTTGCCCTGCACCCATTTGTAGTTCTTTCGTTCGCGCCGGCTCCACTTGGTCGTATCGGCGGCACTGAGGAAGAAGTGGGCCTGGCCGTAGAAGGGAGGCAGCTGCATCTGGAACCGCCCGTTCTTGGTGACGCGCTCGTTGGCGGCCATCTTCTGCCCGTCAGCCGATACCAGTTCGGCATGCAGCTTCACATCCTTGTCACTCTTGAGGTACTGGCGCGACATGATATAGTCCCTGTCGCGGCCGGCCGAGCGGTCTTCCTTCTGCCCGCCAGCCTGGCCGTCGGTGCCTGACGACTGGCCGTCGGGACGGATGGCAGCGGGGTCAACGGCCTTGCGGTCGGCTGCTCCGCCCACCACCGACGGCTCGGCGGGCTGCGGGGAAAGGCTTCCGCCGGCCAGGAGGGCGCTGAGGTCAGGGTGCAGCACGCTCTCGCCATCGCCCAGATACTCCCAGTTGTACTTATACACACCGCCGCGTATGACCGGTGCCTGCTCGGCGGGCTGGCTCAGGTCCCACGTTCCGCTGATGGCCATATCCTGCCAGCGGAAGCGCCTCCAGCCCTGTGTGAGCATGAGCAGGTCGAGCCCCGTGCGGTGCTCCTCGTCATTGCGCTCAAAGTACCAGCTGGGCTGGGGCACAAAGCCACGTATCTCGCTGGCCAGGAGCATCTCGGTGAGGATGGTGCCGTTGTCGTTCAGGAAGTCGCGCCTGCTGTCGTCCCTCACGGCGAGCGACACGCTGCGGGCTCCCTGGGGTGCCTTCAGCCTCAGGCTCACAGGCTCATAGGGGGCATAGGTCTCCTTGAGCCCCTGCATGGTGAGGCTGGGCTGCAGGTCGCAGTCACGGCGCACAAAGAAGAGGCGGTCGGCATAGACACGCCCGTGGGAGTCGAATACGGTGAGCTGGAAGACGCCCGACGAGGACAAGACCGATGCATCGAAGGTGGCCACGCGCTCGCCTGCCCCACCAGCGAGACGCGCCAGCGGCTGGAAGGAGATCAGGCGCCCCTCGTGCATGAGGGTGAGTGCCAGACTGTCGGCAGGGAGCTGGGACGATGTGCGTATGGCGGCCCTCCAGCCGTCGTCCTGCTGCTGGAGGTGCAGCGCCACGCCCTGCGGGTCGGCATCGGGCAGGCGGCATTCGGCCACCGAGCTGTCAGCGGCCACGAAGCGCACCTTCTGTACCTTGCCTGCCACGGGGGTGACCATAAAGGTGCCGCGCCCACGGTTCTGCACCCGGACAGAGTCCTGGCCACAATAGAGCCAGCCATCGGTCCACTCACCATCGCTCCAGGCGGCCTCGAAAGCCACGCGGCAGGGCAGACCCGCCACCAAGCCTCCGCCCTCGGGGAAGACCGAGAGGGTGAGTGTGCGACGGTCCATGTCCTTGCGGAAGTAGCGGCGCTTGCCCCTGAGCGTCATATCGCGGGTGAAGACACGCCAGGCTCCTGAGGACGGTCGTACACGGGGAAGACACGGCTGTAGAGCTTCTCGTAGTCGCGGAAATAGGCTTTCTCAAACTCCCGCGAGTCGAACCACCGTATGGCGAAGGGCGAATGCTCGCGCTCATAACCGCCCCAATTGAGCTGCCAGCGCGTATAGGCCCGCAACTCGTAGAAGCCTGCGTAGGGAGCCTTGTCGGCAAGCGCGAAGTAGCCGCTGCCCTCACCCTGGGTCATCTGCACCAGTTTGCGCTCCACCAGATAGCCGTCCTGATTATAGAGCTCGGCATAGAGCACACCGCTCACACCCGACGGACGGTCGGTGTCGGTACGGCGGGTGTAGGCCGAAAACCAGATGGTGTCGCCCAGCTGGTAGCTTGTATTGTCCATATGAACGAATATCTTCTCCTGCGGAATGGTGCGCCCGAAGGCCCGCAGGCGCTCCACCAGGGGGCGGAAGGGTCCCGAGAGTGCCAGCGAGTCGGGCTGATGATGCCTTGGGGCGGCGCCGGGCACCGCCTGGGCCTGCAGCGAGTCGCCCGCAGCAGCCTGCCGGCCGGCAATGCGCTCCTCGTGAGCCGTGCGCTGGATGAGCGTCTGTTCCCACAGGGCAGGGTCGTAGCCCGCCTGCGCAATGGTGTGGAGCATGTCATCGCCCAGCTCTATCTTCTGCCGTCGGGTGGCCTTGAGCTCTCTGGCACCCAAGTTGTATGCGATGGAGCGGCACTTCATCTGTGCGGCCTCCATGACGCACGACACGTACTCCACCTCGGTGAAGCCACGGCGGTGGGTGTATCCTATGCGGATGACAGGCTCGGTCTCACTGGTCTGCAGCCAGAAGTCTTTAGCGGCATCAAGCACCACGCCCGACATGCGACCCTCGAAGCCCAGCACGCGGAACCCCTTGGACTGCACATACAGGGTGCCTGTCACCAGGGGATGATTGACCATGCGCTCGCGGCGGGTGAAGTGTATCTTGTAGTAGCCATCGTCACCGGGCAGCTCCTCCACGCGGATGTCATAACTGGAGGAGACCAGCTTGCGGGTGTCGCTGCGCGATGGGGCATCGCCGAGCGTGACCGTCCCGCTAATGGGCATATGCTGCGACACCTGCAGGTAAGCGGGATGGCTGCTGCCCAGGGGCACATACACCTGGTCCCAGAAGGGGTTGTCATAGACACGCGGAGCGAAGTCGAAGAGATGCTGGAGGTTGGATGAAGAGAAGAGGGCTGCCAGCTCGCTGTAGTCGGCCAGCTGGTAGTGACGGCCGCTGATGAAGGCTGTGTGGCGGAGGTTGACGGCACAGTCGGAGGTCATGAACGCCTCTACCATCTCGCTGCGGCCGCTCTTCAGCTCGAAGGTCTGGCGCAGGAAGTAGTCGGCCGACTTGCCTTCGCGGGTCCGGTATTCCTTGTCGAGCCTCTTGACCACCTTGTTGAGGATGCTTGCGGGCGACACTACCGTCACCTCCCGCATCTGCGTGGCTGCCGACTCGAGACGCACCACGCGGGGAAGGTCGCGCGCCAGGAAGCGGCGCTTGGCATAGCCGAGAAAGGACACGGTGACGCTGTCGGCGGGCTCCAGAGTGAGCTGGAAACGGCCTTCCTCGTTGGTGAGCGTGCCGTTGCTCTGCGATACATACACCGTGGCATAGGGGACGGGCTCGCCCGTGCGGTCATCTACCACACGTCCCGTGACGGACTGCTGGGCCCAGACCGGGGTACCGGCAAGGAAGAGGGAGAGGCAAAGGAGGCACACACAGCTGATACTGCCTGCCGGGCGCAGGCTGGCTCTCTGCAGCCACACACGTGCTTGGGTCATGGAGTCAGGCTTGGTATTCATAGTCGCATAAGGTTTTCCCTCACAAAGAGGATGTTAGTTGCCACGAAGTTACAACTTTCTGCCGAAACGGCAAGGGGCGGTCGAACTTTTTTGGGGAAAAGGCTTCCTTAGGAAAGGGAAAGGTGCTCACTGCGGGCAGAGGGGCTGAGAAGGAGCCCGCCTGCGGCCCCGGATGCGGGCAGATACGGCTGTAGGGAGACGGATGGAAGACACGGTAAAATGCCAAGGACTACTGTAGATGCAAAAACGCAGCACGCTGCACTGGCCATCGCAGCGCGCTGCGACAGGCGATGCAGGGCGCTGCGATGGCCGATGCACCGCACTGCATCGCACAGGCCAGCAACACAAGGGGCTGCGGGCGGGACTCTGTGCGGCACCGGGGAAAGGGCACGGGGAGAGTCCGTAAGGGCAAGGAGGGGAGGTGCCCAAGGCCGTACACCAGGCATGCTGCTGCAGGAGGCGCTGCCCCACGGCAGGCAAGGCATCAGAAAGAAAGCCCTCGCGAGGGAGCACCATGAGGACTGCCAGGCGAGGGAGAATGGGGCAAAGGCACGAAGCCAAGGCTCAGGCGTTGCCTGCCGATGGGGGCAAGGGCATCTCCGAGGCAGACTTCTGGCGGGGGAAACGCAGGTTTTCGCGCACAATCTGGCGGGGATCCATCAGAGGCAGAATGAGGCGGGGCAGGCCGGCCTCCTCGCTCTTGAGGGCAAGCATGCCACGTGCGGCACCCAGAGTGACATCGGCCAGATGGCAGGCCAGCTCGGCAGGCACTATCCACTGATCGCCCTGCAACTGGTAGAGGGCGCTCCAGCTCTCGCGAGAGAACTCTATTACGCACTGCGCACCAAAGATGAGCTGGGTGAGGTCGTTCTTCTTGTACTCCACGTTCATATTGCACATCACCATGCGCTGAGCGGTGTCGGCGTTGAACTGAATCTGGTTGCCAATCTGCATGTCACCCTCTGGCCAACCGTTGGAAAGGTTGACGAACTGCAGCAGACGCACGTCCTTCAGACGAAACTGCAGCTGTATCTGTTTCTTTTGTTCCATATGATATAATGTTGTTAAGATATTGTTTTCTGTAAATGGGCGGCTTCACCGGAGCGCCCCAGGGCACACCGCATCAGTGGGCACGCACGATGACGGCATTGAGATAATAGAAGCGGTGGGCGGTGGAGTTGCGTGTACCCGGCATCACACACAGCACGATGCGACCGTCGGCCGTGGGACGTACGCCCTTGATGCGCACTACGTCGGATGTGTTGTTGGCTGCCTCGACCGACTCGGCATAGCTCCCCTGCCCCTGCAGCACGAAGGTGGTCTGGCGGAAGTCGGTACAGTCCTGCCGCGAAGCGAAGATGGTGAAGTCATACTTCAGGTCGGGATTGAGGTGGCCCAGCGTATATTCGGCCAGAGGACGCGCCTGGGCATTGCCAAACTTGCCGGCGGCATAGCCCCACAAGGCCGTCATGCTCACCCGGGCAGGCATGAGCATGCGGGTGATGGTGTAGGTGGCTCCGTTCTGGTTGGAGCCTGCCATGGGCTGCGAGGCGGTGAGCGTGATGCCCGTAGGGTGCATGTACTCGTCGGTAATCCACGTATGGGTGCGCAGGTCAGTGCCTATGTCGTTCCAACTGGCAATGCCTGACGAGGCATCACCAAAGTTGAGCCTGATCTTCCCGGTGGGCTTGATGTCATTGACCAGGGCATAGCCGGCCTCGCTCATATCGGCCACCTCGTAGGGCGAAGCGCATGCCCTGTGGGCTGACAGCTGGCAGGTGAGTGCGGTGACAGCATCCACACCGGCGGGGCGATAGTGGAGACCCACCGAGGATATGCCCGTGAGACGCTCGAGCCAGGTGCACGCGGCGGTGTAACGACCGAACTTGAGGTCGAGGTGGTAGCCGTCGCGGTTGAGGTTGTCGCCCAGCCATGAGGCCCGCGCATTCTGTATGGCAGTGCCGCTGGGCACAAGGAAAGTAATCTCGGGATGCTCTGCCAAGGCCAGCTGTACGGAACTACGGATACTGTCGTACATGGCTTGCTGGCTGCTGCCATAGTTGGCAAAGCCGCCATGAGTGGAGTCGTGGGAGTAGGCCCACGTCATGTGGAAGCCCAGCTGGACGTTTGGGTTGGGGCAGAGAGCGGTGGCATACTGGAGAAGCTCGCTCATGCATGGTTCATAGGTACCATACAGACCCGACTCCGGACTGGCCTGCTGCACGGTGATGTAGTCCCATGGCTCGTCCTGCACAAGGGTACGGAGCGCCGTGTGCCGCCTGTTGGTGCGCACGCCACGTACCACCTTGCGGTACTCAAAAGTGTTGTTCTCCTCGGTCACATCGCGCCAGTGGGAAGCAAAGCCCTGCCCTCCGCGATAACCGTTACCGATGACCATCTCCACGCCCACCTCACGTCCCAACTCATAGAGGTACTGTTCAATGGCATCCTGAGAGAAGCTGTTGCCAATGGCCAGCACGCGGATGGTGTCGCTCTGCGCACTTATCAACAGCACGCAAAGCCACGCCAGAATTATCAAACCAATTCGTCTCATCATATCCATCCTTTCATCTTATCCTTTGTCTCTCATTGATTCAAGCGAAGAAATCCCTTGCCAAGCCCTTCACTCCAGGCCGTGCCGGCGGAGCAAACCCTTCGCACGAAGCCTCTTGACGGTTAGCGATGGCGGGATAAGCTATTAGCCAAGTGCTTTACTCCAAGCCGCGCTGGTGGAGCGAACCTTGCGCACGAAACCTCTTGACGCTTCACGATGGCAGAAGGAGCTATTAGCCAAGCGCTTTACTCCAAGCCGCGCTGGTGAAGCGAACCCTTCGCACGAAGATTCATACCGAAACTTGTTGGCGCGAGAATGCTTTTACCGCAGACCTTTTCATTTACCAACGTCCATAGGGCGAACTTTCTTCCCAAACCTCCCTGCCATGCCAAGAGTACCCGGCCTCGAGGCCGTCTGTACCCAAGCAACTGTTCGCAATGGTCTTTTCCGCGATTCACCTCGGGCATTTCACCATATCATTGCGGCCAACTCAGCGAATCACGGCGGTCATTCCTGCAAAACACTTCGACCTTTTCAGCAAAACGCTTCGACCTTTTCAGCGAAACGCTCCTGCCATTCCAGCAAAACGCTCCTGCCTTTTCTGCGAAACGACTCGGCCTTTTCACCAAAAAGAGACACCGGACGGAGCAGGGTTTCTCCCTGTGCCCCGCCCGGTGCCTGGATGTCCAGACTATAGTCCGGTGTTTACTTCTTGCTGATCTTGCGCATCGTCAAGTAGGCTGTGGGAGCAGCCACAAAGATTGACGACAGGGTACCAAAGATTACACCCAGTATCATCGCGAAGGCAAAGCTGCGGATGCTAGCGCCTCCGAGGCAGAAGATAACTGCCAGCACGATGAAGGTTGACACAGAGGTGTTGATGGTACGGTTCAATGTGTTGTTCAGCGAGGTGTTGAACAACTCCTTGCGGTCATGGGTGGGGTACAAGCCGATATACTCGCGGATACGGTCGAACACCACCACCTTATCGTTGATAGAATAACCTATGGCGGTCAGCACAGCGCCGATGAACGTCTGGTCAATCTCCAATGAGAAGGGCATCCAGCCCCAGCACATCGAGTACATACCCAGGATGAGCAGGGTGTCGCTGGTGAGTGCAACGATAGAGCCAACAGAGAAGGCTACGTTGCGGAAGCGCACAAGGATATAGACGAAGATGGCTGCCAGGGCCAGGATAACGCTGATGATGGCACCATACGTGATGTCTTCGGCCACCGAGGGACCCACCTTCTGGCTGCTGATGATGGAGCCGCCGGCACGCTCGTCGCGGTTGATGAAGTTCTCCAGAGTGAGGTCGTCAGCCAGAAGCTTGCCGTCCTTGAGCACGGTGAAGAGCTTCTGCTCAATCTCGCTATCTACTGCAGTACCGTCCTCATTGATGCGGTAGTTGGTGGAGATACGGATGGTCTTGCCGTCGGTACCCAGTGCGATGGCGCTGGTAGTGCTCTCGGGGAATGCCTCAGCCAGCAGCTCACGCACGGTCTCAGGCTCTACCTGCTTCTCGAAGAGCACCACGAAGTTGCGGCCACCAGTGAAGTCAATACTCTTGCTGAAGCCTCTTGTGAACATGAAACCAAGGCTCAATACAGCCAGCACGCCGAAGACTGTGAAGCTCTTGCGGTATGCGCTCATGATCCTGAAGGTAGGATTCTGGAAAGATATCTTGTTGCCGATGGCTGTCTGGAAGGTCAGGTTCTTCCACTTGTCGCGGTTCATCATCTCGGTGTAGAGCACACGGGTGAGGAACACAGCAGTAAAGAAGCTCACGCAGATACCGATGAACAGGGTAGTAGCAAAGCCACGGATAGGTCCTGTACCGAAGTTGTAGAGGATGACTGCCGTAATAAGGCTGGTGAGGTTAGAGTCAAAGATGGCGCTGAAAGCGTTGTTGTAACCTGCCTCGAGTGCCTCGCGAACAGGCTTGCCTGCACGCATCTCCTCCTTGGTACGCTCGTAGATAAGCACATTGGCGTCCACTGCCATACCCAGGGTAAGCACCATACCGGCAATACCACTCATGGTGAGGGCTGCCTGGAAGCTGGTCAGGATGCCCACTGTGAAGAAGAGGTTCAGCACGAGGGCAGCATTGGCCACCATACCGGGAATCACTCCGTACATGGTCACCATGTAGAGCATCAGGATGACAAAGGCGATGACACAACTCCACACACCCTGCTGGATAGACTCGGCACCCAGCGAAGGACCTACGATTTCCTCGCTCACGATCTTGGCAGGAGCAGGCATCTTACCACTCTTCAGCACATTGGCCAGGTCGCGGGTCTCCTCTGCTGTGAATGAGCCAGTGATAGACGAGCTACCGCCCGTAATCTCGCTCTGTACAGTGGGAGCGCTATACACGTTGTCGTCAAGCACGATGGCCACGCTGCGCTTCAGGTTTGCCTTGGTGAGGGCAGCCCAACGGCGGGCACCATCTACATTCATCTTCATGCTCACGGCAGGACGTCCGTGCTCATCATAAGTGTCGCTTGCGTCGGTCACCACGTCGCCCTCCAGGGGAGCACGGCCGTTACGCTCGGTCACCTTGATGGCATAGAGCTCATATACATTGGCATTGGCACCCTCGCCAATACCCTTCACGCCCCACTTCAGACGCAGGTCGGCAGGCAGGATCTCCTTGGCCTCGGGGCTCTCGAGGAGCTCGCTGATGGCCTCCATATCACGCATGGCGGCAAAACCCACCACGCAGCCGTATGCGCCCTGAGCCAGCTGAAGGCGGCTCAGAAGGGGGTGCTGCTTGTGTGCCTTCTCGATGTCGGCGGCAGAGAGAGCGTTGCTTGCCTTCTCCTCCTTGTTTCCGCCTACAGCAGCAGCCAGGTCACCCTTGGCACGCTGTGCGGTATCAGCCACAGCCTTCTCCTCTGCCACGAGTGCAGAATCAGCCTGTGTGGTGTCGGCCTTGGCTTCCTCCTTGACACCGCTCAGCGCTGCAGCCAGCTTGCCATCCAGTGTCACCAGGAAAGGAGTCACCTCGGTAGTGTTATAGGTCTCCCAGAACTCCAGGTTGGCACTGCCCTGCAAGAGCTTGCGCACACGCTCGGGCTCCTTCACACCAGGCATCTCCACCATGATGCGACCCTCCTGGCCCTCGAGAGCCTGGATATTGGGCTGCACCACTCCAAAGCGGTCGATACGGGTGCGAAGCACGTTGTAAGAGTTGGCAATGGCGCTTTTCACTTCGGCACGAAGCACGCGCTCCACCTCCTTGTCGGTGCTCTTGGTGGTCACCTTGTCGCGCAGCTGCTGCGTGGCAAAGAGCTCCGCCAAAGACTTCTCCGGGGCGAGAGCCTTATAGTCCTTGATAAACAAGGTGATGAAATCACTCTGGCTGTTGGCTGCCTCTGTAGTGGCCTGCTCAACGGCACGGCGGAAGTTCTCGTCGGTCTCCTCCTTGTGGTCGGCCAGCGCCTTCACCACATCGGGCACGCTTACCTCCAGGATGACGTTCATACCGCCCTTGAGATCCAGTCCCAGACCGATGCCCATCTCGCGGCATTCCTTCAGTGTCCATACGTTACAGTACACCTTGTTGTTGAGCACTGAGTCAAGATAGTGGTTGGCAGCCTCCTCTCCCTCAGTCTGCGCAATCGTCTCTGCCTTACTCTCAAAGTGGCTCGTGACCACAGAGAAGCTCAGGTAGAAGATGCAGACAAGGGCGAGCAGAAGCGCGAAGACCTTTACAAATCCTTTGTTTTGCATTTTCAGTTATATTTATTGTTTTTTATCTTTTCTTTAGCAGTGTATAACACGCGATATAGCGCAAAGGTACATATTTTTTTGTGACTTAATGCACCATGCCACGAATTTCTGTCGAAAAGTCGTCTTTATTGGCTTCTCAGACGCAGATATGTGACTATAGGATAGTGGTCAGAGAGGTAAATATGACGGTCGATGAGCGTTTTGGTGCTCTCGAAGTGCCTTGAGAAGAACACATGGTCGATTCGCACGAAGAACTCATCCTGGTTGAATGAGAAACCCATGCCCGTGCCGCTCTGCCTGAAGGCCGATGTGAGGACCCTCGAAAGGCGCTGGTAGGTGTAGGAGATGGGGGTGTCATTGAAATCGCCGCACACCAGCAGGGGATAGCGGGCATAGTCGGTGGCCAGAGCACATAGACTGTCCACCTGCGGGCCACGCAACCGTGAGGCGCGGGCCAGTTTGCCTGCCAGGGCCCTGCCTTCGTGCCTCACCACATCGCCGTTGGGGTTGTGTATTATCTGGTGGTACTCATCCTTGTCTGCGCTGGAGAGGCGGTTGCTCTCCAGATGGTTGCTCACCACCAGGATGCTGTCCTGTCCGTGGAGCGCCCAACAGGCAAAACTGCCATTACCCTTCGTCTCGTACTGGAACTTGACGCCTGCCTTGCACAAGGGCATACGGCTGAGCACATACACGCCCTTCTCGCCCATACAGTTGAAGTGCAGCCTTTTCATGTCGGCCTTGGCCTCCTCGTTGTCAAACCACGTGGGACTCGCTTCCTGCACGCACACTATATCGGGATTCATCCTATCAAGGTAGCTCCAGAAGGAGTCGCGGCCCTCGGCACCCTGCACAGCGCCTGCATTGTAGGAGATGACGCAGAGCGTGCTGTCGGGCACCTCGCCGCGTCCGTTCAGAGGGCAGTAGTCGAGGACGAAGCCGCCCACTGCAAGGAGTCCGGCAAGGGGCAGCCACACCATCCGCGCACGGCAGAGCAGCCACACGAAGACGAATACGACATCGGCCGTAAGGAACACAGGGAAGGCCAGCCCCAGCAAGGAAAGGCGGGGGAAGCGGTCTGGCGGGAGGTAGGTGCTGAGCACCGTGGCCCACAGGAGCACGATGGTGACCAGATTGGCCCCCACAAGCACGCCCCCGAGAACACGTAACAGGGAATTCTGCGGCTTCTTAGACATGATGTGCCGAAGCTATATTATATATAATGTATATAGGTGTCATCTATGGCGGTTGCTGATGTCGAAGAGCTTGCGCTTCTCTTCATCGCTCAGGGCCTGGTAGCCGCTCTTGCGTATCTTGTCCAATATGCGGTCCATCTCTTCCTCGTCCTTGCGCTCAGCCTCGCGGTAGTCCATGTCCTGCCCGAACTTTCCTCCGCGCGTCACATGCATCTTGGGGCGCTGCATCCGCTTCTTGAGTTTGCCGAACCATTGGCTCATTCCGCTGCCCTGACCGCGGTCGTAATGCCCGCCCTGGTCATACCAGCGGCTGTTGTTGTTGCTTCGTCCGCCTCCGTTGCGCCAATAGAGCAGCAGGAGCAGACCGAAGAGCATGCCGCCCAGGTGGGCAAAATGGGCCACGCCATCGTTGGACGACCCGAAACCCGACAGCAGTTCGATGACCGCATAGCCCGCCACGAAGTACTTGGCCTTGATGGGAACAGGCAGGGGGAAGATGAATATCCTGTTGTCGGGAAAGGTCATGCCGAAGGCCAGCAGGATGCCATACACGACACCCGAAGCGCCTACGGTGGTCCACAGATTGAGGTAGTCGCCCATGGCCATCACGGCACCCGCCGTGCGTATCTGCTCATAGGCATCCAGCCCGTTATAGGCATACTGGACAAACTGCACCACCTCCTGGGTCACCGCAGCACCCAGTCCGCAGGTGAGATAATAGAGGAGATAGCGGCGCGAACCCATCGCATTCTCAATGGCAACGCCGAACATCCACACGGCAAACATATTGAAGAAGATGTGTGCCCAGCTGGCATGCATGAACATATAGGTAAACACCTGGTAGAGGTGGAAGTGTGATGCAAGCACGAAATGCAGGCCCAGCACATCATCCAAGTCGATGCCATAGAGCGAGGCAACGTAACGGCCCAAGAAGAAGAGCACGTTGATGATAAGCAGGTTCTTGGTAACTGGTGGCATGTAATGCATAGTCAATCTGATATAAAACGTATTCCAAGGTGCAAAGGTAATACTTTTATGGCGGAATTATAGCGCAAAAACGACCCTTGAGGCACTTTGTGCGTCATATTGCACTATTTTTTCACGAAATCTCTTGGCTGTCAGGCCAACTATACCTATATTTGCCATCAGGAAACGGAATATTCTACAACAACACTTAATTGGAATCGCTATGAACAAAACAGAACTTATCGCTAAGGTGGCCGAAACGGCAGGCCTGAGCAAGGTAGATGCAAAGAAGGCTGTAGAAGCTACTCTCTCAGCTATCGCTACTGCTGTCAAAGCAGAGGATAAGGTGGCTCTCATCGGCTTCGGTACATTCTCAGTGACCACACGTGCCGCTCATCAGGGCGTCAACCCAGCCACTGGCGCTGCCATCACCATCCCCGAGAAGAAGGTGGTGAAGTTCAAGGCAGGAGCCGAGATGGCTCTGTAAGCCACTCCGGACAGACACTTGCCAAGACAAGACTAAAAGGGGTGCACCCGTTGCCATAGCCGGCAGCGAGGTGTGCCCCTTGCACATTTTCTGCCACAGGGCAGCACGCTGCAACAGCCCACGCAGCGCGCTGCATCGGTCATCGCAACGTGCTGCGTCGCCCATCGCAGTGCACTGCGTTTTTCCACCCATCCTTGCCCTTTCTTCTGCAAAGCGAAACAGGCCGATCGACACAGCACCTGCCACTATCCCATGGAAAGCACCATCTCATTACATCAAAAGCTGATTGGGAGCAGGACCACGAGACTCCCCTTTGCCCCGAAAGGCAAAAGGCGACAATCACAAGAGCGATGGAGCTACCCGCACACCGGCGGGACTCACCTCTGGAACGCACGCTGAAATCGCTCGGAAGGCACGGCGAATTCATTCAAGAAACACACAGGAATCATTCGAAAGGCACGCTGAAATCATTCGAAAGGCACGCCAAAATGACTTGGAAAACACACCAAAAATACTTGAGAAGCACGCCGAAATCACTCGCGGAAGAAGTGGCGCATCACACCGTCGGCGGTTCGCCCGGCCAGGAGTTCCTGCCGCATGTAGTCCATATACGGCGCCACATGCTGGAAGTACTGCTTATAACCGGCACACAGATAATTGAGCCCCGGTTCGCCATCGGCCGTGCGTGTGAAGCGAAGGCGCGGACACTCACCATGACAAGCCTTGAGCCACGGGCACTGGCGGCACTGTGCGGGCAGCGAATCACGCTTAAGGCGGCTGAAAGCATTCTGCTTGGGACCGTACGCCATTTGCGGCAGTCCCTCACGCAGAAGGTTGCCGAGCCGGTACTCGGGAAACACAAAGTGGTCGCATGGATACAGGTCGCCATTGTGCTCCATCACCATGGCATGCCCGCACTCCTCGGCATAGGCGCATACGCCAGGCTGCACGCCCATCCATCCTGCCAGGGTGGCATCGAAGATCTGCACAAACATCTCGCCCACGTCATGCCGCACCCACTCATCGAAGAGCGTACATAGGAAACTGCCCCACTCGGCCGGCTTCACACTGTAGGGGGCCAGCGGACAGTCCTCATCCAGCATCTGGGCCAGATGACGGCCGTCAGCATGACGGGTCTCACGCTCCACCACAGGGGTGAACTGCAGGAAGCGGCAGCCGACGCTGTCGCGGAAGAAGCGGTAGAAAGCCAGCGGCTCATGCACATTGGCCTGATTGACTGTGGCCATGGCATTCCATTCCACACCATGCTCATCAAGCATCTCTATGGCACGCATCACACGTTCCCAGGTGCCACGGCCCGCCGCATCGAGCCGGTAGGCATCATGCATGGCCTGGGTACCGTCGATGCTAAGGCCCACCAGCCAATGTTCCTGGGCCAGGAAACGGCACCACTCGGGAGTGAGCAGCAGTCCGTTGGTCTGCAGACAGTTGCCTATGCGCTTGCCACGACCGTAATAACGCTGGAACCTGACTGCATCACGATAGAATGAGAGGGGGCGCAGGAGGGGTTCTCCACCGTGCCAGGTAAACTGTATGTCAGGCATTTGCTGCACCTCGATATAGCGCTGGACGAACTGCTCCAGCATCTCGCGCGACATGCCGCACGAACCTCCGGCAAAGAGATTCTGCTTCTCGGTGTAGTAACAATACCGGCAGCGCAGGTTGCACTGGGGTCCTGCAGCCTTTGCCATCACGTACAGAGGGCGGGCGAAGGGATAGATGTCGGCCATGGTACTACAGCAAGCGGCGCGAGAGGTAGCGCACAGGCCACCACACGGCAGCCCAGCCCACCACCAGCACGGTGAGGAATACAATTACAAGGTCACCCACATGCACGCTCACAGGATAGGCTTCCACGATGAAACTGCCTGCGCTGCTGCCCATGCTGATAAGCCCGAACTCCTGCTGAAGCCAGCACAGCGCCAGTCCCAGCAGCAGACCTACGGCTGCTCCTGCCAGGCTTATCATGCGTCCCTCAAGCATGAAGATGTCACACACCTGCCCGTCGGTGGCACCCAGGCTGCGCAGTGTGCGCACGTCCTGACGCTTGTCTATCATCAGCATCGACAGGGAGCCGATGATGTTGAAGCAGGCTATGAGGAGAATAAAAGTGAGGAACACAAAGGAGATGAGCTTCTCGATGCGCATGATGCGGAACACATCGGCCTGCTGCTCAAAGCGGTCCTGCACCTGGAAGCGTGCGCCCAGCAGTTGCCTCAGTTCGCGCTTGGCCGACGAGAGCGACACGCCGTCGCGCAGCCTGAGCTCCACCGAGGTGATGCGTCCACGCTGGTCGAAGAGCCTTTGAGCGAAGCCGAGACTGGTGATGATGTAGTTGTCATCGTAGCGCGATTGCTGCACATTGAACACTACACCCGGGCTCTGCAGCTCGTCGTGGTTGAATGAACTGAGTGGGTTTGCCATATTGACCCGCTCGCCGCGCTTGGGTGCATAGACCTGCAGAGGGTCGGGGAAACTGGCGGGCAGCCCCAGACGGGCAGCCAGACGCAGGCCCAGCACGCCATATTCGAGCACGTCGGCATGCAGGCAGAACGAGCCGTCACCATAGAGGATATTGTTTATGCTGGCCTGCTCGGGGAAGTTGTCGGCCACACCCATCACGGTGACCACCTGCTGGCGGCGGTCCTGCACCACCAGCGCCTGGCCCTCCATGACAGGTGTATATACCTTCACGTCGGGGTGCCGGCGCAGCCGCTGCAGCGCCTCGTCGTCCTGGCTCACGCTGGTCCCCTCGGTGAGGGTGACGCGCAACTGCGGGTCGAAGGCTGTGAAAAGGCCGGCCACCAGGTCGCGGAAGCCGTTGAAGACGCTCAGGGTGCACACCATGGCCATAGTGGCAATGGCCACCCCGGCCACCGATATGCCGCTGATGATGTTGATGGCATGGTGGCTCTTGCGGCTGAAGAGGTAGCGTCGGGCTATGAACAGGCGGTAGTTCATCGGTGTTTCAGTGTGCCTCGATTATTTCTTCAGCAGGTCGTCGATGTGCTGGGCATAGTCCAGCGAGTCATCCACAAAGAACTTCAGCTCGGGTATGATGCGCAACTGCTTGCCCAGGCGCGTGCCCAGCTCATAGCGCACTTGGCGCTGGTTGGTGTTGATGTTCTCCACGATTTCCTCGGCCTTCCCGCTTGGGAAGACGCTCAGATAGGCGCGGCAGATGCTCATGTCGGGGCTGATGCGGCACGCGCTCACGCTTACGAGCACTCCGCGCATGTGCATGGTCTGCTTCTGGAATATGTCGCTCAGCTCCTTCTGTATCAGTCGGGCTATCTTGTTTTGCCTTGTCGTTTCCATTTGTTCTGTATTGGTTAGATAGTTTCACTTTTATGGGTCATAGGGTGCAGGGCGGTGCACCGGCCGATGCAGCGTGCTGCGATGGCCGATGCAATGCGCTGCGATGACCGGTGCAGCGCACTGCCCTTGCACATGGCAGCCGCATGCGCGTCATCTGCCAGGCAGCCGGGCCGTAGGGCGAACCCCGCAGCCCGGCATCCCTGTGCCTTATGACCTTATTGTTCCAGGCCGCTGGGGCCTTTGTCCTGTTGCGCTCTTATTCCTCGCCCATGAACATGGGATCCCATGCGGGGAGCCTCACGGGCTTCTTCTTGAGCAGTTCGAGCACCTGGGGAGTGCAGTACTTGCGGTTGACCACCACGCGGAACATGTACTCGTCAAACCACTCGTCGGTCATGATGAGGTAGCCGTCGGCGCCTGCCGAGCGTCCCCAGCTGTTCTCCACCTTCCACTTCACGGGCTTGCCCTGCGCGTCCTCATCCACAGCCATGAGCGTCATGGCATGCGAGCTGCCGCTGTCGAAGCTCTGTATGCGCTGCTTCTTGTTCATCCCGAAGGTGGTTCCGAAGAGGTTGCCATAGTCGAAGTTGTTCACGTCCAGGAAGCCGCTCTGCCTGTCGAGGAACTTACCTACGTCGCACGAGAAGTACATCTGGCACGAATCCTTCAGCGAGGCAATGGCCAAGGGCTTCAGTTCGTCCATCGGCAGATTGACGTAGAGCCAGTTGTGACCGTCGTAGAGGTGACGGTCGTAGTCTATCTCATACACCTGGTGATAGGGGCGGCTGGGGTCGTTCATCAGCATCACATAGTCGGCATAGAGGTCTTCGGTGCCTGCGCAAACCTTCTTGTAGAACTCCTGTGGAGTATATGTCTGTGGCTCGCCAACGCACTTCCCACCCTTCTTGGGTGCCCATGTGAAGGACTTGGGGGGCTGTCCGTAGGCCATCACCAGCATGTGGTACACGGTCTTGAGCTGATCTACCTTGATGGCCTCAAGCTGCTTCAGGCTGGCTCCCTCCTGGCTCTTCTCGCGCAGCAGGATGCCTGCCTCGCGCAGCTTACGCTTGAGATGTCCGTTGAACTCCGAGGTGAGATTGCTCACATAGGTCTCCGGCATCACGTCCTGAGGCACGAGTCCGTACTTGGTCACCAGGTCGGCCACACCCGTGTAGGTGCCTCCGTCGGAGAGAGGATTCTGGAAGAGCCATCGCACCATCTGGCTGTCAATGTCCTCCTTGCGCGTATCTATCACTCCCTGAAGGAAGAGGTTGCTCTTCTCCAGCTGGTCGTAGAAGAAGAGATACACCTGACTGAAGAAGAAGTCACTCACTCCCAGAGTGCGCATGGCGCGGTTGCGCAGCACGTTGGTGCCCGTAAAGAGCCAGCATCTGCCGCTGCTCTGCTGGTCGCTGATGCCCGTGTTCTTCACCTCGGTACTGAAGTGCGTGTCCTTGGTCTGGCGGTTGTCCTGGTTGAGTGTCAGCTTCTGTATGCTGGTTCCACCCATGGCATTCCTCAATGCCTTCTCGGTGGGAGAAGTGTTGTAACTGCCTTCGAGGGTCTTCAGTACGTCTCCGGTAATGCCTGACTGTGCATGGGCCAGGGTGCCGCATGCGAGTGCGATAGCGCACAGGATGGTCTTTCTCATATCTTATATATGCTTTCTTTGGTGCAAAATTAGTTCTTTCCCTGCTCTTGCGCAAGGTTTTTGTCAATGGTCTGCCTCTCTGGGTGGTGATTAGTGCACTGGTTCGAGACGGAAGCGGGTGCCCTCGGGGGCATTGACGATGCGGTCGCCCTCTATCTTCCAGAAGCCCTTGCCGGCACGTCCGCCGCACTGGATGGTGTAGGTTCCGTCGTCCTGCCTGGTGAGGATGAAGGTATGCCATTCGGGGTCAAAGGGGTTCAGGCTCTTGTTTGCCCAGAAGGCTCCCCTCTCGTTGACGTATCGGCTGTCCTGCACATTGCTTATCTTGTAGCGTCCCGTGGTGATGTCAAGCTCCACGTTCCACTGCTGCCGCTGCGGATTGATGCTGTCGCGCGATGCCTGCAACACAGGATGGTCGCCTGTGCGGTCGGTAGCGGCCTGTGCGTCAGTCAGGTAGCGGCCATCGGCCAGAATGGTATATTGTCCGTCCTCGATGGCCTGTGCGGGGAACACCTCACGGCCATAGGTATGATGGCGCTTGTATGCCTTGACACTCTCAGCCAGCGTACGGTCTATCCAAGGCGCGATGACTGTGCCTCCCACCACGGGCTTGGCCTTCACCACACTGCCCTCCCAGTTGCGGCTGATGATGGCTTTCTGGGCCTGCTCAATGGCCTGCTGGGTGCGGTAAAGCCCGATGAACTGTATGCTGTCACCGGCCTCCTGGGCCTTTGCCAGGCGGGTCACCGTGAGTCCGCGCAAGCCTTGCAGGCGCATGCTCTCTGCCCAAGGCTTTATCTCGCTCAGCATCTCAGGACTGTTCACACTGTCGGCCAGCAGCAGGGCTGCCTCGCCGGCCAACTTCTGGAAGAAGCTTTCGTATTCCGTCCAAGCGGCCTTGCCTGCCTGGGGGAAGCGTGGGCTCTCGCCCTCGCGGCGCAGTCCGTGGCCCGTCTTGCCCAGGTCTATATTGTTTTCACAGAACCAGCGGAAAGGCTCCGATGCGGTGGGCATAAGCTCTGTGATGGCCTGCTGCCAGCTGCGCACGGCATCATACTGCGGCATGTTCCACGTATAGTCGGCTATGCTATAGAGGCTCACCTTGGATGCCTCGGCATATTCCATGGGGTTGGAGCAGAATCCGCTCACCATCTCATTGATGTCGAGTCCGTTGCCATACGTCTTGCCCATGAGCATGCGGCTCTGACAGTAGTCGTTCACAGGGTAGTTGAGCCATATGAATGCCTTGCGTCCCAGCTGCTTGTTAATCCACTCCATGTCATCGCGCTCTATCATATCCACCACGCTGTTGCCCGTCCACATGACCCTCACTTCGGGGTACATGCGTGTGCCCAGAGTGCTCAGATAGTCGCCGCCGCTCCATGCCTTGTTGTACTGAGTGGGGCACATGATGAGCGGCTGCACGTCGCTGTGCTTGCGCACGAAGTTGTCGGTGACGTAGTTGAGCAGTCCTGCCTGCTTGTCAGCCTTGCTGCCCTCGCCCCAGATGTCATCGAAGAAGACGGCGAAGGTGCGTACACCCAGCTCGTACATCCACTCCAACTTCTGGCACACGGCCATCGAGTCCTTCAGGTTCCACTGTATGTCACCTCCGGGATGCACCGCCCACACAAACTGCACCTTGTTGCGATGTGCCTCCTGCACCAGTTCCTTCAGCCTTGCAGCCTCGTCCTGTGGGTAGGGGTCGCGCCAGTGGGCACGGTGGTAAGGGTCGTCCTTGGGGCCATACACATAGATGTTCAGCTTGTTGCAGCCGTAGAACTCAAACTGGCGCAGGCGGTCCTTGTGGCTCCAGGGGTTGCCGTAGAAGCCTTCGATGACGCCTCGGCAATCTACGCTGGGCCAGTCCTCGATGCGGCACTGCATGACGTTCTGCTGCTGCCACAGCTTCAGGAAGGTCTGCACACCATAGTAGGTGCCGGCACCGTCCCTGCCTGCGATGACCACGCGGCCCGGCTCCACGCTCAGCAGATAGCCCTCGGCATGGGCAGGCACCTGCTTGCGGTATGCCTTCACAGCCTTGTCGCCCACCTCACCGATGAGCAGGCGCACGGCACCCTGGGGCGATGGGGTGAGACAGCCGTCGAGCTTCTCGCACAGGAGAGCCACGGCGTCGGCATCGGCCTTGTCGGCTCCTTCGATATATACAGGGGTGCCATGGGCAAAGGCCACCTCGCTCCACGTGGCCTTCTGAGGCAGTGGCGACAGGGTGGGCTGCTGGGCACGTACACCGGAGAGGGCCGCTGTGAGGGCGGCCGCAACCAATAGGATAGTTTTCTTCATATCTTTGTCTTATTTCTTGTTCTTGGGTTTGCGGGATACCAGATCGCACATATGCTTCACCAGGAGCGCGCTCTGATTGTGGTCCGACATCATATACCGGTGCCTGCCACGGCTGTCGGCCTGGTAGTGCGTGCAGCCCTTGTCGGTCACGGTGATGGTTCCGGGACGCGAGAGAGTGAAGTAGCCTGCACATCCCTCCACGGCATACACCACGGCGGTCATGTCCCATGTGGGGTAGTCGGCATATTGGCCGCGTGCTGCCATGACAGCGTCGAGGGCCGGATGATGGTCTGTCCACCCGAAGTCATTCTTGAGGCAGGAGGCGGGCAACTTGGCGGCCAGCCCCAGCTCAAAGGGTGTGACCACTATCTCACCGGGCCACTTGGCAAAGACCTCCTGGCAGGAAGGGATATCGTTCTCCACATTGTACTCCACATAATCGGGGTTCTCGATGTGACCTGCCATAATCACCAGGGCCGACACCTTGCGTGCCACAAGCTCGGCACCCGACAGCGGGGAGTAACGGTCGGCGCCGGTATGCAGCAGTGCAGCCAGGTTGCCGCTGAAGCCCACGCTCACGATGGTCACCGAGTGGTCCTTCTGCTTGGCCAGCAGACGGCGGTAGAGGGTCACGGCATCGGGGCAGTCAGCAAGCTTGCTTATCGTATGGGGATAGAGGGGAGTGCCGTCGGCGGCCTTCATGTCGGGCACGATATTGGTGAAGTTGGGCATTCCCTCGTTGCTCGGAAACTCCCTCAGGGCACGTCCCACGGGGATGCGGGGTCGGCCATACCAGGTGTTCATCGCCTCCACAAAGCGGCAGGGCCCCAGGCCCTCCTTGTTGAGCATCACGGCCAGGATGCGTGCCTGGCCCCTGTCGGCATACTTGTGCAGCATGTCCAGCGCCCATGCGTCATCCACGTCATTACCCATGTCGGTCTCGAAGATGATGTTCCTGCCTGCCTGCACAGCCGTTGCCAGACAGAGGAAAAGCAGAAGAAAGGTCTTTCTCATTGTTCTTATCGTTCCTTTTTATGATGGTTGTCAGCGCCCGAAGGGGCTTTCGCGGCACACCCCTGCAGAGCTGCCGGCATACACCCAGCGCAAAGATAGCGCGAAAAATCCGTAACAGAAAGGAGATGAGAGAGAAATGTGTTAACTTTGCAACATGTATGAAGAGATTTCTGTATTGAGCATCAACGGTTCCGACAGCACAGCGCGTGCCGGGCTGCAGGCCGACGCGCGCACCATCACAGCGCTGGGCGGCTTTGCGCTCACCGCCGTCACGTCGGTCACCACACAGGGCAGGCAGGGCATCAGCAGCGTGCACGACCTGCCTGCCGGAATGGTTGCGGGACAGGTGAGAGCCATCCTGCAGGAGAGCCGTCCGCGGGCTGTGAAGGTGGGACTGCTGCGCCATGCCGACACGGTGAGGGCGCTGGCCTACGAGCTGCAGGGGCATCCGCGGCTGGTGATGGCGCCCGGACTGATAGCCTCATCGGGCAAGCCGCTGGTAGATGACGATGTGATGCGGCAATGGGAAAGCACCCTCTTTCCCCATGCCACCCTGCTGCTCATGCGTGTGGCAGAGACTGAGGCGATGCTGGGGATGCGCATCAGGACCGACAGCGACATGGAGCGGGCTGCCCGCCTGCTGGCTTCCACGGGCGCCGGAGCAGTATTGCTGCGCGGCGGACGCCTGGCCGAGGACCGCCTGACCGCCTATCTGCTCAACGCAGGAGAGGGCCGCTTCTTCTCCTCGGCCAATATGGACGGATGGCAGAAGCACGGAGTGAGCAGCGCCCTATCAGCCGCCATCGCCACCCGCATGGCCATGGGCGACACGGTGCAACAGGCTGTGACAGCGGCACACGCCTATATGCACAACCGTGTGGTGTATGCTGTGGAGAGCGAGCCAAGCGCCATGCGTCCCGCCGACATCTACAATGAGTTCATGTCGCTCATCGCTGCCCACTATGCCACAGACCACCACGTGGCCGACTACGCCCGCCGTCTGGCCGTGAGCACACGCTATCTGTCGATGGTCACAGCGCGTGTGGTGGACAGGACACCCAAGCAGATACTGAGCAGCTGCCTCGTTGAGAAGGCCTCGGCACTGCTGCTCTCCTCGCACCTCACCGTGCAGGAGGTGTCCCAGCGACTGGGCTTCTCGTCGCAAGTGGCCTTTGCAACTTTCTTCACCAAGCAGACCGGCCTCAGCCCTTCGGCCTACCGCAACCGCAGCCGCAATGCCTCACCGCAAGCGGAGCCGGACGGTTCCATGCCCGTGTAAGTGCCTTGCGCCTTCAGCCGCAGGCGGCCTTCGCCGGACGGAGGATGCGGGTGTGCATGCCGCCCATCCTGGCTGACCGCCGCACCATAGTGTTTTCGGGCAAATGACGCAGTGCGGTGCACCAGCCATCGCAGCACGCTGCATCGGTCATCGCAGCGCGCTGCGTGGGCACATGCAGCGCACTGCGTTTTCCGCACATCCACTCTGCCCCATTCTCCACATCAGCCTCCTCAGGAAAATCCACTCCCCCACCCTGTCCCCATCAGAATGCTTCGAGGCCAGGCAAGATGAGCCGGGCGGCAGCGCGCACGAGGGTCACTTCTGCCTCAAGGCATCTATCTGCTCCTGGAACTTACGCACGAGCTTGGGATGGCGGTCGGCCACATTGGTCTGCTCACCCTGGTCCTGCGTGATGCGGAACAGTTGGGGCGTAGGCTTGTAGCCCGTCTCTATCTTCGGTCCCCAGGGTATCATGGGGCCTCCCTTCGAGGGTTCTATGTACTTCCAGTCCTTTGTGCGGAGCACCAGAGCGTGGTTGGCGGCCATCTTCACTGCATAGCTGCGTGACGCGCGGCTCTTTCCGAGCCAGCTCTTCACCATGCTCCGGCTGTGGGGAGCGGCACCGTCAGGCACCCTGGCACCCACTATGTCGGCCAGCGTACCGATGGCATCCACCTGGCTCAGCATGGCATGACTCTCACATGCACGTGCATGGCCGGGCCAGCGCAGTATGAAGGGAACCACACTGCCCGCCTCAAAGGCGCTGTACTTGCCGCCCCTCCAGACTCCTCCCGGCGCATGGCTGCCGGCCAGCTGCTCTGCCTGGTCGTCATACCCATCGTCCAGCACGGGGCCGTTGTCGCTGGTGATGACCAGGATGGTGTTGCCTGCGATGCCCAGACGGTCGAGCTCGGCGGTGATGGCACCCACCGTCTCATCGAGCGAGAGGATGGCTTCACCGCGCAGACCCATCGGGCTCCGCCCGCGGAAGCGCTCATGTGGCATGCGCGGCACATGGATATCATTGGTGCAGAGATACATGAAGAATGGCTCACCCGACGCGCTGCACTCGTTCATGAAGCGCACGGCATGGGCTGTGATACTATCGGCAATATCCTCGTCGCGCCACAGTGCCCGGCCTCCTCCTTTCATATAGCCGATGCGGCTGATGCCGTTGACGATGCTCATGTCATGCCCATGGCTGGGGCGCAGCTTGGTCAAGAGTTCGGGATGGGTGCGGCCTGTGGGTTCGCCCTCGAAGTTCTTTCTGTAGCTCACCTGCACGGGTGCTGAGGGGTCGTAGTTGGCTATGCGCCCCTGCTCAATGAACACGCACGGCACGCGGTCAGAGGTGGCAGCCATGATGTAGCTGTAATCGAAGCCCAGGCTATCGAGCCCCACGTCCAGTTTACCGTTCCAGTACTGCTCCCCCGTGCGGCTTCCCAGGCCCAGGTGCCACTTGCCGAAGGCGCCTGTGCGGTAGCCTGCACTGCGCATCATATCGGCCATCGTGTACTGCTGCGGCCAGATGATGGTGCCCGCGTTGCCGGCTGCCACATCGGTGCCAGGGTGGCAAAACGGGTATTCACCCGTAAGGATACCGTATCGGCTGGGCGTGCTGGTGCTGGCGCAAGCGTGCATGTCGGTGAAGCGTACACCCTGGCTTGCCACGCGGTCTATGTTGGGGGTCTGCACACGGGTGGCTCCATAGCATGAGATGTCGCCGTAACCCAGGTCGTCTGCCATAAGCCAGATGACGTTGGGCTTCTCTTGTGCCCACGCAGCAGCGGGTAGCAGGGTCAGAAGGAATCGTTTCATATCGGGTAGGTTATATCTTGTCATATATATAAGAACGTGCGCGACGGGTGGTTTATTGCCCATGCCCGCCGGTTTGCAGGCCACAGGGCAGCATGCGGCAGCAGATTTCCAGGGGCAGAAAAGGGGTTTCGGGCGCCCGAAAGACGGCGTCAGACGGGGGCCGGACAGGGCGGTGACAACTTTTCGGCATTATTCTTGGCACGCTTATGATTCTATTTCCTACCTTTGCAGGAGCAAACTCAACAGGAAAGAGAAAACTATGACCATAGGCATTATCAACGCCATGCAGAAGGAGCATGAGCAACTGGCAGCCCTACTCGAAGACAGGCAAGTGGAGACGCACGGACGCTTCTCCTTCACCACAGGCACTTATGGCGGACGACGCCTGGTGCTCATGCAGAGCGGAATAGGCAAGGTGAACGCTGCGGTGGGAGCCGTAGAACTCATACATCACTATGCACCGACAGTGCTGGTGAACACAGGTGTGGCAGGCGGCATAGACGCATCGCTGGGTGTGATGGACGTGGTGGCAGGGGCCACTGTGGCCTATCACGATGTGGATTGCGGCCCTGAGAACAAGCCGGGACAGGTGCAAGGACTGCCCCCCGCATTCGCCGCCGATGAGCGGCTGCTCGGCATTGCCTCGTCGCTCAAGACCAGCACACGCATCGTACCTGGCCTCATCTGCAGCGGCGACCAGTTCATTACCGACCGCGACCAACTGAACCTCATCAAGCAGCGCTTCCCGCTGGCACTGGCTGTGGATATGGAAAGCGGAGCGCTGGCACAGGTGTGCCACCTCTATGGAGTGCCGTTCCTGAGCTTCCGCATCATCAGTGACACACCGGGAGCAGAGGGCCACTTCGACCAGTACACCAACTTCTGGGACACAATGGCCGACCGCTCGTTTGCCGTCACACGCTCCCTGCTGGACGCACTCACCAGCCAACTGTAACCCACTCAGAACTATCTATAAGACAATGGACAAGGTACCAAGCTTCACCATCGACCACTGCCGCCTGCAGCGCGGCATATACGTATCGCGCCAGGACCAGGTTGGCGACGAGACCGTAACGACCTTCGACATCCGTATGAAACTGCCCAACCGCGAACCGGCACTGGGTCAGGGAGCCATCCACACCATTGAGCATCTGGCTGCCACCTACCTGCGCAACCACCCACAGTGGCGTGACCGCATCGTCTATTGGGGTCCCATGGGATGCCTCACCGGCAACTACCTGCTCATGAAGGGCAATCTCACAAGCCGCGATATACTGCCCCTGATGATAGAGACCTTCGAGTTCGTGGCCGACTACGAGGGTGTGGTGCCCGGAACAGAGCCTCGCGACTGCGGCAACTACCTGCTGCACGACCTGCCCATGGCTCGCTGGGAGGCACGCAAATACGTGGAGGAGACGCTGAAGAAGGCCACTGAGGAAAACCTCACATATCCCCAGTAAGGCAACCGCAGCCTGCCTGCACACTCCGGCCGGCAAGCCAGCAAGGCATGAGCGACACTCTATATATCGATTTCCACACGCATCACCCCTCACGCGAAGGGGAATGCGTGGTGCAGGACGGTGTGCATACCTGGGGCATCCACCCCTGGCAGGCACACCTTCCACGCTTTTGCCCCAAGGAAGAAAGAGGACAGGAAGACTGCCCGAATGAAGATGGGACGACTCCCGAAGGACTCTTCGGCAACAAGGAAAAAGCCCTCGGCATCTGCCCGAATAATGATGGGACGCACTTCCCTGCCTTTTTCCCCAAAGACCGCGGGCAGCTGCTGGCCATCGGGGAGTGCGGACTGGACGTGAATGCAGAGGCTTCGCTGGAGGTGCAGAGCAGGCTGCTGAAGGCACAACTGCAGCTCTCTATGCACTGGCAACTGCCTGTCATCCTGCACTGTGTGAAGCAGTTGGACCCGCTCATCGCGCTGCGCAAGGATATGAAGCCGCATGAGGCATGGATCATGCACGGCTTCAGAGGCAAACCACAACAGCTGAAGTCGCTCCTGCAGGCAGGCTTCCACGTATCCTTTGGCTTCCGCTTCAACCCCCACAGCCTGCTGGCCTGCCCCATCGAACGGCTCCTGCTGGAAACCGACGACGATGAGCGGCCCGTGAGAGCACTATACGAGGAAGTAGCAAACCTGAAAGGGATGAGCAAGGAAAACCTTGCAGAAAACATGAGAAACAACTTCGAAACCATCTTCAGCCAGCTCCCCCAACCCGCAAAATCGGCCAAAACAGCCAGCGCAAGCGACTTCGGGAACACAAAAGAACGCCTAAGAGGAGAAAAGTATGGGCGTGAGTAGGAACTTTTGACAGAAAAAGAGTAACTTTGTAGAGGCGTAAGCCAACTGGCAGACAATGGACAATAAGAACATACAAAAAGCATAAGACCATCATGGAATTCAGAAAGATGACCGCCGAAGAGGCTGCCGCATTGATTCAGAACGGGCAGACCATCGGCTTGAGCGGCTTCACACCCGCCGGAGCACCCAAGTGCACACCCGCCGAGATTGCAAAGAGAGCTGAGGCAGAGCACGCTGCCGGCCGCCCCTTTAAGATTAGCGTTTTCACAGGAGCCAGCACAGGACAGAGCTGCGACGGCATGCTCTCCAACGCGCAAGCCATTGACTTCCGCGCTCCATACACCACCAACCCCGACTTCAGGAAGAATGTCAACCGCAACGAGCTCAATTACTCAGACCTCAATCTGAGCAACATGGCCACTCAGATACGCCAGGGTTACCTGGGACAGGTCAATTGGGCCATCATCGAAGCCTGCGCCGTGGAAAAGGTCGGCACCAAGGCTCACATCTACCTTACCGCTGCAGGTGGCATCAGTCCCACTGTGTGCCGCCTGGCCACCGAGGGTATCATCATCGAGCTGAACGCTTTCCACAGCCCCAAAAGCAAGGGAATACACGATGTATATGAGATAGAAGACCACCCGCACCGCACTCCCATCATGATCACCAAGGCAAGCGACCGCATAGGCAAGCCGTATGTGGAGGTGGATGCAAGCCGCATCGTGGGTGTGATAGACTGCAATGTGCCCGACGAGGCACGTTCCTTCAAGGATCCCGACCCCATTACATCACAGATAGGACAGAACGTTGCCGACTTCCTGCTGGCCAACATGCGGCAGGGACTCATCCCGCCCACATTCCTCAACCTGCAGAGTGGAGTGGGCAGCGGAGCCAATGCCGTGCTGGGTGCATTAGGCCAGTGCCAGGAGGTGCCCAACTTTAACATCTACACCGAAGTGCTCCAGGATGCTCCCGTACAGCTGATGCGCGAGGGACGCGTGCTGAGTGCGAGCGCCTGCTCACTCACTGTCACCAACGATTGTCTGCGTGGCATCTACGATGACATGGACTTCTTCAAGGACAAGCTGGTGCTTCGCCCATCCGAGATAAGCAACTGCCCCGAGGTGATTGCCCGCATCGGCGTGTGCTCACTCAACACTGCCATCGAGTGCGATATCTATGGCCACGTGAACAGCACCAAGATATGCGGCACGAAGATGATGAATGGCATAGGCGGCTCAGCCGACTTCACCAACAATGCCTACCTGAGCATCTTCACCTGCGGCTCCACTACCAAGGGCGGCGCAATATCCAGCATCGTTCCCTTTGCCAGCCACATCGACCACACCAACCACTTCATCGACGCCGTGATAACGGAGTACGGAGTGGCCGACCTGCGCCACAAGAGCGACATGCAGAAGGCTGAGGCACTCATCCAGGTGGCTCATCCCGACTACCAGCCCCTGCTGCGCGACTACCTGAAGCACGCCGAGAAGTTCGGTGGACACACTCACCACGTGCTCTCGGCTGCATTCGGCATGCACGACACCTTCATCCGCAAGGGCGATATGCGCCTCACCGACTGGGCCGAATACCTGAAGTAAACCGCCCGCAGCCTACTCCCGCAGGAGAGGCTGCTACGCAAAGATACCACGCCAACCGTCCAGAGGCAAGCCTCCAAGGCACTGGCCGAGAATATAAAATGAATAGGGATGCACCCGGCAAGTGCATCCCTATTTTGTTTGAGATGGTCAGAAGGGGCTTGGAACGGCTCTGCAATGATATGTCTGCCACACATCTCGCCACATGACGGTATCTTGGGGCAGATGACGCACTGCGGTGCATCGGCCATCGCAGCGCGGTGCGACGGGCTTCGCAGTGCACTGCATCTTCCACATGAGCATTCTGTCCAGCCTCCGGCTTTCGCCTCCCACAAGAATGTCAGCCTCATCGGCTTGGCCAAAGAGCATTCTCTTCTCTCCCTCGGAATCAGCCAAGAGAAGCCAAAGAGTATTCTGCCCTCTCCTTTTTAATCCATGAAGAGAGCCAAAAGAGCATTCTGCCCTCTTCCTCGGAATCTACAAAGAAAGTCCGAGGAGCAGACCCACAGCCCTTACAGAATCTCGCAGAACTCTATCTTCTCGTCGTTGGGACCCTGGATGAAGAAGTACTTCGCACCATTGTCCCAGAAGTCTATCTGGTTGACGCTATCGCTCAGCATCGTGTAGCCAGCCTGCTTCAACTGCTCGTAGAGTGCGTCAATCTGCTTCACGTCCAGGCACAGGTGATCCACAGCACCATCCCGCATGGCGGGTTCCTCCGTGGGAATAACCTCGATGAGCAGGTTGCCCAGCTTCATGAAGGCGAAATCGCGGTCGCCTGTGACGGTGCGACGCATGACTTCCTCGAAGCCAAGTGTCTTGTAGAACTCCACTGTCCCCTGCACGTTGGCAGTAGGCACACCTATGTGCTGCACGCCTCCCGAGAAGGCGTTCACATCCACCCCCTGCTTGGGAAAGTGCTGGGCGTTGAATGTCATCTTGTTGCCGTCATTCTCACAAGCCTTCTCATCGGCCTTGGGAGCGTTTGTGCAAGCCACTGCTGCCATAATTGCTGTTGCCATAATCAGTAGTCTTTTCATTTGAACATATTTATGGATTAGTAATCGGATAACTCTACTTGTCAATAGTGAAACACCAGCGTACCGCCGCGCACCAGGGTGCTGTGGGCTATGCGTGGTTCCTTGAGCCTGCGCCCGTTCCATGTGATGCGCCTGAGAGGCCGGCTGCCATCGGCCTTTCCCTCCACTCTGATGACCACCGCTGGTTTCTGCCTGCCACCGGGATAGAGGGTGATGCGGCTGAAGAGAGGCGGAAAGAGTTCGTAGGTAGCCTCACCCACCACCACGGGATAGAGGCCTATGCTGGCAAACACATACCATGCGCTCATGGCTCCATCGTCCTCGTCCATCTCGGGGCAGTAGCCTCGGGGCTGGTTGTCAAAAGCCTTCCCCACGAAGGGCTGCGGATAGGCATCGTTGCCGCCATAGCGATGGGTGACCACTCCAGTGGCCAGACTGCGCACGACAGGCGCTGTGAGCTGGGGTGCTCCAAGGCGTCCGAAGAGGAAGGGAACATGTATGTCGGGCTCGTTTCCCTGGTTGTACAGCTCATCGCGGAAGAATTGCTCCAACTGCGCCAGCAGCTCCTGCCTGCCCACCAGCCGTTCCATACGGCTGAGATACATGGGTGCTCCCCATCGGTATTGCCATCTGGTACCCTGATAGAGTCTGTTGCCACGCATACGGGTATAGGTGCTGTCGATGTGCTGGAACTCCTTGATCCACACGGAGTCGAACACTTGCTCGCCTCTCAGAGTCCACTTCCCGGCCTCCTGCTTCCTGCCTGTCAGGCCGGCCAACTGCCCCAGCGCCCAGTAGTCAGCGGCAGCCTCCAGGCATTGGTCGGGCGAGTGCAGGGGCAGATGGGCAGCCTCGTGCACCATGCCGGCCCATGCCTCATCCAGATTGGGGATGCTGATACCCTGACGGTAAGCGTCGAGCAGAGTGGCTATAGCATGCTCGGTGCGCACGGTAGGCACACATTCATGGTCGGTGCTCCAGTCCTGCTTGCCCGTCACATACAGGCTGGCCAACGACTGCATGATGCTGGACGAGCGCTCGGGGTCGAGCAGGGTGATGAGGGGAAACTTGGTGCGGTAGGTGTCCCACAGCGACCACGAACTGTAGTAGTCTCCCTGCCCGGCCTCGTGGGGCTGGCCGTCGGTACCCAGATAGCGGCGCATGATGCTGTCGGTAACCTGGAAGGGGCTGTGGAAAGTGCGGTAGAGCGAGGTGTAGAAGACAGTCTGCCGGTCGGCATCACCACCCTCCACCTCTATCCTTCCCAGCAAATCCTGCCACTGGGAGGCGGCTTCGCGGGCCAGCGTGGGCAAATCCTTCTGCCACACCACAGCGGCAGGCACGCGCGCCAGTTCGTCCTTCAGTCCCGTACCCACCAGTATGCGCACCTCCACGCGGCCGTCTTTGGCCTCGGGGAAAACGAGTCTCGCACGGCCACCATCCACAGAGTCGATGCGGAAGGGGCTGCTTGCCAGCAGTCTGTAATAGAGATGATAATGCCCACGCCCGCAGGTGTTCCGGCTCACCACCAGCCCTTCGCCCTCCTGCGGAGCAGTCTGGCAGAAGCGTGCTTCGCGGACGTGCTCAAAGGAGGAGGCTGTATGCAGCTCCAGCCGAGGCTGCCTGCCACGGGGAAAGGTGAACTCCTCTACGGCCAGATGGCTGGTGGCAGTGGCGCGGAAGGCCGTTCCGTCCTCGAGTGTGACGGCATAGAAGCCCGGACGAGCCTGCTCGGTGGATTTCACCAGACGTGCTGCACCGCCCGTAGCACAAGGCAAGAGCGACACATTGCCGCCGCATCCGCTGCCGCCCACACCCGACAGGCGGTTGATGCTGAAGCCGCTGATGTCGGTCACCTCATAGTCATAACCGGGATGCTGACGCGGCTTGCTGTCGGGCGACACCTGTATCATGCCGTAGGGGACAGCGGCTCCGGGCGACATCTGACCATAGTCGCCGGCCGTACCGATAAAGGGATTGACGTCCCCTGTATGGTCCTTCACCAGGGGAGCTGATGCACTGGCCCACAGGGGGAGGAGTGCAAGCAGAAGGGTTGCGCAATTTCTCATTAGGATTCCGAATGCTTATATATCTCCCACAAAGTTACGCATAATCCTTATAAAAGGGGGCTGCCGGTGGCAGAGAAATGCTTCCCCTGCCACCGGACAGCCCCGCGCAGATAGGTTTCCTACTTGAATAATATCTTGTGATAGAGTTTTGCGAGACGTGCATAACCACGCTCATTGGGGTGCAGGCGGTCGGGCAGGAAGCACGAAGGATCGACCTTGCCCGAGCCGTCGGGCAGCGTGAGGGCGCTCGACACATCGTGATAGAAGGTCATGCCGTCGGCCTTGATGCTCTGCTGGAGCAGCTTGTTGAGCTCGCGCATCTTCTCTTCCTGGCCTCCCTTAGGATAGATGCCTATGATGTGCAGGCGTGCCTGCGGCTGGTGGCGGCGTATGAGGGCAGCTATGTCCAGTATGCCCGACACTATCTGGGCGTGCGGTTCTCCGTTGTTGGTACCTATCATCAGGCAGATGTCCTTGGGGCTGCAACCCTCGAGCTCGCCGTGTGCGAGGCGCCAGAAGGTGTTCTCCACGCGGTCCCATCCCATGCCCATATTGGTAGCGCGATGGCCTTTGAAGAGTTTGTCCCACGTCTTCCCGCCATTGAGCACCGTGCTGGCAGGCTCACCGCCCCAGAAGTGCGTGATGGAGTTTCCTATCATGAGTACCTCGGGGTCAGTCTCATGGTTGCGGCGTATGATGCTGTTGTGGCGCTCTATCCAGTCGTATCCGTCACGCCGCTGTGTGCATGGAGTGTAATGGCGCATAGTATCGGCACCCACCATAGCCTGGTCCAGCACGCGTGCATAAGCGCGCTCATACTTGAGCATACCTATATCGTTGAGGTGGTCGCCCTCTATAAAGTCGTCGGCCTCAAAGCCCAGGTCGGCACGGGTCACATAATAGAGTCCCTCCACGCCCTTGGCTTGCAGTTCCTTCACAACCTGCTGCTGCACGCTGTCCTTCTCCATCTGCCCACGATAGCCAGCCGAATGCACCAGTGCCGAAGGATGGTCGATGAACTGGTTCTCGGCGAATATGATGGGAGCTTTGCCAGCCTTGCGCAGGCGGTCGATGCCGTAGCGCAGGCGTTCCTCAAACTCTTGGCAGGTGAGTGCGGCACAGTTGGGCACACAATCTATAATGTACGCACGCGCGTCTATCTCTGCCAGAGCGTCGAACATGACGTGCTCCATCTTGCCGCTGCCCGAGAATCCGAGGTTGACCACAGGGCATTCATAGCGCCTCTTCAGTCGTGTGCTCCAGATGAGTCCAGGCCTGCTGGCCGATGCTCCATGGGCTATGCTGGTGCCATATACCACGATGGGGCGCTCCTGGGAGCCCTCTACAAACCTGAAGGAGGCCGATGCGTCGGTGCCCACAGCCAGCCACTTCACGCCGTTATATACGGGAAGATAGAGTTCGTAGGTCATTCCCTGGCCCCTGAAGTCGGGCAGCTCGTGGGTGTCAAAGTAGAACTCCACGGTATCCGACTTGTTGACCGACATGTTATAGCGCATCATGTTGGGCACCCAGGTGGTGTGTCCGTTCACATCAGTGGCATAGAGGTCGATGCCCGAGTGGCACAGAGTGACCACGTTGGGGTAGTTCTTGCCCGGGTAATAGTTGATGTATCTCACCCACAGCTTCTTGGCATTGGACTGGAAGCGCAGCGATACGCCCGGTGTGTGCCTTGAGAGATACCACACAGAGGAGGGAACCTCCTTCTGCATCCTGTCTGGCAGGCGGCAGTAATTGCTGTTGCCCGTCTCGTGGTTCCAGCCTCGTCCGTTGAGCAGGCACTTTGGCTCCTGCATGGGATCGTGCCATACGGTTTGTGCATGCAGGCTCACCGTCAGCAGGAGGAGCAGCGAGCCAATCAGGGAAATGCGCTTCATATCAGTTTGTTTTTAGTCTTTCCGCAAATATACAAAGAATTCCGCACACAGGCGCAATGCCCTGCCCGCTTTCTTGCAGCCATCTGGGAAAATGCAGGGGAAAGGCTGAAAGTCTTCGTGCAGCTATACTGAAATCTCCGTTTGCAGGCTTCTGATGGCCATACAAAGCCTTCTGATGGCCATCCAAAGACTGCGTATGTGCATCCAAAGCCTGCAAACGGAGATTTTCTGCTTGCTGCGCAGGAAATATAAGCCTATTGTACAGGCGATATCAGCATACTGCCTGCGGAACCAGACTGCGCTTCGCGAAACTGCCCACGCTTTTAGTGCGAAAAAAGAAGCGCATTCCGTTGCATCATCCACGAGGATTCTCTATCTTTGCAACGTTCATACAATTAAAACTACTTGCAGCCATGAGAATAATACCTACTTTTTGGACAGCCAAGGGCAGCCCCCATCTCTCCCCCACGGATGAATGTATCCGAAGCAGAAGGCCATGCTGTGGACACCAAGTCGCTTCGGTCTGACCCAGCAGAGAATGGGACGACGACATCATACATGCATATAAGGTAAATCTAAGGAAATGACTAAAACAACGTTTTCACTACGCCTCCACCTCCTGCTCCTACTGCTCCTCCCGCCACTCTACGCCAGCGCCCAGGAGTGGACAACACGGGTGAGAGAGGTCAGGAAGGAGCAAGCGACCACCAGCAGAATAGGGCGAAACCATGCCGAGGAGGGGTTGTCGGACGAGGAACTGGCGGCCAGCGGACGAGGCTATTCAGTAAACGGCATGTTCATAGGCATGGTGCCTGTGGGACTGGACCGAGATCAGGCAGGAGTCACTCCACACACACCCGAGTTCCCCTTCACGCTCACGGGAGTGGGCCAGGAACCCATCATAGTGAACGGACTGCCCCTGGATACCGTCATCAACGGACACCGGCTGCACCTGACATCGCTTACTGACTACCGGACAGAGAGGAACATCAGGTGGGTGACGCTGGAGGAGTTGAGGCAGCACTGCTTCCCCAACCTCGACGGAGCCTGCGTGTTCACTATCAACAAGTTCATCATCCCCAACAGCGAAGGGCTCTACAGGATAGACCGCGACTTCATCTACCGGGTGGAGAGACTGTCATCGGCAGACATCGAAGGCTTCCGCGACTTCCCGGCATTCAACCTCGTGAGGATATTCACCCGCACTCCACACAACGTTTACCGTGGTCCTGGACTGAAACCATACGACTGGGACAAAAACAACACACGCCCATGAGACGCCTACACATTATTATATATATGCTGGCCATACTGGTACAAGGTGCCATGGCACAGAAGATGACATTCCCCTATGAGCCGGACCTACAGGCATCCAAGGGGCGTAACCATACGGAAGAAGATATGTCCGACCGAGGAATAGGGCGCCGAGACATCGCCTACATGGCAGGAAAGGTGCTGGTGGGACCCATTGACGTGGGAGTGGATAAGGATGTTTGGGGAGGCAGATGGTGGGATGGAATGGCCAAGACTATGCACCACCCCTTTATGATGAAGGGAGTAGGGGCCGGAAACGACAGCATTCTGGTCAACGAACAGATAGACACCGTGATAGACGGATCGCACGTGCACTTCGAGATATTCAACGATTACACCGACTACAAGGTGGGCGAGCATGTGCGCTGGATGACACTGGAGGAGATAAGGCAGACCTATTACCCGCATGTGACAGGGCGCGTGCTGTACAGCGTCAACAAGTTCTTCATCTCGGGCCAGCGGAGTGTGATCAGGATAGACTCCTCGTTCATCTACCGTCTGGAGAAGCTGGAGTCAAGACAGATAGACGCCTTGAGGGAGCTGCCACCCTTTACCATCATACGTATATTCACGAAGACTGCCGACAATTATCTGGCCATGAGCGGCGACACAAAGCCGCAGCCCGCACCGCAGAATGAGGAAAGGCGCGAAGAGGGAGAGTTTGAGGAATACAGTTCAAGCGGGAGAGACCTGTATCACTCCTCCATTTACTCTGGCAAGGCAAGGAACCGCCAGATGCTTTACTTCCCCGACTACAAGACACTCTATGAAGGTGAAGCACGAACCGCATTCCGCTCCCTGTGCAAGGGCATGGAGGCAAGGGTGCAGTCCTATCTGGGTGAAGAGGGCATGAGCCAGCTGTTCAACTGGACAATGAAGGTGGACAGCCAGGGAGAAGTGCTGGGAGTGACCTACCACACAACCTGCCCCATGATGGAAATCCTGCCCATGGAGCGGTTTGTGCAACTGGACAGCATGCTGAAGTCCATCCGCTTCCCCGCCTTCAACAGCCGGCATAACCCCTACAGCACAGCCAACACCTATGTGGGTATCGGCTTTGGTCCCACACGCCAGTATTACCATAGTATCATGCAGCAACACCGGTAACACAGCACAATAAAGCCCATGAGCCAGAGAGCGCTGCTGCATCAATGCAGGCTTCCACCTCATGCAAATACCCATCACAACAGGGTGCAAGACCCCACGCTGGAGCATCCGCCAGTGAACCATGGCGGATGCGCTGGCAAGGACAGCGGATATGGGCGGGAACAAAATAATGCCGTCTTGCCCATCGTATTCCGCTGAAACTTCGTACCTTTGCAGCCGAAACGAGAAATGTGGATAGATTTGGGCTGATTGCAACCACAGTAAAAAATGCTAAAAAGGACAAGGCAAACGCCTTGCCACGCATTTATGCCTACATCTTTTCCCCATCTTGTTGATTGTTCAACCTTAATGATTCAATTGACTATGGGTTATCTATTTACTTCAGAATCTGTGTCAGAAGGACATCCCGACAAGGTGGCCGACCAGATTAGTGACGCTGTGCTTGACAAGTTGCTGGCCTTCGACCCGCAGTCCCACGTGGCATGCGAGACGATGGTAACCACCGGACAGGTGTTCCTATCGGGCGAGGTGACGAGCGAGGCATACATTGACCTGCAGCGCGTAGCACGCGAGGTGATCAACCGCATCGGCTATACCAAGGCCGAATACATGTTTGACGGCAACAGTTGTGGCGTGCTGAGCGCCATACATGAGCAGAGTCCCGACATCCACCGAGGCGTAAGCAGGCAGGCTCCAGAGGAGCAGGGTGCCGGCGACCAGGGTATGATGTTCGGCTACGCAACCAACGAGACCGACAACTACATGCCTCTTGGACTCGACCTGGCACACCGTCTGCTGGTGGTGCTGGCAGAGATACGGCGCGAAGGCAAGGTGATGACTTACCTGCGTCCCGACGCCAAGAGCCAGGTGACAGTGGAGTACTCCGACGAGGGAAAGCCACAGCGCATAGACACCATCGTGCTCTCCACACAGCACGATGAGTTCGACACCGACGAGGCCATGCAGCAGCAGATAGCCAAGGACGTGCGTGAGATACTGATACCACGCACCCTCGAGGGCATACAGAAGCCCGAGGTGCTGGCACTCTTCGACGATGACATCAAGTATTATGTGAACCCCACCGGCAAGTTCGTCATCGGTGGACCGCACGGAGATACGGGCCTGACTGGACGCAAGATCATCGTGGATACCTACGGTGGCAAGGGTGCTCACGGCGGCGGAGCCTTCAGCGGCAAGGACCCCTCGAAGGTGGACCGCTCGGCAGCCTACGCTGCACGTCACATTGCCAAGAACATGGTGGCGGCAGGTGTGGCCGATGAGATGCTGGTGCAGCTGAGCTACGCCATCGGAGTAGCCGAGCCTGTGAGCGTATATGTCAACACTTACGGACGCAGCCATGTGCAGATGAGCGACAGCGAGATAGCACAGCGCATCAGGGAGATGTTCCCTCTCACACCCTATGCCATCGAGCAGCGGCTGAAGTTGCGCAACCCTATCTACGAGGAGACAGCAGCCTACGGACACATGGGACGCGAACCACGCATCGTGACCAAGCGCTTTGAGTCGCTCTACCACAATACCAAGGAGGTGACCGTAGAGCTCTTCACATGGGAGAAGCTCGACTATGTGGAGCAGATAAAGGAGGCTTTCGGCCTCTGAACCAATACAGACGTGCCTGGCAGGAACAGCGCCCGGCTGCCACGCGGAGCCGGCCTGACAGGCACGCCTATAATATAATAAGGTACAAGGGAAATGGATATCAAGAGCATATGTGTGTATTGCGCCAGCAGTTCACAGATAGACCGCAAGTACTTCGATGCGGCTTATGAGTTGGGCAAAGGGATGGCGCAGCGCGGCATCATGCTGGTCAACGGAGCCGGCAACCAAGGACTGATGCGCGCTTCAGCCGACGGCTGTCTGCAGAACGGCGGACTGGCCACCGGCATCATACCCACCTTCATGATAGAGGAAGGCTGGAACCACCAGGGAATGACGCAGCTGGTGGAGACAACCGACATGCACACACGCCAGCAGCAGATGGCCGAGATGAGCGACGCAGCCATCTTCCTGCCCGGAGGATGCGGCACTCTGGCCGAGATGAGCGAACTCATCACATGGAAGCAACTGGGCCTGTATCTGAAACCCATCGTCATCCTCAATACCGACGGCTACTATGACTCGCTGCTCGAATTCCTGCAGCAGTCGGCCGACGCCCACTTCATGCGCCAGCAGCACACGGCCATCTGGCGTGTGGCAGCCACTCCCGCCCAGGCTCTTGACCTGGTGCAGGATACCCCGCTGTGGGATACATCCATCCGCCGATTTGCTGCCCTATGAGCATCTGGCTGACTCACACCCCTCCCCTGGCACAGACACCCGACAGCCTCAGCCGCACCGACACGCCGCAGGAGCCTGACACACAGACCGTGCAGCATGCCGATACGGCAGGAACCGATGTGCCTCATAGGGAGGCGGAGACAGCCGACACGGCACATGCAGCCCGCAGCCCACGGCCAGCCGCCCTGCAACAGGCACCCACACAGGCCGATACCATACAGACACCTGCCGCATCAGCCCAGGCCGACAGCCTGCAGGCACCCATTCCGCTGCCTGCTGATGCCCACAGCACAGCCGGCACCGACAGCATCATCAGCGCCATGCTCCACTTCCAGGAGCCCGATGGAGGCTACTTTGCCGACAGCCCTTACTGGCATCCCGAACTGCCTGCACGCCAGGTGGGATTCCGCTGCCAGGCGCTGCCCTACAGGGTGAGCAGCGACAGCCATCTGGCCTGTGCAGCACTCCTCTGCCTCGTCATGCTGGTATATATGCTGCAGCGCTACGGCTCCGAAATGCGCTCCAAGATGCACGACTTCTTCCTGCCCGCCCGCATCAGGCAGAGTCACCAGCAGGGGCTGAGCACCGCACAAGGACTGCTCAGCATGCCTTATGTGTGCCTGATGCTCAGCATGATGGGCTGCATGGGCGTAACCGTGCTCGAGGAGGACAGTCTGGGATTGCTGCCCAATGCCGCCGACCGGCTCGCCGTACAAGGCTTCTACATGGCCTCGTGGCTGGTTTACTTCTTCATCAAAGTAAACTCCTACGCCTTCATCAACTGGATTTTTTTTGACAAGCAGGCTCGTCATGAGTGGCACGACACCCTGTTCCTCATCCTCACCCTCGAAGCTGTACTTGTATTCCCAATTGTACTGCTCATGGTGTTCCAGCCTGCTTGGACACAAATAGCTATATGGTGCGCACTTTCAGTCATTACGCTCACCAGACTACTCCTATTGTACAAGACAGGAAATGTTTTTTCGGTCAAAATATATGGTACATTGCATTTAATTGTGTACTTTTGCACCCTCGAAGTGGCTCCTCTGTGGGTTACATTGAAATTATTGACACGCTTAACGGACTTACTATAAGCAAAAATCTAGACAGAAATGACTATTAAGAAGGTACTCGTATCGCAGCCCCAACCCAGCTCGGAGAAGTCTCCCTACTATGACATTGCCAGCAGCATGAACGTGGACATCGTGTTCCGCCCCTTCATCAAGGTAGAATCTCTGACCCCGAGAGAGTTCAGACAGCAGAAAATCAACATACTGGACTACACCGCGATAGTGTTTACCTCACGCCACGCAGTGGACCATTTCTTCAACCTCTGCCGCGAGCTTCGCGTCGCCATCCCCGAAGACATGAAGTATTTCTGCGTTACCGAGATGGTCGCACTCTATATACAGAAGTACGTGCAGTACCGCAAGCGCAAGGTCTTCTTCGGCACCACAGGCAAGAACGACGGCTTGCTGACCGTCATCTACAAGCATAAGAACGAGAAGTACTTCATTCCCCTGAGCGATGTACACAAGGATGAAATCTCGGAGCAACTGGCTGCCAAGAACATCTGTCACGCATGTGGCGTGATGTACCGCACGGTGAGCAATGACTTCAAGGCCGATGAGCCATTCGACTATGACATGCTCATCTTCTTCAGCCCCAGCGGTGTGCAGGCTCTGCTGAAGAACTTCCCCGACTTCAAGCAAGGCGATATGGCCATCGGCTGCTTCGGTCCTGCCACAGCCAAAGCCGTACGCGATGCCGGACTGAGGCTCGACCTGGAGGCTCCGTCGCCCGAATACCCCAGCATAACAGCCGCACTGAAGGCTTATATCGAAAAGGTGAATGGCTGAACGACACCTGCACACGTTGCCCAAGAGCGAGCGTCTGTGTAGCCAGAAGGCTCTGCAGAAGCTCTTTGGCGGCGAGCGCCGCTCGGTGAGCGTATATCCCATACGTGCTGTCTATGCCGACAGCGAAGAGCCAGGCATACGCATCATGGTGAGCGTGGGCAAGCGTCATTTCAAGCGCGCAGTGAAGCGCAACCGCGTGAAAAGGCAGTTGCGCGAGGCGTACCGACTGAACAAACAGATACTGCAAAGCATGGAGGGTGGACTGGACATCGCTTTTCTGTGGAACACCGCAGAACTGCTCCCCACCCGCTCCATCATGCAGAAAATGCAGCACTTGCTGCACCGAATCCATGAAGACATCGAGAAAACCAAGCAGGCTTAGCCGCATGGCAGTATGGGTGCTCACGCTTCCCATCCTGTTCTACCGCAGCTGCATTTCTCCCCTCACCCCACCTTCCTGCCGCTTTACCCCCACCTGCAGCCAGTATGCACTGGAGGCTCTGCGACGTCATGGCGCCATCAAGGGTTCATGGCTTGCCATCAAACGGCTCCTCAGATGCCACCCCTGGGGCGGAAGCGGCTACGACCCTGTACCTTAGAAGCAAAACTCATTCTGATTAAGAATGCAGAACAAGGGAATTAAGAATGCAAAACAAGTGAATTAAGAATGTTGAATTTTGAATTAAGAATTAGACTGCAAGGTAATTATGAATGCAGAATTTTGAATTAAGAATTGGGATGGCGCGATGAAGGCTTCACACTTGTTCTCCATTAAGAACGTTGAGCGAGGTAATTTAGAATGCAGAATTCTGAATTAAGAATTCGGCTGGCGCGGTGAAGGCTTCTCACTCATTCTCCATCAAGAGCATTGTATCTTGAATTAAGAATTAGGCTGGCGCGATGAGGACAAAGCTCCTGAATGAATGACGGACTGTGATGCTTCGGTAGGGGCATTGCAGTCCGCTGTCTTGTTTGGGCTGATGGACATTGCTGCGGTGGGCTTTGTATTGGGAGGGGAAAGGATTTCCTTTCGGGCGCTTGATGGCTTGTGCCTGTTGACAGATTGGGCTGCTTTATTTTCCGAAAGGAGTTCCACACTATCCCGTTCTGCTATGGAGCGAAAAACGGAGGGCGGTGCGATGGGCAACGCAGCGCGCTGCGATGGCTGATGCAGTGCACTGCGATGGCCGATGCAGCGCCCTGCGTATTCTGAGCCGGCCTATAGAAACAGCCACAGGATGTCCTCATGCGGGAACTTCCTGTGGCTGTTATTGTGTGCGGAAACGTGCTGACGGGATATCAGCGAAGTACCTCGGCGCTTACCTTATTGAAGTAGTCGATGCACTTCACAATGTCGGGAACGGAATTGTCCCAGTTGTTCTCATACTCGATGGCGAAGTAGCCCTTGAAGCGCTGCGCCTTGAGTTCCTCCAGCATTTCCTTTATGCCCAGACATCCAGTGCCCCAGATGACATCCTCCTGCCAGTTGACACCCTCCTGTTTGGGAGCTATATCCTTGAAATGAAGGGAGATGATGCGTCCCTTGAGCTGGCGCAGACAGTCGATGTGCTGCAGTCCCTCACGGTTCCAATGCCCCACATCGGAACAAGAACCCAGGTTGGTGCTGCGCCCGCTGATGGCTGCCAGCAGGGTGGAAGGCTGCCAGTAGTCGGATGGCTTGGGGTGATTGTGCACCGACACCTTGATTCCGTACTTCTTCGAAAGCGCCTCCACCTGATCCCAGAGTGCCAAAGGAGGCTCGCAGGTGATGTATTCCATCTTCATGTCACGCGCAAGCTGGAACATGGGCTCCCAGTCTTGGGCGTTGTCGCTCACGAATACACCGGTGCCCACAAAGCGCACACCACGGCGGGCTGCCTCGGCCTGCAGTTCGCGACGGTCGGCTGCCGAGAGCTGTGGACCGAACACCTTGTCGCCCCACTTGCCGCCTATCTTGTGCCCGGGATATACCTCGATGTACTTCACGCCCAGCACGCTGGTCTTGTCGAGCGCCTCGAGGAGGGTGAACTTGTGGAATGTGTATGACTGCACAGCCAGCTTCCAGCCGGCCTTCTCCGCTGCGGTCTTCTTGGCCTGGGCGGGCAGTGACCATGCTGCACACAGGAGTGCCAACAGGGTCACCAGGAAAAGTCTTCTTTTCATATCTGTTCCTTATTGTCCCGCAGAGCCTCACTTGGGCATTTCGGGCAGTGAGAATCCGTTGTGATAAGTGTGCTTGATCCACTCCTCGGCAGCCTCCTTGGCGTTCATCTCCACGAAGCGGCGGTCGAAGCGGGGGTCTCCGTCGATGACCTGGAAGTCGTCATAGTTGACTATCTTCACCTTGTCGTTGGCCGAGATGTTGGTAAAGCGCATGTTCTCGCCGTCCCACTTCAACTCGCGGTGCAGGCCATAGACACCTGCCAGGCGCACAGCCAGCACGCCCATATCGACCATCTCGGTGAATGGACCGCTGAACTGGAAGTTGGATGAGGGCTCTACGCGGTTCTCGGGAGACTCCTTGCAGGCACGTATCCAGTCCTGCTCGTGGGTGTCGCTTTCCCATATGCTGATGACATCCGAGTGGCCGCCCTTGACGCGCGGAATCACTGGCTTGGGCTCCTTGTAGTCCTTCATGCGGGATTTAGGCAGCAAGGTGGGGTTGAAGCCGTAGCATCCCATCATGATCTTACCCTTGGTACCCACAAAGATTACGCCGCCGTTCTCGTCGCCCATCATCTCTCCGTCCTCGAGCTCTTCGGGGCGAGGAGGCATGAGTCCGCCGTCGTACCAGTGTACCTTCACCTCTGGCATCTTCACCTTGCCCTTCTTGGGGCGTGCGGGGAAGGTGTAGGTGATCATCTCGGCATGTGGTGGCGAGTAGAGGTTGCTCAGGGTGGAGCTGGCTATCACGCTGGTGGGATACTTGAGACCCAGCGCCCACATGACGGGGTCCATGATATGGCATGCCATGTCGCCCAGCGCTCCTGTACCGAAGTCATACCATCCGCGCCAGTTCCAAGGGGTGTAGGAGGGATGGTAAGGCCTCATCTCGGCCGGGCCGATAAAGCCTGCCCAGTCCAGGTCGGCGGGCACGGGCGGTGTGTCGGTGGGCTTCATGAGTCCCTGAGGCCAGATGGGGCGGTCGGTCCAGCAGTGCACCTCGGTCACTTCACCGATGGCCCCGTCCCAAATCCACTCGGCCACCCGGCGGCACCAGTCGAATGAGTTGCCCTGATTGCCCATCTGCGTAGCCACGCGATACTTCTTGGCCAATGCAGCCAGCAGTCGTGACTCATACACGGTATGCGTAAGAGGCTTCTGGCAATACACGTGTTTGCCCAGCGTCATAGCGTGTGCGGCAATGGTGGCATGAGTATGGTCGGGGGTGGCAATGAGCACACCATCGATGCTGTCCTTCATTTCGTCGAACATCACACGCCAGTCCTTGAAGCGCTTTGCTTTGGGGAAGTCGCCAAAGGTCTTGGCTGCATAGTTCCAGTCAACGTCGCACAGCGCCACGATGTTCTCGGTCTTCATGAATCCGAGGTTGCGTCGTCCCACGCCGCCTACGCCGATACCGGCGATGTTCATCTTGTCGCTCGGAGCCACGTGGCCGAATCTCTTGCCCAGCACAGTGTTCGGCACCACCACAAGCGCCGCCGCGCCCACGCCGCCGCGCTTCAGAAAGTCTCGTCTCGAAATCTTTTCCATCTGTTCTTAGTCTTAGTTTCTTTTTATGCCCCAGCCGGCTGTTCAGCCCCTTCTGAGGGTTAATTCTTCCCAAAGTTAGCCCTTTTAATCCATATACCACTCCTTTTTGTCGAAAAAAACTCCCAATTGCCTCTTTTTCCCCACACTTCTTCCCCAGAAATGCCAGTTGCCTAAAATAAGTGGCACAAATTGATGTTTTATAATAATAAAGCGTTAACTTTGCACTCTGAAACACGGATGCTCCTGTAGTTCAATGGATAGAACAACGGTTTCCTAAACCGTCGATCCGGGTTCGATTCCCGGCGGGAGTACAGAGGCTTCAGGTTTGACGTCCAAGTTGATTCAAGAGAGAGGAAAACCCGTGCGCTCTGTCAGTTCAGGCATACCGGTTCGTGACCTGCAGGCTTTCCGCTCAGACACGCTCCCACACAGCACGAGGCCGATTCTCTCATTATTATATTATGGTTATGGCAGAAGCTATAGAAATCAAAGAGAGAGAGTCTGTAGTAGTGAGATTCTCAGGTGACTCAGGCGATGGCATGCAGTTGGCAGGTAACATCTTCTCCACTGTATCAGCCACCGTAGGCAACAGCATCAGCACATTCCCCGACTATCCGGCCGACATCCGAGCCCCGCAAGGCTCCCTCACAGGCGTGTCGGGATTCCAGGTGCATGTGGGTGCCGGGCGGGTTTATACACCAGGCGACCAGTGCGACGTGCTGGTGGCCATGAACGCGGCCGCGCTTAAGACCCAGTACCGATACGCCAAGCCGGGCGCTGCCATCATCATCGACACCGACAGCTTCGGCCCCAAAGACCTTCAGAAAGCCGCCTTCCAGAGCGAAGACTACCTGGGAGAGATGGGCATCGACCCCGATAGGGTGATAGCCTGTCCGCTCACCACCATGGTCAAGGACTGCCTCAAGGACAGCGGCATGGACGTCAAGAACATCCTCAAATGCCGCAACATGTTTGCACTCGGACTCGTGTGCTGGCTCTTCGACCGCGATCTGGACATCGCCTTCAACTTCTTGCGTGAGAAGTTCGCCAAGAAGCCCGGAGTGGCCGAGGCCAATATCAAGGTCATCCAGGCTGGCTACGACTATGGACACAACACGCACAGCAGCGTGGCCAATGTGTATCGCATAGAGACACGCAACAAGGTGCCCGGACGCTACATGGACATCACGGGCAACAAGGCAACGGCCTATGGCTTCATAGCCGCCGCCGAGAAAGCCGGACTGAAGCTCTATCTGGGCTCCTACCCCATCACGCCTGCCACCGATGTGCTGCACGAACTGTCGAAGCACAAATCGCTGGGAGTAGTGACGGTGCAGTGCGAAGACGAGATAGCCGGATGCGCCTCCTCGCTGGGAGCCTCCTTTGCGGGAGCACTGGCAGTGACCAGTACCTCGGGACCGGGAATGTGCCTCAAGAGCGAAGCCATGAACCTGGCCGTCATCATGGAGCTACCTCTGGTGGTGCTCGACGTGCAGCGCGGAGGCCCAGCCACCGGCCTGCCCACCAAGTCGGAGCAGACTGACCTGTTGCAGGCACTCTTTGGCCGCAACGGCGAGAGCCCCATGCCCGTGATAGCCGCAACCAGTCCCACCGACTGCTTCGACGCGGCGTTCCAGGCCTGCAAGATGGCTCTGGAGCACATGACACCCGTCATACTCATGACCGATGCCTATGTGGCCAACGGTTCGGGAGCCTTCCGCCTGCCCAAGATGGCGGACTTCCCCACCATCACTCCACCCTATGTACCTCAGGAGATGAAGGGCAGCTGGACTCCCTACATGCGCAAGGAAGACGGCACCCGCTACTGGGCAGTGCCCGGACGAGAGGGCTTCGAGCATATCCTGGGCGGACTGGAGAAGGACGACAAGACTGGTGCAATCAGCACCAATCCCGAGAACCACGACCTGATGACGCGCAAGCGCCAGGCCAAGATAGACGCTATCCCCGTACCCGACTTGGAGGTGCTGGGCGACAAGGACGATGCCGACCTGCTCATCGTAGGCTTCGGAGGCACCTATGGCCACCTGCATGCTGCCATGGACGAGATGCGCTCTGCCGGCCACAAGGTGGCGCTGGCTCACTTCAAGTACCTCAATCCCCTGCCCAAGAACACCGCCGAGGTGATGCGCAAGTACACGCGTGTGGTGGTGGCCGAGCAGAACATGGGACAGCTGGCCGGCTGGCTCCGCATGAAGGTGGACGGCTTTGTACCCGCCCAGTACAACGAGGTGAAGGGACAGCCCTTCAAGGTGAGCGAACTGGTGAAGGCCTTCACGCCGATGCTGCAGAAGTAATGGCACAGACCGCACAATACGCTTCTATATATATAATAAGGTAGAGAATCATCAAGCTAAAGACTATCATGTTTACAGCAAACGATTATAAGAAGGGACAGCCAAGGTGGTGTCCCGGATGTGGTGACCACTTCTTCCTGGCATCGCTGCACAAGGCAATGGCCGAGATAGGCGTTGCGCCATGGAACACAGCAGTCATCTCAGGCATAGGTTGCTCGAGCCGACTGCCTCACTATATGGCTACCTATGGCATGAATACCATCCACGGACGTGCGGCTGCCATAGCAACAGGATGCAAGGTGGCCAATCCCGAGCTCACCGTATGGCAGGTGAGCGGCGACGGCGACGGCCTGGCCATCGGCGGCAACCACTTCATACATGCCAACCGACGCAACATCAACCTCAACATGATACTGCTCAACAACCGCATCTACGGCCTTACCAAGGGCCAGTACAGCCCCACCAGTCCACGCGGTTTCGTGAGCAAGAGCAGCCCCTACGGCACGGTGGAGGACCCCTTCAGGCCCGCTGAACTGTGCTTCGGAGCACGCGGACACTTCTTCGCACGCGCCGTGGCCACCGATGCGCCCGGCACTGTGGAAATCCTCAAGGCTGCCTACGAGCACAAGGGAGCCAGCGTGTGTGAGATACTGCAGAACTGCGTCATCTTCAACAACGGCACCCACGATGCCGTATATACCAAGGAGGGACGCGCCAAGAACGCCATCTACGTGCGCCACGGAGAGCCGCTCATCTTCGGCGAGAACCGCGAGTACGGACTCGTGCAGCAGGGGTTCGGACTCAAGATAGTGAAGATAGGCGAAGACGGCATCACCGAGAAGGACATCCTGGTGCACGATGCACACTGCCAGGATGACACCCTGCAGCTCAAGCTCGCCCTCATGGGCAACGGCGACGGGTTCCCTGTGGCACTGGGTGTCATCAGGGATGTGGAGGCTCCCACCTACGATGACTGCGTGACCGCACAGCTGGAGGAGGTGAAGGTCAAGAAGCCCTACCACACCTTTGAGGAGCTTCTGGAGACCAACGATATATGGGAGGTGAAGTAAGACACCTGACTCGCCAGACAAACTTAACACATAACATACGAACAAGCAAGACATGAACTTCATAGAAGAACTGACCTGGAGAGGCATGATCCACCAGATGATGCCCGGCACCGAAGAGTTACTCAACCGCGAGACCGTGACGGCCTATGTAGGCATCGACCCCACTGCCGACAGTCTCCACATCGGCCACCTCTGCGGAGTGATGATGCTCCGCCACTTCCAGCGCTGCGGACACAAGCCACTGGCACTGGTGGGCGGCGCCACAGGCATGATAGGAGACCCCAGCGGCAAGAGCCAAGAGCGCAACCTGCTCAACGAGGAGACTCTGCGTCACAACGTGGCGTGCATCAAGGGGCAGCTGGCTCGCTTCCTCGATTTCGAGAGTGAGGCGCCCAACAAAGCCGAGCTGGTGAACAACTACGACTGGATGAAGGACTACAGCTTCCTCGATTTCGCACGCGAGATAGGCAAGTGCATCACCGTCAACTATATGATGGCCAAGGACAGCGTAAAGCGCAGACTCAACGGAGAATTCCAGGACGGAATGTCATTCACCGAGTTCACCTACCAGCTGCTGCAGGGTTACGACTTCCTGCATCTGTACCAGACCAAGAACTGCAAGCTGCAGATGGGCGGCAGCGACCAGTGGGGAAACATCACCACAGGCGCAGAGCTCATACGCCGCAAGCTCGGTTCGGAGAATGAGGCATTCGCACTCACATGCCCCCTCATCACCAAGGCCGACGGCAGGAAGTTCGGTAAGACCGAGAACGGAAACATCTGGCTCGACCGCAACCGCACATCGCCCTATGCCTTCTACCAGTTCTGGCTCAATGTGGCAGACGAGGACGCCGAGCGCTACATCAAGATCTTCACCTCACTGGACCGCCCGACGGTGGAGGACCTGGTGGCACAGCACCGTCAGGATCCCGGCCTCAGACTGCTGCAGAAGCGCCTTGCCGAGGAGGTGACCGTGATGGTGCACAGCCGCGAGGACTACGAGGCAGCTGTGGAGGCAAGCAGCATCCTCTTTGGCAAAAGCACCAAGGACAGCCTGGTGAAGCTCGATGAGCAGACACTGCTCGACGTCTTCGCAGGCGTACCACAGTTCACCTTCGACCGTTCCTTGCTCGAAGGCGAGGGCGTGAAGGCCGTTGACCTCACCGTGGAGCACACACAGTGCTTCGCCAGCAAGGGCGAGATGCGCAAGCTCACACAGGGCGGCGGTGTGAGCCTCAACAAGGAGAAGCTCACCGCTTTTGACCGTCCCGTCACAGCCGCAGACCTCCTCGACGGCAAATATCTGCTTGTGCAGCAGGGCAAGAAGAAGTATTTCCTGCTCATCGCAAAGTAAAAAGACAGCACAATATTTGCGGGATAGAGCGGAAAGGTCTATCTTTGCACCCGCAATCCACTCAGATGGATTGGGTAGGATTGGGCTATGGTGTAATGGTAGCACAAGACATTTTGGTCGTCTTAGTTCTGGTTCGAAACCGGATAGCCCAACCTAAGAGAAGCATGGCAGCGCCCCAAGGCGTATGCCATGCTTTCTTTTTCGGGCATCCCAAGAGCAGTGGCAGCACCCCGCCGGCCCACCCCTGCAGTCGGCACACGGCATGGCGAAAGAGGCTGGAGCCGCCCAGACCGATATTCCGAGGGGCAAAAGCCGGGATGCCGGCAGCGTTGGGCGACCAGTAGAGAAGCGCCCCGTGCCTGACTGGCAGGCGGGTGCACGCCCCCACCTTCAGCAATACCCGCCACAAGGCTGCATTCCCGGTCAAATGCCGCAGTGCGCTGCAAGTGCCGTCGCAGCACGCTGCATCGCCCAACGCAGCGCGCTGCGTTGCCCATCGCACCGCCCTGCGTTTTCCGCCCCATAGCAGAGCAGGACAGCGTGGACCCTCTTTCGGGGGAAAAAGCAGTCCAGTCTGTAAGCAAACAGAAGCTGCAAAGCAATCCAAAAGAAATACCTTTCCATCCCAATCCTAAGCCCACCGCAGCAATGGCCACCAGCCCAAACAAGACAGCGGACTGCAATGCCACAACCGAAGCATCACAGTCCGTCATTCATTCAGGAGCCTTGCCCCCACCGCGCCAGCCCAATTCTCAATTCAAGATACAATGCTCTTTGTTGAGAATGAGCGTGAAGCCACAACCACGCCAGCCCAATTCTTATTTCAAGATACAATGCTCTTTGTTAAGAATGAGCGTGAAGCTACAACCGCGCCTGCCCAATTCTTAATTCAAAATACAATGCTCTTTGCTGAGAATGAGCGTGAAGCTACAACCGCGCCTGCCCAATTCTTAATTCAAAATACAATGCTCTTAATGGAGAACAAGTGAGAAGCCTTCACCGCGCCAACCTAATTCTTAATTCAAAATTCTGCATTCTTAATTACCTCGTTCAGCATTCATAATTACCTCGTTTTGCATTCCCAACCACTTTCCAGTCTTTTTCTCTGGAAAAAGCACCGCCATTCACACAGTTTTTCAGTAACTTTGTAGGATATTGTTGAACATTTAACCATTCAGAAGCATGCATATCCACAGGATACTCGGCGCGGCTTTCCTGGCCGCCACAGCACTCTGCACACAGGCACAGGGCACGTACAAGAACCCCATCTTCAACCAAGACACACCCGACCCAACAGTGGAGCGGGCTCCCGACGGCACGTTCTATGCCTATGGCACAGGCGGCACCTGCCGCAAGAGCACCGACCTGGTACACTGGACCAACGTGGGCAACGCGCTGGCACGACCTACGTGGAACGACACCACCTATGTGGATGCCAAAGGGCAGAAGAAGACCGACTACTACAGCCTGTGGGCCTTGGACGTGAACCGCACCATCGACGACAAGTATCTGGTATATTATGCCTGCGCCCTGTGGGGCAACCTCACACGCACAGGCATAGGCGTGGCTACAGGCTCCTCACCCACCAAGTTCACCGACAGGGGCAAGCTGTTCCGCAGCACGGAGATAGGTGTGCACAACAGCATAGACCCCTGCTACGTGGAAGAGTTCGATAAGAAATACCTCGTGTGGGGCAGTTTCAATGACCTCTATATAAGCGAGCTCACCGATGACGGCCTTGCCATCAAGGACATGAAGCGGAAGACGAAGCTGGCAGGAGGAGCCTTCGAGGGCGTGATGATATACAAGCGCGGCGCATACTACTACCTCTTCGCCAGCGTGGGGTCATGCTGCGAGGGCGTGAACAGCACCTACCGCACCGTGGTGGGGCGCTCCACCAGACTCACAGGACCCTATGTAAACAAGCAGGACGGACGCATGATAGACAACAACTATACTACTATCATACAGGGAAATGCCAGCTGGAAGGGCCCGGGACACAACAGCGAAATCATCACCGACGACGCCGGACAGGACTGGCTGCTCTATCACGCCTACAGCACCACCACACCCGATTACGGACGCGTGCTCATGCTGGACAAGATCACATGGAGCCGCGACGGATGGCCCACCGTGGGCAACGGCACACCGAGCAACACCGAACAGCCCGCACCTGTGTTCTACAAGGGCAATGGAGCCAATGTGACCTATAAGTTCAAGAACACCGACCTGGCCAAGAGCAACTGGCGGGGATGGCAGATGAAGAGCACAGGCACATCGGAGCCGGCCTCGGGCAAGGGAAGCGCCTACATGCCGCTGGGACTGGCCCAGGAAGGTGCCCACTTCGACGCAAGCCAGACTGTGGATAAACTTGCCAATGGTATCTACGAACTGCACTTCAATGGCTTTGCCACCGCAGGGAGCGCCGACTGCTACCTCAACAGTCTCAGCACCCCCCTCTACAACCCCACCACCGACGGCAAAACGCCTGCCACAGCAGAGTCGTCGCTGTCAAACCAGATTCTGCGCGACTATTACGCACAGAGCGCATACGGCATCGTGACCAACGGCAAGCTGACCATCGGAGTGAACACACGCAATCCTCTGACTCAGGGAGAGCGCTTCTGCATGTCGAACATCAAGGTCATCTTCCGCGACAAGGACACCAGGGCACAGCAGGCAGTGTGGCAGGGCATCGACCGCAAGGCCGACCTGCTGACAGCCGCAGGGCGCACCCTCTACAAAGGCTACCTCACACGACTGGCCACCTACCGCACCGAGGCCGAGGCCGCACAGGACTCGGTGGCCAGCTACAGCAGGCTGCTGAAGGGCTATCTCACGCTTGACAGCATACAGGCCAGCATCTCGCTCTACGACTCGCTGCGCACAGCAGCCACAGGCATGCAGGCACAGGTGGATGCCGCCACCGCACAGGGCTATGCCACCGACGAGGCACGGCACACACTGGCCGAGGCACTGCAGGTACTGGCCGAGGGCAGCATGGACAACAAGGCGATGGAGCTGCTTCTCGCCCGCATGGCACAGGTGCTGCACGACATGGAGTATGCCTACCAGCAGGGAGACGGCTCACGCGAGAATCCCTATGTCATCATGCGCCCCGCACAGCTCGACCACATGCACGACGTACTGGTCAAGGAGCAGATGATCTACTTCGTGCTCGGGGCCGACATCGATATGGCGGGATACAACTGGAAGCAGCTCAACACCCAGGAGAACAACTATAAGTACCGCATCAACCTCGATGGGCGGGGCCACATAATAAGCAACCTCACGCCCGACGGCACTAAGTACAACCCCAGCTTCTTCGGTGTGCTCTGCGGAGAATGCCGCAACGTGGGCTTCCTCAATGCCCGTGTGGAGAGCAGCACAAGCACGTCGGCCATCCTGTGCGGCTACATGGGACACAGCACCTACAAGGATGCCGAGGGCAACCTTATGCCCGTCATCGTGGAGAACTGCTACTTTGAGGGGACCATCACAGGCAAGAGCTATATGGGTGCCATAGGCGGTACGCTCAACTATTCACCCGTCATCATACGCAATTGCTACACTAATGTGCAGGTCAAGGGCACTGGTGCGGTGGGCAACTATGGCGGTGGCATGGTCGGCCGTGTGCGCACGGCTCTCACCATCGAGCGCAGTTACACAGCCGGAGAAGTGTCGGCTTACACAGCGGGCGGCATCGTGGCAGGCGGACAGCTTGCCTCTACGGCAGGTGCCACATACAACAAGGTATTGGCATGGAACAGCGCCGTGGAGGGCAACACAGCCAGCCCCCTGGGCAACATCACCGAGAAGGACCAGCTGGAGGGAGTGCTCCTGGCTGCCAAGATGAAGGTGAACGGAGAACCGGCAGAGGGCGGTCTGACGGATGACGCACTGCGCCAGGCGGCTGCCACATGGGGCGCTCCGTGGCACTCCGACCCCGCTGCAGGCAATGGCTATCCCATACTGGAATGGCAGCACAAGCGTGGCGACTACCGCGAGAAATGCGGCTTCCCCATCCCCAGCGGCATCATAGCCACACCCTCGGCAGAGCACCCCAATACCCAAGCCACCTACGACCTGCAGGGGCGCCAGGTGCATCACCCCACCCGCGGACTCTATATCCGTAACGGAAAGACGGTGCTGGTCAAATAGCAGCACCACACCCACACACCCCCTGAGGGGCGGCTGCCCACAACAGGCAGCCGCCCCCGTAACAAGGGACAGCGTGCCACCCACCTGAGGCACAAGCTACCGGCACACAGCCAGAAGCACACATGCATATCTTACCTAATGATATATATGAAAAAACGCAACATCATCTCTCACTGCCCGCGGCGGCTTCTGCTGGCGGGCGCATTGGCTCTGGGCGCCCTGCACAGCACGGCGCAGGACAGCAAGCCTACGCTCTTCCTCATCTCGAACAGCCACCTGGACACCCAATGGAACTGGGATGTGAAGACCACCATCAACGACTACGTGCACAAGACCATGACGGAGAACATGGCGCTGATGGACAAATACCCGGCCTTTGCACTCAACTACGAGGGAGCCATCAAGTACATGTGGATGAAGGAGTACTACCCCACGGAATTTGACAAGCTGCGCTCCTACGTGTCCAGCGGACGCTGGCACGTGAGCGGCATGTCGGTTGATGCCAGCGATGTAATGGTCTCCTCGGCCGAGAGCATCCTGCACAGCATGCTCTATGCCAACCGCTTCTACCGCCAGGAGTTCGGCGTGCGGGGCGGATACGACATCATGTTGCCCGACTGCTTTGGCTTCTCCTATGCCCTGCCCACGCTGGCACGCCATGCCGGCATCAGGGGTTTCCACACCGCCAAACTGGCATGGGGTGCCGCCTCCTACGACCGTCTGGCACCCTTCGGAGTGTGGCAGGGGGTGGACGGCAGCCAAATTTATGCCATCTACAAGCCCGGTGCCTATGACTCCCATGAGGAGTTCAACAAGGACATGACCACCGACCAGGGGACGCTGGAGAAGGCCAGGGCAAATGCCGCAGCCTATGGCGTGCCCGCTGTGTTCCGCTATGTGGGGCCGCGCAGCGACCATGGAGGAGGTCTGCAGGACAAAGCGGGAAGCACAGGAGAGAACACCCCCTACTGGCTCAACCTCAGTGCGCAGAAGCAGGATGGCGACTTGCGGGTGGTGCTTGCCACGCCCGACCAGTGCTTCGACTACCTCGACAGCCTGCGCAATGAGCGCTTCCAGGTGTGGGACGGCGAACTCCCCATGCGCTCCCACGGCGTAGGCAGCTACACCAGTTGGGGCTTGCTGAAGCGATGGAACAGGAAGACCGAACTGCTGGCAGACGCTGCAGAGAAGGCGTCGGCACTCTCCCACTGGCTGGGCGCCCGGCCTTATCCTGCCACTCAGCTGCGTGAAGCATGGGTGAGAATGCTCTGGCAGCAGCATCACGACGGCATCACCGGCACCTCCACCCTCGCTGCCAACGACATCTCATACAATGAATATTACCTGGCCAACAAGCAGTTCGCCCAGGAGCTGCGCGCTTCGGTGGGTGCCACCACTGCGCTGATGGACACACAGACAGAGGGCCAACCCATGGTGGTATATAACCCTCTGTCGCAAGAGCGGACCGATGTGGTGGAGGCTGAAATGGAGTGCGACACCCGACCCGACGGACTGCGGGTGCTGGGACCCGACGGCAGGGAAGTGCTCTCACAGGTTCTCTCCTATGACCCCAAAGCCCACCGCCTGCGCTTCCTCTTCGCTGCTACGGTACCCTCGCTGGGCTGCGCCGTGTATGACATCCGACTGGGCGAACCCTCACAGCTCACTTCCGCCCTCACCGCAGATGCCTCCACACGCCAGATGAACAACGGCCGCTACCGCGTGATAGTGAGCAACCAAGGCGATGTGGGGCAGGTGTACGACCTGCAGAACAAGCGTGCCGTGCTCAACACAGTGCACCAGCAGATGATATACGACCACGAAGACACATGGCCCGCATGGGAGGTGAGCTACACCGACGTGTGCCGTGCGCCGTCGGCCACACTGGGCAGCGGTGCCCAGGTGACGCTGGTGGAGGACGGACCGCTGCGCAAGTCGTTCCGTGTGGAACGCAGCCAGGCGGGCAGTACCTTCGTGCAATACATACGCATGACAGCGCTCTCCGACCGCATCGACTGCGTCAATGAAGTGGACTGGCAAACGCAGGAGCGCATGCTCAAGGTGCAGTTCCCCTTCCCCTTCAGCACCAGCCAGGACACCTACGACATCTCTCTGGGCACCATCACACGCGGCATACGCAACGCCGACTGCTACGAGGTGCAGGGCCACCAGTGGGCCGACCACACCGCTGCCAGCGGGCTCTATGGGGTATCGATACTGAATGACTGCAAGTACGGATGGGACAAACCCGATGCCCGCACCCTGCGCCTGACCCTGCTGCACACCCCTTCGTGCGGCGGATACAAGCACCAGGCCAACATGGACATGGGACCCAATCAGTTTACCTATGCCATCCTGCCGCATGACGGAGGGTGGAACCAGCTGACGCAGACCGAGGCGGCACGGCTCAACCAGCCCCTCATGGCCTTCACCGCACCCGCCCACCCCGGCACGCTGGGGCGCACCGTATCGCTGGCAACAGTGAGCACCGACAGCGTGAGCATCAAGGCGCTCAAGCGGGCCGAAGACTCTGACGAACTCATCGTGCGCCTGTATGAATGGACCGGAAGCGAGCTGCACGATGTGCGCATCACCTTCCCAGCCCCCATAGAGCACGCCCGCGAGGTGAACGCACTGGAGGAGGAAGTGGGCGATGCCGCCTTCCACGACAGCACGCTCACCTTCAGCATGAGCCGCTACCAGCCCCGCACCTTTGCCGTCAGGCTGAAGAGTCCCGCCCTGCAGCCCGACACCACTGCCCTGTGGGGCACACCGGTGGAGCTGGCCTATAACATCGACGTGATGAGCTATGACCAGTCAAGAGGCAATGCCACCGCCACCCTGCCCTATGCCTACCCTGCCGAGCAGGTGCCCGACACGCTCCAGAGCGGAGGAGTACGATTCGTGATGGGCGACCGCCACAACGGCATGCGCAATGCCTTGCGGTGCAGCGGACAGGACATCACGCTCAAGCCGGGGGCCGGGGAGAGCAAACTGTGCCTGCTGATGGCCAGCGGCAACGAGCAGGGCAGCACCGCCCGCGTGGTGGTGGGCAACGATACCACCACGCTGCAAGTGCCCTTCTACACAGGCCGGGTGGGGCAGCCCCTCACCTGCACCAGCCTGGAGGCACACTACACACGCGACCATGTGGCACTGGCCATCCCGCACGCCCACTCGGTGAGCGGCAAGAGCAACGTGGCCATGCAGCACATGATGGCCTACCGCTATAGCGTGCCCCTGCCCCAGGGAGCCTCGTCGGTGCGCATCCTGAGCAGCGATGCACGCCTGCTGCTGCTGGCTGCCACCACCTCGTCGTCGCCCATGGACGACCTGCAGGACGCCACCCCCATCACCACCGAGATAGACTACCGCGAACTGGGCAGCGCACGTGACGGCGGCGAGGACGGCCGTCTCATACCGCGCACGGTGACCTGCTCGCACCAGAACGGCACCAAGGAAGCCGCCGCCATGGCCAATGACCAGGACACCGGCACCAAGTGGTGCGTGACCTCGGGGCAGAGTCAGACACCATGGCTGGAGTACACCTTTGACCGCCCCATGGTCATCACACGATGGATGATGCTGGGTGCGGCCGCCGAGAACGGCAACTACGTGCCCCGCGCCTTCACACTGCAATACCAGGACGAGAGCGGCACATGGGTGGATGCCGATGCCGTGACCGGAAACGCGCTCAACAAATGCCTGCGCCCCGTGAACGCCATCACCACCCAGGCCGTGCGCCTGCAGATGGTGCAGGGCGAGCAAGAGGGCTACACCACACGCATCTATGAGTTTGCCGTCTATGGCCACCCCAAGGACGAGACTGCCATAGGCAGCGTCACGGCAGGGCACAAGCCCACAGGACGCATCTACGACCTGCAGGGCCGCCAGGTGCACAACCCCACCCGCGGAATCTATATCAGAGACGGGAAAAAGGTGCTGATGAAGTGAGCACGACTTACTGACCAAGCCCGAGCCATGCCGAAGGAGCATCTGCCCATGCTGCTTCGCTATGGTCCACAGACCGGTGGCTGACACTGGGAGACCTCCTCCACAGTGTCAGCCACCACTTTTTTTGCACCGAAAGATAAGATTTCTGATAAGGAGACAGCCCACTGGCCATCAGAATCTCAATATAAATGATTAACTTTGCCGCCTGTTTGGCACCCTCGTGACACCGCTATGGGTCAGGAGGCGCAACACACACGGGCGGCACACACGCCGCATGGTCATCAATCACAGAATACACCCCAACCAATGGAAAAGAAATCTCCCAACCGCGACGCGCTGGATTTCGCACACGAACCCGTAGGGCGGCTCTTCCGCCAGATGTTCCTTCCCACGCTGCTCGGACTGGTATCCATGGTGGTACTCAACATCACTGACGGAGCCTTCGTAGGGCATGGAGTGGGCAGTGACGCGCTGGCAGCAGTCAACATAGTGGCGCCCCTCTTCCTGCTGAGCGGTGGCATGGGACTGATGCTGGGCATCGGTTGCAGCGTGGTGGCAAGCATCCACCTCTCGCATGACAACCGCCACGCCGCCGACCTGAACATCACTCAGGGCATACTGGCCAGCCTGGTGTCGGGCATCGTACTCTCGGCCGTGGTGCTCTCGGCACAGGAGTGGGTGTGCCGCCTCTTCGGCTGCACCGACCGCCTGATGCCGCTTGCCTGCTCCTATCTCAGGTGGATAGCCATGTTCATGCCACTCAATATGTTTGGCACCACAGCCATGTTCATGGTGCGGCTCGATGGGTCGCCACGCTTCGCCATGGCTGTCAACTGCACCGCCGCAGGCCTCAACATCCTGCTCGACTGGCTCTTCGTCTTCCCCCTGCAGATGGGTCTGGAGGGCGCGGCAATAGCCACCTCGCTCTCCTTCGGTGTGTGCACCCTGCCCGTCCTCTACTATGTGGCACGCCTCTCACGCAGTGTGCGCCTGTGCCGCATCAAGCTGTCGGCCACCAGCCGCCGCCTCACGCTGCGCAACCTGGGCTACCAGTGCCAGATAGGCTTCTCGGCGCTGCTGGGCGACCTGGCCATAGCATCGGTGCTGATAGTGGGCAACTACAACTTTGTGAAGTACCTGGGCGAGGATGGCGTGGCCGCTTACTCGGTGGCCTGCTACTGCTTGCCCATCGCCTTCATGATGGGCAATGCCATCGTGCAGAGCGTACAGCCCATCGTGAGTTTCGCCTACGGGCATGGCGACAGCGTGCGCATGCGCGCCGCCACACGCCTGGCCGTGGGCACCGCAGTGGGCATGGGTCTGCTGGGCATGACATTCCTGGGATTCGAGGGCGGCATCGTCTCATCCACCTTCCTGCCTGTCAGTTCGCATGCCTTCACGCTCTGCCGCCACGGCCTGCCGCTTTTCTCGCTCGCCTTTCTGTTCATCACCGTCAATATCGTGCTCATAGGTTACATGCAGAGCACCGAACAGAGCACCTCGGCCACGCTCTTCACACTCCTGCGCGGCTTCGTGCTGTGCATCCCCAGCTTCATTCTTCTGCCCATGGTGATAGGCAACGACGGCCTGTGGATGGCATTGCCCCTGGCCGAGGCACTCACCACGGTGTGCATCGTGGCGGCATGGCGCATGGGGCTGATGCGCAGGAAGAAGTAGCACCAGCCCGATTCACCCCTCTTCCCACACCACTCCCCACCGTCCTGCCCCACAGCGGGACGGAGGACGCAGTGCGCTGCAACAGCCAACGCACCGCGCTGCGATGACCGATGCAGTGCGCTGCGATGACCGATGCACCGCACTGCGTCATTTGGGACAAAAGGATGGGGAAAAAGGAGGAATACCGCACAAGCTTAAAGACGGCTCGCTGGATAAGGCCATGAATTGCGGCCATCGGACAGAGATACAGCATGATGACGGGATGTCTGAGGCAAACAGCCATCTGCATGACAAGGCCGCCCCATCCCCTTCAGCCCAATGCCAGACAAATGGAGAGAGGCTGCATTGCCCGAAGCGGAGCAATGCAGCCTCTCTCATAATATGTGTCCAAAGCCCGTCAGCAGCCTCTTGCCACTGGCTGACAGGCCATAAAACCCTGTCCTACTCCCCAGTAGCAAAGGCCACCACAACGGCATTGACGGTGCCTCCACGCTTGGTGTAGGTGCCGTTCACCTTGATGCCACGGGCCTTCTTGCCCGTATTGGTCACAGTGGTGGTGCCGCCCGTCACCAGGAGATTCTTCTCAACCTTGATGCCCATACAGCGGTGCGGGTCAACGGCATCCGCGGTGTCGGTGCACTTGGCGCCGTTTGCCTCGATGTAGATTTGCGGCTCGCCATTGTCGGCACTGATGGTCATATTGCCATCGGTCTGTATTCCACGCGACCCGTTACCGTTGGCCAGGATGCGTATGTTGCCGCCGGAGATGAACACGTCGCCTTCATCGTTCTTGATGCCCTTGTAGTCCTCGTGGGCGATGACGGCGTTGATGGTGCCTCCCTTGATGAATATCTTGCCGTTCTCTTCCTTGTCGGGGTCGGGAGTGCGCTTGTCGGCAAGCAGCATGGTCTCCACCTGTATGCCGTCACAACCGGTATTCTCGTCGATGGTGATATTGCCGCCGCTCATGAGCAGGTACTGTCCCACGTGGATGGCATCACCGACCGACTTCTTGATGATGATGTTGCCGGTGGATTTCTTCAGCTGTAGATACTCCTTGCATGCGAAGGCGTGTCGGGTGTTGCCGCTCACTGTGAGAGTGCCTGCACCCTCCACCTCCACGTGTCCCTTGCAGTAGAAGGCGCCCTTGTGGAGTCCTCCTGCCGCATCGGCAAGCGTGTTCTGGGTGCCTGGAGCCAGGATGAGTGCCACGCGCTTGCCGCACTGGATGTCGATGGCAGGCCCCTGGGTGGATGTGAGGTCGAGGCCGTTGAGGGTGAACTTGCACTTCAGCGGGCCTGTGTAAGTGAGGGAGCCGTTGCTGCTCTGGCCCTGTAGCACGGTCTCCAGTTCCTGCTTCACATTGGTGCTCACGATGCTCACATTGGCACCGTTCACGCTGTAGGTCACGCCCGGAGCGTTTCCTGCATCCACGGTGGCCTGCTCACCCTGGAAGTTCACGGTGATGACATGCACCATGGTGATGCTGTCGATGCCTGCGGTGCTGTACTGCTTGCCGCCCACCTGCAGCGTGGAGCCGTCGGCCGAGTAGGTGATGTCCTGCAGGGCCACGCGCTCACTGTTTCCCGCCTGCCAGATGCGCATGTACTGCTGCGCGCTGGCAGCGGTGGCGGCAACGAGGCAGAGCAGGGCTATGAATGTCCTTTTCATAATCATTCCTCCTTGGTGTATCAAGCCAAATGACGGCTTCTTATTTCTTTATCTTGATGGTCTGCTCGCCCATGCTGGCCACATAGACACCCTTGGGAAGCGACTCCAGGCTGATGCGGGCGCCGTCCTTCACTTGTGCCATCTGCACCAGCACGCCCGCAGCATTGTAGATGTAGAGCATGCCTGAGCCTGTCACACTGAGTGTGTTACCCTTGCAGGTGAGGTTCTTCTCCTGGGTGGGCAGAGCCTTGATGGCGGTCGGGTTGGCCGTGAAGGTCATCTTCTGCAACCCGGCGAGGGGGTAGGTGAAGGTCTGTCCGTCGGTTGTGGTCACCACGGCATTGCCTCCGGCGAAACTGATTTTCTGCACTGTGGGCAGTGAGATGCTCTGCTCGGAACCCGTGGATGTCACCGTGAGGTAGTTGTACTCGTCGGCTGCTACTGATGCCACACCGAGCAGGGCGGCTACAGCCATTATCATAAACCTTTTCATTGTCAATCCTCCTTTTTACATGGATATGTTATACTGAATCTTTCATTCTGTAGTGAGATGGGACGAGGATGGCGGCGAGGCTCAGAATTCAAACTGATAACCTATGCTGGCCGCATGGATGCGCTCGTGCAGGCGCTGGTGATTGTCCTCGTCGTCATGGATGTGTGCCGTGAAGATGTATGCGAAGGACACGCTGTGCTGCTTGTTTATCTTGTACTCGCAACCGATGCCCGTGCGCACTTTCTCCAGGTTCATCTTCTGCCCGCTATTGAGACTGTTGTGCGTCTCAACGGACAGGTAAGGACCCCACGGGCAGTGTTTCTTGTCATACTCCAGCTTTAACCTGCTGCGCAGAACGTGGTCGCTCTCGGCAGGCTTGGTGCGTTCCTTGGTCTCGGGGGCGTCCCATACGTACTCCAGACCGTTGTGGGTGTACTTCTCCTCGCAGCGGTACTTGGTGCGGTTATAGGTTACCTCGGTACGGCGGGTGAACTGGTAACGCTCGCGCAGCGAGATGCGCAGCCATCCGCCCAGCTTCACGGTACCCGTGGCATCGAAGCTCAAGCGGTGGCGGGGCGACCAGAACTTCTCGTCGTGGTTATATCCGTCATATTTGCCATCGTCCTTGTCATAGTGGGGCTTGTCCTCTGCAGGGCTCTTGCGATAGAGGAAGTTGTAGCCGGCTCCCAGCTTGAAGTACTTGACGGGCCTGTATGTGGCGTTTGCCCCAATGGACCAGCGTGTCTCCTTCTGTGCACGCATCTCGGTCTCGAGGCCCACATTCCATTGCTTGTTGACGGACTTCTGGATGCCTATCTCCGTCCACAAGGCGCCGTTGTCATCGCCCTCGGCCTGTACGGCGAGGGGCATGAGTGCCATCAGGGGCAGTATCAGCAAGGACTTTCTCATATTATATATATATATAAGGTGAATACGTTGGAATATCTCTGATTTTACATTGGAGTGCAGCAGATTTTACGTTGGAGTGACACTCCCGGCTTATCGCGGCATGCGTGTTATCTGCTCGATGCTGTTGCCGCGGTCCTTTGGGTCATCGTAGTAGATGCGTATCAGGCAACTGTCCTTAAGGAAGTCTATCATGCCGACCTCCACTTTGAGGATCTTCAGACCGGTGCGCTTCTCCAGGTCTGCCTTCAATTCCTCGCGCTTGTCAGGCGCTATGAGAGACACGTTATCGTACTTGATGTACTTGCTGCAGTTGCTACTGACGAGCTTGCTACTCTCAAAGAGCCACGCCAGCATGATGAACATCAGATTGGCGAAGACTATTGTCAGCAGTCCTACACCCGACCAGTAGTCGCTCTTGGGGTGGTACTCGGCACGTGCCATGGCATTGACCACACTCACAGCAACCAGCATGAAGAGGTAGGTCATCTCTCTGATGGGCACTGCCTCGGTGCGGTAGCGTATGATGCCGAAGATGGCAAACAGGCCCAGCGCTGCGCCTGTGTTCATCACGTCACCCTCCATCAGGGTCACCAGCATGAAGATGCTGATGGACATGATGATGAATACGAACATGTAGTCACGGCGGTTGCTCTTGGGGAAATAGAAGTAGCGTGCGATGACTGCCACCACTATGAAGTTGATGACAAAGCGAATGACGAGTGACACGAACTGCTTGGGATCAAAGAAGGTTATCCCTATCAGCTCGGCCATACGGTAGTTGATGTCGGAAAAGAAGTCCATTTCTGTCTTGTATGTTAATAGTTGATTTTAATTCGAACAAGGTTGCTAAGCATGCTTCTGCGCGCTTTCAGCCAGACACAGGTGCGCTCCCGAGAGTTTGTTGAGCACGGTCATCTTGGGTCGGAACAGGTTGTTCTTGAGCTTGCTGTTGGTCATCACGCTCCCTATGCAGTACTTGCTGAAGCCCGACGGCTTGACGCGCAACTCCCGCAAGATGTCCAGCACGGGGCTGAAGACGTTGCCGTCACGCTTGAGCTCTATGATGACCAGGTTGCCGGTCGCGGCATCGCAGCCTGTCTCCATATTGTGGAACTGCACATCGAAGTCGATGGTAAGCCTCTCGGTCTTGCCATAGTTGACCAGCGTAATGCGTTTGAACTGGTTGCGCACCGTGGGGTGCATGTCATCCACTCCCCTGTGCACGAGCCCCTGGAGGAATTCCTCGTTGCCTCCAGCCGCCTCTATCTGCTGGCACGGCACTTCCACGCGCTTCTTCTTGGTGCGTCCGTGGTTGTTCTTGGTCTTCACCTCGAGGAAGGTGATGTCGCTGTCCATATAGGTCCTCACGCGTACCTTCTGCCTGGGAGCGTGCCCGTTGTGGTGCTCCAGGTAGAAGAGATGGTCGGGAGTATCCCAATATGTGGTCATGTAACGGGCTATCATGCTTCCGTCAATGCACTGGGCATAATATTTGCCCTGCGCCATGGCGAGCAGCCTGGCCAGGTTCTCCTTGCTGGTCACGAACTTCGTGTCGGTCCTGTTCATCAGTCGGATGCCAGACATCTGCTCCAGCGTGATGGGCTTCAGTCTGCTCAGCAATTCCAGTATCCTTTTTTCTGTCTCCATCGCAAAACGGCACTATTCTATGGCAAATGTACACATAAAAAACTGCATTTGTGCTCCTTCGCCTTGTTTTTTTGCATGGAAAGGGCTACTTTTGCTCATAAATTATAGTTCACAGAGGTATAAACATTAAAACCTGACCTATTTATGATAGACGTAAAAGAGACTTTGGCGCAGGCCGAGGAGCGTATGGAAGAGGCTGTGATGTACCTGGAGGAGGCATTGGCGCACATTCGTGCCGGCAAGGCAAACATCAGAATCCTGGATGGCATCAAGGTGGATAGCTACGGAAGCATGGTTCCCCTCAACAACGTAGCGGCCATCAACACCCCCGATGCACGCACCATCGCCATCAAGCCATGGGACAAGAGCATGTTCCGAATCATAGAGAAAGCCATCATGGACAGCGATCTGGGCATCACTCCAGACAACAACGGCGAGATTATCAGGCTGGCCATCCCCCCATTGACAGAGGAGAGACGCAAGCAGCTGGCCAAGCAGTGCGGCAAGGAAGAAGAGCAGGCTAAGATAAGTGTGCGCAATGCTCGACGCGACACAATCGACCGCTTGAAGAAAGCCATCAAGGACGGACTGGCCGAGGATGCCGAGAAGGACGGCGAGGCAAAGCTTCAGAAGGTGCACGACAAGTACATCCGCATGATAGACGAGCTGCTTGCCGCCAAGACCAAAGAGATAATGACCGTCTGAGCCAGATGACTCAGGAAGGTCTCGTAATAAGGAACACCGGAAGCTGGTACGTGGTCCTCACGGACTGCGGCCGCGCTTTCGAGTGCAAGGTGAAGGGCAACTTCCGCCTCAAGGGCATACGTAGCACAAACCCTGTGGCGGTGGGCGACCGTGTGCGCATCACACCGGGGGCCGACGGAGAGACGGCTCTCATCACCGAGATAACAGACCGCCGCAACTATATCATACGGCGGGCATCGAACCTCTCCAAGCAAAGCCACATCATCGCAGCCAACATCGACCAGGCGGCCTTGCTGGTGACCGTCTCGCATCCCGAGGTGAGCACCACGTTCATAGACCGCTTCCTGGCCAGCGCCGAAGCATACCGCGTGCCGGTGCTGCTGCTTTTCAACAAGGTAGATCTGTGCTCCAGTGACGAGCTCAGCTACATGGACGCCGTGTGCCGGCTCTATTCCTCGCTCGACTATACCTGCCTGAGGCTCAGTGCCAAGGAGGGCGCAGGACTCGACGAGGTGCGCTCGCACCTGCAGGGCAAGACCACGCTGCTGAGCGGCAACAGCGGTGTGGGCAAGAGCACGCTGCTCAATGCCCTACTGCCTGATGCACAGGCCCGCACGGCGGAAATCAGTGAGGCACACCAGACAGGCATGCACACCACCACCTTCTCGCAGATGTTCTTCCTGCCCCAGGGCGGCGCGCTCATCGACACACCGGGCATCAAGGGCTTTGGCACCTTCGACATGGAGCGCACCGAGGTGGCTCACTATTTCCGCGAGATATTCCAGGTGGGACAGGAATGCCGCTTCGACGACTGCACCCACACCCACGAGCCGGGCTGCGCAGTGCTCCAGGCCGTGGAGGAGCACCGCATAGCACAGAGCCGCTACACCAGTTACCTCTCCATGCTGGAGGACAAGGACGAGGACCGCTACCGCAAGGCCTTCTGACCGAACCGGCCTCATCCATTTGCCCGAGAGCCGCAAAAATGAGCCGACAGCATCCTGATGGGGACAACTGGGCGAGGTGAACCTCCCCAGGAGAGGCGATGCGATGGACGAAGCAGAAGGGAGATGCGAAAAACGCAGTGCGCTGCATGTGACTGCGCAGCACGCTGTGATGGCCATTGCAGCGCGCCGCAATGGCTGATGCACCGCACTGCTGCATCCAGCCCTGCATATATCCGTATGACAAGGAACGCAGAAAGCAGGCCTCCGCACCATGCTCCTGCAGGCGAAGCAGGCCCTTACTCCAGCCCTCACAATGCCGTCAGCATCTCCACCCGTGCCGCCTGGGAATACCCCACCGGGCCATTGACGCGATGCCCGCACCTGTCTCACCAACCGAATCCGAAACAATGAAGTATCACAGCAGACACCCCCAGGAGGCTGTCCCACGCCCATCGGGCATGGCACGCCTCCTTGTTCTTTTACTCATGCTTGCAGTCGTAATGCCAGCCGGAGCACGACTGCGGCATGCCGACTCCACCCTGCTCCTGGGCTGCGAGCGCGACTCGCTCTATCTGCCACTGCTCAGCGGCAGGCGCGTGGCGCTCTTCAGCAACCAGACGGGAGTAGATAGCCACGGCCTGCACACGCTGGACCGCCTGCTCTCCAGGGGTGTGAAGGTGACCACGCTGTTTGGTCCCGAACATGGTTTCCGCGGTACTGCCGACGCCGGAGAGCATGTGAGCAGTTCGGTGGACGAGCCCACTGGCATCCCCATACGCTCGCTCTACGATGGAGGCAGCACGGGGCCGGGCGATGCCATCATGCATGACTTCGACGTGCTGGTGGTTGACATACAGGATGTAGGGCTGCGCTTCTATACCTATTATATAAGTATGTTGCGGCTGATGAACCGCTGCGGACAGACGGGCAGGCAGGTGGTGGTGCTCGACCGCCCCAATCCTACGGGCCACTATGCCGATGGTCCCATCCTGGAGGACAGCCTGCACAGCGGTGTGGGTGCACTGCCCATCCCCGTGGCGCACGGTCTCACGCTGGGCGAACTGGCCCTCATGGCTCAGGGCGAGGGCTGGGTGGAGCATCCGTGCAGCCTCACCGTCATCCCATGCAGGGGCTACACCCACAGCACGCTCTACACTCTGCCTGTGGCTCCAAGCCCCAATCTGCCCGACATGCGCAGCATCTACCTCTATGCCAGCATCTGTCCCTTCGAGGGCACTACGCTCTCGCTGGGCCGGGGCACCGACCACCCCTTCCAGATGTACGGCCATCCCGAGCTCCGGGGATGTTCCTTCTCCTTCACTCCGCGTAGCATGCCCGGTGCCAAGAACCCGCCCCTGCTGAACCAGGAGTGCCGTGGAGTGGATCTGTCAGCGTTCCCCATAGACAAACTGAAGAGCTGGGACAGGATTCATCTGGAGTATGTGATAGATGCCTATGAGCGTATGGAGGACAAGGACAACTTCTTCGGTTCCCGCGCACATTTCTTTGACCTGCTGATGGGAACGTCCCGCGTGCGCCAAATGATTGTGGAGGGAGCCTCCGAGAAGGATATCAGGCGCACCTGGAAAAGCGGTCTCAAGCGCTTCCTGCGCCAGCGCAAACCCTATCTGCTATACCCCTAAACAGGGAAAAGGACAAGCATTTGCAATACAGACGTGACATTCTGCCAAAATAGAGGAAACATTTTGGCAGAATGCCTCTGCCTTTCTATATAATTATGTACATTTGCCTTTGGGAATGCCCCAAACGGGCTCTCTTCCCGGTGGCAAAGCACTGTCACACCTTGACAAGGATAATTATTAATTCTATAAAAGCAGTACAATCATGAGAAAAACTACCCTAAGTTCGACCCTACAGGTCTTTCTGATGTTCCTCGTGGCGCTATTCGCCAGTGGAGCCAATGCGCTTGCAGAGGAAACGCTGTACAAGACGTTGACATTCTCAAAGGAAACAAACGGGAAAAGCATCAGTTCATACACAGAAACCTGGACTGCTACCATTGATAAGTTTACCTGGAGCATTGCCAACTTCAACAACAACAAGAACGAATGGCAATACATTAAATGTGGAAGCAAGAAACACCCCTCTGTCGCTTCCATTACCAATACCACAGCCTTTGATCAGCCTGTGTCCAGGGTCGCAGTCACAATAGATGCCGTTACAGCCACATCTGTCAACTCCATCAAGCTGATTGTACATGCAGGAGATGTGTCCAGCGAGGCCACAGAAACCATTGTGGCTCCGGAAATAAAGAAAGGTACACTGGAGTTTGATATTGCCCACCCCGATGCAGCCAACGTGCTCCAACTGGTATTTGACTGTAAAAAAGGAAGCGCTAACGGCATAGTGCAAGTATCAAAGGTAGAGTATTATGCAACCACAGGAGGCGGTGGCGAGGTGACCGCCAAGGCCGCAGCTCCCGAGCTGACTGCTGATTTCTCATTCGAGGAAGCGAGCAGCGAGGTGACCATCACCAATAAGGAAGAGGGCGGCACGGTGTATTACACCACCGACGGAAGCGACCCCACCACCGAGAGCGAGCACTTCACCGAGGCCAGCAAGACCCTTGTCATCACTGCCACAACCACAGTCAAGGCCATGGCCACTGCTACAGGCAAGGACAACAGCCGAATCGTATCGGCCACCTATACCAAGAAGGAGCCCGCTCCCACCTATAAGACTGTGGCAGAGTTCATCGCTGCCAAGCCCGAGACAGAGGCCAAGCTCCAGCTCACCAACGCACTCGTGTACGGCAACAAGGACAATATGAACATCTTCCTGCACGATGGCACAGGCATGATACAGTTCTTTGACGGAGGCAAGGGCTTGCCTGCCGGCATCAAGTACGGCACTCGCGTGACCGCCACATTCGCAGGCACCTACCTTCTCTATAGCGGACAGCACGAGATGAAGGACGCCAAGCTGGTGGGCGAAGCCACCATCACCGAGGCTGCCACTCCGTATGGAATGAAGGAGGTGACCGCTGCCGAGGTGACCGAAGAGATGGTAGGACAGCTGGTGACCGTGAAGGGAGTGACCTTCCAGGCCGACAAGATGGACAAGGGCAAGGTCATCGTAAAGGACGGCGAGACCGCTCTTACCATCTACAACTCACTGCGCATTACCGTCCCCACTACGCTGAACACCATCCAGAAGGCCAATGTGTCGGGCTTCGTGCTGCAATATATCAAAAATGAGAACGAGAAGGAACTGCAGATCGTGCCCGTCACGACAGACTTCGTAACCTACACCCCCCAGGAGAACACCCTGCAGAACATAGCCGAGTTCCTCGCTGCCAAGCCCACAGAACCGACCAAGGTGCAGCTGGCCAACGCGCTCGTATATGGAAACGTAGAGAACAAAAGCATCTACGTATATGATGGCACAGGCATGGTACAGCTCTACAACAGCACCGACAAGCTGCCTGCCGACATCGTGTACGGCACTCGCCTGACCGCTGTAGTAGAGGGAACATACGGTTGCAGCAGAGGGCAAGACCTGCTGAAGGACGCCAAGCTGACAGGTGAATATGCTGTCACCAAGACTACCACTCCGTATGAGGCCAAGGAGGTAAAGGCTGCTGACGTGACCGCAGAGATGACCGGACAGATGGTGACCGTAATGGGAGTGACCTTCCAGAGTGATAAACTGGATGCACAGAAAGTGGAGATAAAGGACGGGGAGGCCGCTCTCACTGTTCACAATGCGCTGGACATCGCTCTCCCCGAAACCTTCGTCACAGACCAGAAGGCCAATGTGAGGGGCTTCGTAATGCAGGACGACGACAACGGCCAGCAGACTCTGCAGATCATTCCAGTGTCCTATGAATTCGTGACCTACGAGGAGAAGACCCGTCCCGAACTCTCCTTCGAGAAGACGCTCATCGAGCTGTCCATGGGCGAGACAGCCGTTTCCGCCAACGCACTCACCTGCAATTCCGATGGTGCCGTGACCTACTCCAGCAGCGATGAGAACGTGGCCACTGTGGCCCAGGACGGCACTGTGACTTTCGTAGGATGCGGCTTGGCCACCATCACAGCCACCGCTGCCGCCACCGGCTCATACGCTGAGGGCACCGCATCATACAAGGTTCTCTTCCTGAGCGGAGACGGCACATGGGAGCACCCCTACAGCCCCGTGGATGTAATCAACAGCACTTCCATCAAGGACGGAGATGATATTACCGTCGCCGGCTACTACGTGGGTTATCCCGGCCAGGGCGATGCACCCACAGCCGACAAGTTTGAGAACAGCGCCATGGCACTCTCTTCTGTCACAGAAGGCGTGTCGGCCGAGAACACCATCCCCGCTGCTGTGCACAAGAACCTGCGTGAGGGAATCACCACAGAGGACAACATCGGCCAGTGGGTAGTGATTACAGCCAAGAAGAATAAGTACTTCGGCAAGCCCGGCATCAACCAGCCCACAGCCAAGCAGCGCATTGCCATCGGCAAGATAGAGATGGACGCCGAGGGTTACGCCACATTCTACAGTGCCGTACCTGCCATTGTGCCCGAAGGCTTGCAGGCCGGACTGGTGACTGTGAACGAGCAGCAGCGCCTGCTCATCAACTATTGCTATGGTGCAGGAGAGGTGATTCCCGCCAAGACCGGCGTGCTGCTCAAGGGTGCCAAGGGCTCTTACCCACAGGTGTTCCAGGCTGCCAATACCACCGTACCCGCCGAGAACCTGCTCCACGGCACCATCACCGACCAGGAGACAGCCGCTCCCGAAGCCGGTAAAGACTACCGCTTCTACAAACTCTCGCTGGACAATGACAACCAGAACCTGGGTTTCTACTGGGGTGCAGAGGACGGCGCAGCGTTCACCAACAAGGCAGGACGTGCCTATCTGGCCATCGAGAAGACAGAAGCAGCCGTGAAGGGCTTCTCCATCACCGACCTCGAGACCGGCATCGGCCACGTGAACGGCCAGGTGACAGCAGAGGACGGAGCCGTGTATGACCTGCAGGGCCGTCGCGTGGAGAAGGCTGTGCGTGGCATGTATATACAGAACGGACGCAAGTTCATAGTCAAATAAGGTAATCCCCATCCCCGCATAGCCGCCCCCGGGCGACTGTGACCGGAGCAAGCAAGCCCGCTGTGGAAAGTTCCGCAGCGGGCTTTTGCATCTCCCCCATAGCGCCCCTCGCCATCCCGCTCTGTTGTGGGCGGGAAAACGCAGTGCGGTGCAACGGCCTGTGCAGCGTGCTCCATTGGCCGGTGCAGCGCGCTGCGATATTTGTCCCACTCCAATTAGGGAAACTCCCCACAGCTTTCTGCATTTTCCTCGGGCGGTGTCGTGGAAAAGGAATACCTTTGTGGCAGAACAATAAAAAAGGAATGGATTATGAAGAAGATAAGCACACTCTGTATAGTGCTCTGCACTGTGATGGCCACCACCGTGCTCTCGTCCTGCGACGACGATATGTCACGCGCCATGACCCTCTCGGGTGAATGGAGGGGTGACTTCGGCATGTTCTACGAATATGAGTACTATGGCCGCATCTACACATTCAACTCCTACGACACACGCCTGGTGTTCTATCCCGACTATGACTATGCCACACATGGATACGGCAAGCAGGTGGATTACTATGACCAAGGCCCCTACGTGTATCAGTATTACTACTTCAACTGGTATATCGACCGCGGCGATCTGGTGCTGGACTATCCCTACGACTCCAACCTCAATACGGTGATCCACGACTATCACATGTCCAGCAGCACCTTCTATGGCTACTTCGGCAACTCCAACAACAAGTTCTATCTGCGCAAGACAGCCGACTACTACGACTGGGGAGGCTTCACCGGCAATTACTACTACGGGCCGCGCGACAACTGGTACTACGGTTACCGCAACTACGTGAAGCGCCAGCCTGCTCCTGCCGACTCGCTCAGCCCCATCGCACCGCTGCCCTCCGACAGCACCGCCGCCCCGCAGGGACACATCGTGCGCCGCGGCAACCGGTTCGGCGGGATGCAGTAGGCGGTTACAGCCAAAGCATGACGCAACGAGGGGACGTGCCCATGACAGGCGCGTCCCCTCGCTATGTATCGGGGCGGGCAATGCTCAGAGTTTGTTCTGCTTGAGCTTCTCCACGAACTCGTCAATGCGCTGGAGTTGCGCAGGGATGTCTATCTGCTGCGGACAGTGCGGCACACAGGCGCGACACTGTATGCAATGGTCGGCCTGGCGCAGGCGCGGCACGCTGCGGTCATAGCTCACCAGGAAGGCCCTGCGTGCCTGCTGGTAGTTCTTGGCCTGCTGGCTCTCAGGCACCTGCCCGCGGTTGACACAGCGGTTGTAGTGCGTCAGGATGGCAGGGATATCCAGCCCGTAGGGGCAGGGCATGCAGTACTTGCAGTCGTTGCAGTCTATCGTGGGGTAACTCTTGATGAGACTCGCCGTCTCTCCCTCGAGCCATTCCTGCTCCTCGGAGGTGAGTGGCTCCAGGGGCGAATAGGAGCGTATGTTGTCCTGCAGGTGCTCCATGTAGGTCATGCCGCTCAGTACGGTGAGCACGTCAGGCTTGCTGGCGATGTATCGGAATGCCCAGCTGGCCACGCTGTTCTCCGGTTTGCGCTGCTTGAGATGCGCCACCACGTGGTCGGGCACCTTGCTCAGGCGTCCCCCGAGGAGCGGTTCCATGATGACAGCCGGTATGCTGCGCTTCACCAGCTGGCCGTACAGGTACTCTCCGCTACGCGAGCGGTCGGCATCGTTATGCCAGTCGCAGTAGTTGGCCTGTATCTGTACGAAGTCCCAGCGATACTGCTCATGGTGCTCGAGCAGCCAGTCGAAGACAGCCACGTCACCGTGGAACGAGAAGCCCAGATTCCTGATGCGTCCTGCCTCGCGCTGCTCCATGAGCCACTGCAGCAGGCCGTTGTCGAGGTAGCGCTCGTGCAGTGTCTTCATGCCTCCACCGCCCACGGCATGCAGCAGGAGGTAATCTACATAGTCGGTCTGCAGGTATCTGAGGCTGTTCTCAAACATCTTCTGCCCCTCCTCCAACGGGTATTGCTGGGGGCTGAAGTTGCTTAGCTTGGTGGCTATGAAGTACTTGTCACGGGTATATCCACTGGCCTTCAGCGCCTCTCCCAGCGAGGCTTCACTGCGTCCCTGGCAGTATGCGGGCGAGGTGTCGAAGTAGTTCACGCCATGGTCGAGTGCATAGCGGCACAGGCGGTTTATCTCTTCCTGGTCCAACTCTTCGCGGCTCACCTTCTCGTCCTTGCCCCTGCCATCGCCCTTGATGGTGGGCAGGCGCATCCATCCATAGCCCAGGATACTCACCCGCTCGCCCGTCTTGGGGTTGGTGCGGTAGGTCATCTTATCCACCGGCACGGGGTCGGTGTGGTGTCCTGCGGGGTCGAGGTTGTCATGGCGGCTGCCTGTACCCATGCCGCATCCCGCCAGCACGGTGCCTGCCGCAGCGGCTCCCGTGGTCTTGAGAAAGCCTCTTCTGTCTATCTTACTGCTCATGATGATATGTCTTAATGGTGAATGAAAGGTCATATTTCGCGGTGCACCTCATGTCCCTCCACGTGTATGGCGCTGAGGGGACTGCTTGGGCAGAGGTTCTCACAGGCCCCGCAGCCTATGCACACCTCCTCGTTGACCACGGGGATGAGCAGTGCCTGCTCACGCGGAATGGGCTGGTTGTCGGCATCGAGCCAGCGCCGGCCGTCGAAGTGGACCCCTTGCACGAGCGGCACCATCTGTATGGCCTGTGCCGGACACTTGCGTGCACACAGTCCGCAAGTCTTGCCGTCGCGCACAGGGATGCAGAGGTCGCGTGTCCACACTGCGTGTCCCACCTGTATGGCAGTGCGCTCCTCCACGGTCACGGGCTGTATGGCACCGGTGGGGCAAACCTGGCTGCAGCGGTTGCACTCCGGCCTGCAGTAACCACGTTCATAGCTCACCTCGGGCTGCATCAGGCGGTCGGCCTTGCTGCTGGGGCGCAGCACGTCATTGGGGCAAGCGTCGATGCACAGCTGGCAAGTGATGCAGTGCTGGCGCATGTTGCGTGCCGAGAGTGACCCGGGAGGGGTGATGAGTGTACGGCGCATGGGCTTCTGCTTCCTCTCTATCAGGGCCAGACCGCCGTCGGTGGTCTTGTCCTCGGCATGGAGCAGGGCTGTGGATGCCAGCACGGCCACCGATGTGAGCACTGCCCTGCGCCCGTTGTCCACCCCCTCCTGCGCAGCGGGGTTGTCGTGGGCTGGCGCTGCATCGGCAGGTGCAGCCGTCGGGGCGGCATTGCCGACAGGCTTGAGTGTGCCTATCCTGATGGCTCCACGGGTGCAGGCATCCTCGCAGTCGCCGCACATCACGCAGCGGCTCATGTCCACCGAGTGGCTCTTGCTGTCGATGCAGGCGCTCTTGCAACTGCGGGCACACAGGCCGCAACCGTTGCAGCGGCTGGTATCAATCACCGGGCGATACAGCGGGCGTCGGGCTATCAGGCCGAGCAGCGTACCCACGGGACACACCGTGTTGCACCAGGTGCGGCCGCCCCTCCATGCCAGCAGCCCTATGACCACCAGCATGACGAGCGATACCACCAGCGCCGGAAGGCTCTTCACCCACACATCCACGCTGTAGAAGGCATAGCTGTCATAGTGCTCAGCCAGGCCGGCCAGGGCATTGTTGCCCATCTTGTAGAGCGGTGCCACCAGACTTCCCACTATCCTGCCATAGGTGCCATAGGGCATCAGCAGCGACGCCGCCCAGCCGAGGTTGAGCATCAGCATCAGGCCGGCAAATGCCAGGCATGCGTAGCGCAGGATGTTCCGCGCCTCGCTGTATCTGTACTTGAAGCGCTTCCGGCGGAGCCGTGCGATGGCATCCTGCATCACACCCAGGGGGCAGATGACCGAACAATAGATGCGCCCCAGCAGCAGGGTGAGCGCTACGATGAAGAGCAGCGCCCCCACATTGAGGGCCAGCACAGCGGGCATGAACTGTATGCGGGCCATCCATCCCAGATAGGTGTGAGCCGCCCCTGTGAAGTCGAGCAGCAGCCAGGTGATGAGCACCCAGAACACCACGGCAAGCGTTGTACGGATTTTGCGAAACATGATGATAGCGTTTGGATAAATGTTACATGGGGGCGTGCCGTGCCGCACAATAGTCATGGATATTGGTGACGATGTGCTGCCGCGAACGCGCTATCCCTATGCAAAAATACCTGTTTCCCATTAGATTACAATGGGCAAGGCACCGGTTATTTGCGCAGAGAGGGGCAGATTCGGCAAAAGAGGGCATTCGGGCGGGAAAATCGGTAAGGTGCAGAGTAGCCTGCAGGGGGCTCCTTGCCAAGGGGGCAGTATTCCGGGGCAAATGACGCAGTGCGGTGCATCCGTCATCGCAGCGCGCTGCATCGGCTGTCGCAGCGCACTGCATCGGCACATGCAGCGCGCTGCGTTTTCTGCATGTCCCCTTTGCCACTTCCCACGCATCCGCTTTCCCTAAATCTTCACACGCAGCTGGAAGGCCAGGTCATTGCGCCAGGGGCTGTAGATGGTCTGCAGTCCCGAACCCTGAGTGGCGGCATCCAGCACACGGCGCACGCTGTAGCGAGCCTCCAGTCGCCAGTGTCCGCCGCGGCTCGTCCAGCGCCCCAGGAGGGTGCCGTGGAGCGTCTCACCATAGAGGAAAGTCTGCCCCATCGCCCCCGAGAGCGTGGGCAGGTACTCGCTCATGCCGCTTCGGCTCCCGCCCGGACGGGCATACCCCACCACCGCTGAGAGGGCCAGCGAGGGCGTGGGAAGGTCGAGGCGGACTGCCTGGAGCAGGGAGAAGCCTGTACCACTGAGCGTATGCAGCAGGCTGGCTGTGCTCTGCAGGCGCCAGTGGGACGAGGGCAGGCAGACGTATTGGAGGCGCATGCGATGGCGCACGTTGCGCTTGTCATCCACCGTGTGACGCAGCACATAGCGCCCCGAGAGCGTGTTGCGCCTGTTGAAAGGGTGCACCAGCTGGTACTGGAATTCCTGCCCCGTGCGGCTGGTCTTGCAGCCATAGGGAGGCCATGAATGGTGGAAGAAATCGACGTAGGAGAGCATCTGCCAACTGTCCCATGGCTCTGCCCGAAGGTGCACAAGCAGGCCGTTCTCGTTCTGCACACGGCTGCTGCGCGACACCGAAGCCGCCTGCAGGGAGTGGTAGGCAGGGGCATAATAGCGCTGCACGGCACTGAGGGTGTAACGCGCTGTGGGCCGCCAGGTGAAGCGGTGCAGGGTGCCCAGCGCACAGGAGCCGCCCCGCCGCTCGTCACCGGCCTGCCCCGCAGGCAGTCCCTGCTCGGTGCTGACGGCCGTCTCGCCCGCCACCACGAAGCGATAGACAGACTTGCCATAGTGGAGACCCGCACTGCCGAAGCGCTTGCCGCGCGGATAATAGCGCCGGTAGGCTTCGTTGCCGGGAGCCAGCAGGCGCGTGAACTGCTGGCAGTAGCCCGTGGCGCCCAGGTGCCAACCGCCATGCCGCCAGGTGAGGTTGCCGCCATAGAGATAGCTGTCAACGTCGTGCCGGCGCTCGCGCTCGCTGCCGGTACGGTGCAGTCCAGAGGTAAGGAGGGTGCGCACGTGCCCGTTGTCATCCAGGGTGGCATCGAGCCGACGTACAGAGGCAAAGGCAGTGAGCTCCACCTCGCGTCCCAATGCCAGGGTGGCAGCAGCACCGCGCAGGAAGCGCACCTCATCGGTGCCTGTGCTGGCCCGGATGCCTGTCTGCACCCTGGCTGCCGGCGTGCTGCGGGCAAACCACGAGGTTCCGCCGGCCACCAGACCCTCGCCGAAGCCCATGCGGAAGTCGCCCACCACAGCCTTGCGCAGCGGTCCCGTCTGCCGCACTTCGGCATAGGCACCCCAGGAATCCACCCAACGCTCGCCTGCGTCCTTCTCTATATGGCCTCCCACACGCAGGCGCTTGCCGGCCTGGAGCTGGTAGAGGGTGCGATGGTAGAGCGCATCGCCGGCATAGCCATCGCTCACCTGATAGCCACGACGGTAATAGAGCGGCACATCGAGGCGCGTGGTGAGGGTATGGACTACGGGCTGCAGGGGCTTGGTGCGGTGCGCTGTGGCGGCTGTGGCTTCACCGTAGGTGACAAAGAGGGACAGGAAGCGGCGGGTGCGGCTATCGAGCTGCGGCACCAGACGAAGCTCGCCCTGGGTCTGCAGAGGGCCGTGCAGATAGATGTAGGCATGTATCTCCTCGGCCTGCTGCTCGTCGATGAAGGGCAGGCGCAGAAGTTCCTCGCGGGTGGCGGCATTGATGTTCATGGGCTGGTCGTGCAGCATGCGCAACTCCTGCAACTGTGCATCCCACTCATGCAGGGTGCCGTCGGAGGAGGGGTCATAGCCCTCGTGCGAGTCATCGTCGCTGGTGAGCAGGCCCTCGGTATATTCCTGCACGAAGTTGTCCCACGTGTAGGACTGGCCCACCGACGGCACTGCCATGCATGAGCACATCAGCATGAGCAGCCATCGGAGGGCGGCCACACACGTGGGACAACTGTGCTTCACCTGACAAAGACAGTTAGGTGACCTGCACTGAAGAGCTGGTCGTGACCCACAAACCAACCCTTGAGCGGCTGCTTGCCACAGCGTATCTGGGTGATGGTCTCGCCGTCGCCCTGGCGCACTATCTCGGCTGTGCGGCCATCGCCAGTGGTCAGCGTGACACGGCGGAACAGGGGAACGCTCACCAGGTACTGTGCATCGGCGGGCGAGTAGGTGTAGAGGCCGATGGCATTGAGCACATACCAGCTCGACATCTCGCCCGCATCATCCATGCCCGCATAGGCCAGATGGTCGGCTCCCATATCGTAGTAGCGGTCCATGAGGACGTTCAGGATGTGCTGCGCCTTGGGCTGGCGGTCTATGAAGTAATAGGTATAGGGGATGCTGTGACCGGGCTGGTTGCCTTGGCAATAATTGCCCAGGAAGCCCGTGAAGTTCCATGCCTCATACTGTCTCCATGGCTCCGTGAAGAGAGAGTCCAGCTTCTGCTCCACCGCCCGGGCGCTTGGATACAGTGCCACCATGCCCGTGGGGTCATGGGGTGCAAAGAACAGACTTTGCCAGGCATTGGCCTCGCGATACTGATAGGCATAGTATGGCATGTAGGGGTCAAAGTCCTTCACCCAGTTGCCATCTGCTGTCCTTCCACGCCAAAAGCCCGTTGAGGGGTCGAAGAGATGCTTGTAGTTGGCCGACCGCAGCATGAGCAGCTGGTAGTTGGACTTGTCCTTGAGTACCCTGGCCACCTGCGCAGTGGCATAGTCGTCATAGGCATACTCCACCGTCTTGGTCACGGCAGCCTTGTACTCGTCCTCCGTTGGCACGTCTGTGGTATCCTTCTCGGCTATCCATCCCTGCGCGATATACTCGTCGAGATAGGGCCTTCCACCGCGTCCGGGCACGGTGGCGTTGCGCAGGAGCAGGCGGTAGGCGCGCTCGAGGTCAAAGTTCTTCACGCCACGCAGCCACGCGCCGATGACAAAGGTGGATGCGTGGTCGCCGTGGAAGAAAGTGGGCATGTAGCCGCCACGCTTCTCGCCCATGTCGGTGATGGACTTGATAATGTCGGCCGCCACATCGGGGCAGATGACTGCCAGGAGCTGCAACTTGTTGCGATAGGTGTCCCAAAAGGAGGGTTCGGTATAATAGCGGAAGTCGGCACGCACCACATCGCCGCGCACGTCGCGGTACTCTCCGTTGACGTCGCTGCGCAGCACCGGCCACAGGAAGGCGCGGTAGAGGGTGCTGTAGAGCAGCCCCTTCTGGCGCTCGGTACCGCCCTCGACCCTGATGTGCGACAGTATCCTCTGCCAGGTGGCATCGGCCTCCTCGCGCACCGACAGGAAGGTGCGGCCTGCCATCTCGGCCTCCAGATTGAGCCGTGCATTCTCGATGCTCACAAAGGAGAATCCGATGCGCAGTTCGAGGGGCGCCTCTCCGCGGTTGTCCTCAAAGTCAACTACGGCCACACGATGCTTGTTGTCCTTCATCATGCTCACGCCCTTGACAGGCAGTGACGACGTGGCGTAGAAATAGATGCGGCCGTGTCCGTCCTGGAAGCCTTCGAAGGCATTGGAGGCCGACACGCTCTTGCGGATGTCCCAGTGGCGCGGATTGCCGTTGTTGCGAGTGATATCTACCAGCAGCCGCTTCTCGTCCTGGGGGCGGAAGGTGTAGCGATGGAAGGCACAGCGCAGCGTGGTGGTGAGCTCGGCCTGCACGTTATAGCGCTCCAGCCACACGCTGTAATAGCCGGGGTGAGCCTCCTCGCGCCGGTGGGAGAAGTGGGATGCGAAGTTGCGCGGATAGAAGATGCCTGTGACGGGCAGTATGGGAACGTGGAGCTGGTCCCAGTGTCCCTTGGCCGTATGAGCGAAGGAATATATCTCGCGGTCCTCGTATTGATAGCCCGCGCCACTGTGATACATGGTCACAGGAGTGGCCTGCACCATGGCGTTGGGCAGCGTGGCACCGGGATAGGTCTCGGCTCCCCAGGCCCGCTTGGCCTCGGTGTGGGTGTAACCCAGGTCGGCGGGTTCCCACAGTGTGGCTGTTCCCAGAAAGGGGTTGACGTAGCGGGTGAGGCTGGGATTGCAGGCTGGATTGGACGTCTGGCCGTGCAGGCTTGCACACAGAAGGGCAAGCAGGGGCATGATGAATGCTTTGCGCAACATAGATATGAATGGTTAAAATGAATGGTTGTCGGCGGTGCGCTTGTGGGAGGTGCTCTCTGCCTCGTCGTCCCCACTGCGGTGCGATGGCTCATGCAGCGCGCTGCATAGGGCATCGCAGTGCGCTGCAGAGGCCGATGCAGCGTGCTGCACGAAAAGGGCCAGGCGGGCAAACTCCTCCTCGCTCATCACTTCGGAGAGCGGACGAGTGACAAACTCGCGCTCCATCATGAGGGGATGGGGCAGGGTGAGCTGCGGTGTGGAGAGCACGAGACGGTCATAGACGAGCAGGTCGATGTCGATGATTCGGTCATGATAGTGCCCATCCACACTCTTGAGGGTGCGCCCCATCTGCCGCTCTATCTGCTGGGTGCGTTCGAGGCACTGCTGAGGAGTAAGGGTGGTGTGCACCATACAGGCGGCATTGAGGAAGGCATTGTCGCTGCTGAAGCCCCATGGCTCGGTGCACATGAAGCTGCTGATACGGCAAACCTGCCCCACGCACCGGCCTATGAGGTCCAGTGCACGGAGCAGGTTCGACTGCTTGTCTCCCAGATTGGTGCCCAGTGCCAGATACAGCACATGGGGCTGGGGCGTATCGGTGCAGGGCATCATGCTCAGTCCTGCAGGATGAGCATGGCATCGCCGTAAGTGCCAAAGCGGTAGCGATGCTCGGGGTCATTCTCGTTGAACTTAAGCGCTTCCTTGTAGGCGGTCATCACCAGGTCGTAGCCTCCATAGGCGCACGACAGCATGAGCAGTGTGCTGTAGGGCATGTAGAAGTTGGCCACCATGGCATCGGCCAGCGTGAACCGATAGGGCGGGAAGATGAACTTGTTGGTCCATCCGTCGAACTCCTTCAGCCTGCCATCGGCACTCACGGCTGTCTCGAGCACGCGCTGCACGGTGGTGCCAACGGCCACCACACGGTGTCCCTCCTCCTTGGCACGGTTGATGGTGTCGCACGCGGGGGCTGTGACATGCATCTCCTCGCTGTCCATCTTGTGCTTTGTGAGGTCCTCCACATCGATGTCGCGGAAGCAGCCCAGTCCGCAATGCAGGGTAACGAAAGCGAACTCCACACCCTTGATCTCCATCATCTTCATCAGCTGGGGCGAGAAATGCAGACCCGTGGCAGGGGCTGTCACGGCTCCTTCATGCTTGGCGAAGATGCACTGGAAGTTCTCCAGGTCGTCCTCACGAGTGGGTCGCGTGATGATGTTCTTGGGCAACGGAGCCTCGCCGAGGGCGAACAGGGCACGCTTGAATTCGTCGTGCGGACCGTCGTAGAGGAAGCGGAGTGTGCGTCCGCGGCTGGTTGTATTGTCTATCACTTCGGCCACCATCGCCTCGTTCTCGCCGAAATAGAGCTTGTTGCCAATGCGTATCTTGCGGGCAGGATCTACCAAGACATCCCACAGGCGCATGTCTTCGTTGAGCTCCCTAAGCAGGAACACCTCTATCTTCGCCCCGGTCTTCTCCTTGTTGCCATAGAGTCGGGCGGGGAACACTTTGGTATCATTGAAGACGAAGACATCCTTCTCATCTATATAGTTAAGTATATCGCGGAATGACTCGCGGTGCTCTATGACACCACTCTTGGCGTGGATGACCATCAGCCTGCACTCATCACGGAAGCGGGCAGGCTCCTGAGCGATGCGCTCCTCAGGCAACTTGAATTTGAATTGGGACAGTTTCATATTGTTTCTCCTCTTATGTCCTGCACGCGCGACCAGCATGGACGGTGTTCTCCCTGCGTATAGGCCGGCTTGTGTAGCGCGCAGCGATGATTAAATAATGTACGTTAATAGTCTCTCGCAGTGCCTTTACTGCTCCTGTATGATTTCCTGCGACTCGAGCCACTGGGGGAATTCATCGATGCTCATGCAGTGCTCCACGCCCACATCACCCACTCTGGTGCGCCTGAGCGAGAGCAGATGGGCACCGCTGCCAAGCGCCTCGCCTATGTCGCGGGCCAAGGCGCGGATGTAGGTTCCCTTGCTACAGACGACTCTCACAGTCATCTGCATGGAGTCGGGGTCGAAGTCGAGCAGCTCCAGACAGTCTATCACCAGCACCTTGGGCTGCAGGTTGACCTCCTTGCCCTTGCGTGCCAGGTCGTAGGCCCTGTGCCCGTTGACCTTGCATGCCGAGAAGGATGGGGGTACCTGCTCAATGCGCCCTATGAAGCGCTTGAGCACCTCCGTCACTCCCTCGCGGGTGATATGGTCGGTGGGATAGGTGGCGTCCACCTCCTTCTCCAGGTCGAAGCTGGGGGTGGTGGCACCCAGTTGGAGCGTGGCCACATACTCCTTGGTGTGTGCCTGCAGCTCACTGATGAGCCTGGTGGCCCTGCCCACACAGATGGTCATGACGCCTGTGGCCAGGGGGTCGAGCGTGCCGGCATGACCCACCTTGAGCTTCTTGATGCCCGCCTTACGGCAGATGAGCCAGCGCACCTTGGCCACGAGATTGAAGCTCGTCCAGCCTAAAGGCTTGTCGAAATGCAGTATCTCTCCCTTGGTTATATTCATTGCTTAGCGGTTGTCTTGCAGTATGTCAGCCCAGTATCAGCACCAGCAGGCCCGCCAGGGCGCAATAGATGCCGAAATACACAAGCTTGCCCTTCTTCACGATGTTTATCATCCATTTGCATGCAATGCACCCCGAAACGAATGCTGCCACGAAGCCCACCACCAGGGGGAGCGTGTCGATGCCTGCAAAAGCCTCGTCTCCACGGAGCGCCTTCACGATGTCGAGCAGCGCCTCGCCCAGTATGGGAGGGATGACCATGAGGAAGGAGAACTGTGCCATGCTCTCCTTCTTGTTGCCCAAGAGCAGTCCTGTGGCTATGGTTGTGCCCGAGCGTGACAGGCCGGGGAGCACTGCCAGAGCCTGGCCGATGCCTATGATGAAGGCATGCAGGGGGCTGATGGTCTCGCGCTGGCGGGGCTTGGCGAAATAGGAGAAGGTGAGCAGGCATGCCGTAACGAGCAGCATAATGCCCACGATAGTGAGGCCCGAGCCGAAGATGCGCTCTACGTCCTCCTTGAAGAAGACGCCCACGATGCCTACAGGTATCATGGAGATGATGATGTTGAGCGCATAGCGGGTCTCAGGATTGAGGCGGGCGCACAGGGGACATGTGCTCTCCTGGTCCTGGGTGGCCGCTGCCACACACGCCTTGCCGGTCATCTGCTGCCACAGGCCGCGCAATATCCATGCTATCTCGCGCCATAGGATGACCAGCGTGCTGAGCACCGTGGCCACATGCACCACGATGGTGAAGGCCAGATTCTCATCTCCTTCGATGCCGAAAATGGCGGCTCCGATGGTCAGATGGCCGCTGCTGCTCACGGGCAGGTACTCTGTCAGGCCCTGCAGAAGTCCCAGTATGAGTGCTTGTATGCTATCCATTCTGCTCCTCCTTTACGTTCTCCTGCTTGTCGGCAGGCTTGTGCATGATGGCAAAGATGATGAAGACGAAGCCGAAGAGGCACACTACGGGTGCCACTCTGATGCGTCGCACGCTGAAGATATCGGGGTTGAACACACCCTCGCTGCTGCCTGAACCCGACATCAGAATGAAGCCCACGATGATGATGAGCATGCCGATGGCCAGCAGCAAATAGTTTTTCTTGTCAAAAGCAAAATTGTTCATTTCCTATTATAATATATAATGTATATGTGTTCTCAATATAGCGATGACTCGCGTGCCCTCAGGTAATGGGTCACCGAGAGGAATGTGCAGAGCACTGTGATGAGCAGTCCCACCACCAGCACGCTGCAGCCGGCAACGGCGAGGCTCTCTGGGGTGATGAACTGAGCCACCTCGGGGTCATGCGACACCGCCCAGTGGATGGCACCCAGGAGCACTGCATCGGCCAGCAGGGCGGCCAGCACGCCCGTACCCACGGCACGCCACAGGAAGGGACGGCGTATGAAACTCCAGCGCGCACCCACCAGCCTCATGGTGCGTATGGTGAAGCGCTGGCTATAGACACTGAGTCGCACGGTGTTGCGAATGAGGCTCAGCGAGATGATGACCAGCAGCACGGCTATGACCAGGAGTACTGCGGTGACGCGGCGTATGTTCTCGTTGACGCTCTTCACCAGGTCGTCCTGATAGATGACATCGGCCACGGCCTCGGTGGCTTCGAGCTCCTTGCTTATCCACATGAGGCTGTCGCTGTTGGAGTATTCGGGCTTCATCCTCACCTCCAGCGAGATGGAAAAGGGGTTGGTATCGAGAAACTCGGCCGATGTGATGCCCATGCTCTGCACGTGCTCGCGCAGTGCCTCCTCGCGGCTTATGTATTGCAGTCCCGCCACGTAGCTCTTGGCCTGCAGCGCGTCGGCTATCCGGTGGGCGCGTGCATCGTCGGCCTCGTCGTCGAGCACCACGGTCACTGTAAGGTTCTCCCTCACCGAGTCGGCCAGCATGCGCGCTGCCATACCCAGCAGCACCATCATGCCCAGCAGCACGAGCACCATTCCTGTGCTGATGATACTGGTGAGGGTCTGCATCTTGAAGAAAGGTCTTCCTTCTGTCTTAGCCATCTCCCTTGTCCTCCTATCCTTGTTCTACCACCTCTCCGCGCAGTGTGGCGCTGCTGCTCTCCAGTATGTGCGCCCTGACGGTCTGCCCTATACGGCGGTCGCCACGCGGTATGATGACCACCTTGTTCTGGCCTGTGCGACCGAAGAGCTCGTCCCGGCTGCGCTTGCTGACGCCCTCGATGAGCACCTCCACCGTCTGTCCTATGCAGCGGCGGTTGCTCTCGGCCGACATTTCATTCTGCAGGGCGATGAGTTCGTTGAGCCTGCGCACCTTCACCTCCTCGGCTATATCGTCGGGCAGATGCTTGCTCGCGTAGGTTCCGGGGCGCTCGCTGTACTTGAACATGAAGGCGCTGTCGTACTGGCACTCGCGCATCAGACTCAGGCTTTGCTGGTGGTCCTCCTCTGTCTCGCTGCTGTAACCGGCAAAGATGTCGGTAGTGATGGCGCAGTCGGGTATTATGCGGCGTATGGCAGCCACCCTCTCGAGGTACCACTCGCGGGTGTATTTTCGGTTCATCAACTTCAATATGCGGTTGCTGCCGCTCTGCACGGGCAGATGGATGTGGTGGCAGATGTTGGGCTCGGCGGCTATCACGCGCAGCGTCTCGTCGCTCATGTCCTTGGGATGACTGGTGGTGAAGCGCACACGCATCTCCGGCACGACCCTTGCCACGGTCTGGAGCAGCCGGGGGAAGCCGGTCTCGCGTCCCTCGTCATCCACAGCGCGGTAACTGTTGACGTTCTGTCCCAGCAGTGTCACCTCCTTGAACCCACGGTCGCGCAGGTCACGGCATTCGCGCAGAATGCTCTCCACATCACGGCTGCGCTCGCGTCCACGGGTATAGGGTACGATGCAGTAGTGGCAGAAGTTGTTGCATCCGCGCATGATGCTGACGAACCCCCCGATGTGTACTCCGCAGATGCGCTGCGGCACGATGTCGCTATAGGTCTCGGTGAGAGAGAGCTCCACGTTGATGGCCTTCTGCCCGCACTCCACCTGCGCCACCATATCGGGAAGCGACATATAGGCGTCGGGGCCCACCACCAGGTCGGCGTGATACTCCTCGATGAGCTTTTCCTTGACGCGCTCGGCCATGCATCCCAGCACACCGATGATGATACGGCGCCCCTTCTTCTGCAGACTGTGAAGGAACTCCAGGCGGCTCAGAATCTTCTGCTCGGCATTGTCCCGCACCGAGCATGTATTTAGGAAAACGGCATCAGCCTGGTCCATATCCTGGCACAGCTCGTAGCCAGCCATTCCCATGACGCTGGCCACCACCTCACTGTCCGCCACATTCATCTGGCAGCCATAGGTTTCGATCAAGAGTTTCTTCATTTGTACAATATACCCAATTTCGGTGCAAAGATAACCAAAAAACTCCACTCCAAGGCCTGCTCCGCAGTGCTAAAATCACAGGAGCGCACTCCTGCATTGTTAAAGAGTGTGAAATTCGGTGAAAAAGTGTGCTTGGGGCTTTGTTACATACTGATAGTTTGTTAACTTTGTAGTGTTAGATTTCATTAGATTTTTTCATAGTTAAGGTTTAGTTATGTTATGCGGGGCTACTGTGAAGCAGCCCCGCATTTTGTTTCCATACACTTTACAGGGTAGTGAAGGGCTACTCTATACATCACGTAAAACATTGTCGTTCAATTAGTAGCAGCTTTCGATTTGATTGGAAAAGCTGACCCACGGGCGATGTAACGAGGCAGAACGTAGATGGATATACGTTGCTGTCCTATCGTAAACGGAGACTTATGAGCGATGCATCGGGCCAAGACGGAGAGGGCTACTTGTTGCTCTCCTATCGGCAACGGAGAGCAATGGGCTGGAGAGCGGGTGGCTCATGGTGGGCAGGCTCCCTTCCTCTGACTATGAAGCCGGCTTCCATCTATCCTCCCAATACACTTCCCGCCTTACGGTTCTGTTATCTGATGGCAAAGGCAGTGCGGTGTGATGACTGATGCAGCGCGCTGCGATGGCCGATGCAATGCGCTGCGTTGGCCGTTGCAGCGTGCTGCGTTTTCTGCCCCATTACTGCACCTCGCGCGTGACGGAGTGGCCTTCGCTCCCCTTGCATGCCATTCCAAGCAAAAGAGCTGTGCGATGGAAAACACCGCACAGCTCTTTCTGTTCTGACCGGGAATGCCGGATTCAAGGTTATGTAGCGGACCAGCGCTGGAGGGGCATCACAGCCTTTCACCTCGCGCAGTTCCTTACTCTCCAGAAAACAGATGCACCCCCAGACTGCCCTATCCTACTTGGCCATCACCAGGCGGCTGGTTCCGTTGGAGGCGCGACGGATGTTCACACCCTTCTGGAGAGCGCCCAGACGCATGCCGCTGAGCGAATAGATCTGTTCGCCGGCAGGCTCTGCCGAAGCTGTCACACCCGTGACCGGGGTGGCATAATCGTGTCGGGCCTGACGCAGAGCCTGAGTGGCCTCCTTGAGCGCCGTCACATCGGACGAGGTCACATTGCCTTCATCGATAAGCGCCTGCGTATGGCCGGCCAGGTCGTAGAGTGCATCCACAGCCTGGGCGATGGTTTGGCTCTTGGCATACTCGCAGGTGGCAACGGGCGTGCAGGGGAACATCTGGAACTCCGAAAGCGAGTAGCGCGGAGCTCCATTGCTGAGGCGCATGCCATGGGTGCGCATCACCTGGAAGCGCACATACTCATAGGGGCGGCGCATGTTCACCTCGGCCGTATAGGTGCGGTTCTGCACGCCAGAGAATTTATATAGCTCGGTCACATATTCCCAGTGCTCTCCGTCGTGGCTTGCAGTCACCAGCACATCCTCCCAGCGGTCGGCTTGTCCGGCATCGCCATCAAGGCTCTTGTTGTACTGGAGCGAGAAGGCCTTCTGGGGTTCGCGCAGCTTCACCTGCAGGTAATGCGGATTGTTGGGGGGCAGCGAACCTGTGCAGCGGCTGCGCACATAGGTGTCGGTGTTGCGGTCAATCAGGCTTCCCAGCATGGATGACGACTCTATGCCGTCGGTGCTGAACTGCGAGGGCATGGTGATGAGCCTGGCGCGCGACTTCTGCCACTGGAATGTGCTGTCGGCCACGGCGCGTGCCTGCATGATGGCTGCGCGGGCGTTGTCGGCAGTGGAGGTGGTCCATCGCACATCGGCAAAGTGCGGGTTGTGGTCCGACATGATGAAGCCGTCGGGTGTCCAGCGGTTTCCCAGTTCGGCATAAGTGCTCTTCACGGAGCCGTAGGCGAAGATGAAGTCTATCTCGTTCTCCACCGAACTGCTGAATCCATCCTTGCCGTTCTGCACCTTCTTGCCTGCCACTGTCCACATGTCACGCAGTGAGAGGTTGTAGTTGACCAGCGCATCATACACGGGCGACGTCCTGTGGGTGTTGAAGTCAGCGGTGAGGAACTGTGGCACACGCCTGCCGTAGCGGGCGGCCAATTCGCCCATCTTCTTCTTCAACACCTGTGCCTGTGCCAGGCGGGCCGACTCGGGTCCGTGGTCGAGGTGGGTATTGGTGTAGATAAACCGTGCACCGGTCTCCTTGTCGGTGAAGAGCGCCCAGGTGACCACGCGGTAGCAGATGGCTCCGGGAGTCTTCGAGGGCACGTCGGGAGTGTCGGTGGGCCAGTAGTTTCCGCTGTCTTCGAGCAGGAAGCGGCTGGTCTTGTACAGGATGGGAGTGTATTCACCCTTCTCGGCACCGTCCTCTCGTGCACAGCCCACCATAGCGTAGCCGGGTATCCCCGACAGGATGCTGGTGAGCTGGTCGCGCACTCCCTCCTGTATGCCCAGCAGGTCGGGCGATATGCTGTCAATGTAGTGGTGGATGGCCTTGGCGCGGTTGGCCCAGGTATTCTGTCCGTTTCCCTCAGTCACCTTGATGTTGCCATAAGGGATGTTGAAGGTCATGATACGCAGTTTCTCAGTGGCTGCCTGCGCCGCCAGAGCCGTCATCAGCAGGCACGCCACAGCAGCGTAAGCCGTCTTGAATAACCTTTTCATAATCGTTTCTTTTCTGTTGGTCGTATTTGGGAATGGTGTGTCACAGGGGGAGCACACCTTGGGAAAAGGAAAAGGTTGGGAGTCCCAGACCCGCCGTCCGGCACTCCCAACACATATCACATGTCTCTGAAAAGACTTACTTTACCAACACCTTGCGGCTTACAGATGCGCCACGCAGGATGTACATGCCCTGAGGCAGACCCTGGAGAGCCTGGCTGACAGGCATAGCGGGACGCACCAGACGGCCCTGCACATCATACACGCTTGCTGTCTCGCCCAGCGTAGCCTCTACGTTCTCGATGGCATCACCACCCATGTTGGTGAAGGTGCCGTCCTTCTCCACCACGATGCCGTGGTCGGCGAAGAGAACAGGTACAAGGTCGGTACCCAGCTTCTGGAACCATACAGGCTTCTCGGTGCTCTTGCCGTTGAGCTCCCAAGTGATCTCGCCACTGGCAAACTCATAGTCAGCCTTACGCACTGCCTGGGTGCCGTCACCGTCGATGCTGAAGCAGTTGGTCAGCGTGGTGTTGCTGCTGAAGCGGCAGAAGAGCTTGGCCTGAGAGTCGTAACCCTCGATGAGAGACGTTGACCAGCAGTTGGTGATGCGTGCTCCCACCTTGCCCAGCCAGCCGCAGATCTGTGCTGCGTTCTTGCCGCTTCCGGCCTTGATGTGTCCTGTGCTGTAGCAGTTGGTGATGTAAGCGATGCTTCCATCATTGGCGTTACCCAGGATACCTGCGGCTGCCTGATAGGTAGCCTCCACGCTTCCCTCGTTGCCGAGGCAATCCAACTTGATGATGCCGGCACTGTTGCTTCGGCCTATCAGACCCACGCGGTCCTTACCTCTGATGCTACATGTAGCGTCCAGAATCAGGTTCCTGATCTGAGCCGAGGGATAGATAGTACCAAAGAGACCCACTCCGATAGAGTTCTCATAGTCAACCTTGAGGTTGCTGATGCGATGGAGCTGTCCGTCGAACTCGCCTCGGAAATTCACCTTGTTGGCCTGTGCATCGGTAGAGTTGGCGGTCTCCACGTTGAATCCAATGGGGATGAAGTTATCCACAGCGCTCATGTCGATGTCGGCCACGAGCTTGCCCTTGATGGTGTTCATGCCACCGTTGACCATTGCAGAGAATGTCTGCATGTCCTTGGCAGTGGCGAGCTGGAAGAAGTTGTCCTCCTGCTTGGGGAACACAGCCAGGTCATAGATTCCCTTGGCCAGATTGCGTGCTTCCTCGGCGCTGGGTACACCCTGGCTGTAAGCAGACCACAGCTCCTCGGACACATTGTTCATGTTGTCCAGCTCGGGTGCATTCTCCTCATACACACCCTGGCTCTGGAATGTGCTTGCCAGGTTGCTGAGAGTCTCGGCAGACTTTGCCATAGCGATATAAGCGATGCGGCACTCGTAGATCTGCTTGAAGAGGTCAGAGAAGGTGTTGATTGCCTTCAGCATGTCTTCACCCTCGGTGGCAGCTTCAGCTGCGGTGATGGCGGTCTTCAACTGGTCTTGAAGAGCCTTTGCAAAGTTGGGATGCAATGCGAAGTCGGGGCCGTCACTCATCTCGTATGCGTCAATGACACGTGCACGATCGAGGTAGTTCTTCAGCACCAGAGCCAACTGCCCGGCACCCTGGGCGGCTGTACCCAGATAAGTAAGGTGGAAGTTGCCGAAGCCCATCCAGTCGCGGTCATAGCCTGTACCGGGATTCTTCACACCGAGCACCAGTGAGTCACCCTCGGCAATCTGCACTGCCACGAGGTTGGGATAGCGGCCTGCCTTGAATGCATAAGCACTGCCCACGGGACCCTTAGGTACCCATGCCTTCGTGCCATCATCGTACACTACAGAGTAGTCGGCATCGGAACCGGTGAGCACACAATTTTCGCCATCCACAGCATCGTTCTCGCTGATGGCATCCTCTATCTCACCCATAGCATAGTTAATGTTGTCGCCCAGGATTACATGACCGGCGTAGAATGTGCCATAGGTGTCTGCACCGGGACGGAAAGCGGCATTCGAGCTCAGAACATACACACCGGGCTTGAGACCCTTCATGGTCTGAGTCATGGTGAAGTTGCAGTTCCAAGCCTCGCCAGCGGCCATCACACCCTCTACGGTGCGCATGAGAGGATAAGCTCCGGCGTTTGAAGTGATGTCCCAACCCTCACGGCCAGCCTCGAGGTTGGCGTTGACTACCAGGTCGGTGATGTCTGCACCAGGCTGGTAATCGGCAGCGATGGCAGCAGCAAGCAGGCTCTTCACAAACTCAGTCTCGGCTGCAATGGCAGCGTCATTGAGCTGGTGAGTCTTCATGATGTGCTGGTATGTGCCATTGGGGAAGTCTTCACTGGGCTCGTTATTCTCATTCAGATAGCTGCTGAGGCGGTCGGCCTCCTCGCAATTGAAGGTGTTGTTGGTGATGTAGTCCAGTGCATACTCTGCCTGAGCCTCGTAAGCCTGGTACAGAACCACAGAAGCCTTGATGGCTTCACGTGTGGGAGCAGCCTCGCCATAAGCCTTGAGGAAGTCTGCCAGTGTGGGCAGCTCTGCCATCTGGTCCAATGCATCGGTATATACATTGAGCAGGGAGTCGTGAGCCACAGTCTCGCCTGCCAGCTCCTTCTCGGATGAAACCACGTGAGCACGGAACTGCTCATAGGTGTTCTGGTCGTGAACATCGGCATACTGGCCTTGTTCTATCTCATACACAAGACCCTTCTCCAGCCATGTAGGCTGCTCGTCTTCGTCGATGGTCTGGTACCACTGGGCACGGAGGAATGTCTTGCCATTGAGCTTCCAGGTCAGTGAACCTGAACCCAATTCGCTATCCTCGAACTTCTCCAGCTGCTCGCCTGCGATGCTGTAACTGTTCTTCACAGCAGATGTACCGCGGTAAGCCTCCTTGCCGGCATCCTGTCCTATCACCTCGGCAGTAGTCCAGCAGCCGTCGATGATTGTGCCGTTTGCCCTGCCTATCCAGCCTGCAAATGCTGCGCTCTCACCGTTGCCGGTGCTGTTCACCGTACCTGTGGTGTAGCAGTTCTTCATTATGATGATACCCTTAGAATCGTGGTTACCACCCAGCAGACCGCCTGCGTTCACACCGCCAGTAGTCACGCTACCCTCATTGCCCACGTTGTACAGGGTGGTGGTACCCGTCACTCCCCAGTTGGAAGCACCGATGATACCCACGTAGCTGCCTGTTGAACTGATAGAGCAAGAAGAGTCGAAGATGATGTTGCGGAGCACCATACCGTCGATAGAAGCAGAGATGAAGCCTGCATCCGCGTTGGTAGCCTCTATCACGAGGTTGCTTACGCGGTGGTTGCCACCGTCGAACACACCGCCATAACCCTTCTTCAGACCCAGCTGCTGGAAGTTCTCCATAGCGCCGGAGAAGTCTATATCGTCGGTCAGACGTGCATTGATCTTGTTGTCCACCTTGTTTACCATGTGGCTGAACCACACCACCTCGCCTGCAGTAGCCAACTCATATACGCCGTTGACGGGCTGCTTGTACTCGGTGTCCATCTTGCCGCACACGGTGCAGAAGCCCTCGTGCCATGTGTGAGGAGGTGTCACAGATGCCTTGTCGTTGCTGTATGTCACAGTGCCGCCTGCACTGGTACCGTCGCAACGCAGATCACCGTTGGCATACACCACCTTGTGGTCGTTCCAGGGAACAGGTGTAGCGTCGGTGCCAAGAGTCTGATACCATACAGGAGTATCGCTCTGGCTGCCATTCACAACGAAGCACAACTGACCGGTACCAATCATGTCGGCGCTGATGGTGCCCGTTACGTTGGCAGGCAGATTGTCCTTATAGTCGTTTGCACAATAGCATCCCGAGATGACTGTAGATGCCTTACCGCGGCAGAAGTTGTAGTCCCTGCGGTCGGCTATCACGCTGGTAGTCCAGCAGTCAGTCACCTTGGCGCCTACATCACCCTCCCAAGCCGAGATACATGCTGCGTCACCGAATGCCTCGATGCGGCCTGTGCTGAAGCAGCGGGTGATGTTGGTCACGTTGCCATCATTGGCATTACCGATGATACCAGCGGCTGCGAAGTTGCCTGTACCATAGCTGCTCACATTGCACATAGTGCCCACATTGGTGATGTTTGTGGTAAAGTTGCCTGTGGTATGACCTATCAGACCACCTGCACGCTGTCCGCCTCGCACCGAGCATGACGCATCGATGAGGAGGTCATGCAAGCTGGACTGTGTCACAGTGCCGAAGAAGCCGGCATTTCCCTCGACATCTACGATCATGTTGCTTATTCTGTGGCGTCCGCCATCCATCTCACCGGCATAGGGATGTGTATCGTCACCGATGGGAATCCAGTTTTCGCCAGCCAGGTCAATGTCGGCTGTCAGGCGGAAGTTCAGCTTGCTCTGGGCACCGCTGTTGATTTGCTCGGCCACCCAACGCAGAGTCTTGGCATTGCATATCAGATAGAAACCGTCCTCGCTCACGTCTGGCTTGCCGCACAGAGTGCAAAAACCGGTATTGGGGTCGATGGTGTGAGGCTTCTGCACGAAGCCTTTGTCCTCGTTGAAATAGCCGAAGTCGTCGGCATATGTGCCGTCGCAGTTCTTGCTGCCGCACTGATACACGGTACCTTCACCGTTGAGTGTGGGCATTTCGTCGGTGCCCAGAGTCTGGTGCCAGACGGGATTCTCAGAGCTGTTGCCGTTGATGACATAGCAAAGCTCGCCGCTGCCCATTGCTTCGGCAGGAACCAGAGTACCCTGATTGCCGTAGTTGGTAGCACAATTGATGAGCTTCACCTTGGTGCCGCCACTGCCTGAGCGTGCTATAGCTGTAGCTTCGGCCACACCCACATGAGTGTCTGAGATGGCCCAGCAGCCCTTCAGAGTGTATTGGTCAGTACCTGTCCATCCTGAGATGAATGCGCATGATGTGCCTGAGAGCACCTTACCGGTGAACCAGCAATTGGTGATGGTACCCAGACAACCGTCGGGGCTGTTGCCTATGATACCGCCTACACCGGCGTCGCCAGAGCCACCCTGATTACTGGGCACAGCAGCCACACTACCCTGGTTGCCCAGTCCCTGCAGCTTGACAAATGTGCTGCCCTTGGTGTGACCTATCAGTCCCACGTGCTGGAGACCGAGGATAGAGCAAGACTTGTCCAGTGTGAGATTCTCCACCACGGCTGGTCCTGCGATGGTGCCAAAGAAGCCCACGCCCACACCCTTGGGGTAGTTGATGACCAGATTGCTTATCTTGTGGTGCTGTCCGTCGAAGTGACCGCGGTAGGGGAACTGCAATCGGCCTATCATGGGCCACTCTGTGTATGCACCCAGGTCGATGTCGGCAGTCAGCTGCACGTTCATCTGCATGTGGCCGCTGTTGACCATCTCGGCCACCCAAGCCATCTGTTCGGCAGTGGAAATCTTATATACTCCGTTCTCGGGAACGACAAACTCCTCGTTGAGAGCGCCGCACACGCTGCACTTGTAACCAATGAAGCTGTGCTCGGGCATCTGTGCTTCTGCCTTGTTGTTGGTGAAGCCGGTGGCACCCTCGCCGCTGCATGATGTGGCTGTAGCATACACGCGGTTCTGGTTCAGGGGAGAGGGAACCTTGTCGGTATCCAGCTTCTGGCCCATGCCAGCGCGGAAGGCCACCTCACCACTCTCTACCTGCTCGCTTGTCACCTCTGTCACACCGGCATCCACAGTTCCCCGGAATCCCTTGAGCACATAGCAGTTGTTGATCTTGCCTTCCTTTTGGCTGTTGCGTCCGAGCGCATAGCTGTCGGCATTCACGTCGATATCCATCTCGCCCAACTGCAGACAGTTGGAAATCGAGGTGCTTCCCTCGACCCAACCAATGAGACCGCCACAGCGCTGGGCAGCCTTTCCTACCAGCTTGCCAGCGAACACACAGTTCCTGAGAGAGGAAGCGATACCGCTGCGTCCTACAAGTCCGCCGCATGTGGCATCGCCTGTCAGACTGATCTCCATCACTACGTCGCAGTAGCAGTTCTCCATCAATCCGCCATACAGATTGGATATGATACCGCCTACCACCTTGACGCCAGCCTTCACGGTACCTGTTACGCGCAGGTTGCGAACAGCTCCGCGCACATAACCGAAGAGCGAGTAATTCTCTGCGGTAGCCGTAAAGTCGAGCGTGATGGTGTGCCCCTGTCCGTCCAGGGTACCAGCAAATCTCTTGGACCTGCTGCCTATCATAGCCGTCTGACCAGTGTAGTCAATGTCGGCTGTGAGCACAGCATTGGCAGTGACGTCTCCTCCGTTGACCAGAGCAGCAAAGTCAGCCAAGTCCTGTCCGGTGCCTATCTGATAGACACCACCCACTTGGTCAAGAGCCCAAGTAGCACTACTGAACATGTACACGAGCATGCACAGAAGCCATCGAGTAAAACTTTTGTTCATGTGAACCTTGATTAATTAGTGAAATATTAGTTTTAATTGAAGTCTTCCAGCGCTGCTGTCCGTGGCAGGCACATTCCTGCAGATTTCTCCTCAAAAACATGCCCAAACCGCCGGAAAGCAGTTCTTCATTGCTCAAAGTTATATAATTTATCCCACGCTTCCTAATATTTTATGTACCATTTACCTTTCCGTAGGGTTTTTCCCCCTGTTTTGTGAAGCAGAGATTACGTTTGAATGACGAAAGACAGCAAACCGCGTCTTTTTTCAGAGTGCAGATTTTTGAATTACGGATTATTCTTGGATGAAAACGGGAAATAAATATTTTTGTTTTTGCAGCGCGCTGCGACGGCTTATGCAGCGCACTCCGTGGGCCAACGCAGCGCGCTGCAATGGCACTTGCACCACACTGCATCATCCAGCCCACCATTCCATCCCTTCACACTCCACTCCATTCCATCACAGGAAGAACCACCCCACCCACATCGCGCCTGCCCGGTTCTTAATTCGAAATTCATCATTCAGCATTTCCCGCCAGCCCAATTCAAAATTCATCATTCAGCATTCAAAAATAAAGCGAAGTGGGTTGCGTGAATACCCTCCTTGCCGTAACTTTGCCCCCGAAACACAAGGGAGGAATACTTATGAAACGGAAAACCGTAATCCTGACCCCACTGCCCGATGAACTGAGGCGAAGTCTGATGCCCGCTCTGCTGGCGCTCGACTCCGTGCAAGACATCTACCAGGCAGCCGACCATGCCGAACTGGCCACACTCATCCACCGCTTCCCCAACGCTCTGGTGCTGATGGACCTGGAAACGCGCAATGATGACAAAGCCGCCACAGTGAAGGCGCTGCTCGAGTCGCTCACACTGCCCCAGCCCGGGAAACTCACACCCAGCGAGCGCGAGATACTCCGGCTCATAGCCCTGGGCCATACTGTGAAGGAGATAGCAGCAATGAGGCACAACAGCGAATACACGATAACCACGCACAAGAAGAACATCTTCGGCAAACTGGGAGTGACCAATGCCCACGATGCCACCAAGTATGCATTGCGCACTGGGCTCATCGACCTGGTGGAGTATTACATCTGACCCCCACCGCCCATCCCAATTCAAAATTCATCATTCTGCATTCTTAATTGAGGTGAAGCCCAATTCTTAATTCATCATTCTACATTCTTAATTACCTCGTTCTACATTCTTAATTGAAGCGAAGCCCAATTCTTAATTCAAAATTCTACATTCTTAATTATCCCGTTCTACATTCTTAATTATCTCGTTCATCATTCGTAATTGAAGCAAAGCAATATATATAATGTACGCGCACACGTAAGCCGAACCGGCACAGCCGACTGCCCCACTCGGAGCATCTGCACAGAAGAGTCAATACAAAAAGGAAAAACAGGGAAAACCTTTGCGCTAACTGATTATTGCGCTATATTTGCACCCCGAACAAAGAATTCTGCTAATAATTGATGGAAGCTAAGGAGTCATTACAGAAACTGGTCACGGCCTTGTTGGAGGCACAGATGCCTATACCACGCCAGACCTTGATAGAGTTCCTGACCGGCAAAGAGTCGGGAGAGACAAGTGCGTTGAAGCTGGATGAGATGGAGTCTTTCGGCATTGGAGAAGCCCATGATGAGGACTTCTGGGCCAACATTATCGACGCAGCCTACGAGAAAGGATATCTGAAGGAGAAATCTACGCGCAACGATGCGCTCATGCTCACCGCCGAGGGGAAGAAGTTCCACAAGAAGCCGGTGTCGTTTGTCATCAGCGACGAAGACGACGAGAGCAACATACCCGACCAGGAGGGAAGCGTGGATGATATCATCAGCATGACCGCCGCCGGACGCATGCCTGCCAAGACAGGTACGGCATCCGAGCACGCACAGCAGTTTATCAAACTCATCAGAGCCATTGACAGGAAGATGGACTTGGACGAGTATGCCGAGACCGACAACATTCCCTTCGACACCGTACTCGACAGCCTGGAGGAGATGGTGAAGCAGGGACGCAAAGTGCAGATTACCTACTTCACCGACGAAGTGATAGGCAAGGAAGGCATCGACGAGCTGTCAGAAAGCTTTGACGAGTATGGTCCCGAAAACCTACAGCAGGTGGTGGACGAATATGACGACGTATATAGCGAAGAGGAAATACGTCTGGCACGTGTGGTGTATATGGTCAACCACATGAAGTGAGCGCAGCTACGCCATTCAGCGAACCTAATGATAATATATAAGCACAATGGAAATCCTAAAGTTTAATCCCATTTACAAGCCCACGCTGTGGGGCTCTGAAACCTGGGTCGTATCGGCCGTCAAGGGTTCGGAGTCCGTTGTGGTGGGCGGCGAGAACAAGGGGCTCACGCTGCCCCAGGTAGTGGAACGTTATGGCGCAGAGTTCCTGGGCAAGGCCAACAGCGAGAAGTTCGGCAACGACTTCCCCCTCCTCATCAAGTTCATAGATGCCCGTCAGGACCTCTCCATCCAGGTGCATCCCAATGACGAACTGAGTGCCAGGCGGCACGGAAAGATGGGCAAGAACGAGATGTGGTATGTGGTGGATGCCGACCGAGGCAGCAAACTCATAGCCGGATTCTGCCGACAGATGGACGTGAAGGACTATGCCGCCAAGGTGGCAGACGGCAGCATCGAACAAGACTTATGCAAGGCCAGCGTAAACGAGGGCGACTGCTTCTATATCCCAGCCGGACGAGTGCACGGGATAGGCGCAGGAATGGTGATAGCCGAGATACAGCAGACCAGCGATGTGACCTACCGCATCTACGACTATATGCGCCGTGACCGCGAGGGCAACCTGAGAGAACTGCACACCGAGCTGGCTCTGGATGCCATCGACTTCGGCGACATCACCCAGGATCCCAAGGTACACTACACCGAGAAGCGCAACACACTGAACACCCTGGTGGAGTGTCCCTACTTCAAGACATCGGAACTGAAGCTCACACACACACTCGTGAGGGACTATGCAGGCGAGGACAGTTTCCACATCTACATGTGTCTGAGCGGCCAGTGCTGCCTGCTCAGTCCGCAGGGTCAAGGCATCTTCCTGCACAGCGGAGAGTCGCTCGTGGTGCCAGCCTGCATGCATCAGGTGACACTCATCCCCGACGGCGAATGCAAGCTGCTCGAGAGCGCTGTGCTTTGAGGTTCGGCGGCACAAGCGCCGAAAAACAATAATCCGTCACTCTGAGGCGGAAAAATAAAAAAAAGAAGTACCTTTGTACTGGTTAATCGACACAAACAAAACACCGGCACAATGGTACTTCTTCTTGTATCCACCCTTCCCCCACTGGCCGCCTTTGCCTATTGCACAGCCATGCTGCTTAGGAAAGGGGACAGGAAGAAGTGGCTGCGACTGTGCGTGGTGACCGCTGTCATCCTGGTCACTATCAGCACATTCTACCTCTCCTATCTGTCGGTAGAACCGCCACTGCCTTATGCCACCTTCGTGGCAAACATCATGCTCATGTCGATCATCCCGCTCATGTATGTGATGGTGAGCAACCAGTTTGCCCTGAAATACCTTGACCAGTACTTCCTCTGGATTATTGGATACACCATACTGGCACTCCCCTACCAGGTGTGCCAGCTGCTATATCCGTTGCCGCAACTCATGCCCGAACACTGGGGCAACAATATGCTGCGCTTGTCGTTCAACGCCAGGGATTATTTCACAATGAGTCCCATCGGACTGGTCATCTTCCTGCAGACGTGCGTGGTGCTCTTCAGAACGGCACTTCTAAACAAGCTTCTGGTGCGCAAGAGGTTCACCCTGACCAGAAATGCCAGGCTTTTCTTCATCCTGACACTACTCACCACCATAGACCTTGCCGTCACTGCACTGGTTCCCAAAGCAGTCATGAGGACTCCCGAAGCAGTCTGGATCACCTTGATGTGCACATCATTCGTCATCACCATGTGGTATCTGATGATACCTCATGTACCGCCCCCAGAGGTATCGTTTACCGATGAGAGCAACAATCCTGCCAAGTTGGGAGACAACTCCATTACGCTGCTATCCACAGGATTCCGCGCACTCATCGATGAGGAGAAGATATACCTGCAGCCTACGGTGAAGGTTGAACTGGTGGCACGAACACTGGGCACCAACCGCACCTACCTGTCGCGCATAGTGAAGAAAGAGTATGGAAAGACCTTCCCACAACTGGTTTTGGCCCTGAGAATAGAGGAGGCAAAACGGATACTGAGGGAAGAACCCGACATGAAGATAAACGAGGTGGCCACACGCTGCGGCTTCAAGAACTCAAGTGTCTTCGGTAAAGCGTTTAAGGAAGAGACGGGCTTCAACGCCCAAGACTGGCGCAAGCAGACCGATGAGCCCGCAGGGCAGGACAATCCTGCACCTGAGGACACATCAGACGCTGATATCACTTGACCTTGCCGTTGCGCACAAACTCGCGGCGAGCCTTCTCAAACATCTTCTGGAAAGCTTCATCAGCCCACAGGCGGGCAAAGGTGACACTGCCCATCACACGGCCTGCATCCACATCGCTCTGATAATGGAAGCCCACGATGACGCGGCTCTGACCCAGTTCGTAGGCCACTTTCAAGATTTGCTCGGCATGGGCAGGATCGATGGCTGTGAGGGTGAGTCCAACGAGCCATGAGATGTGGGTATGGCCCGAAGGATAGCTGGTGAAGTCAGTAGCACTCTCGTAATTGGGTGTGCTGCTCTTTTCCTTGAACTGCTGATAGGGGCGCACACGGTGGAAATACTTCTTGGCACTGGCACCGGCCTGCATCTCGGTGAGGTGCATACGTGAGAGCAGGCGGTAGAGCTCAGGATATGCATCGGGGGTTATATCACGCTCCATCACGGCACCAAAGCGCTTCATGAAATAGCCTGCACCCAGGCTGGCATCGGCAATAGCCTGCTTGCCACGCTCGGTATCACGTATCGACTTTCCCCACTGATACTGCGTCCAGTCGTAATAGAAACGCGAATCGGTGAGCGTTGGAGGGGCGGGCAGCACATTCTCCATGTGGGGAGCCTGCTCGGTGGTGTAGAATGGGGTGAACTTCTCATCGGTAACGCTCTTCTGCGCCATCATGGACAGAGAGCACAGCACAACGGCTGCTGTCAGGGTTATTCTCTTCATGAATATATGGTTTAATATAGTTATTCCTATAAATCAAGGCTGTATCGGGCCTGAACAGCCCTTTTTCTGTTACAAATTTACGCTTTTCCGAGCAATTACACAAGATTATGGGCGGACAAAAGCACATGGCTCCTCACACATGATATCCACACACTTTCACTCCCACCATCTGCCTCAGACTACCAGGAATGTTGCATTCCCATTCTACACCCACTTATTTGGGTCAAAAAAGTAAGCTTGGATACTTGGGCAAGTATCCTTGGATAAATGGCAAAGTAAGCTTGGATACTTGAGCAAGTAACCTTACTGCTCCCAAAAAGGCATAAAGACGGGCATACGTAGGGACAGTTATGGCAGAACTGCCCAAGAGGATTTGACCAAGCAGAAATCCTTGCCCAAAACCTTCATCATCCAGGCAGAGCCAACAGCCAGAGGCTATAAAGACGGCAGTCCCACACGCAAACACGGCGTATGGGACTGCTGCTAATATATTATGGTATCACTCACTCAAGGGTGAAGGACTTGCGCAGGCGGAGGTTGTCGGACGCATTGCCCACCAGAGCCTCAAACTTGCCAACCTCTGCCTTCCACGATGAGGTGGTCTCATCATAGAAACTGAGTGCATCGCGGTCGATGGTGATAGCCACATCGCGGCTCTCACCGGGCTGCAGGCTCACCTTCTGGAAACCCTTGAGCTCCTTGTAGGGACGGTCAACCGACGACTTCACATCGTGGATGTAGAGCTGCACCGTCTCGGCACCCGCACGCTTGCCGGTGTTCTTGACCGTCACTGTGAAGGTGATGCGGCCGTCCTGATTCATGCTGGACGAGGAAGCACGCAGATTGCTGAGAGCGAATGTGGTGTAGCTCAGTCCGTGTCCGAAGGCAAAGAGGGGATGGGTCTTCTGCTTGTCGGCCCAGCGATAGCCCACATAGATGCCTTCCTTGTACTCCTCGTCGATGATGTTGTCCTTGGCAGAAGGACCACCCTCCTTGCGCCACACACCAGGATAGGCATCCAGAGCATGTGCACCCACATCGGCCAGTGAAGCAGCCCAAGTGTAGGGCAGCTTGCCACTGGGATTGGCATCGCCCACAAGTACAGAGGCCAGCGCAGTGCCTGCCTCGGAACCGATGAACCAGCCCTGCACAATGGCGGGAACACTTGACTTCCAAGGCATAGCCACAGGATTGCCCGAGATGTTGACATATACAAAGTTCCTGTTGGCCTTTGCCAATGCCTCTATCACCTTATCCTGGTCATAAGGCAGCCCGTAGGATTTGCGGTCATTGCCCTCACTGTCCTGGAAATTGCTCTTGTTCAGTCCGCCGAACATCACCACATAATCAGCCTCCTTGGCCTTTTCTACGGCCTCGGCAATCAGTTCCTCGGGAGTGCGCTTGTCGTTGAGATCCTGTCCGGTGGTCACTCCATTGTAGTTGCCACTCACATCGCCCACATATCCACGTGCATAATCCACCTGTATGTTGTGCTTTGCCAGACGGGCACGAAGTCCGTCGAGCGGAGAAATCTCGTGCTGTACCTTCAGCGATGAACTGCCTCCGCCCACGGTCATCATCTTGATGGCATTCTCGCCCACCACCAGCACACGCTTGGCCGAAGCCGTGTTGATGGGCAATACACCGCCCTCGTTCTGCAGCAGCACGATACCCTCCTGGGCAATGCGGAGTGCTGCCTCGTAGTGGGATTCGGAGCAAAGGAAGCCATAAGGACGCTTGCGGTTCATGGTGGTACGATAGAAGAGGCGCAACACACGGCGCACCTTGTCGTCAAGCTCGCCGGTGCCGTACTTGCCTTCCTTTATACCTTTTATATAAGGAGTGGCCATGAAGTAATTGTCATAGGCATTGGTAGCACCCATGGTAAGTCCGTCGGTCCAGGTGCCAAACTCCATGTCGAGTCCGTTTTTCACAGCCTGGTCGGTATTGTGAGCACCACCCCAGTCGCTTACCACCACACCGTCAAACTGCCAGTCACGCTTCAGAATCTGGTTGAGAGTCCACTGGTTGTGGCAGTTGTGCTCGTTCTTGTAGAGATTATAGGCACCCATGATGGCCCACGAATGGCCTTTCTGTACGGCAGCCTTGAAGGCTGGCAGGTAAATCTCGTGCAATGCGCGGTCGCTCACGATGACGTTCACCTGGTGGCGGTACTGCTCGTCATTGTTCAGGCAGTAGTGCTTGACACATGCCGAAACGCCCTTCGACTGCAACCCCTCTACGTAAGGAACCACCATCGTGGAGGTCAGGAAGGGGTCTTCACCCATATATTCGAAGTTACGACCGTTGAGAGGAGTGCGCAGGATGTTCACTCCCGGACCCAATATCATATCCTTTCCCCGATAGAGAGCCTCCTCTCCGAGAGCTTCGCCATAGATGCGCGACATCTGGGGATTCCAGCTGGCTGCCAGACAGGAGAGTGCAGGAAAAGCCACGCAGGAGTCGTTGGTCTGCCCGGCCTGGTCCCATTCGTCCCAAAGTACATCGGGTCGGACACCGTGAGGACCGTCATCGGTCCAGAAATCGGAGAAGCCAAGACGGGGAACTCCAGCCGACGAGAACTTGCTCTGGGCATGTATCACACGAATCTTCTCCTGCAAAGTCATGCGTGAGAGAGCATCCTCGATACGCTCTTCCACAGGTTTGCTCTCATCCAGATAAACGGGCACCGACTGCTGTGCATGTGCTCCGAAAGCTGTTGCCAACGACAACAAGCCACATAAGATAATGTGTTTCATCTCGTTATAGTTACTTATTCTATATCCATCGTTTCTCTTTCCTTCTACAAGGAAAAACAGCATCCACGTCCCTTGGATTCTGATACCATAGGAGAACAAGCCGTATTCGGCGGCTACCACTTGGCGTTTCCTCTCAACCAGAATCTTTATGAAAAGAACAGAAGATGCCTGTTCGTCAGGCTCGCCATCTGCTTCTTCGCGAGACTGGTGCTTTATAAAAGGGGCGGAAAAACCTGCTTGTCAGGCTCATTCACCCTATTTCTATTCTCCCCAACTGCTTCTGTCCAGAGTTCTGTAGCCCACTGCTTCAGCCACATGAGCAAACTCTATGTTCTCTTTTCCCTCGAGGTCGGCTATCGTGCGGGCCACTTTGAGTATTCGGGAATAAGCACGGGCAGAAAGGTTCAGCCTTATCATAGCCTCACGCAATACCTCTGTGGTCTGACTGTCCAGCACGCAATACTGGCCCAGCATCTTCTCTGTCATCTGCGCGTTGGAGTGTATGAGCGCATAGTCACGGAACCTCTCTTCCTGAATCTTACGTGCCCGGATAACCCGCTCACGTATCTTCTCCGACGGTTCTCCCGGCTCCATCTTGCTGAGGTCAGAGAATGGAACGGGCGACAGCTCTATCTGCAGATCGATGCGGTCAAGCAATGGGCCGGATATCTTATTGAGGTACCTGACTATCTGTCCCGGCGTGCAGCAGCAAGCCTTGGTGGGATGGTTGTAATAGCCACAGGGGCAGGGGTTCATGGATGCCACGAACATAAAGGAACACGGGAAGGTGACGCTGTACTTGGCACGCGATACATTGATGACCCTATCCTCGAGCGGCTGGCGAAGAACCTCCAGTACAGAGCGCTGGAACTCGGGCAGCTCATCCAGGAAAAGGATGCCGTTGTGCGCCAGGGAAATCTCTCCGGGCTGAGGGTTGGTGCCTCCGCCCACCAATGCCACCTGCGAGATGGTGTGATGGGGTGAGCGATAAGGACGCTGCGCCATAAGCGAACAGCCTGCAGGCAGTGTGCCGGCTACGGAATGTATCTGGGTTGTCTCGAGGCTTTCTTGCAGGCTGAGCGGCGGCAGAATGCTGGGCATACGCTTGGCCAGCATGCTCTTTCCGCTTCCCGGCGGGCCTATCATTATTATATTATGCCCACCGGCAGCGGCCACCTCCATGGCTCGCTTGACATGTTCCTGCCCTTTCACATCGGCAAAATCATAGTCAAACTCATACTGCCGCGCATAGAACTCACCGCGTGTATCCACTACAGTCGGTTCCAGAAGAGCGGTGCCGTTCAGGTGATTGACCACTTGGGTGATATGCTTTACGCCATAGACCTTCAACTTGTTTACTACAGCAGCCTCGCGGATGTTGCCTTCGGGTACAAAGAGACCCTCGAAACCCATCTCGCGAGCCTTGATGGCAACGGGAAGTGCACCGCGAATGGGCACCAGCGAACCGTCGAGACTGAGTTCGCCCACCATCATATACTTGCCCAACTGACTGGTATTCACCTTATCCTCAGTAGCCAGAATGCCTATGGCCATAGGCAAATCATAGCCCGAACCTTCCTTTCTGATGTCGGCAGGAGAGAGATTGATGGTAATCTGACGTGTGGGGAAAGTGAAGCCGCTGTTCTCTATGGCAGCCAGGATACGCTCGTGACTCTCCTTCACCGCATTGTCGGGAAGGCCCACGAGCACAAATCTCACACCCCTCGTAGCGTTTACCTCGATGGTGACAGCTGTGGCTTGAAGCCCCTGCATACTGGCTCCGAATACCTTTACAAGCATAGTTTGCGGGCTTTTGGTTCGATGTCGCGTGTCCAGTCGGAACCTGATGCAATGATATTCTGGGTGGTATCCACAAGCACGAAGAAAGGCAGGTGGCGGATGTGCCACTTGGCTGCCAGGTCGCTCGAGAATGCCTTGTAATCACAATATGAAGGGAAATTCACACTGTCACGCTTCTCCAAATCACGCAGATAAACGCCATCGGTATCCAGCGAATAACTGATGATGTTCAGTTCGCGGCCCTTTGTCTTCATGTCTCTACGCAGCTTCTTCGACCTGTAGATTCCGCTTTGCGAACCGCTCTTCCATCCTGCCCAGAAGGTGATAATCAGGTATTTGTTCTTATAGTCGCTGCGGCAGATGGTGTCGGCCTTCGGTCCGCCGAGTATCTGACTTGGGCGTGTGTATAGCTTGAAGTCGGGCAACTTGCTTCCAGGAGCCAGTTTGCCATGTGCCTGCACCGCACCCGAAAGGCGGATCAAATCCACATCCTGAGGGCAGGCACGCCGCAGGCTGTCATATATCTCGCGGGCTTCACGGCCCGATGAATTGTCGGAAAGAAGATAATGTTGCTCAAACATATACTGGCTGACTGCCAGTGTGGGGTGCTGGAGAACGTACTGGCGCACGAGAGCCAACTGCTCCTTAGGCGTCTTCCCGTCCGCTTCCTGCCTGAACTTGGTATAGATTTCATTGTCCTCAGAGCCTGTCACCTCTACGGCGTTGAGGTGCTGCGCATCACCCTTCAGTTTGATGTCATCGCCTGGAGATACGAATAAGGCCAACTGGGAATAATTGGGATAAAGCACTTGCATGACGGCCGGCCCATCTATATCGGCCGTGTAAGTGAACTCACCGTCCTGTATGTGCAGGGTGTCCAGAGTGGATGTACCGCCCTGGGAACTATAGATAAAGAACTCACCCTGCTCCAGGTGAGCAAACCGTCCACGGATTTTCACTTGTCCGGGATGGCCGCTGCAACAGAGCAGGGTGAGGATTGATACTATATAGAATAGTTGTTTCAATTTACTTCACAAGGTTCTTGACAACATTGGCATACTTGGCAAACTCCAGATCCTTGGCAGCACGTGCAGCCAGAGTACCATCCTGCTGGATAGCATTCTTCAGGCTTGAAGACAGAGCGTTTGCGTCACCTGTGCGGGCTGCAAGCACAGCCTGCAGGTAGCTTGTAGTGGCATCAGCGTTCTTGATCTTGCTCAGAGTGGTCTTTGCACTTGTGTAGTCCTTGGCCAGAATCTGTGCCAGAGCAGCGCTGTTGGTGTTCACACCAGCCAGATCAGAAGCAGCCTGAGTGTAGTTACCCTTGGCAATGTTGAGGTTGCCCATCACCTCCTTGAAGGTGTCAGAGCCGGTACCCTTTGACAGATAAGTCTCTGCCTTGGCCACATCACCGCTCTTGAGAGCCATCAGAGCCAGGTTGGTGTTCACCTCGCTTGCGTTCTTGTTCACGTTGGCAGCCTGCTTCAGATAGTTCTGTGCAGCAGCCATATCACCCTTGCTGATAGCCTGCTGGGCCATGTTGTTCAGAGCGCGGTAGTCGCTGGGATACTGCTTGGCGATAGCCTCATTCCACTTCTGGCGTGTAGCATCGTCCTTCACCAGCTTGTTGGCACCATATACCATCTCCTCTACGCTCAGCTTGCTGGGATCAGCAGCAAACTGCTCCAGAATCTGTGCATCGCTGCGGCCGATGATCTCATAGTTTACAATCAGGCGTGCACGACGCAACTCGGGCAGGATGCTATGCTTGATGTCGGTATAAACCTCGCTCATGTTGCTGATCTGCTGCTCGCGCTCCTCGGGATCCTGGTACATAGACAGTACGCGCAGGATAACCTCCTTGTCCTGAAGATTGCTCTTTGAAACCAACTCCTGGAAGCCTTCCCAGTCCTCGGCAGTGAACTTGGTATCCACGTCAGCCTCCATCTTGATTTTCTTCAGTTCCTTCTTCAGGTAGTTGGAGCTCACGTTCTGACGCTTCTCAGCCAGCTTCTCGTTGAAGCTATACTTACCATCGGGGCTGGCGTAAGCGCTCACCTCAATGTTGGTCAGAGCACGTGTCTCGTTGTTGTCATTGATTTCCTTCAGGATCTTGCCCAGGTCCTTCACGCTCACGCTCTTCAGCTCGCTTGCGCGCAGAGTAGCCTGATTGATGAGGAACTTGATGTTGGCCTCCTGCTTCTGGGCGATGATACGCTGATAAGCATCGGGAGCTGTAGCGGCTGTGATGTTGCAACGGCTCAGCAGCTGGCTTGTTGCTACCACACCGTAACCGATCTTCACCTCGGGAATCTTCACGGTCTTCTTACCCTTCTTGGCGTCAAAACGGGCATAGAGATCGCTCTGGATCATGGGATCCACATAGGCGAAGTTGGCCTTCATAGTGTAAGTACCACCCACCTTGTACTGGATAGTGGTACCATTACCCTCAACCTTCTCACCCTGGAATGTGGCGCTCTGGCCTACAGCCTCACCGCCTTCGTACTTCAGCACGGGAGTCACAGTTACCTGTGCCTTCTTCTTCATGTACTTGGTGGGGAAAGTTCCGTTGATGGTTACAGGAACCTGACCTCCTACTGCCTCCAGGGGAGTGGGAGTTACATTAAAGTTGTCAGCGCCCAGTTTACCGAGCTTGCTGCAAGAAGACAGCACCAACACAGAGGCTGATGCCATCAGGAGAATTTGTTTTGTTTGCATGACGTTTATAAACTCTATTACTTTCTCTCTTTTACGTTATTCAGTCGCGAAGTTATGACAATTTTATGAGGTGGATATTCCTTGTGCATAAAAAATGCTCATTTAGTGTAATTCTTTGACCTTTGAGGCCTTTTTTCGCTCCTCATATAGAATATTTCTTGGATGATGCTCCAATATTTCCTGCCTTAAGTGAGTTTTGTCTATATGCATGTAGATTTCGGTGGTGGAGATGTCTTCGTGCCCAAGCATCATCTGTATGGCACGCAGATTGGCCCCTCCCTCCAGCAAGTGGGTGGCAAAACTGTGGCGGAAGGTGTGGGGGCTGATATTCTTGCTGATGCCTGCCTTCTGGGCATAACCTTTGATATATACAAACAGACTTATCCTGCTCAGCCTGCATCTACGGGTGAGTGAGACAAACACGTAGTCCTCCTCGGTGGGCTTCACCTTGCGGCCCATGCGGGTAGCCAGCCATTCGCGCACCCTTTCCACAGCCACTCCTTCTATGGGCACCAGCCTTTCCTTGCCGCCCTTACCCTTCACACGTATGTATCCGTCTTCCAGGTAAAGCTGGCTTATCTTCAGATTGCACAGCTCGCTTATGCGTAGCCCGCAGCCGTAGAGCACTTCGATAATCGCCCGGTCCCTTATCCCTTCGGGCTTGCTCAGGTCTATCACGCTGATGATACTGTCTATCTCCTCCACACTCAGCACATCGGGAAGGTGTTTGCCTATGCGCGGACTCTCAAGCAGTTCGGTTGGGTCACCATCAACTTCCTTCTCCAAGGTAAGAAAACGATAGAACGAACGGACGCCGCTCAGCACCCGGGCTACGCTGCGTGCCTGGATGCCACTCTCTCGCAGTTCGCCCGCAAACTGGTCGAGCACTTCCAGAGTGACGTTGCGGAAGTCGATATTATTGTCGGCATAATAGACCAAGAGTTTCTGCAGGTCCCTTCTATAAGCATCGAGCGTATTCTTGGAGTAGGAGCGCTCCAGACGCAAATATTGGATGTATCTCCTCACGATAGACTCATCCACAACCCCCATTACAGTGCCACTTTTCATCAGCTTTGCCCTCCATAAATAATAAAAAGAGTAAGTTTCTTCATCCACTCACATATTTTCGTTAACTTTGCCTTGACAAATTTATGCTGAAATTATGAGAATTCAAATTATCAATGGTCCAAACTTGAACTTGCTGGGCATTAGGGAACCTGAAATCTACGGTAAGCGTGCCTGGGAAGACTATCTGAAGGAGCTGCGCAGCCGCTTTCCTAAAGTTCGCATAGACTACTACCAGAGCAATCTGGAGGGTGAGATAATCGACAAGATACAGGAAGTGGGCTTCGACCGCGACGGTATCGTGCTCAATGCAGGTGCCTATACCCACACCAGTGTGGCTATTCTGGATGCCATCAAGAGTGTCACCACTCCCACTGTGGAGGTACACATCAGCAACGTGCATCAGCGCGAGGAGTTCCGCCGCAAGAGCATCATCAGCCCGGGATGCCTGGGTGTCATCTGCGGATTTGGCCTTGACAGCTACCGTCTGGCCATAGAGGCTCTCATCGACGACGCAAGCAAGAAGGAGAAATAAACCCGCCGCCGGTGGAACTTGACGAATATATTCTGCGCCACATAGATGCAGAGGGCGAACTCCTGCATGCCTTGTGGCGTGATACACAATTGCGCCTTGCCTACGGGCAGATGGCAAGCGGACACCTGCAAGGCCGCCTGCTCAAGATGCTGGTGCAGATGACAAAGCCGCTGAGAGTGCTCGAACTGGGTACCTTCAGCGGCTATAGTGCATTGTGTATGGCCGAAGGACTGAGGCCGGAAGCCGAACTGCACACCATAGAGGTGTTTGATGAGATGGAGGATTTCATCCGCTCATGGTTCGCACGCAGTCCGCATGCATCACAACTGCATCTGCACATCGGCAACGCCTTGGATATCGTCCCCACCCTGCCCGGCGGCTGGGATTTGGTTTTCATCGATGCCGACAAGCGCCAGTATGTGGATTACTATCACATGATAGTGCCGCTCATGAAGCCCGGTGGCTTCATTCTGGCCGACAACACTCTGTGGTATGGTCACGTGCTTGAGGAGCATCCGCGCGAGAGTGACCAGCAGACCATCAACATACAAGCCTTCAACGACCTGGTGGCCGCCGACCCTCGTGTGGAGAAAGTCATCCTTCCCCTGCGCGACGGACTCACCATCATCCGCGTGAAGGACTGACTGCCAGGCCTCCTATTATATATAAGGTATATAGGAGAGACATGTCCGAAAAGGCTTCCCTATCTACTTGCCATTGTATTTTAGAATAAATGAACCGCCTTCTTTACCTGCCTGACAAAGCATCCTTGCTCCCTTATGATTGCTGTCTGCAATGCATATTGTTAATATTGGTTTCATTTTACAAGTAAAAACAGCCTTTTATCTTAAAAAAAACTAAGTGCTTTTTACTTTTCCGCCTGCGGTCAGTCAACTATATAGTCACGGGTGTGAACCCTGACTGAGAGTGATTTAATTATTTACTTAACAAGCAACATTATGAAAAGTACTATCAAGAAAATGATGATGGTGGTATGCAGCGTGGTGCTCTTCAGCACTACAGCTTGTGCCGACAAGAACAAACCCATCCAGGTGAATGAGCTTCCTGCAAAGGCTCAGACGGTGCTTACTACTCATTTCAGCGGACAGAAGGTAACGATGGCAACGCTTGAGTCGGAGATTATCGACAAGAGCTACAACGTGATACTGCAGAATGGAACCAAACTTGAGTTTGACCGAAAGGGCAATCTCACTGAGGTGGATTGCAAGCAGGGGACAGTTCCTGCAAAGCTGATACCACAAGCCATCAAGAGTTATGTGCAGACCAACTACTCGGGCCAGAACATCAAGAAGATGGAGATAGACAAGAACGAGCATGAGGTGGAACTGTCCAACGGACTGGACATCACCTTCAACAAGCGCTTCCAGGTAATCGACATCGACTGACCTACACAGATGGCTCATGCATTTGAGCCACAGCATCGAAAGAGACACTCACCACTGAGTGCTCTTACAACAAGGAGGATGAGCATACCACCGCCGGTAGCTCATCCTCTCTTGTTTTCTGACGGAACCTGTGCAGCGTGCTGCGATGAAGAATGCAGCGCAGTGGCACAGCCCATGCAGCACATTGCAAGTGGAGATGCACTGCATTGCCTCTGGGCAGGGAGGATAAAAGAAAGAAGAGGCGGAAGTGCCACATGGCCATTTCCAACCTCTTCTTCTTGTTTCAATACTCTTCTTCTACTATTTCCACAAACCTCAGACGATGATTCTGCGCTTGTGATAGTTTTCGCGGAAAGCAGTGGGCGAACAACCCTTCTTCTTCTTGAAGATACGGTTGAAGTTGCTGATATTGTTGAAACCACAGTCGTAACAGATGTCTGCCACACTGTTGGTGGTATCTACCAACTGCCTGGCAGCATGACCCAAACGTATGTCGATGATGTAGTCGGATACCGTCTTGCCGGTCTTCATACGGAAGTAGCGGCTGAAGGCAGCCGGCGTCATACCGGCTATGTCAGAGAGCGTCTTCAGGCGTATCTCTTGCTTGAAGTTCTGGTCAATATGCTCTTCCACCTTTCTCACTCTGATGCTCTCGGGCGTATTCTTCACATTGGAGAAGCTGCGGCTGGCCAGCAGAGTATAATTCTCCTGCGTGGAGAGTTCGTACAGAATCTCCATGAGCTTGAGCATACGGTAGAATCCGGGCTGCGACTGAGTGATGGCCTTTATCTTTTCATACAGCTCCATGATGGTATTGAGTTCAAATGCTATCCCTCGCTTGGCGTTCTGGAAGAGTGCGCGGATGCTGCTCAGCTGGTTGCGCTGCAGAAATTGCTCGTTGAACAAATCGGGTGGAAACTGTATGGTAATCTCGTGTATGGATTTGCTCTGACAGTCATACTGGTCCCATGCATGCTCCAGATTACTGCCCACCAGCACCATATCGTACTTGCCCAGCACTTCTATGCTGTCGCCCACAATACGTCGTGCACCATCGCAGTTCTCCACAAAGTTGAGTTCCATGGCCTCGTGCTTGTGCAATGGGTAGGTGAATGCTTCCTTTTCGCGATCCACCATATAGAAGCAGTCTTTCTCTGAGGTATGTGATTCTTCAGTAATAACCTTGTTCATATAGTGTGCTTTTTATTATTTTCAACCGCTAAATTATGGATTTTAATTTATATACACAAGGCTATAAAAGATATTAAGGTAGAAGAAGGGACATTTTCCCCTCTCCCACCTTAATATTTATATAATGTAGGGTATTTATAGTGCCTTTGCCATGTCAATAAGCATCTGGTGTATGCTGGTGTCGCTGTCCAGTTCTGGATGGAAGGCTGTCACCAGCTGATTGCCCTCTCTGGCAGCCACTGTATGGCCATCCACCTGGGCCAGAATCTCCACTCCATCGCCCACCTCATCTATATAGGGAGCACGGATGAAGGTCATCGGCACCTGGCCCACACCCTTGAGTTCACCTTGGGTGTGGAAACTTCCCAACTGCCTGCCATAGGCATTTCTCTTGGCCAGGATATCCATGGTGGCCAGATGCTGGCGGTCCAGCATGATGAGTCCGGCACAGGTACCCAGCACGGGCAGTCCGCCACTGATGGCCTCTCTCACCTCTTCCCACATGCCCAGATCGTGCATGATGCGCGTCATGGTGGTACTCTCGCCGCCGGGGATGATGAGTGCCTGCTTGGGCTGATGCCAGTCGGCCAGGTTGCGTATGAGGAATGTCTCCACACCCATACGCTCCAGCACCTGCCGGTGTTCCTCGAATGCCCCCTGCAGGGCCATTATAGCAATCCTCATTTTCCGCGCTCTGCCATGAGCAGTTCTATTTCCTGCTCGTTGATGCCTACCATTGCTTCACCCAGGTCTTCGCTAAGTTCGGCCAGCATCTTGGGGTTGTTGTAGTTGGTCACAGCCTTCACTATAGCCTGTGCACGCTTGGCAGGGTTGCCGCTCTTGAATATTCCGCTACCCACGAAGACGCCCTCTGCACCCAGCTGCATCATCAGTGCAGCATCGGCAGGAGTAGCCACACCACCGGCGGCAAAGTTCACTACGGGCAGCTTGCCATTGTCGTGTACATACTGTACCAGGTCGAAGGGAACCCTCAGCTGCTTGGCTGCCTCATACAGCTCATCGGCGTTCAGACTGGTCAACCTGCGGATTTCGCTCTGCATCATACGCATGTGACGCACAGCCTGCACCACGTCACCAGTGCCTGGTTCGCCTTTTGTACGAATCATGGTAGCACCCTCATTGATGCGGCGCAAAGCCTCTCCCAGATCCTTGGCACCACACACAAAGGGTACCTGGAACTGCCTCTTGTCAATATGATATACATCATCGGCAGGACTGAGCACCTCGCTCTCGTCGATGTAGTCTATCTCTATAGCCTGCAGAATCTGAGCTTCGGCGAAGTGTCCAATGCGGCACTTGGCCATTACGGGGATGCTCACAGCCTCCTGAATGCCCTTTATCATCTTGGGGTCACTCATGCGGCTCACGCCACCAGCCGCACGTATGTCGGCCGGAATGCGCTCCAAGGCCATCACAGCACATGCGCCAGCCTCCTCGGCGATGCGTGCCTGCTCGGGTGTGGTAACATCCATGATAACTCCGCCCTTGAGCATCTGTGCCAGTTGGCGGTTCAGTGAAGTCCTGTCTTCCATTGTCTTTTCCTCCTGTTTTACTTATTTGTTATTGTCGCTGCAAAAGTCTCTATAAATAAGGAATAGGGAAAGCATCACTTCCCTTTCCATTAAACATTGTTCCTCTTTGTGCAATGTTGCTTCCCTGCGGATGTGCTTGCGTGGATGTTTCAGCAGATATGTGAAAACGAGTTAGCCTGTTGGCAGAAGCGTGCGAGCATGTTGCGGTTGGTTTTCATCAGCGCATCTAATATTATTATTTCTTTTTATTTCTTTTAAAAAAGAAGAATATGTTGATGATGATAGGGCGTTGATAATGTTAAAAGATAAGGATAAGTGTTTTGCCCCATCTGGCTCCTATGTGTTATCCACAGCATTTGGTGTGGTTATCATCAGCATTGACATACGCTTTACTGCCTCATTCTCTTGTATTTCCCATATTTATTCACGCTATTTATCAACATGGCTGTGTGCAAATGGAAATATGATAACTTTAGCCTCCTGCCATGCTTGAAAACTTTCCTCAGCCTGTTAATTTGGCTTTGATAAAATGGTGGCCTTTGTTGATATCTAAATTGGCTCTTTTTCTGATGTTGATAGTGTGAATAACTCCACAATAACTTGCCGAGTTTTCCATAAAGTTATCCACAGGTATTAATAAGTGTGTGTGTATGAAGGGAAATAATTGACAATATTGAAAAGAGGTAGTGTGAGATGCTTCACACTACCTCTTCTTGCGGAAGAAATCCTGCATGAGAGCCTTGCACTCCTCTTCGAGCACTCCTGTCTGGAGTTCTGTCTTGGGGTGCAGAGTGTTGGGTGCATAGATGTGGAAACCGCGTTTGTCGTCGGCTGCACCATACACCACGCGGCTTATCTGCGACCATCCCAGTGCGCCGGCACACATCGGACAGGGTTCCACAGTGACATACAGTGTGCAGTCTGTCAGATACTTTCCCCCCAGATACTCGGCTGCTGCGGTGATGGCTTGCATCTCGGCATGGGCTGTCACATCGTGAAGCCGCTCGGTGAGGTTGTGTGCGCGGGCTATGATACGTCCCTTGCAGACGATTACGGCACCAATGGGAATCTCACCCTCATATTCTGCTTTGCGCGCCTCGGCAAGTGCCTGACGCATATACATCTCGTCGTCCTTCATCTCTTTTCATGCTGTGTTGGATGACAAAGTTACGTTTTTTTCCTAATTTTGCAGAATTAAAGTTTAGAGAAATGGCGGAGCATAACGAACTGGGTCGCACTGGCGAGGACGAAGCGGCCGACTATCTGGCGCGTGAGGGCTATCATATCATAGACCGCAACTGGCGCAGCGGACACAAGGAACTCGACATCGTGTGCGAGCGAGACGGTGTGCTTGTCATCGTGGAGGTGAAGACCAGGCGCGATGCACGCTTCGGCAAGCCCGAAGATGCTGTGTCGGAGAACAAGATACGCCGCATCGTACTGGCGGCTGATGCCTATGTGAGGCTCAACCGCATAGACCTGCCTGTGCGCTTCGACATCATCACGATGCTGGGCAAGAACCGCCAGCTCAATCACATCATAGATGCTTTCCGCTCACCGGTATGGTACAGATAAAGGAAGATAAGTCGATGTGGGCCAATAGACTGGGTGCTGTGTGGCCAGAGATGGAGGTGGTGCAACTGGATAACACGGCATCTACCAACAACTGGTTGCGTGAAAGACGCACCGAGGTAGCCCGGCGTACCATGTTGGTGACGGCTGATTACCAGACCGCCGGACGCGGTTCGGGCACCAACAGATGGGAGTCAGAAGGTGGCAAGAACCTCATCTTCAGCCTTCAGATATGCCCTTCGGCACTTCAGGCCAACCGGATGTTTGCTCTCTCCGAAGCCATGTCGCTGGGCGTATGTATGGGCTTGGAACAGTACCTCTCCACGCTCATGCCGGCTGCCGGGAATGCTTTCCGCATCAAGTGGCCCAATGACGTGTATTATGCCAACGGCAAGATATGCGGTATGCTCATCGAGAACGACCTGAAGGGAAAGCAGGTGGAGTGCTCGGTGATGGGGGTGGGTATCAACGTGAACCAGTCCCGTTTCCTCAGCGATGCACCTAACCCCACATCGTTGAGCATCATAGCTGGCCATGAGATGCCTCGCATAGGGGTGCTTGAGAGTGTGCTGAAGTGCTTCCGCAGTTGCCTGCAGATGGTGGAGCAGGGTGATTTTGCTGCGCTGCATGCACTCTATCTGAGCCGTGTATATCGCTGGCACGAGTGGCATCAGTTCGTTGACCAGAGCGGCACATTCACAGGTATGATAAAGGACATACAGCCCGACGGACATCTTGTACTCACTGACAGCGAAGGTAAAGAACGCAAGTATGCCTTTGGAGAGATAAAGTATATCATTTGACACATTATTTATATATAAAGAGAAAAGCGTATGAAGAAGTTTCACAGAATTCTGCTGAAGCTCTCGGGCGAGAGTCTGATGGGCCAGCAGGGGTATGGAATCGACGTGCAGAGGCTGAAGGAGTATGCCCAGCAGATAAAGGAAATAGCCGACATGGGTGTTCAGATTGGCATCGTAATAGGTGGCGGCAACATCTTTCGCGGACTTAGCGGTGCCGGCAAGGGTTTCGACCGTGTGAAGGGAGACCAGATGGGCATGTGTGCTACAGTAATCAACTCGCTGGCTCTGAGCAGTGCACTCGATGCAGCAGGTCAGAAGAACCGCGTGCTCACCGCCATCCGTATGGAGCCTATAGGCGAATTCTACAGCAAATGGAAGGCTATAGAGGCTATGGAGCAGGATCAAGTGGTGATTATGAGTGGCGGCACCGGCAGTCCTTACTTCACCACTGATACCGGTTCTTCGCTGCGTGGCATCGAGATAGAAGCCGACGTGATGCTCAAGGGCACCCGTGTGGACGGTATCTATACAGCCGATCCCGAGAAGGATTCCACAGCCACCAAGTTCCACGACATCACCTATCAGGAGGTCATCCAGCGCGGTCTGAAAGTGATGGATATCACTGCCACTGCCATGTGCATGCAGAATGACCTGCCCATCTATGTGTTCAACATGGATATCCTGGGTAATCTGAAGAAGGTAATCGAAGGCGAAGAGATAGGCACACTGGTGCACAACTAATCCACCCTCACCATATTAAAAAACTCACGGCAGCGCTTCAACATGCCTGTGGAAAAGAGTTGATAACTCCCCCGCAGCCTGTTGACAACCGCTTCCGTGAGTTTTCTTTTTGCCTCTACTTTGTGTTGTCCGTTTTCTATATACTCAGCACAGACGTACCCTCAGTGGGTGTATTTACATATGTACATATACTTCTATAAATGACTTATCGGACAACTGTTCACGGTAAATATCTTTATACTTTACATTGGATGATTCTAAAAGCACTACCTTTGTAGGCAATAGTGAACAATATTACGTTTAAGGTCACGAATTTTGATTTTGAATATGAATAGAAACAAGGAAGATATGACAAAAACGAAAGAGGAGAGTGAACTGGTTACAAATAGTGACCAGTTGGTTTTCGCGGACAAAATAGAGTCTCTGATAAAGGTAATCAGAGGACAACAGGTTATGCTTGACCGAGACCTTGCCACACTTTATGGTGTTGAAGTTAAGC
>UQST01000007.1 GCA_900543815.1 uncultured Prevotellaceae bacterium
TTTTAATGGCGTGATGCGTAAGGTTTAATGAACACGGATTTCACGGATAACACGGATAAGATTTTGGGGACACGGATAAGGCTTGATGGACATAAAATATTCGGGGAATTAGCGATATTTGTATTCTTTAATAATATATAGGCTTTAATAATATTAGGCCTTGTGGGCTGTTTTAAGGGGATTTGAGAGCAAAAATGTGGGGGTTGACTGTAAAAAAAGGGTGGTTTTGCTTTTGGTTTATGAAATAATAGCATATCTTTGCATCGTTAAAGGTGGGGATAGATATGCCCGCCCGAGACAAATGAATGAGAATATGAAATAATTTAATGTCTAATCTTTTAAATATAGATCGGAAATGAAAAAGATTACTTCTTTGGTTATTGCCCTCTTCGCAATGGCAACCACCGCAAGCGCTCAGTATAACGTGAGCGGTCATCGTTTCTTTGACAACTGGTCAATCGGTATCGATGGTGGTGTTACAACCAACCTGCACGACTTTGACACTCCTAATGGTGGTATCGCTGGTCTGCAGCTGACAAAGGGCATCACTCCCGTGTTCTCTCTGCAGGCTGAGGTTCAGGCCGGATTCAACAACTGGAGCAACTGGAACGTGAACCACTCTGACTGCGCAGTAGATAACGTGACTGCTGGTCTGATGGCTAAGGTGAACCTGATGAACTGGATCGGTGGCTACAAGGGTGCTCCCCGTCTGTTTGAGATCAGCCCTCGTCTGGGTGCCGGTTACATGCACTACTTCTATCCCGATGGAACTCGTTACAACCATCCCAACTACCGCAACGCTGCTGTTGCCAAGTTCGGTATTGACTTCGACTTCAACCTGGGTGAGAAGAAGGCTTGGACTCTGAGCGTGAAGCCCGCTGTTGTTCTCGACGTTACTCACGGCAATGAGACTGTTCAGGGTGCTCAGACAGGTGCTGTGACAGATCCCAGCGGCATGTGGGCTTGCGACAACGGCAAGTGCGGCAAGTACTCACACGCAGGTACATTCCAGATTACTGCCGGTGTGACTTACCACTTCAAGACTTCTAACAAGAGCCACCACTTCACCACTGTGGAGCCTGTTGTGGTAGAGAAGACTGTGGAGAAGATTGTGGAGAAGCCCGTGGAGAAGATCAAGGAGGTTCGCGTAGAGGTTACCAAGAACGTGGGTAACACATACGTGGTAGAGTTCGCTCAGAACAAGAGCATCCTGACAGGTACCGCCAAGGCTACTCTGAACGATGTTCCTGCCAACGCAACTGTTACTCTGGACGCTTACGCTTCTCCCGAGGGTGCTAAGGCTTACAACAAGAAGCTCTCTCAGAGACGTGCCGACGAGGTGAAGAAGTATCTGGAGGCTCGTGGCATCAAGGTGGTGGGCACAAACGCTCACGGTGCTGAGAGCGACAGCTCTAACCGCGTAGTTTACGTTCGCGTGAAGTAAGCAGACAACTGACTTAAAGTCATAAAACAGGAGACGGGTTCCGCTCTGGCGGAGTCCGTCTCTCTTTATGCCCAAGCCAACTGACATCACACATCACACCATAATTCTGATGAACCAGACAGACCTGAAAGTGGGTTACACAGCCGGCATACTGGCCGCTGCATTCTACGGACTGAACCCTCTGTTTGCCCTTCCGCTCTACGGGCAAGGGATGGACGCTTGGTCGGTGCTTCTGTTCCGCTATGTGCTCTCACTGCCCATGCTGGGGCTGATGCTCTACAAGCAAGGAGTCAGCCTGCGCATCAACAAGCACGAAGCATGGGCGCTACTGCTTCTGGGCTTCCTGATGGCAGGCTCGTCGGTACTGCTCTACCTCTCCTACATGTATATGGATGCAGGCATAGCCAGCACCATCCTGTTTATGTATCCCATACTGACTGCCGTGCTGATGGCACTCTTCTACGGCGAAAGGATGCACTGGCTGGTGGGCTTCTGCCTCGCACTGGCCACTCTGGGTATATACGTACTGAGCAGTGCCAGCAACAAGGGGACAGTGCATGTGTCCACCTTGGGAGTGGGTATGGTGATTCTGTCTGCCCTGGCCTATGCTCTATACCTTATATATATAAATAGAGGGGCGGTGAAGGGAATGCCGTCGATAAAGGTCACATTCTATGTGCTGGCTATGGGTTGCCTGCCGCTGATGGCAGGAGTGGCCATGCAGGGACAACTGATCATGCCGCACGGATGGTACTGGGCATGCTCGCTGGGGTCGGCTCTGTTGCCCACAGCTCTCTCGCTGGCACTGACAGGAGTGGCCATTCAGAAGATAGGGTCAACAGAGACAGCCATCCTGGGAGCCATGGAACCCATCACAGCAGTGGCAGTGGGCGTCATCATCTTCTCGGAGCATATCTCCCCACAGAGTGCACTGGGCATCGTGCTCATCGTGACTGCCGTGACCATCGTAATTGCAAAAGGTGGCAAACAAAAGCCCGCTTATCTTGCTGAAAACAGAAAAAAGAAGTAACTTTACGTCATCAAACCCCACAAAGGGGCATTTAACCATCCCTAAACGGGCAATATGAGACGTAAGTTGCTCTACATACTGATATGCACACTTGTTCCCCTGAGCACATCGGCTCAGGAGAAAAGTGTTGCGGGCGAACTGCCCATGGGCTATGTGAAAAGCTGGACCGGACAGGTAATCGTCAACCCCGAAGGGGGATACAATGGAAAACTGAACAATGTGACAAGCAACATCCACGGCTGGGAAAACCTGTATGAAGCCCAAGCTGAGGATGTATATACCATCACCTTACCGACCGCCGCACACAAGGCAAAGAACGCGCGGGTGCAGTTCCGCACGCCCATCGACCTGATGGCCAGCCACAAGTATTACGTGCGGGCAGTGCTGAAAGCCAACCGTGATGTGGCAGGCGTGGAATTCTCACTGACGGAAGCAGACGATGATACAAAGCTGCTGTCGAAGGCAACCTGCAACCTGAAAGCCGGAGAGGCAAAGACCATAGCGCTGACCAACCAGACAGGAACGGACATCAAGTCGGCCAAGATGGAGTTTGCACTGCCCACCCAGGAAGACAGCACCAGCGTGAGCATCTCGCTGCTGAAGATATATGACCAGGACGAGAGAGTGAACCTGTGGGAAGGAACCACGTACTTCAACTGGATGTACTATGCCAACCCATCGACCAACAAGCGCATAAAGGACATGCAGATAGAGGGACGGAAGGAGACTCTGTCGTGGACAAAGGCGGAATATGACGACTCGCAATGGCTAGCTCTGCCCATGCCCATAGGTAATGTGGGCTACATGAAAGAGGTGAAGACGGAATGGCCGGGAGAGGAGAACACCAACCTGTGGGTACGTCGCAACTTCATCATAGACGAGCTGGATGCCACTGCAAGATACACGCTGAAGGTTTGCCACGACGACTGCTACCGCACCTACGTCAATGGATATCTGGTGGATGAAGCCAGCGACTGGACCGAAGGGAAGAACCCAGTGAGCATAAACATACCCATCTACTACCTGCGCAATGGCAAGAACGTGATAGCCACCTATATACAGCAGAACTGGGGAGGCCGATTCTACGACTGCGGAATGACGGTGGAATCGGGCTTCTACGAGCCATCGGACCTGGATGCCGACCCTACCAAACTGGTCATCAACGAGGTGCAGGTGCGCAACATAGACCAGTATATCGACTGGTCGTTCAACTATGGCAGCTGGATAGAGATATACAACCCCACGGACAAAAGAGTTTCACTGACTGGACTATGGTTGGGTACCAGTGAGACGGAAGCCTGCCAGTTCCAGTTGACACAGGAGGCCGGTGTGGTGCCACCGCACGGATGGAAGACTCTGTACTTCAATCATTACGTGAGCGATGGCGAATACGGCCCCTCTGCCAGCAAGCAGGTGCGGCTGAAACTGTCGAATGACGGAGGCACTGTCATCCTATCCTCCCACGACAAGCAGCTCATCTCAACAGCCACCTATCCCAAGCCTACTGCCCGCTGCTCGTGGGCAAGAACGTCGGACGGAGCTGATGAATGGGGGACAACAGGCGAACCGACACCAGGGGCAACGAATGCCACCTCGCACTATGCAAGCAGCAGACTGGCTGCACCAGAGCCGGATGTGAGTTCGCGCCTGTTTACAGACCCGTTCACGATGCATGTGCATATCCCCGAGGGATATACACTGCGATACACCATCGACGGAAGTACACCCACGCTGAAGAACGGTTTCACAAGCCGCACGGGCGAGTTTCCCATCAGTTCCACACTGGTCATGCGCTTTGCCTTCTTTGCCGACGGCTATCTGCCCAGCCAGGTGACCACCCGCTCGTACCTGCTGCGCGACAAGAACTATTATCTGCCCGTGCTGTCGGTGAGCACGAAGCCTGACAACCTGTACGATGACAGCATAGGAGTGTATGTGGATGGCGTGAACGGAGTGAGCGGACGTAACCATGAGAAGTCAAACAGGAACATGGACTGGGAGAGGCCAGTGAACGTGGAACTGATATCACCCGACGGAACGGTGCTGCTCAACCAGGAAGCGGAGTTCAAGGTATCTGGCGGATGGAGCCGACACTTCATGCCTGCCTCGTTCAAGATAAAGGCCAGCAAGACGTATGAGGACCGCAAGAGTCTGGAAGCAAGCCTGTTCCCCAACAAGCGATACAACAAGTACAAGCAGATAATCGTGCGCAACGGCGGAAACGACAATGAGGACCAGCATGGAGGACGGTTGACGGATGCCATCACGCAGCAGATAATCATCAGCAGCCAATATATGGTGGATGCCCAGGATATGCAGCCCGCGCATGTGTTCTTCAACGGCAAGTACATAGGACAGATGAACCTGCGCGAGACGAGCAACCGCTATCACGGGACTGCCAACTACGGGTACAGCGATGACGAGATGGATGCCTTTGAATACTCAAACGGCTACGTGCAGACAAGCGGTACACGTGATGCCTTCAACAAATGGTACAGTCAGTCGGGCAACGCTGTCGATTCGGCAGGATATGAGCGTCTGTGCGAGCTGGTGGATATAGATGAATACACCAACTACTGGGCGGCAATCGGATATATCGGTCCCAACGACTGGATCATCAACCAGAACAATGTGAAGGGTTACCGCTCTCTGCCCGACGGGAAGTTCCATCTGGTGCTGCTGGATATGGATTCGGGATGGAAGAACGGCAGTACGCTGACGGCGCTGGAGGACAACAAGAGCAACGAGCTCCTTATCATATATAATAACACGAAGGAGAACGCGCTGTGGAGACGAAAGTTTGTGGATGCCTTCTGCCTGCTGGACGGCAGTGTGTTCACAGCCAGCCGCAGCACGCAGATAGGCGACAGCATATGCGAGAGTCTGGTGGAAGCGCTTTCCTTCGAAGGCAGGAACCCCTGGAACACCTACAACAAGTTCCGAAGTTCATTCACCAATAGTGTACTGAGGAAAGCACGCATCAACGGGCTGCGCAAGAACTACGGGCTGGGCGAAGGAATGAGTGTGAAGTTTGAGAGTAACATCCCCCACGCTTCCTTCCGCCTGAACGGGCAGCCGGTGCCCACTGGACGATTCGACGGACATCTCTTTGCCCCCGTGAGCATAGAGGCATCAGCGCCAGCGGGATATAACTTCATGGGATGGAGGAAAGCAGGAGCGGGCGACAAGTGGCTCACCACCTCGCGCACGCTTACACTGGACAAAGACGAGTCGATGCAACTGGAAGCGGTCTTTGCACCAGTGAAAAATGCTGCGCTCAGGGATGCCGGTGTGCACCCGGTGGTCATCAACGAGGTGAGCGCAAAGAACAGTGTGTATCAAAACGACCTGTACAAGCGGGAAGACTGGGTGGAGCTATATAACACGACCAACGAGGATATCGACCTGGCGGGAATGTATCTGAGCAACACAGAGGCCAATCTGTGCCAGTCGCCTATCACGGCTGCTGCGGCAGGTGACGGAACAACCATCATCCCGGCACATGGCTACAAGGTGATATGGATGGACAAAGCAATGGGAGTAAACCAGCTGCATGCGTCCTTCAAGTTGCCGAGCGCCGACGGTTCAATCTTATTGCTCACAGCAGCAGACCAGTCGTGGACGGACACTCTGCGATATGACTTGCACGCAGGTGTGGAGAGCGTGGGCAGATATCCCGACGGTGGAAAGCGTGTGTATAGGATGACTCGTCCGACCATAGCAGCACCGAACTGGCTCGCATCGTCATCCACCTGGCTGTACGGTGAGGACACAAACTTCGATGACAGTCTCTACCCCACCTCCATCAGCCAACCTGCCTCAACGACCAATTCCCGCATCATCCGCACAGAGTACTACTCGCTCTCAGGCACCCGACTGGCCAAACCGCAGAAGGGTGTAGTGATAGTCAAGTATATACACAAGGATGGAAGGGTGACGACCAAGAAGACTGTTGTAAACTAAAAAGGGAAGCCACGGATAGGATTCTTGTGGGAATACGGATTAGTGCTTTATAAGCGTGATGCGTAGGGGTTTTTGAACACGGATAGCACGGATTTCACGGATAGGATTCTCTGGGAATACTGAGGGGCTTTGATATGGCTTGATGCGTAGGTTCTCGAACACGGATTGCACGGATTATTATCTGAAAACGCGGAATTAGTTTGATAAAACGTGATGCGTAGGGTTTTTATTGAACACGGATTACACGGATTGAACGGATAGGATTGGAGGGGCACAAACAGCTATAACAGTATTTTCCGCTTCATTTCTTCTATGTTGACAATGGGGAGAAGAAGACTCCATATGCACTTTCTGTTTATCATCATGGCGCGGGAGACACTCTCCTTTACCGTCCAACCCAAGGCTGGACGGTGGATGAAGCTTGGATACTTTGGCATCGAAGTATATATTCACCAACCGTCCAGCCTAGGGTTGGACGGTGGAACATACTGCATACCCTTCCCTGGAGGCTGGATGAAGTTTGCTCATAAGATATCTGCTTCCCCACTCGCAAATATATTCGGCCTTGCATAACCAATGTAAGCATCTGCAAAAAGCCTTATTGTTTCGGATGGTTATGTCTTATACATCAGGAGGGGCTTGCTTTTGAAAAACACAAACCACGAAATCCAATTTAACGGGGCTTCAGGGAGGAGATTTAATCTCTTTGGGGTTTACCGGACAACAATAATATCTTGTCTGACAAAGTAAGCCAACCTACTTGGCAAAGCAAGATAACTTGCTTATTTGACCCATTTCCTTGGTCCTAAGGAGCAAACGGGTAAAGGCGACACCGAAAACAAAAAACTCCTCCCGTGAAGGGGAGGAGTTGTAGTGATGCAGCGGCAACTCTTAATTCACAGAAAGTCTTACTATCTGTGTGCGGTTGGTGTTGATGTTGTTCTGAAGGTCGGCATAGAGTTGGAGGCGATCCTTGCGAACGGCTTTGGTGAAGTAGAACTTACCAGTGTAGCAGGTAGTCTTGCCCTTGTCGGGAGTGAAGGTGATGCAATGACCATAACCTAAGTTGGGCTCGGGTGTTGATGCATCGAGTGTCTTGGGAACGAAGTTCAGACCGTAAGTCAGACTGACGATGGGCTGGCTCTGCTGGTTGAACTTGGCACGATAGACAAGCACGTTGGACTTGTCCCCAAAGCTCTTCAGGCCATTCTGCAACACTGCTTTCGCCACAGGGTCAGTCACCTCGGCCAGTGTGATGCACTTGTCGGCTGTGATGATGCCTGTCTTCACCTCCTCGTTGGTGTAGAGGGTGTTGGTTATCTGCATAGCATTGAGTGTCTCTGCATTGGTGAGCAGATAATAGGTGAAATAGCCTGCCGAGGGCTTTACCTCTGGTTCGGGGTCGTCACTGCCACAGGCTGTGAGCATTGTGAGGCTCGTAGCAAGGGCAAGAAGAACGGCAAGAAATCCTTTTCTGTTCATTTGTAATTGCTTTTTATGTGTTGTTATGTGAGTTGACAAGTGAAATCAGTCCATACGGTCACGATAGTCCTCATAGACGTATCGGCGCAATGTCTCATGCGAACCGTCGAGATGCTCAAGCACGATAGCCGGATGCGGGATGCCATTGAACATGTTGGTCTTCACAGTGGTGTAGTGCAACATATCCTCGAAGATGACTTCATCGCCCACCTGCAAGGGAGCATCGAAGCGCCAGCTGCCCATGAAATCGCCACTGAGACAACTGTTGCCGCCCAGGCGATATACATACCCCTGAACGGGTTTGCCAGCCTGACGGTCGGCAGCATCCTGCCAGACGTAATCGGCAGGAAGCGTCTCTGCACCACGTACGGCAGGCTGATAAGGCATCTCCAGACAGTCGGGCATGTGGCAAGTGAAGGATACATTGAGAATGGCAGTGCTCACACCATGATTCTCAACCACATCCACCACCTGGGAAACCAAGCATCCCGTCTGCCAGCCAAAGGCACTACCCGGCTCCAGGATAACCTGAAGATGAGGATAACGCTCCTTGAGTGAGCGCAGAAGGTCAATCAGGAGCTTCACATCATAGTCCTTGCGGGTCATCAGATGACCGCCACCCAGATTGAGCCACTTGATTTGAGAGAACCACTTGCCGAACTTCTCCTCAAGGTGCTCCAGCGTGTGCTGAAGAGCCAGCGAACTGCTCTCGCAATGGCAGTGGCAATGGAAACCCTCGATACCCTGCGGCAGTTCGTCGGGCAACTGGCTTGCCAGCACACCGAAACGGCTTCCGGGAGCACAAGGATTATAGAGTTCGGTCTCTATCTCGCTGTATTCGGGGTTGACGCGAAGTCCCATGCTCACAGGATGCTCCTGATAGGCAAGCACCTGGGAGGCAAAACGACGGTACTGGGAAAGCGAGTTGAAGGTGATGTGACCGCTGCAGCGCAATATCTCGGAGAAATCCTCCTGGGTGTAGGCAGGACTGTAGGTATGGGCCAGCGAACCGAATTCCTCGAGCGCCAAGCGGGCTTCGAAGGGGCTGCTGGCTGTGGTGTGGGAGATGTACTCACGCATGATGGGAAACGTCTTCCACAGTGCATAAGCCTTGAAGGCCAGGATAATCTCGGCACCACTCTGCGCTGCCACCTGGCTGATAAGCTGAAGGTTGCGGCGCAGAAGACTCTCGGAAAGGAGATAGTAAGGAGCCATGAATCAGTAAACGAGCCTAACGTTGTCAATCCACAGCGTGTTGCCCACGCTGCCGATATAGGCTCCTCCGTGGCTGCTGTCAAACTTCACAATGATATGTGTGGGAGTCTCATCGGCATCGGCCCATCCTTCCTCCTCCACAGGAACCAGTTTGCCCTTGCTGTTCTTGGCATAGAAAGCACGTTCGCCGGTAATCAAACCCATCCAGCTGTGGTAGAAACTCTCGTGGGTGATATTGCCATAGTGAATGGGGAAGCTCTTGTTCTCCACCCATCCATCGGTGTTCTCGGAGAAGCGGTGACGCATGGTGCCGATACGCAGAGCATGCAGATTGCCGTCCTCATCCTCCCAACGCTTCTGCAGCAGCAGTGTGCACTCGCCCATATCCTTGCCCGGAATCACCTTTTTCTTGCTGAAACCAGTCTCACGCACACGGTTTGTATCGCCGGGGTTGTGATACTTATAGTCAAACTTCAGCGCCTTGGGACGGCGGTTGAAGGGAATTCCGATGCTCATCTTAGACATGGGGTTGGAGGTGCTGGTGATGGGTTCCACGGTGGTGCCAGTGAACATACTGCCGGCAGCCAGCACGCTGATGTTGATGATGCCAATGGCTTTGCACTTCACTATCTGTGTGACCAACTTGGCACACTTGCCGTGTCCGGGATGCTCGTCGGGATACACACTCACGTTGGTCTTCACCACTCCAGCCACCTTGGCATATACGTTGCTGTTGGCCCAAGGGCAACCACCCTGATTGGTGAAAACACGCTGGCCGTCGAAGGTACCAGTGGGTCCAACCTCATAAAGTGTGCGGTGCTTGCCGCCCACAAGTACACTCTCACGTATGTTACGGGTAATCCAAGTGTCGAAACCACCGAACTTGAACATTTCGTCCTCGGCCATCACACACACTGTGAGCATGGACAGCACCATTGTAAGGATTGTCTTCTTCATCGTTCTATATTATATAATGTATATACTCTTGTTCTTCTTTCCAACTGGGAAAAAAGATTTCCCCAGTTGGGAAACCAGTCCTACCCTCTGCCGAAAGCACCATCATCAGAAAGCCTCATTGAGGTTGAACTCAAATCCAGGCTTGTTCTTGGTGAGACCACAGTCGATGCGCAGGTTCACATTCTTCTTGAACTCCCAGCGGAGACCTATTCCTGCATTGGGCAGAATCTGCTTGAAGTAGATGTTCTTGAAGTCGGGGAAAGCGTTGGAAGCTCCTGCAAAGACCGCCAGACCGAAGCGCTTGTAGAGGTGCTGACGCAGTTCCACCTGTCCCTCAATGATATTCTTGTCGCGATAACGTCCCTCGTAATAGCCGCGCATGTGGCTTCCTTCGCCCACCATAGCCAGCATGGTCCAAGGCACCTTGTCGCCATAGTTGAACATTCCATGCAGTTCCATCGCCAGAATACTGCCCTTCCATCCGCGACGGTAAGCAGAATAAGTGGCTTCGGTGCGCATGAAGCGGCTGCCCTCTGACAGTTCGGGATAGAACATCTGGCTCACCCGCAGGTAATTGCCACGTGTTGCGTTGGTGGCTATATCACGGCTGTCATACTGGAACACCAGACCGATACCCGTGGAGAGGATAGCCTTCTCCTGCCCGCCAAAGAGTTCGGGCCGCTTGATATCGCGTGCATTGATGTTGTTGATCTCCACTTGCGGACCCAGGTAGAAGTTGTCTGCCACACGGAACACATAGTCTCCACGGAAGTAGAGCTGCATAGCGTCGTAGGAGCTCTTCTGGTCATTGTTCACACCATTCTTGTATCCAATGCCCCAGAAATCCGTTGGCTGGCGCTTGAATCGAGCCTTGTAGCTCCACCGCTGCGCATCATGCTTCATATAGTTGTTGCCGTTGATGGTCAGCAGATACATGCCTGTGATATAGACCGAGAAGAATGCATTGATATTGCTACGCTGGAGAAGAGAGTCGGTACGGTCCCATGAATAGAGTCCGCTCACACCTCCTCCGATACCCAGACTGGTGGTCTGGTTATAGGAAGGACCAGCCAGGATGCCCCAGTCGAAGCGCTTGTTCTTGCCCTGATTACTGTTCTTGAAGTATTTCTTTATTCTCCATCCGAAGTGCTTTCTGTGCTCCAGCTGCCCCTGCTGCATGACTCCACGCGCCAAGAGACTGTTCAACTGCAGCAGCGCAGCATCCGTCTCAGGTGTTGCCACCAGAGTATCTTCACACTCGCGAGTGACTGTCACAGGAGCCACTTGCCCGTCGCCGGCACCATCCTCCCTATCACTCATACTCCATGCACTGGTGCAGCCAAAGGCCAGCAGTGCACACACTATTGTCATCTTAATTGCTTTCACGGCTGCAAAGTTACTGAAAAATCGGGCAAGCCATTGTGCAAAAAGGGAATTATGACTACTTTTGCAGGCAAATGCGGTACAACTGGGACTGAAAGAAAGCTACTTTAACAAATAAAGCCCATTTCACCGCTTAATAAGCATCATCATGTTGACAGAAGAAAAGACAAGCACCATGGATATGCGGCTACTGGAGATACTCTCGCAGACATTCCCCAATGCCGACAGCGCAAGCACCGAAATCATCAACCTGGAAGCTATCCTGAATCTGCCCAAAGGCACCGAGCACTTTGTGGCAGACATTCATGGAGAGCACGAGGCATTCCTGCATATCCTGCGCAACGCCAGCGGAAACATCAAGCGCAAGGTCACCGAACTCTTTGGACATGTGCTCACCAGCGCACAGATAAGCGAACTCTGTACGCTCATCTACTATCCCGAGCGACGCCTGGAAATGGCCGCCGAGGATGCATCAGAGGAGCAGTTGGGCGAATACTATGCCTGCACGCTGTTCCAGTTGGTGCAGGTGTGCCAGTCGGTCACCAGCAAATACACACGAAGCAAGGTGCGTAAGGCGCTGCCCAAACAGTTTGCCTACATCATAGAGGAGATGCTGCACGAGAGTCCGAGCGATGATGACAAGGATGCCTATTTCCACCGCATCATCGAGAGCATCATACAGACCGGGCAGGCGCAGAACTTCATCATAGCCATCTGTTCGGTCATCCAGCGCCTGAGCATCGACCAGCTGCACATCCTGGGCGATGTATTCGACCGTGGGCCAGGTGCGCACATCATCATGGACTATCTGACAGAGCGCGACAACTTCGACATTCAGTGGGGCAATCATGATGCCCTCTGGATGGGAGCTGCCGCAGGAAACGACTGCTGTATAGCCAATGTGCTCAGGCTCTCACTGCGCTACTCCAATATGGCTACTCTGGAGGACGGATACGGCATCAACCTGGTTCCGCTGGCCACACTGGCTATGGATACCTATGGTGACGACCCTTGCGAGGGATTTCTGCCCATTACAGCCGAGGGGCAAGTGCCATTGGGGATGAAGAACCGCATGCTCACAGCACGCATGCACAAGGCCATCACCATCATCCAGTTCAAGCTGGAAGCACAGATGCGCCTGCGTCATCCCGAGTGGAAGATGAAGAGCCCCTTCGGACTGGACACGATAGACTTCAACCAGAAAGCCTGCATACTGGACGGGAAAGCCTATGCGCTGAAGGACAGCAACCTGCCCACCGTATCGCCCGAATCGCCCACGATGCTCACCAATGCAGAGGCCGAACTGGTGAGAAGGCTGCGTCACTCGTTCCGCATATCGGAGAAGTTGCAGAAGCATGTGCAGCTGCTCTTCTCGCACGGGTGCATGTATAATATATGTAACGGCAATCTGCTGTTCCATGCTTCGGTGCCCATGAACGCCGACGGCTCGCTGAAGGAGGTGGAACTGTGCGGACAGAGCTACAGCGGACGCGAGCTGATGCACCGCGTAGGCATGTATATGCGCACAGCCTTCCAGGCCGATACGCCAAAGGCAGAGCGCAACAGCGCACGCGACTACTTCTGGTATCTGTGGTGCGGACAGGATTCACCGCTCTTTGACAAAGACCGCATGACCACCTTTGAGCGCTACATGCTGGAGGACAAGAGCACCTACCACGAGGAGAAAGGCTACTACTACACGCTGCGCGAGCAGCCCGAGGTGTGCGACAGGATACTCGACGCTTTCGGGGTGAAGGGCGACAACCGACACATCATCAACGGTCATGTGCCCGTGCATGCCGCCCAGGGTGAGAATCCCATCAAGGCAGGCGGCAGGCTGATGGTCATCGACGGCGGTTTTGCAAAGGCTTACCACAACACCACAGGCATAGCAGGCTACACGCTGGTATATCATAGCCGCGGCTTCCAACTCATACAGCACGAGCCGTTCACCAGCACGCGTGATGCCATCCTGAGGCAAACGGACATCAAGAGCAGCACGCAAATCGTGGAGATGAGCGGCAAGCGCATCCGCGTGAAGGATACTGACAAGGGACGGCAACTGCAGACACAGATTGACGAACTGCGGCAGCTGCTCTATGCCTACCGTCATGGCATCCTGAAAGAGAACTCCAAGAGATAACATCACATACAACACACATAACCCACTCATGACCATCACACTTATCATTCTGTCCCTCACCGTGGGGATGTTCATCTGGGGGCGCGTGCGCTCCGATATTGTTGCCCTGGCTGCTCTGGCTGTCCTGCTTGTTCTGGGCATTCTCACTCCAGGAGAGGCTTTGGCCGGTTTCTCATCGCCCATAGTGGTGATGATGGCCGGACTCTTCGTGGTGGGAGGTGCTGTGCTGCAGACCGGACTGGCCCGCAGCATAGGCCAGCGTCTGATGACGCTCTCGCATGGCAACGAGACACTTACCTTCCTGCTGCTCATGCTGGTGACGTCTGTCATCGGTGCCTTTGTAAGCAACACCGGCACTGTTGCCCTCATGATGCCCATCGTCATCAGTATGGCAGCCCAAGCCGGATTCCAGTCCTCACGCATGCTCATGCCGCTGGCTTTTGCCGGCAGTCTGGGTGGCATGCTCACCCTCATCGGTACACCTCCCAACCTGGTTATCGATGAGACGCTGCGCGAAGCAGGCTTGCCTGGTCTGCACTTCTTCTCTTTCCTGCCCGTAGGCATCGTGTGCATCGTGGTGGGAACCCTTGTGCTGCTGCCCCTGAGCAAGCATTTCCTGGTGAAGAAGAGCGAGCCGGCAGCAGACAGCAGCACCGCTACCCCATCGGCGGCAAACGCTTCGGGCAAGAAGGGAAAGCGCAAGAACAAACTCAAGTCGCCTGCCGACCTGGCACGCGAATACCACATAGCCCACCGCATCAGGCGCTATCGCGTGACGGGTGATTCGGCTGTCAAGGGGCAGAAGGTGAGCAAGCTGAACCTGCAGTCGGCCTATGGAATCTCCATCGTGGAAATCCGCAACGAGCGCATGAGGCATCTGTCTCTGCTCAAGGATGTGCGTCAGAGCATGGCGATGGCCAACAGCGTGCTCAATGAAGACGATATCCTGTACGTGACGGGCGACAGCAACGAGATGGACCGAATGGAGCACGAACTGCGTATGGACAGGCTTCCCGATGATGCGCTCAACTTCTACGACCTGGGGCTGGTGGAGCTCATCGTGACTCCTGAGTCGAAGGTCAACGGCATGAAGATACGTGAAGCGCAGCTGAGAAAGAAGTTCAAGATCAATGTATTGGCCATGCGCAACGGCGCGAGCTACCGTTCCGACCGCCTGGCAGAAGCCAAACTGGAGACTGGTGACGTGCTGCTGGTGCAGGGCAAATGGGCCGACATATTGCATCTCAACGACGACAATGAGAACTGGGTGGTGCTTGGCAAACCCGAGCAAGCGCTGCGTCATGTGACACTTGACTACAAAGCTCCGCTGGCAGCAGCCATCATGCTGATCATGGTAGCGATGATGGTGCTGGAGTTTATCCCCATTGCCCCAGTGACCGCAGTGATCATAGCCGGACTGCTCACCGTGCTCACCGGTTGCCACCGAAGCATAGAGGCTGCCTACAAGACCATCAACTGGGAGAGCATAGTGCTCATTGCAGCGATGATGCCTATGTCCACCGCGCTGGAGAAGACCGGCGTATCGGCGGCTGTATCATCGGCTCTGGTTTCCACCTTGGGCAGTTTGGGACCGACGGTATTGCTGGCAGGCATCTATCTCACCACCTCTGTGCTCACCATGTTTATCAGCAACACCGCCACTGCCGTGCTGATGGCTCCCATAGCGATGGTAGCTGCACGCAACAGCGGAGTCTGCCCCCACGCATTCCTCTTCGCAGTGACCCTGGGTGCCAGCATGTGCTTCGCCTCTCCTTTCTCTACGCCGCCCAACGCTCTGGTGATGAAAGCGGGCAACTATACATTCGCTGACTACATGAAGGTTGGCCTGCCGCTGCAAGTCATCATCGGCATTGTCATGGTGATATTGCTGCCCTTGCTCTTCCCCTTCTAAGCAATACCACCGGCACCCTCCCAGGCTCCTGCTGTGAGCCCAAGAGGGTGCCGGTGGCTTTATACCTTATATATGTAGTCTTTTTACCCCGCTGGAATGTAGGGGAAGCTGGGGTTGGGGATGTTCCTGAGGCTTATCCCAAGAGCTAGGAAGCGGAGTCGGAAGGAGTTCTGAAAAGCCCGACCCGAAGAGCGGACCAATGTGACACCAAAAACGCAGCGCGGTGCAATTGCTTATGCACCGCGCTGCGTTGGCATTTGCAGCACGCTCCATCGGCACACGCAGCGCACTGCGTCTTTTCTCCCGCTGTATAGCAGAACGGCGAGGAGCAGACTGCCACCTCCCGCTCAGCAGCACAGGAAGCACGTGCGACGGCTGTCCGTGACTGACAGAAGAGAGGATGAGTGGCTGCGCAAGCTGGCTTTTAGTCCTCTATCACCTCCATGGTCATACTCACATCCACGGATGGGCGGTCGCCTGTATGCGTCTCCACCTGCTGTATCTTATCCACTACATCCAGTCCCTCAACCACTTCACCAAACACGGTATATTGGCCGTCAAGGAAAGGTGTACCGCCCACGGTGGTGTAGGCTTCGGTCTGCTCCTCGGTGAAAGAGGGCTTTTCCATCTCGGCACAAGTGGCCTTCGTTTCGGCTACCAACTGGTTCTGCAGTTCGAGCAAACCAGCCTGATCGCGGTTCTTGCGCAGGTTCATCACCTCGGTGCGGTGTTCTGCCACCAGGCGGTTGAACACCTGCTGTTCCTGCTGCATGGCCATCTGCTTCTCCAGTTGTTTCAGTTCCTGTGGCTTATACACCTTACCCCACACGATGTAGAACTGGCTTCCGCTACTTGCCTTTTCGGGGTTCACCTGGTCGCTCTGGCGGGCTGCACTGAGCACTCCGCGCTTGTGAAAGAGCTGTGGATAGACTATTTCAGCGGGAATGTTGTAGCCCGGACCACCTGTACCAAGCGGTTGACCGGCCGGAGCACCCTTGCTCTCGGGATCACCTCCCTGTATCATGAAATCGCGGATAACGCGGTGGAAGAGCGTACCGTCATAGTAGCCCTCGGAGGCCAGACGCAGGAAGTTGTCGCGATGAAGCGGCGTCTCATCGTAGAGGCGAACCACTATGTCGCCCTCTGAAGTGTGTATCTTTACTCTTTTCATATTTATTGATGATGATTCTGAAACAATTGTGCGATGCGCTCCAGCCACTCGCGGTCGGTCTGGTCAAAAGTGTCCGTCTGGCTGCTGTCGATATCGAGCACGGCAAAAATATGGCCTGCAGCATCGGCCAGAGGCACCACTATCTCGCTGCGTGAGGCACTGGAGCAGGCGATATGGCCGGGAAAGAGTTCCACGTCAGGCACCACCTGTGTGCATCCCTGCGCCCATGCTGTACCGCACACACCACGTCCGTAGCGGATGCGGGTGCATGCCATTGGCCCCTGAAACGGGCCGAGCACCAGTTCGCTGCCCATCACACGATAGAAACCCACCCACATCCAGGAGAAGGAGCTGTGGGCTGGCGACTGCACGGAAGCCTCATCGGCAGTCTGACGCAAGGGAAATGCCGAGGGGGCAAACGTCTCCCAGAGCATGGAAGCAACGTTGGCCATATTGGCTATCAAGTCGCTTTCGTCCTGCATCACAGCCTCTATCTGAGGCAGGAGCGCAGCATAGCGGTCGGCCTTGGAGCCGCCGGCAAGAGTCAGTTCTTCGGCCATTCAGTCCTCTCCCTCCACCTTGATGGGCTTGAAGTACATCTCCTGCTCGGCCTTCTCACGCGGGAAGGTGAAGTAGAGACAAGTGGCTTCGGTACACACGCGCCCCTCTGAGTCGGTCAGTTCAGCCTCTATGGTGTAGAGGTTGCGCTTGTTGTCCTTGATGCGTGCACGTATTGTGAGCGGTCCGCCAGTGGTGAGTACGGGACGACGATAACGCACCTCCATCTTCGAGGTCACTCCTGTGGTCTGCAACTTACGCATCACCACCCATCCGCACACCTCATCGAGCAAGAGCGCATGAATGCCTCCGTGCAGGGTGTTGAGCCAGCCCTGGTAGTTGGCCGACGGCTGCCACTGGGCCACTATATCCTCTCCCTCCTCATAAGGTTGCAGGTGAACACCGAAGGGATTGCCGGGTGCACAGCCTATGCAATTGTAGCCCTCTATCCCGAGCCAAGGGTTGATGAGTTTCTTCTTCTCCATTGCCTATTTCTTTCTATTGAGGAGCTCCTGCTTGTCTATCACCACAAACACGGTGTCGATGACCTGTCCCTGGCGCGAGCCCATCTGCTTCAGCGGGTTGGCAAAGTCCTTGTCAAGCACAGTGAGGCCGTCTATGAAGTAGCTGGTTTCGCCCCGATTGTAGAAGACATTCTTGAAGCCCCACACCTCGTGATAGCGTAACTTGATCTTCCAACCCTCCACCTGCGCCTGCTTCATCAGTTCGATAATGGAATCCTGGTCGGTGCGGTCGTTGTCGAAACTGAATGAGAAGGGTTCGCCACTGGTGTTCATGCCCGTCTGGGTCAGATTGAGCCTACCCTCCCAGGAGTCATAGATGACGCCCTTACGGGTAAACTCGATGAGGTTTCCCACCTTCTCTCCGTTGGAGTAGTTCTCTTTGCAGCCCTGCAGAAGCATGCTGCCCGCCAGTACGGGAAGCATCAGTGCAGCACGCACGATGCCTTTTCCTTTCGCCTTCATAGCTTTCTTCTTATTTAATTATACCTCTCGCCTGCAGCCTCCATCTGTACGGACGGCCGCACGAAAGGGCTTGGCAAAGGTACGTCATTATTAAGAAAAACGATGCAGAGCAGCCCACAAATGAGTGCGAAGATGCTCAGAAACGGCATCCAGCCCAATAAGAGGCTGCCCGCACGTGCGCTGATGTTCCACCAAAAAGAAGCCGGGGACAAACAAATGAATGCTTGCCCCCGGCTGACAAAGTTATGAAAATCCGAAATTACTTCTGAAGCACCTTACGCGCAGTTCCGTTCTTGTAGCGCAGGATATTGATGCCCTTCTGGCTCTCGCCCAGCTGCTGGCCTGCCACATTGTAGCGGGCAGAAGCGGAATGGCCGTTGAAACCGTCGGCACCACTGATAGAGGTGGGCATATCATAGGGTACACTCAGGAACTGAATCTTACCCTTCTGCACGGCCTTCACGGTCACGGCAAACTTCTCAACGGGATTGTTGATGACAGTCAGCTTGCCGTCGGCGGTGAGGGTGATGCACTCCTTCAGTTCGGCAGGCAGCTCGTCGGCCAGCGAGTAGCTGACTGTGACCACTGCATCATCAAACTCGAAGAAGGTACTCAGGTCTATCTCACGGCCGCTGCTCTGCACATCGGCCACCTTCACTTCACGCTCGCCATTGAAGTTGTCGAGGCAGAAGTAGGCAGGTGTATTGAGTCCGTAGGCTCCCGTATCAGAGCCAGTGATGCTGTAGGTTACGCTGGTCACCTGGCCCAAGGGGCGAAGGTCAACCCACTGCCAGCTGTCCAGAGCATAACGGTCAGCTTCGTTGGCTGAACGGTAATCGGCCAGATAGTAGTCGAGAGTGCTCTCGGTGCCGTCTGCCTTATGGCCGGTGAAGGTCACCTTGAGGTAATCTCCCTCCCGGAACTTGCGTGCCACTCCGGCTCCCTGCTTGATGGCTGAGAGCGCATAGGCGTTGTTGGTCACGTAGCAACCACGCAGGCTGTCACCCTCGATGGGGCTGTTGAGCACCTTGATAGTGCCATTGTCGTAAGCCACAGCGTAGTTCTCAGAGCCGGCATAACCGCTGCCCACGCTGGAGTTGAACTGATCGGACATCAGCACAGTGAAGTCGGTGCCCGTGCGACGTGAGTAGCCAAAGCCTCCCCAAGTGTCGTAGTCGGCCATGCAACGGTTTTCGAAGCTGTACGAACCGCTCACGAATGAACCTTGCATCTCCTCGAGTCCCCAATTGTTCTGGCCAAGCTGGCCCTTGGTGTCTGGTCCCCACCAGTAGCCATCCTGCTCCAGGAAGAGGTTCTCGAAGGTGGCTGCCACAGCGTCGCCTGTTACAGCTACGCGGCAAGTGTCGAGTGCCACCTTGCCATTGGCATCGGTAACGGTGAGATAGTAGAGATCGCACTCCTGAGGAGCATACTCCACAAGGCTCTCACCCAGAGCATCCAGACTGTCGGCAGCCACCTCGATGTGCTTGCCATTGGTCCAGACGATGCTGAAAGGTGCGGTACCGCTGGTCACATAAGCAGTGAAGGTAGCCTTCTGACCCTGCTCCACACTCTCGCTCACCTCGGCAACTGCTGCCACATCGGGGATTTCAACGATGATTTCACCGCCTGCCACAAACTTGCCGGTAGCATATACCTCGCTGTAGGAGCCGCGCAAACCACGCAGCACAACATAAGCCACATACTCCTTGTCCTTGGTGAGAGAGTCCAGAGTGAGGGTTGCCACATCGCCGGAGCGCACTACCATCATGTTCTGAGACTTCTGCACATCCTCTACAGCAGGTGCTTCCTCGTCGGCGAGCTTCACCAGAGCATAGATGATGGCGCTCTTGTCGGCCTTCACCACCGCAACAGCTGTGGTATCGGTGATGTTTGCAATGGCGGGATAACCCTCCTGCATCTGAGGAGCGGTCTCGTCGGCACTGTACTCATAGGCACCTATAGTGGGATGCTCGGCATCGCGGGGGGTACCCACAAGGTCGGTGCTCACGAAGGCAAGAGGCAGAGCGTTGCGCAAGTTGCCCTCGTTGGCGGGCTCCAGCACCTGGTCGCTCAGGAAATCGGTCTGCTCACAGTAGCTTCCCTCTTCGCCGCTCGCAGCCACCCACTCCTCGAAGGAAGCGTAAGTGGACTTGTCATAAGCGAAGGCCTCACCGCTTGTGTAAAGCACATTATGTGCGAAGTGGACGGTGGGGGCAACCTTTTGGTTGTAGCAACGATAGACGTAACCGCCATCATTGAGCCTGAAGATATTGTTCACCACATGCACTTCCTCACCCTGCTCATTGTTGATATACAAAGCCACCGTGGGACTCTCGGGAGTCATCAGCACGGTATTGTTGGCAATGTAAAGGTGGTCACACTGGCTGCTTATCTTGATTCCCGATGTGCTGTTGTTGGCTCCGGCCACCAGCACTTCGTTGTTGGTAATCAGAGCAGGTGCATCGGCTGTACCATGGGCTTCGCGCAGATAGATGGCATCAGCACCCTTCTCGATGTTGATGTGGAAGGTGTTGCCGCTGATTACCAGTGCATCATCACAGAGATCACGCTGCTGGGCATCAATACCCGAGTAGCTGCTGCTGGTCTCGCCATTGTTCTCGAAGCGGTTGTTCAGTATCTTGGCACCAAGTTCCTCCATGCTATATACGGACTTGGAACCCTGGTTGCGCAGGATGTTGTTCTCTATGCGTCCGCCACGTTGCTTGGGCAACTTGACATGGCTGGTGCCTGACAGGCGCACCCCGATGTAGCCTCCCTCTATCAGACAGTTCCTCACGGTGAGGTAGTCATTGTTCTGGAAGGCCTGATTTCGGGCGTATGTATAGATGAGGTTGATATCGTTGCTGTACGAAGTAGTAGTGGGAGCATGCACGTAGCAGCTGTCTATGGTGACGTGCTGACTGAGGTTCTTCAGATGAATCACGCTGGGGAAGAGCACGTTCTCAGTGGTCAGCTCGAGCCCACGCAGCGTGAGCCAGTCGGCGCCGGAGATGGTGAACACACCAAACTCAGCAAACATCTTGTCATCGCTGTAGGGCGGTTCGCTGTACTGCTCATAGCTTATCTTCACGTCGTGCCAGTCGCCGCTCTCGCTCTGGATGGTGACTGTGTTGGTCGAGGAAGCACCCTTGATGGCAGGCACATTCACGAGTTCCTTGTAGATGCCACGCTTTATGTTGATGGTCACAGGACCGTCGATACCGTCCTTGAGTGCATTCACAGCACCCTGGATAGTGCCATAGTCGGCCCCTGCACCCACGGTGATGGTGCCGTGGAAGCCACTCTTGACCTGAGTGGAAGCGGCTGCAGGAGTCTCCACAGCCACCTTCTGGCCATTAGCCACAACGGCGGTAAGCGATGCGCTCACGCTTGCATCAGCCTCGGCAGCCGACTGGATATCGTAGGCCAGCCAGAACTTATACACTCCGCACTTGGTCACATGGTAGTTGCCATGTATGGTGTCGGCAGCCTCGGACAGTTCTCCGAAAAGCTTTTGGGCGGCAAAGGTGCTCACTGTATCTGTGGCAAACACCTTGGCGCATCGCACCTGGGCAGCGTCGGCAGCCTGCAGAGCAAGTGCGGTGATGTCCAGTTGGTCGAGATCGCCATCCACCTGCACATCCATGCGCACCATCTTGACATCCTCTTCGCCCTTCATCACGCTCTCGGGAGCAACGGGCTGTGTGGCAACAGATGCGATGTGGAGAGGCTGCTTCTGATAGGCTGTCACCTCGATAGCAAAGCCCTCGCTCGCCATCTTCGTCACAAAGCGCACGGTGAGTTTGCCGTCCTCTGACTCCGACACAAAGTAGTCGGGCTTGTCGTAACGCGAGTAGGTAGCATCGGCCTTCTCGCCTGCCTCGCCTCCGTTATAGACATAGAACTTGTCCTGATAAGTGACGTTGAAGCTCTTGAAGGTCAGTTTTACGCTCTCGCCAGGAGTCTTCGGTGCAAAGGTAACTGTACCGTCGAAGCCCTTGGTGTAGTCTCCGTCCAGTCCTCCATCGTCATAGAAGAGCAGAGGCTGTCCGCCGGCCACCAGCACTTCACCGTTGTCACCCTGCTGCAGATTGAAGATGTTCTTGATGCTGAAGGTGATAGAATCGGCCGAAGCAACTGCGTTCACCAGTGTATCGGCTGTGCTCACGCTCTGCGCCAGCACCGTCACCTCGTCGCCCGAAAGCGCATCCTGTGACAGGTTGAGCAGCACGCGGAAGTTGTTGATGCCTTCCTTCAGGACGAAAGGTTCTGCCAGAGTGAGGGTGACAGGCAGTTCGCTCACCGCCTGGCTACCCTCTCCCTCGGGCAGTGTAACGTTCTGCACAGCCAGAGGTTCAGCCTCCTCGGGGATGGCTGAGTCGGTTCCATCCACCGCATAGAGGCTCACGCTGGCCACATCGGCCACATTGCCCTTGAGCATGAGAGCGGCGCTCTGCAGACTGCGGGCATTCAGATTGCCCGATGTGAGCACCTGCAGGGTGAGAGCCTCCAGGTTCTGTGCACCCACCGATGCTATTGTCTGGCTGGCAGCAACGGCTGACAGCGAGTCGATAGCCATATCCTTGGACAGATACTCGCTCACGACAGCCTCGAAGCCGCGTGTTGTGCTCCAGCTCTGACTCACGCCGCTATTGAATACCACCGTGAGAGCACCGTCGGCACTGGTGCTTCGCAGAGTCTGCTCAGGACCCTTATCCTTTTGGTCCTTAGAGGTCATCTCCCACAGGAGTTCGCCTGTGGTGCCCTTGCCGCTATATATCTTGATGCTGGCATGCTCGTTGCCGTAGCTGGCCCAATAGAGTTTGAAGAGAGAGAAATCCAGCTGGCACACCATACCCTCGTGCAATGGCTCGAAGATGTTGATGCGGTCATCCGTTCCGCTCTCGTAGTCGGTGGAATAGTCTGACTTGCCTTTGGTGACGAAATCAAGCTTTCCGTTGACCTTCGTAGTGACGGTCCCTTGGTCAAGATGTGAATATACTATGTTGCGGATGAGGAATTCTCCCTCGGGGCTACCCTGCTCCACGGTGTGCTCACCGTCGCTCAGGGTGACTGATGTGACAGCTGCATCCACCTTGTCACCATTGGCGGCGGTGGGAGCTATATCGTAGGTGAGCCACAGATAGTTGTCTCCCTCGGCGAAGGTAATTCCCTCGGTGGCTGTTATCTCGAAGTTGTCATCGGTAATGTCGGCCTCTCCCACCTTCACTCTATCAGAGAACCCGGCGCTTGCCTTGGTGTAGTAAAGGGTTGCGTGGGCCAGTTGAGGATGGGTGCCAACGGTATTGAACTGCAGTTTCTGCACGCTCAATGCGGGTTCGGTGTTGCTTGTCTTGATGTTGAGAAGTAGCACGGGGCAATTGGCAGAACCGGCGCAGAGCGTTTCCTTCACGCTCTGAGTGGCTGTGATGCCTGCCACCTGCATGGGCTGAGGCTCGAAGAGCGACACCAGAGCCTCGAAACCATCCTTGGTGTAGCCGTCTGTAGTGCTCTCGAGAGTCACTGTGAGTGCACCGTCGGCGCTGGTGGAGCGCACGGCGAGCACGTCACCCGTCATCATCTCCCTTATCAGATTCTCGGCCGTAGCCTCCTTGCCATTATACACCTTCAGGTACTGGCCGTAGATGCTGCCCCTGAAGAGCGCCACCTTAGTGAAATCAATCATCACCTTCTTGCCTTCAACAGCGGGAACGAAGGTGATACTTCCGTTGAAGCCTTTGGTCACCTGGCCGTCCAGACCACCGTCATCGAAGAACGCGAGAGGTGTCTCGCCCACCGACTGAGTCCGATGCTCACTGGAAATATTGACAATGGCAGGCACTGCCACAGCCTTTGGCTCGCCGGCCTCAAAGGGGGAAACTCCCTCGGGCTTTGCCTTGGTGGCCACACCGGTCACCTCTATCTGCGCCTGTGCACCGATGTTGGCATCGTCCTTCAGGTCGCCGGCAATCATAAACCAGTTGCTTCCACTCTCTATAGCCTCACGCAAGACGAAGGAATAGACTCCGTCTGACTCCGTAATGTTGGCAGACAGAGGAGTAAGGCCAGTAGCATAAGACGCGTTACCCCGGTAGAGTCGCAGGCTGGCGGGGTCTATTGCGCCTTCGTTCTTGGTGAGTCTATAGGAGATAGAGACCACACTATCGGCGTTCATCACGCCTGTTGCAGTCACATATACATTAGCCAGTGCAATGTCATTCTTGCGCACAGGTGCTTCGGGTACATGTTCATAGGACGAACCTGCAGCAGTCACCTGCATATCCTCCAGCTTGACACACTTCACCTTGGCCACCCATCCATCACACTTCTCAGCATAGCGATAGAGGTAGCCCACCGACATCATTCCGCTGGGGTCAGTGGAATAAAAGGTCTTGGCAGCATCGAGTGTGCCCGTGAGCATCTCCATGAGGTTGCCCTCGGGAAGCTTCAAATTGTAGGAGGTAACGCCGCCTGTATTGGTAGCGTAAGAGAATGAGTTGTCGGCATCAGCCTCGCCGTTATACACATTGATAAAGGCTGGATAAGAACTGTTGCTGCCAATGAGTTCGAACTGCTCGAAGGTAATCTGGATAGACATGCCTTCCTGAGCGGGCTTGAAAACAAGGAGCGACTGGGCGTTGCTGGAGCTGGCACCGAGGATGTAGTCCGTTCCCTTGGGGTCGTAGAACGTAATCTCCTGCCCGGTCTCCACCGTTACAGTCTGCTTGCCAAACTGCGGTTGCAGTACAGTATTGCCGCTCTGAGCCATAACCCTTGCGGGCAGGCACAGCGACACAGACAATACCAACTGCACAAGAAAGAGTAATTTCTTCTGCATGATAAATGTTTGATGATTGAATAAAGTAAGTTGCGTCATCCACGGCATTCCGCGATGCCTGGTAGTGGAATTCCTTGCAACGGCAGGTCTTCTGACTTACCGCCCGGCGGCGAACGCCTTCCCAAGGGTTGCGCATGCCTCTGCATACACGCAACACACTCAGTGGCTTCATGTTCGCGCCTGTTAAGGGCGGCTCACAGCAGCGGGACTGTCTGGGACTTTCACCCAATTCCCTTTTAATCACTCGGGGAGTGAACCTGTTGCCGATGCAAAGTTATACCTTTCCTGCAAACTGGCAAAGGAACCAGCGGATAAAACTTCATGCTTCAGAAAAATGCACCTCCTGCCGTCTCCTTCCACCCTTCTGCACACATGGAAGGGAAATAAAGGGCAATCAAAGGCGCTAAGTAGCGGGCTTTTCACTACCTTTGTAATAGAGAAAAGGCCAGCCGGCCTATATTATATATAAGGTATAAGGAGGAACAGAAATGCAGGACTTTGCAGCCATCGACTTTGAGACAGCCAACTATCAGCGCTCATCCGTTTGCTCGGTGGGCGTAATCATCGTGCGCGGAGGCAGGATAGCCGACCGCTTCTACTCGCTCATCAAACCCGAACCGGAATACTACAACTACCGATGCACCTGCGTGCACGGGCTTACCGAAGCCGACACGTGCAACGCGCCAGTGTTTCCCGTCGTGTGGAGGGAGATAGAGAAGCGCATAGGGGGACTGCCGCTGGTGGCGCACAACAAGGCATTCGACGAGAGTTGCCTGAAGGCTGTGTTCCGCATGTATCAGATGGACTACCCCGACTACACCTTCCTGTGCACCCTACAGCAGTCACGCAAGGTGTGGCCACAAGGGCAGCATACGCTCGATGTGATAGCGGCACGCTGTGGCTACAACCTCGCTCATCACCACCACGCACTGGCCGATGCTGAGGCTTGTGCCGCCATAGCTCTGCAAATCCTTTAGCCCAAGCGGGAGAAAGAAGATTGCCGGCACGAAAAACGGAGCGCGCTGCAAGGGCTTATGCAGCGCGCTCCGTTGGTCATCGCAGCACGCTGCACAGGCACATGCAGCGCGCTACCCTATTTCGTCAAAAAGGGAAGAACACAAAAGCAGCGGCATCCCACAAGGCGTGGGAGAGGATAAGGGCTGGCAGGCGCTTGGGCAGCAGACAATAGAGCAGCCCCCAGCAGAAGCCACAGGCAGCGGCTGCAAGCAGCAGCATGAGGTTGCCGCTCCACACATGCACCAGCGTGTAACAGAGGGTGGCAACTGCAAAACCGCCCCAGGCACCCCATCGTTCTGCCATACGACGCTGTACGAAACCGCGCCAGAAGAGTTCCTCGGCAGGTCCGATAACGAAGAGCAGGAGCAGAGCAATAGCCCAGCGGGGGAAACTGCTGCCCATATCATAGATGGCATCCACCTGCGGGCGGGCAAAGGAGAAGAGGAGCTGGCTCACCTTGTCACCCAACCAGAAGAAGCACCACAGGCCAACTGCCAGTCCAACGCCCAACACCATAGTAGATAAAACACCCGAGCGCCCCTGGAAGGGATTGCCGCCCAAGCGGAGCGAGAGCAGCGTAAGCAGCACGCCCGAAGCCGTCATCACAGGCCAGAAGGGGATGCTGGGGGCGGTGAGCGGACTGAACATCACAAACCACAGCACGGCGGCTACCAGCACCGCCATCCATACTCGGTTCATCCTCAAGCTATCCATGTGGCCAGCAGGAATGAGAGTGCATAGAGGAGGCCAAAGGCCATCTGGGTCTGGGCTGTACGCTGGTCGAGCAAGGCGATAGGCTCTTCGGCCAAAGGCTTGGCTTTGAGCATCGTGCGCATATTGCTGATGGCCAGGGGAAGGGTAAGCCATGTGATCATGGCCACAAGGGGCAGAAGTCCACAGAGGATGAAGATGGGCACGAGCAGATAGGAGAGTGCGTTCTGCACCACATACACCCTCTGGGATGTACGACCGCCCATTCTGATACTGAGGGTAACGATTCCCGCACGCATATCATTGAGGATGTCTCGGGTGTTGTTGGCGTGCAGGATAGAGACGGTAATGAGTCCCACGGGCAAAATGAGTGCTACAGGTTGCCACATCCAGGCTCCTCCCACGGCATAGGCAACACCCAAGGCGGGCAAAAGAGCATAGCCAAGCAGGATGTCGAAGTCGCCCAGAGCATGAGCCTTGAGCCAGGGATAAGAGACTACCAGCAGTACTCCTGCCACTCCCAGCCAGGCTGCCTGCCAACCGCAGCGCATCAGTATGACTATACCCAGCAGCACAGCCAGTGCCAGCAGCACGTAGCCGAAGCGGAGTATCTCGCGTGGCTGGAACATGCCACTCTGGATGTGGCGCACACCATTGAGGCTGCCGGGAAGGTCGATGCCGCGAATGTGGTCGTAATAATCGCCTATCAGATTGCCGGATGCCTGCATGAGCACCAGCATGAGAAGCGCCAGCGGAGCACACCGCCAGTCGGTCACATAACCGCCCACCGTGCCGCTCTGCCAGAAGAGCCAGGCTGCCACCACCAGCACAGGCACTACCGAAGCGGGAAACGACCAGGGGCGGGTGGCCACAAACCAGTCCTTGAGTCCGCGCTTCTGCCCCACGGCATTTGCGCCAGCGCTACCCTCTTTCTCACTCACAGCATCTCCCTTGTGCAAGGATGACACATGGAGGTCTTTCTTATTGCTTTCTGCATTCATCATCTTTAGTTTTTATTGTTCCCAAGAATACGATTTTCCCTTCGAAGAAACCGGTTTGCCGTTTCAAGGAAGGGGGATGAAGGGTGCCTGCCAATGACGTGCAGGATTCGCCCCAAGGAATGAAAATCCTCATTCCGCTTGCAAAGGTAAGCATTTGAAGCCGAATAAGGGGTCTGGCGAAGGGGGAAAAGCATGCCGGCGGAACAATAGGAAGGGGAGTTCCATGCCCATTGGCACAGAACTCCCCTCGCGTTTGTCGCTCGCAGTCAGAGTATTCTACTGCATGTCGTGATGCAGCATGCGATACTGAGCCATCTCCTCATAGCGCGTTCCAGGCTGGCCGTAATTGGCATAAGGCCAGATGCTGATGCCGCCGCGAGGCGTAAAGAGGCCCGTCACTTCGATGTACTTGGGCTGCATGAGCCTCACGAGGTCCTTCATGATAACGTTGACACAGTCCTCGTGAAAGTCACCGTGATTGCGGAAGGAGAAGAGATAGAGCTTGAGGCTCTTGCTCTCCACCATACGTTCCGCCGGTATGTAACTGATGCGTATCTCGGCAAAGTCGGGCTGGCCAGTGATAGGACAGAGGCTGGTGAACTCGGGGCAATTGAAACGCACCCAGTAATCGTTCTCGGGATGTCTGTTCTGGAAAGTCTCCAGCACCTCGGGAGCATAATCCTGCCTATACTCTGTCTTTCGTCCAAGGGCAGCAAGTCCCTCTTGTTCTCGTGTACTCATTATTATATTATAATATTATGTTTTTTCCCAAAGAATATGGTTGAAAGCCCGGCGCCCGGCAATGCGAGGCGACGGCCAGCAACTCAAAATTCTCAATTCATAATTCTCGATTACCCGCAGTTTTGCTTTGGAGGAGGTATCTCTTCAGCCCTTCGGCCCTGAGACGACAGGCCGGACAATGCCCGCAACCGTCGCCTGGGATGCCATTGTAGCAGGTGAGCGTCTTGTGGCGGATGATTTCGAGCACCCCCAAACGGTCGGCCAAAGCCCAGGTCTGTGCCTTGTCGAGCCACATGAGCGGTGTATGGATGCGGAACTGTTCCTCCATGGCCAGGTTGAGAGTGACGTTGAGACTCTTCACGAAGTTGTCCCTGCAATCGGGATAACCGCTGAAGTCGGCCTGCCCCACGCCGGTCACCAGGTCCATGATGCCGTGATTGCGGGCATAGACAGCCGCCACACTGAGGAAGAAGAGGTTGCGTCCGGGCACGAAGGTACTGGGCCACTGGGCGTCATCAGCCTTCTGCTCCTCGATGGTCATGGTGGTGTCGGTAAGGCTGCAACAGCCCTGACTCAGCTGGGATATGAACGTCATATCCATGCACTCCCACTCTACGCCTGCCTCGGCAGCCAGTTGCTTGGCCAACTGGACTTCCTTGACATGCTTCTGGCCATAGGCAAAACTCAACGCACGCACCGTGCTGAAATGCTTCTTTGCCCAATATAGACAGGTGGTGCTATCCTGCCCGCCCGAGAAGACCACCAGGGCAGAATCGCCCAAGAGGCCCGTTTGCGGAGTCGCTATCATATCTCGAAAAGCTTCAGGGGATTGTATGAAACGTTCTCGTCATATACGTCCGTTCCCTCATGCTGCTTCACATAACGAACCACGCGAATGGTTACAGGCAGCATGACCACCTCGTAGAGTGTCTTGGTGATGACCTGCAGAAGCATCAGTTTGGCCAATTCGCTCACAGGCATCAGCCCGCCAAAAGCCAGGGGGAAGAATATCAGGCTATCCGCTCCCTCGCCCCATAATGTGCTCACGATAGCACGCAGCGAGAACCGCTTGCCCTGGCTGCTTATCTTCATACGGCTCATCACGTAGGCATTGACAAAGCTTCCCACAAGGAAAGCAGTGAAGCTGGCAGCCGCGATACGGGGCGCAAGACCAAAGACGAAATTGAAATGCTCCTCGTTGTCAGCCCAATAACCGGCAGCAGGCAGCATGACAGCCAACTGACCCAAGGCCACAACCAGGAAGTTCATAAGGAATGCCGTCCAGATGATGATGCGGGCTTTGCGGAATCCCCACACCTCTGCAATGCAGTCGTTAAGAATGTAAGAGATGGGAAAACACAGCACGCCTGCGGTCAGCGTAAAGGTTCCGAACTGAAGAACTTTGGTCTCCAAAAGGTTACTTGCCACTAAGCAAGTACAGAAGAGTATGCCCATCAGCATGAATGACACACTCACAGTCTTGTTTTGTATCATAATCTTGTTTTGTTTTGAAAGAGGTTACCAAGCACTCTTTTTCCGTTAAGCGGTGCAAAGGTAAGGGGAAAATATGAAAGGGCAAAGGCTTTTCCTTAATTATAAAAGGAAATGGGATGGTACGGGGAGCGGACTGGGCAAAAAAGTGAAGCAAGGTTACTTGGCAAAGTATCCTTGGATACTTCGCAATTTATCCAAGGATAAACGGGCAAGTATCCAAGGATACTTTTTCGGGGCAGTTCATTGGCGGGGGAAAGCCATTTTTGTGCCTTGTCCATCCCATTACTCCTGAAGCGTGTTTCTTCAGCACCTACTGAAGCCATAGTCTGCATTCCGGAAAGCGGACTGAAACGGTTGACACCCGCACAGAAAGAGTCCTGTTGGCGTTGACACTTCACTCACCGAGGATACTCAGGCTTCCTTCGGTCGCCCATGAAGACATTCCCGATGACAAAGCAGGTCCGTTTACCTGAACGAGGGATTTGCATGTGTACCCACCAAGAGTCCGCCAGCCTATGGAAAGGACTTCCCTGGAAAGGCAAAAACAGAATGCCGCACACCCAAATCAAGCCAGGTCAAGGGGCGACAGAGAAAGACAAAGGGCTGCACGACACCACATCGTACAGCCCTACTCATTATATATATAGTTTGTCTCAGACTCGTTGACTTGCCGTATTCGCGCGTCTCTTCCTCCCTACTCATTATATATATAGTTTGCCTCAGACACGCTTTCCACGTTCACGATTTATCCTTCAACTCGGTAGTATGTGTCCACCAGGCATCGTTCTGGTCGCGTGGAGCTGGCTTGGCTTGCTGGGTGCTGACATTTCGGACGCGGCTGAGCGTCTCGGGGGTCATCTGCAGGAAGCTGGCGATATGCACCATGGGAGCACGGAGCACTATCTCGGGTTTCTCTTTGAGAAGGCGCTCATAACGCTCGGCAGCATTCTCAAAGCGCTGGCTGTCGGCGTGTTCCTGGCTGCTGATGGCCACATGCTCAAGTATCTTACGGTAGAGCATCTCCATTTCCTGGTTGCGAACCATGAGGTTGTGAAGGTCATCATAGGGGATGGCATAGAGGCTGCTGTTCTCGAGCGCCTCGACGATAAGGCGGCTGGGCTCCTGTTTGAGGAAGCTCTCAATGCAGAAGACTATGCGACCCTCATAGGAGAAGTGCTCCGTCACATCGCGCTTGTTCTTATAATAATACTGGCGAACCATACCCTTGTCAACGAAATACATGGCTCGGCACACCTGGCCGGCCGACAGGATCGTTTCGCCCTTTTGGAACTTCATAGGTACAAGAATGCTCCCCAAAGCATCAACGCCTTGCGGAGTGAGCGTGCAATAAATACGGGCAATCTCTCTTGCCACATCTCTACGTCTGTACATTGTCTCTTGTTTTAGGGTATTAAGTTTAAGTTAGATGCCGCCTCCCTCTACGGACAGAGGGAAGTGGAATGATGTATGAGGAAGCTCACGCTCCCCTCTGTAGCCCCCGGCAGAAGCCGTGGGAATAGGGTAATCAGGCAGAAGTATGCTGCCACGAAAAGCCTGACAATCTGCTCCGCGAGAGCCTCATCCGCCAAGGGACAGAGCCTCTGGAGCACATGCTTGGCAGCAGGATGCGCATCCTGCTCCCGGTCTGGCCTCAATCCAACTTGAGGACAGCCAGGAAAGCCTTCTGAGGCACCTGCACGTTGCCTATCTGCTTCATGCGTTTCTTGCCCTTCTTCTGCTTCTCGAGGAGCTTGCGCTTACGGCTCACGTCACCGCCATAGCACTTGGCCAGCACATCCTTACGCACCTGCTTGACCGTTTCACGTGCAATGATCTTGGCACCGATGGCAGCCTGGATGGCGATGTCGAACTGCTGTCGGGGCAGCAGCTCCTTGAGTTTCTCGCACATGCGGCGGCCAAAGCCCTCGGCGTTGTCGGCATGTGTGAGGGTGCTCAGCGCATCCACCGGTTCGCCGTTGAGCAGTATGTCCATCTTGACAAGGCGGCTGGGGCGGTAACCGTCCTGGTGATAATCGAAGGATGCATAGCCCTTGCTGATGCTCTTGAGCTTGTCATAGAAGTCAATCACTATCTCACCCAGGGGCATGGCATACTGTATCTCCACACGGTTACCGCTGATGTACTCCTGCTTGAGCAGTTCGCCTCTCTTGCCCAAGCACAGCGTCATGATGGGACCGATGTAGGCTGCATTGGTGATGACAGTGGCTCGGATGTAAGGTTCCTCTATATGGTCGATGAGGGTAGCGTCGGGCATACCCGAGGGGTTGTGCACCTCCTTGACCTCTCCTTGCTTGTCATAGACGAGATAAGACACGTTGGGGACGGTGGTGATGACGTCCATGTTGAACTCACGATCGAGCCTCTCCTGCACGATCTCCATATGAAGAAGTCCCAGGAAGCCGCATCGGAAACCGAAGCCAAGCGCCACGGAGCTCTCGGGAGTGAAGGTGAGGCTGGCATCGTTGAGCTGCAACTTCTCGAGGCTGGCACGCAGGTTCTCAAAGTCCTCCGTCTCTATGGGATAGACTCCAGCAAACACCATGGGCTTTACCTCCTCGAAGCCTGCGATGGCCTCCTTGCATGGATTGTCGGTCGTAGTGATGGTATCGCCCACCTTCACCTCGGTGGCTGTCTTGATGCCGCTCACTATGTAGCCCACATCACCGCAATGCAGCACCTGGCGAGGCACCATATCCATCTTGAGCACACCTATCTCATCGGCCTTGTACTCTCGTCCGGTATTGATGAACTGCACCTGGTCGCCGCTGTGCATGCAGCCGTTGACTATCTTGAAGTAGGCAATGATTCCCCGGAAAGAATTGAACACCGAGTCGAAGATGAGCGCCTGCAGAGGAGCCTGCTCGTCTCCCTTGGGAGAAGGAACACGATCGACCACCGCATCCAGTATCTCCTGCACTCCCAGGCCCGTCTTTCCGCTGGCCAGGATAATCTCCTCGTGCTTGCAGCCAAGCAGTTCCACTATCTCATCCTTGACTTCTTCGGGCATCGCGTTAGGCATGTCGCACTTGTTCACCACGGGGATGATTTCCAGATCATGTTCGATGGCCATATAGAGGTTGCTGATAGTCTGAGCCTGCACACCCTGTGTGGCATCCACCACCAGCAGAGCGCCTTCGCAAGCGGCAATGCTTCGGCTCACCTCGTAACTGAAGTCCACATGTCCCGGAGTATCGATGAGATTGAGCGTATATTGCCCATCGGCACGCTTGTAATCCATCTGTATGGCATGACTCTTGATGGTGATACCGCGCTCGCGCTCCAGATCCATGTTGTCGAGCATCTGCCCCTCGGTCACTTTGATGGTGTTGGTGTATTCCAGCAAACGGTCAGCCAGAGTGCTCTTGCCGTGGTCGATGTGGGCAATGATGCAGAAGTTCCTAATATGTTGCATAAGTATGAGATACTGTACGTAGGTATAGTTTGTCAATCGTGGCAAGACGGGTGGCGCTTTACATTTACTTCCTCAGGCCCGACCGGCAAGGTAAAACCCTCGGTCCAATCCAAGCTCTCACGAAGCAAGCCCTCCTAAGCCACATTTATCGATTTGCAAAGATACAACTTTTTGCGTGTTTCACAAGTCAGCGAACACTTTTTTCGCATGAAGCAAAAAACGGTCACAGGCACGGGCAACTGCCTTTGTCCACACACCGCCACACAGCACCGTCCGCTCTTTTCCGGTATGATAGAGGCCAGAAAACTGACTGCTGGCGAGGCTCTACCACAATAGAAAAGGCAAGCGAAAGCACCAAGGGAACAGCCGAATGAAGCCGGCAATCCCACAGAAAGCGGGTGCAGAGAAAGCTCCAGAAGGGACTGCAAACAAACGCAGTGCGCTGCGAAGCCCAACGCAGCACGCTGCAACAGGCTATACAGTGCGCTGCGATGGCCGATGCAGCGCACCACGTCAGTCGGTCAGGGCGGCTCAAAATATCCGCAAAGCCGATGAAAGAGGAATCCTTTTAGGCCAACAACCGCCCGCTCATGCTTTGCAAACAGCGTCCAAGCAGAGACCGGAATCCAAGCAAGCCTGCCCGGATGCAAGCGTCATCACTTCCAATACTTCCAGTCAAACCGGCTCTCGGCCTTGCGCTCCACGTTCTTGTCGAGCTTGGAGAAGAAGTTGATGCCCGTGAGAGCCTCCACACTATCCACAGTCACCGCATAGGACTGCATGGGACTATCCACTTTCTCCAGATTGTCATAGATGAAGCCGATGGCCTGTGCCTCGCCAGGAGCCGTGAAGCGCAGCAATACCTTGTAGAACCGGGCAGGCACAGTCACCTTGTTGGCACCGATATGCTCGTACTCGAAGCCTTTCTCAATCACAGGACCACACACCACATAGATGCTGTCATAGCGCTGGGCCCAGCGTCGCGTGGCAGTCTCCAGCTCCTTCCAGTCGCCTGCGTTGAGCGAATGAGTCTGCGGACAGATATTGGTAAGCAGGAAGCAGTCGTTCATCGACTGGCGACTGTGCTTGCAGTCAGCGGCCGGACACATGTGCCCACGGTCGTATCCGCTGCGGCGATAATCGGTATCTTCGGCCACAGGACCCTGCTTCACGCTGGCATCAGGCTGGAAGTTGTCGGCCCGCTTCTCCGTTCCTTGGGTCCGCTCACGGGTAAGGAGCCATGCCACCCAGTTGGGCAGACGGTGCTTCTTGTTGTATGACAACGTGAAGCCATCGTGCTGCACTATCTCCTCATCGCGGTCGGTAAGGTAGGCGGGAATCTCTATCCCCTTCGCGCGCTCGTTCTTATATATTACCCGACGCGTGTTCTCATACACCTTGTTGCCGGCACTGTCGCGGCTCACAACCACGTTGTTCTCCACAATAGTGCTGTCGGTCTCTATGCGCTGCAGGCCTGTATCAGCCTCCGGTTTGCGGTGAGCGGCATAATAATAGGCGCCCAGGACGGCAAAGATGCCCACAAGGGCCCACACACGGTTCTGCTGACTCTTTCTCATAATTGCTTTGATTAACTGCTTATTCTGTTTTCGGTGTGCAAAATTATGCCTTTTTCGACACCGAACAAGCACTTTCGCCCCATTTAGTATGCTCCTTACAGGAGAAATGGCTACATTTGCAGATAAATAAGAAAACGCGATAAGAATACAAACACAAAAAGATACAATAACTATGGACTTACAGTTGATCAAGGAGTGTGAAGCAAAGGCACAGGCCTGGCTCTCCTCTCCCTACTACGACGAAGAGACAAAGGCAGAAATCCGCGAGATGATGCAGAATGAGGACAAGACCGCTCTGATAGACGCTTTCTACCAGAACCTGGAGTTCGGTACTGGCGGACTGCGCGGCATCATGGGCGCTGGCACCAACCGCATGAACAAATACATCGTGGGTATGGCCACACAGGGATTTGCCAACTACCTGCTCAAAGCCTTCCCCGAAGGCAAGCAACTGAGCGTAGTGGTAGGCCATGACTGCCGCAACAACGGCCGTCTCTTTGCCGAGACAGTAGCAGCCATCTTCAGTGCCAACGGCATCAAGGTGTATCTCTTTGAGAGCCTCCGCCCCACTCCCGAAGTGTCTTTCGCCATCCGTCACCTGCATGCACAGGCCGGCGTAAACGTTACCGCCAGCCACAACCCCAAGGAGTACAACGGCTACAAGGCTTATTGGGAAGACGGCGCACAGGTGCTGGCACCACACGACAAGGGCATCATCGACGAGGTGAACAAGGTAAAGATGGAGGACGTAAAGCTGCAGGCAGTGCCTGAGCTGATAGAGATCATAGGCGGTGAAGTGGATTACGACTACATGCAGGCCGTGCACGAAGCCATGATAGACCAGAATGTGATCCTGCGACAGAAAGACCTCAACATCGTGTATAGCGCCATGCACGGAGCCGGACGGGTAATCGTCCCCCTCTGCCTGCGCTCATGGGGATTCCAGAACATACACGTGGTACCCGAGCAGATGGTCATTGACGGCAACTTCCCCACTGTGGTGAGCCCCAACCCGGAGAACGCCGAGGCCATGACACTGGGCATGAAGATGGGCACCAGACTCAACGCTGACCTGGTGGTGGCAACCGACCCCGACGCCGACCGACTGGCCATCGTGTGCCGCGACAACAAGGGAGAATGGATGATCATCAACGGTAACCAGACCTGCGCAATGTTCTGCTACTACATCATCCGCAACAAGAAGGCGCTCAACCAACTGCAGCCCACCGACTTCCTGGTGAAGACCATCGTGACCACAGAGCTCGTTGCCAAGATGGCCGAAAAGAACCACGTGGAGCTGCGCGACTGCTATACCGGCTTCAAGTGGATTGCTCGCGAGATAGCCATAAGCGAGGGCAAGCAGAAGTTCATAGGCGGAGGAGAGGAGAGCTTCGGCTTCCTGCCCTACGACAAAGTGCGCGACAAGGACGCTCCAGCCGCCATCTGCCTCATCTGCGAGATAGCTGCATGGGCCAAGGACAACGGCATGACCCTGTACGACCTGCTCATGCAACTCTATCTGGAATACGGCTTCAGCTACGAGCACACCATCAATGTGGTGAAGCCGGGCAAGACTGGAGCCGACGAGATAAAGGCCATGATGGAGAACTTCCGCACGAACCCCATCACCTGCATAGCCGGTAGCAAGGTCATCACAGCCAAGGACTTCCAGTCGCTCACCCAGCGCGACGGAGAGGGCCACGAGACTGCCATCGACATGCCAGCCAAGAGCAACGTGCTGCAGTACTTCTGCGAGGACGGCACCAAGGTGAGTGTGCGACCCAGCGGAACCGAGCCCAAGATCAAGTTCTACGTAGAGATAAAGGACAACATGCAGAGTGCTGCCGACTACGCAGCCTGCCTCGACCGCGCCAAGGCCAAGGTGGAGGAGGTGAAGAAGTCGCTGGGCATCTGACCCTGACGCCCTCAGCATGGACAAGCATCTGATTTACTGCCAAGGGGATATACTTCTCACCGATGAGGGGTATATCCCCTTGGCCTTTCCCGAGGGGCTGCACATCAACCCCTGGAACCGCATCACAGCCATCACGCACGGCGGCTACCGCTGCCACATCATCCGTCTGGACACCCCTGCCAGCGGGCTCACCGGCTACCGCATGGTACCGCTCCGGCAAAGCTTCAGTCTGCTCCCGAAGGACGACTACCAGTTGGCAGGCAAGGGTGCAGAGCTGTGCTACTTCGACCAGAACAGCCGCTTCTGCGGTTGCTGCGGCGCTCCTATGAAGTGGCAGACAGACATCAGCAAGCAATGCACCGGCTGCCGCAAGGAACTATGGCCCAGTCTGGCCACCGCCATCATCGTGCGCATAGAACGCGGAGACAGCATCCTCATGGTACACGCACGCAACTTCCGCGACCGTCACTACGGTCTGGTGGCGGGATTTGTAGAGACAGGAGAGACCCTGGAGGAGTGTGTTCGGCGCGAGGTAATGGAGGAGACCGGCCTCACCATCAGCCACATACGCTACTTTGCCAGCCAACCCTGGCCCTACCCAAACGGCCTCATGGTGGGCTTCACCGCACAGTATGAGAGCGGCGAACTGCATCTGCAGAACGAGGAACTCAACTCCGGCGGCTGGTTCACCCGCGACCATCTGCCCATCCTGCCCGACGAATGCTCCATCGCACGCATGCTCATCGAGGATTGGAGAGGGAGAGAGGAGCGGGGATAAGGGCAGTGCTCTTCACAAGACAGTATTCCCAGCGAAATATCGCAGTGCGGTGCAAGTGCCATCGCAGCGCATTGCATCAGCCATCGCAGCGCGCTGCATCAGCACTTGCAGCGCACTGCACATAACCCACCGGCCTTCTGCCATAATCACCGCACCCGCTTTCCTGAGACTGCACAACAAGCCAGCAGCCCACTGCCACCAAGTTTCCAAGCCATTTCAGACTCCTCCTCCACTCCACCCATTCCGCTTCAAGTCCAACCCTCACCCACTGCTCAACAATCCCCCACCTATCTCCTCCTTCCACACAAAGCCATCTGACTTCCTCCCCCACCAGCGTCAGACTCTCACCCCGGAATTGCGCTTTACATACCCACCACTCTTCTCCTCTATACCCAAGACAACAACCCGCTTTCTCTATCCTGCATCACGGCCCGCCACAACCCACAAAAAAGACTCCCCTAACCCCGTAAAAATTGTCTTATAGGACAATTTGAAATGTCTTATAAGACAATTTAAATTGTCCTATAAGGGAATTTTCCCCAGGTCTGTAGGGAATTTCCCCCGTGCCTGCAGGCCGTTGGCTCACACACCGTCACGCTGCTGCCAAACGGACGTGAAAAGGTTGCGAATGTGCATCCAAAACTCACAGGCCGAGGATGAACTATAATAAATGTACACGCACGCACGTTTAACAAATTCCTTGGAGCACGATAACTATTGCACACAAATACTATATTTTGCGCATTTCTTGACCTTTTTCTTGCACACACACCATATTAGTGTTACCTTTGCGGCCGTTTTGAAAACAAAAGATTACTAAAGGATGAAAAGATTGTTTAACGCTGTGCTGACCTTCGGGCTCTCAAGCATGGCCTTCGCAGGAGGACTGCTCACCAACACGAATCAGAATGCCGCATTCCTGCGACAGATGTCACAGGACGCTGTCATCGACATCACTGGACTCTATCTCAACCCTGCAGGTACTGCCTTTCTGGCTCCCGGCTTCCACATCACGCTCAATGCACAGAACGCCAAGCAGAGCAGAAACATCACCACAGCCTTCCCGCTCTTTGCATACAATGCAGCCGCTCCTGGCGAGCAGTCGCATAGGTTCGAGGGAGAAGCAAATGCTCCCGTCATTCCCAGCTTCCAGCTGAGCTACAACTGGGAGCGCTGGAGCTTCAACGCAGCGTTTGCCCTGGCTGGCGGCGGCGGCAAGTGTGAGTTCAAGAAGGGCCTTGGCACCTTTGAGGCACTCTATTCTGCACAGATATACCAGCAGGTCAACGCAGGCATCGCAGGAGCTTTGGCACAGGCAAACGCCGCATATGCCATGGCACCGGGCTACGCTCCTCTGGTTGCCGGACTCGACCTCGCCTTCGGTGGCTACAAGATGGATGCCTACATGAAGGGCCGTCAGTACGGCTTCGGTCTTACGCTGGGAACCACCTACAAGGTGACTGACAACGTGGCCATAGCACTGGGACTGAAGGGCATCTTTGCCAATAACAACTACAACGGATGGGTAAGCGACGTGCATGCCATTACCGTCACTCCCACCATGGCCGGCCTTAATTCCACCCAGCAGGCTGTGCTGGGTAGCGTGAAGAGCAAGGTGGACGAGCAGGTGGAGGCCGCTCTCTCACGTGCTTCTCTGGACCTCAACTGTGACCAGACCGCCTTTGGCGCCGCTCCCATCATCGGTATCGACTGGAAGGTCAACGAGCACTGGAACCTGGCCATGCGTGCCGAGGCTCCCACCGTACTGTGGCTGGGCAACAAGACCGAGATGAACGACTACACCAAGCAGGTGGCTGAGCAGAACGCCACTCTGGGCCAGTTTGCCGACGGCAAGCACGTGCGTGAGGACCATCCCGCCATCATCAACATGGGCGCACAGTACAGCCCCGTCAAGGAAGTGCGCCTGCAGGCCGGCTGGCACTACTATTTCGACAAGCAGGCAAAGCGCTACGGCAACAAGCAGAATCTGCTGGACAAGAACACCATGGAGTTCAACGCCGGTGCCGAATGGGACATCATCGACCGCCTGACCGCCAGTGTGAGCTGGCAGAAGACCTGCTACCGCCAGGGTGACGCCTTCATGAACGACCTGAGCTTCACCAATTCGAACAACAGCATAGGCTTTGGCATCCGCCTCAAGTGCACCGAGCGTTTCAACATGGACTTCGGTTACATGCATAGCTTCTACGAGACACGTGACGTGCACACACAGACTGCAGCCGGCCTCAAGAGCGACCACTACTGGCGCAAGAACCGCGTGGTGGGTGTAGGCTTCAACATTGAGTTCTGATACACAAAACAGGGCACCCGTCCCCGTCCGACTGTCCCAAGCCAGACAAAGCGAGTGCCCATCACAACCAATAAACAACAGTACGCCCCCCTGAGGGGCGTCTGAACAGTGCCTCACGGCACACATGAGATATCATCAAAGGGGAACGGAGAGGGAAAGTCTGCACAAGGCTCCCCGCCGCTCCCCTTTCTTCTGTACGTTCAAGAGCCGTCACCAACTGAGCCTTTACGCCCCGGAAAACATTCTGAGAGGCATAAGATGAGATGCCGGCTGCATCGGACGGACAAACGGGAAGCATACTACAAAGACGGGAAAGCAGCTGTACGAAGCCTACCGGGGTGCTGCCCGCCCTATGGCAGTATCTACGTCCATTTGCTGCAGCGCGGTGCATCGGCCATCGCAGCACGGTGCATCGGCCATCGCAGCGCAGTGCATCGGCCATCGCAGCGCGCTGCATTGTGCTTCGCAGCGCAGTGCGTTTGTCCCACGACCTTGGTGCCGCATCCGCCGGATTGGCATGCTTGAGGATGTCAGGCTCGCCCGCCTGCATCTATCAGATGGCTGACAAGTCCGGCCTATGCTCCTGCTCTTCTCCAAGAGGCGCCCTTATCCTCGGGACAGGAATGCTTCGCCATTTGCCAGAAAGCCTTTTCTGCCCGTCAAGAGCCGCCCTCGTTATCGGGGCGAAATCAACTTCAATCCGGCCCGGAGGCCATCTTGATATAAATTCCGCCTTGCTCACACGATCCAGACTCTGCGCTTGGGAATGTCTGGCAACCTGTGGTCAGAATGCCTTCAGCGTGAACCCAGCCAGGAAATACGCCTTTCCCGTGCTCGGATTGGCCGATACCTGGGCAAAGAGGGGAATGCTGAACCGCTCGGTCAACTTCACATCACGGCTCGCCCTGACGGCCACACTGGTCACAGAGAAACCGTCGGCCTTGGCATAGAATGTGGTGGCATAAGGCACCGCACCCACGCTGGCCGTCCAGTCGCAGCCACCCAAGCGGAAGGGAGCTGCCAGTTCCACATAGGAGGAGTATGCCCTCTTTCCGTCCTTGTTCTGCCCATCGTTGCCCGCGAAATTGGTGTACCAATTGACTGACAGGAAGCCGAAGTCATAACCCACATTGCCCTCAAAGACGTGCGAGGTATTGTTGTTGTGATAGGCGAAGTACTTCTCACGGGGCGAATTGAACCAGTAATCAGTCACACCCACATGGAACCCCTGCACCTGGTAGGCCGCAGTGAGGTCAAACTCCTTGGTGTCAGTATGGTCAGAGAGCCCTACGCCGCCCCATGCTGTGAGCGACAATCCTTTCCAGCCAATGCCCAAAGTGGGCTGCACCGAAATATCTCCCAAGTCCTGTCCACGCCAGTAGTAACTGCTCACAAAGTCGGTGGCCAGCGTAACATCCACCTTTTCCTCGGCCCTCACACCACCGGCCGCCACCGGCATCATCAGTGCAAGGGCAGTCATCCTACAGCCTCTTGCTGTCCTCTCATTCATTTTCATTAGTCTTTTCATAGTTAAGTTCAGTTGGGGTGAATAGCATGTAATGGGATGGTTTGGCAGGAAGGGCCGGCCCGTATGAAAGCCTGACCACGCCGGCCCTTCCGCCTCGCCTGGTGTTGTAGTCTTAGTGACTTACGTGATAGATAACATTCAGTTGTAGCAGCTCTCGCCGTGCTCGTATATGTCGAGGCCCTCTTCCTCGATGCGCTTATCCACTCTTAGGCCTGCTATCTTCTTGATGCCCCAGAAGAGGATGATGCCTGTCACGGCAGCCCAAGCGTCGATTACCAGGATACCAAATGCCTGAGCGGCGAAGAAGCTAAAGCCTCCTCCGTAGAAGGCACCGCCGTCGAGGGCAAAGAGACCCGTCATGAGCGTGCCGAAGATGCCGCATATGCCGTGCACGCTGCTGGCTCCCACAGGGTCGTCAATGTGGAGCTTGGTGTCGATGAACTCGATGCTGAACACCAGCAGGATGCCTGCCAGCAGTCCGATGATGGCTGCGCCCAAAGGACTCACCAGGTCACAACCGGCCGTGATGGCCACCAGGCCGGCCAGTATGCCGTTGAGCGTGAGCGAGAACGATGGCTTGCCATACTTGAGCCAGGAGGTCAGCATGGTGCCCAGACCGCCGCACACAGCAGCCAGATTGGTGGTGAGGAATACATGGCTAATGGCAGTGCGGTTGACCTCGCCCGACGCTGCAAGCTGCGAGCCAGGGTTGAAGCCGAACCATCCGAACCACAAGATGAACACGCCCAAGGCGGCTGCCATCAGATTGTGACCGGGTATGGCAGTGCTCTTCCCACCGCGATACTTACCCAGGCGAGGCCCCAGACAGATGGCTCCCACCAGCGCGAGCACGCCACCCACCGAGTGTACGATGGCCGATCCAGCGAAGTCATGGAATGCTGCGCCAAAGGTTTCGGACATGAACGAACCGGCCTCACCATTGCACAGCCAGCCGCCGCCCCAGGTCCAGTGGCCCTCTATGGGATAGATGAGAAGGGAGATGAAGAACGAATACACGCAATACATCGAAAACTTGGTGCGCTCTGCCATGGCACCCGACACGATGGTGGCACTGGTGGCACAGAACACCGTCTCGAACATCAGAAAGCCCTCGGTGGGCAAATCGCTGTGGTAGAAGGACAGGTCACCGAAGTTGGGCATACCCACAAAGCCCGCTCCATCGCTGCCGAACATCAGTCCGAAACCCACGAACCAGAACAGCACGGAGCCTATCATAAAGTCAACAAAGTTCTTGAAAAGTATGTTGGCCGTGTTCTTGCTTCGCGTAAATCCAGCCTCGCAAAGCGCAAACCCAGGCTGCATAAAGAATACAAGCATGGCTGCAAGCAGCATCCACACAGTGTCAAGCGACAATCCTATTTCCTGTACACTCATAATCCTGAACAATTTAATGGCGAAGCATCTTGCAATTCATACAGATGCTTCTGGTTTTACATTTTATTACCGGTACCCCGCTGCGCTCCTCCATGCGGGCATGATACCCTATGGGAGCACCGCTGTTTCCCGTTGTCTCGCCCCGTCATCTGCGCCCCTGTTATACATTATATATAATACGCGCGCGAGGGGAAAGGCTCCGGCGGACTCATTTCTCCTGCTCGGCATTGTAGAGCGCTATATCGCCACGCTCGCCGGTGCGTATTCTCACCGTATCCTCCACAGGAATGACGAAGATGCGCCCATCGCCTATCTCACCCGTGCGAGCAGCCTTCTGCACAGCCTGTATGGTCTTCTCCACATTCTTGTCACGCACCACTATATTGAGCAGAACACGCTCAATGCTGCTGGTGTCGTACATCACGCCGCGATAAATACGCGCCTGTCGCATCTTGCCCTCGCCTCTCACATCGTAATAGGAGAACCATTCGATGTCGGCCGCAAGCAGTGCCTCCTTCACATCCTCGAACTTCGTCTTGCGGATGATTGCTTCAATCTTCTTCATCTTCTCTCTTGCTTTATACTATTTATAACACTAAACCTTTCAACAGTCCACTTTGATAGTCATTTCTCATTATTGCTTTCTTTTTGTATCATTGTCACTGCAAAGGTATTACAATTTGCTATTAGAACAGGCACAACACATTGCTTTTTGTAAGCCAATATACTGCTTTGTTAGACTTACGCTACCATACAGCCTCTTTTACTTTCATTATGAAAGCATTTTACAGCATTTTGCTTTCTATTTGAAAGTTCTACAAAACACAAAAGACAGCAATGTAAAGATGAGCATACGCCATGCCTACGCTCCAGGCAACAAGACGAAGGACAATTGACAGCATGGTGTCCTGCCAAAAGGACAGGAATGAGGCAGAGCGCCAACCGCCATGGGGGATATCCGGCAGACTAATGCCTGGAAAAACGCACCGCGCTGCATCGGTCATCGCACCGCAGTGGGCTCAAAGGGGCAGAAAGGAGGATGAAGCGCCCTACTGCCGCAAGACACTAAAAAGAAAGCCGCCACCCGGAAACGGGAGACGGCTGTGAACAGGCACTTTCCGCTCGGAAGGAAAGAGGGAAGCACGATGGGAAAAGCCACGCTTCAGCTACACTGGCTTATCTGGGTGAGTATCTGCACGGCCTGCTGCACCGTGGTCACATCGGAGACAAGCAGACTGCGGCGGCCCTCCACCTCCTGCAGACGGCAACGGTGCACATTGGTGGTGGCGAAGGAAATGATTTGGTCGAAGGCACGACTGCGGAAGAAGGGGCTGTCGGCATCATTGAGGAAATAGAGTCTCATGCGCCCCTTTTTGAGCACGATGCGCTCGGCACCGAAGTAGCAGCCCAGTCGCCTGAGTGCCACAACGCGGATGAGCTCCTCGCCCTCGGGCGGTATAGGGCCAAAGCGGTCGCGCATGCGCTGGCAGAAAGCCTCCACCTCGCGGTCACTCTGCAGGGAGTCCAGTTCGCGGTAGAGCAGCATGCGCTCGGCCGAAGTGGGTACATAGGTCTCGCTGAAACTCATGGGCAGGTCGCTGTCAAGCACGCACTCATCCACAAAGAGGCTGCCGTCGGCCACCTGCGTGGGGCGCTTCTGCTCCTGAGCAGGCGCTTCGTCCAGCTCCTCGCGCTTGATTTCGCTCACCGCCTGAGCCAGTATCTTCTGATAAGCCTCGTAGCCGAGGTCGGCAATGAAACCGCTCTGCTCTGCACCCAGCAGATTGCCGGCACCACGGATGTCAAGGTCCTGCATGGCTATCTGTATGCCGCTGCCCAAGGCCGAGAAATTCTCTATGGCCTGCAGGCGACGGCGCGCATCGGTGGGCAACAGCCCCAATGGGGGTGCCAACAGATAGCAGAAGGCCTTGCGTGAGGAGCGGCCCACACGCCCGCGCATCTGGTGCAGGTCGCTCAGGCCGAAGCACTGGGCGCCATTGATGATGATAGTGTTGGCATTGGGGATATCCAGTCCGCTCTCCACGATAGTGGTAGAGAGGAGCACATCGTAATCGTAGTTGGCAAAGTCGAGCATCACCTTCTCCAGGGCATCGCTCGGCATTCGTCCGTGTCCCACAGCCACCCGTGCATCGGGCACGCAGCGGTGCAGCATGGCCTCGAGGTCGGGCAGCTGGCTGATGCGCGGAGTGATGAAGAGCACCTGTCCGCCGCGACTCATCTCGAAGCCAATGGCCTCGGCGATGGTTTCAGAGCTGAAGGTACACACCTGGGTCTGTATTGGGCGGCGGTTGGGCGGCGCTGTCTGTATGACGCTCAAGTCCCTGGCGCCCATCAGGCTAAACTGCAGCGTGCGTGGGATGGGCGTGGCGGTGAGGGTGAGGGTATCCACATTGGTCTTCATCTGACGCAGTTTCTCCTTGGTGCTCACGCCGAACTTCTGCTCCTCGTCGATGATTAGCAGCCCCAGGTCACGGAAGTGCACACTCTTGCCTATGAGTTTATGGGTACCTATGAGGATATCCACCTTGCCCGCCTTCAGGTCGGTGAGCACAGCCTTGGTGTCGGCTGCCGAGCGGGCACGACTGAGGTACTCCACCCTGACGGGCAGCTCCTTCAGGCGGCTGGAGAAGGTGCGGAAATGCTGATAGGCCAGTATGGTGGTGGGTACAAGCACGGCTACCTGCTTGCCGTCGGCACATGCCTTGAAGGCCGCACGCACTGCTATCTCCGTCTTACCGAAGCCCACATCGCCACACACGAGACGGTCCATGGGCTGCGAGCGCTCCATGTCGGCCTTCACGTCCTGCGTGGCCTTCTGCTGGTCGGGCGTATCCTCATAGAGGAAACTGGCCTCCAACTCGTGCTGCATGTAGCTGTCGGGGCTGTAGGCAAAGCCTTTCTCGTGCTCACGGCGGCTGTAGAGCTTGATGAGGTCGCGGGCTATATCCTTGATGTGGGCCTTTGTGCGCTCCTTCATGCGCTCCCATGCACCGGTGCCCAGTGCGCTCACGCGGGGCGGCTCGCCGTCTCTGCCACGGTACTTAGACACCTTGTGGAGCGAATGGATAGAGACGAAGACCACATCGTCATTCTTATAGATGATCTTGATGACCTCCTGCCAAGTGTCACCATTGGGGATGCGCAGCAAGCCGCCAAAGCGTCCCACACCATGGTCAATGTGCACCACGTAGTCGCCCACTTGGAACTGTTGCAGCTCCTTGAGCGTCAGAGCGACCCTGCCGTTGCGTGTGCGGTCGCTGCGCAGGGTGTATCGATGGAAGCGGTCAAATATTTGATGGTCGGTGAAACAGCACAGGTGGAGGTCATCATCCACGAAGCCCGCGTGCAAGGTGCGATCTACGGGCGTGAAGCGAATGCCGAGCTGTCGGTCGTGGAATATGGACTCCAGGCGGTCGGTCTGGCTTGGATTGTCGGAGAGAACGTATATGTCATAGTCGCGCTCCTGATAGTCAAGGAAGGCCTGGAACAGTAACTCGAAGTTCTTATGGAAGATGGGCTGGGCAGTGGTGTGCGCTTCGAGCTGCACATCGGCACTCTGGGGAGCCGAAGCCGCCAGCATGATGGTACGGAACTGCTCCAGCTGGCGCTGGAAGGCATCGGGCTCTGCCAGCAGACGCTCTCTCACGAGAGGCGCTTCTACTTTGCTGTCCGACATCGGGGAGCCTGCTCCTGCACCTTGAGCGGCATCCTTCTCGGCAGCCTCCACCACAAGAGCCTGGGCCGAGAACCCTTCTGCCCATATCTGGCGCACACAGTCGGCCACATAAGCCACGTCGCGTGTAATGAGCAAGGTGTCGGCTGGCAGAAAAGAGAGGAAGGACTGCAAGGTGGCACCCTCGCCGCTGCCCGAATCGGAGATGATGCTTATGCGTTCCATTTTCCTGAGGCTCAACTGGTCCTGCACATCGAAGGTGCGTATGCTGTCAACCTCATCACCGAAGAAGTCAATGCGGAAGGGGTACTCACTGGAGTAGGAATAAACGTCGAGCAGACTGCCTCGCAGGGAGAACTGACCGGGCTCATAGACATAATCCACGCGGGAGAAACCCAGCCGGAGCAGGGTCTTCTGCACCTCCATCACGTCTAAAGTCTGCCCCATAGCCACCTCCAGGGTCTGCCCCTGCAGGGCGTTACGGTCAACCACCAGTTCTGCCAGAGCCTGAGGACTGGTGACCACGAACAGAGGCAGTCCGCCCCCACTCACGCGGCTCAGCACTTCGGTGCGCAAGACCATGCTGGCCGCATCGCGCTGACCATACTTGGCAGCACGCTTGAACCCAGACGGGAAGAAGAGCACATTGGCATCGCCCAGCACCTGCATGAGGTCCTGATAGAAATAGGCAGCCTCTTCCTCGTCGCTCAGAACGAAGAGGAAGGGGACACCCAACAACTGTGGCGAGCGGGCTGCAAGCGAGGAGAAAAGCAGGGGCGCGGCACTGCCCTGCAGTCCGCTCACGCATATACGCCGCACAGCATCACGCTGCAATACCTGTGTAAGGCGGCGAACCAGCGGATGCCGCCCGTACGCATCCTGTAATTTGCTTATCTCCATTGTCACTCATTATATATTAGCAGAACAGGCACGAGGCTTCTCCCCCTGGTGTGCCTATTCATTCGTATGCTCCGCCCAATGCGGAAAGTCTCATCACACATGCGCCTGCTGCTGCCAGCCTGCTGTTCCAAGAAGGGGGCGCAGAAGCAGCCGCCTGCCCGTGTCATGCTTGCTCTTGGCCATTCACGAAGGCCCTGAAAGAGGCCAACTATAGTGTCTCTACAAACTTGTCGGCGAGTTCCAGCGTATCGGCCTTGCCCACGTCCATAATCCTGAGACCCGGTTGCACGTAGCCGTAAATGGGCACGCGGTCGCATATCTTCAGGTAGAAGTCGATGATGCCGAACTTTAGCGGCCACTCGTCAAAGTAGTCGAAGAGGGCGGGCTTCATATAGTGGATGCCTGCGAAGGCGAGTTTGCGGCAGCTGGAAACGTCGAGGTCGGGATAAGGAGACCGCACCTGACCGGTGCTGATGTTGACCCATCCCACCAGACGAAGGTCTTCCTCAAAGAGCAGATAGCGCTGGGTGGGTCGCTCCGACACGAGCAGAGTGGCCACATTGTTGGCTGCCGCCTGCACGAAAAGGTGGAGGTTGACGTTGCTCAGAATATCCACATTGTGAATAAGGAAGCCTTCGCGGGCATCCATAAGCAGAGGCAGGGCATGCTTGATGCCTCCGCCCGTGTCGAGCAACTCGGCTCGCTCGTCGGAGAAACGCACGCTCATGTCCTGGGGGTTGTCGCTCACCCACTGCTCGATCATGTCTGCGAAGTGGTGTACATTGATGACCACATCCCTACAACCGAAGGCGCGCAGCTTCTCCAACTGGTGTTGCAGCAGAGGTTTGCCTCCTACTGGCACCAGAGCCTTGGGCATGCGGTCGGTGAGGGGCTTGAGTCGTGTACCCAAGCCAGCGGCGAAAATCATGGCACGCACCGGACTGAAGGTCTGCTCGATGCCTTGCTCACGATGGTGCACATGCACCTCCACGCCAAACTTCTCATGGATGTGCTCGGCCAGGTGCTGCGCACTATAGACGCTACGATGCTGGCCGCCCGTGCATCCGAAGCTGAACATCAGACTGGTGAAACCGCGCTGGATGTAGCGCAGGACGTGGGCATCGGCCAACTTATACACGCTCTCGAGGAAGGTGAGTATCTCTCCGTCATCCTCCAGAAAGCGGATGACGGGTTCGTCCAATCCGGTCTTGTTCTTATAAGGCTCGTATCGACCGGGGTTGTGAGTGCTTCGGCAGTCAAACACATAGCCGCCGCCATTGCCGCTGGGGTCGGCCGGAATGCCCTTGCGATAGGAGAAGCTCCACACGTTGACCACCAAGGGACCACGTCCGTCATACTTACTGAAGGTGGCAGGACCGTCCTGAGGGTGGGCTGTATAAGGGGTAGAAGGAGCAGTGCGATAGCCATCGGCACGCGGCAGAGGCTTCTCCTCCTGGGGCTGGAACTGGGGAAGTTCTACCATACGGCTTAGTACCTCGTGCAGGTAAGGGTAGGGACAACCGTCCTCGTCCAGCAACTGACGCAGGTTGCGCATGGCTGGAGGGATGCTGCTGAGGAAGTGGCTTTTCCTCTCGAAGTAGCCGCGGAAGCCATAGGCACCCAATACCTGGAGCAAGCGGAACAGCAGACAGATGCGCAGACCGCGGTGGAACTCCTTTTCGTTGACCTCCATATAGAGTTTGAGATGCTCCAGATAAACCGCGATAAGCTCCTGGCGGAGTGAATCGGGATAGTTGGCCGACGCCTGCCAGAGGAAGCTGGCGACATCGTACTGCACCGGACCACGCCTTCCACCCTGGAAGTCTATGAAGTGGGGGTGCCCTTCCTCATCGAGCATGACGTTGCGCGCCTGGAAATCACGGTACATGAATGAAGCACCGGGCAGCGCCACAATATCCTTGGCAAGCAACTGGAAAGAGGCTTCCAGCTTCAACTCATGGAAGTCGAGACCCGTTGCCTTGAGGAAGCAATACTTGAAGTAGTTGAGGTCGAAGAGCACGTTGGTGGCATCCAAGCCCTCTTGGGGATAACACTGGGAGAAGTCCAGGCCACGCGCTCCGCGTATCTGAATGGAAGGCAGGAGCGCCATGGTACGCCTCAGAAGCTCGCGCTCATGCTGATTGTAGCGGCCGTGAGCGGCACGTCCGCCCTCCAGAGCCTGGAAAAGAGTGAGGTCGCCCAGGTCGGTCTGCAGATAGCGCAATCCGTCACGGCTGGTTGCCAACACCGTAGGCACGGGCAGGCGGCGCTCTGAGAAATGCTGTGCCAGATAGCAGAAAGCATGGTTCTCGTCACGACTTGTACCCACGACACCCACCACGGTGTTGCCCGACTGGTCACGCAGACGGTAATACTTGCGGTTGCTTCCCGAACCGGAAAGAGGCTTGTACGACACTGCGTCGCACCCCGCATAGTCCCTATATAATTGAAGCAGTTGTTCCATTCTTATATTGTTTCTGTTTGAATACTGTCATTCATATTGCCACGGAAAGGGCGCAAGCGCTCTCCTGACCTACACCCTACGGCGCCAGATGGCTGTCACACGGCGGCGCACAGCCACTACATTGAGCACGCCCACCACCAGCAAGAGCACTGCGCCTGCCACCAGGGTGCGTCCCATGCCTGCGTCCTCCATAGTGGGGAACATGAGCCAGAGCCGCTCCATATAGGCATGACGAAGCAGCGCAAGCAGGAGCAGTGCAATGAGAAGCACAGCCACGTTGATGGCAAGGGTGAGATATTGGTATGGACGGGCCACAGCAGAGGGGCTGTAGCCGATGAGCATGAGGTTGCGCAACTTCTCGGTGTTCTTCTGCACAAGCAGATAGACACTAAGCATGAGGATATAGAGCGAGAGGACGCAGATGAGCAATCCCACTCCCATGACCACCGCAGCCGCCACCTTGAGGAAATACGTAGCACGTCCGCTCTCCAGTTTGTCGTCTTCGAGCTCGTAGCCATGCTGCTCCATATAGGAGACGATGGCATCGTCGGCAGGATTGCCCACTTCTACGATAAGTCTTGTAGGCTTATTGTCGCTATTGGGGGCAAAGCGCTCGTTGCTCCAACGGATGAAGTCCTGGGGCACAAGGATTGTGTTGAGGCGCGAACTGAAACCCACTACACGGGCTGGGTATTGCTCTCTCAAGCCATTGCCCGAGAGCGTGACCTGCAGGTCAATCATGCCTGCGACACCCTCTGAAATCTTAGGCAATTGCTGACTCTGCGCGAAGCCGAAGTTGTAGATAGCCAGATAAGAACGCGGCAGAACAATAGGCACCTGAGGATGCGCCGCGTCAAACGACCACTTGCTCAGGTGTGCATCTACATACTGATCAGGCACGCTCTCGAAGAACATGTCCGTTCCGAAGCTGGCCACACCGCTGATGCCCATGCGGCACTGCACGGTGTAAAGGCTGGCGGTAAAGGCTCCCACCGAGCGGCAAAAAGGCTGCCGGCGGATGTCATCCATCTCCTGCGCAGTGAAGGACTGCCCTTCACCACTGCCCAGAGCAGCAGCAGCCGACACATGCTTGCTTACAATCAGGTAATCGGACTTGAGTACGCCGTCCTGTCCACTGAGCAGCGGACGCACATCCACATAGAACTGCAGCCCAAGCAAGAGGATGAGCATGCCCAACAGATTGGCGGCAAAGAAGCCTCCCAACTGCAAGGGGCTGATGTGTCGGCGCAATAACTTCCAGACGAGACTCATAATCTAAAGGTTTTGGAATAGGGTAAATCCATATGCTTTCCCACGCTGGTAACCACAAGGCCTGCGCCTTGCGAACGTATCTCAGCCAGCAGCACCTGGGCCATCGCGCGGCTGTTGGCGTCATCGAGATGGCTTATGGGCTCGTCGGCAAGCAAGAAACTGAAGGGTTGCACCAGCGCACGAATCATGGCCACACGCTGCTGCTGGCCAAAACTCATGCGTCCAACCAGTTCGTTACGCTTCTCAGCTATACCAAAAGCATCAAACCATTCGTCCACCTGCCGCGCAGTACGCCAATGGGTGAGGCCGTTTTTGATCTGGATGTTTTCCCATGCCGTAAGCTCTGGAAAGAGCCTGAGCTCCTGAAAGAGATGGCTCAAGCCCGTGCGTCTGACCTGCACCCACTGCCCCACCGAGAGGCTGCGGATGTCTGTCTTATCAAATAGGATGCGGCCTTCATAGTCGTCGCGATAGCCTATCAGGTAACTGCACAGACTGGTCTTGCCCGTTCCGCTGGCCGCCTCAATCAGGTAGATGCCGCCCCGCTCCAGTGTGAGCGGCCTCTGCCACACCTCACTGGCACTCATGTCTCTGCCGTGGAAAATCTGCGGGAGGGCATTGTCCAGTGTTATCTTGTCCATTGTGTACACAATCCTTTCTCCTTTCATCACTCCGTTGTCGCAGCTTTCTCATCAGCCTTCACACGCAGCACAAACTTGTCATACCGCCCGTCAACACTGTCAGAATCCACTCCGTAACGTGCCAAAAACGTATGCGCTCTGGGATGCCTCAGCACTGCGGCCAAGTCGAGTTGCATATATACAAGGCTTCCCACGGCGTCCTTTTTGCTGACGAAGTGGCCTTCCTCCATATCCCTAACGACGCTCTTTCCGAATGCCTGGTCGGTGCAAGCAGCCAGCCGATTGCCTCGCAAGCCCGCATAAAGGTAGTCGCCAGACAAACCCACGCAGAAGGTACTGTCATCAAGCACCTCTACACCACCATCTGATATAGGGTAGAAAAAGTCTGACAGTTCACCGAGGCTCTGTCTGAAATGCGTATCCTTGAAGCGCACAGCCATTGCAATCTGCGGTTTCTCCCAGTCGTCCTTCACGACAGACAGGTTTACATCGCCTTGTATGGCTCTTATCATTTGGTCGAGGTCAAAGGTGAAGTTGAGGGCCAGCAACGCTGTACGTACCACAGGATAACTACGCAACAGGGTCAGCAGCGCATCTCCATTCACGCCCATTGTCAGTACACATGCACCATCGGCTGACTCTGGAAGCGTGGCCGGCTCGTCCAACGGAACCAGGAAGGACTTCCCTTCCCCCACACCAGTGCCATACAAGGTAACATCAGCCGCAATCCTCTTGTCCTTGAAATCAATATCCATACCCACTGTACCCGTCTGCTCGCCATGGAACGCCATCGATGCATCAGGTACGAAGCGTACTAACAGATGCTGTACCAGCCCCACAGAGAACGAGGCGCACACGGGAGCCTTTGAATCGTCGATGTGCTGCAACAGCGGATTGTCGGGCTTTCCGCTCTGCTTCATTAGGCTTACCATCTGCCCACGCATCGGCCCCATCTCCTGCTCCGAGAGCGGTCCACGCACCAGGCAACGGTCATCCGAAAAGGCCATCAACCACTGTCCGCTCTGCGCCCAACTGTAGCCACGTTGCGTCTCCACCTCAATGCCCTTGCCCTGCAGATACGCCTTGAAATCCCCGGCACTGCGCAAGGGAAAGAGCATACCTGGACTGTCATGCCCATCTACAAAGGCATAGAGTGGATGGGTAAAGTCGATGCCGCTATGCTCCAACTCGCTTTGCTGTTGTTTGGCAATGGGCAAGGCAATCTTCTTCTGCAAAGTCCTTGCATCCACTCGTGCCACTGCCTGCATATCGGCAGGCAGGGAACTCACGTAACACCCTCCTCTGAAAGAGAAGAAGCAAACCGCTGCGGCAACCACCATAGCCAGAATCACCGCACCCAGCATCCCATACTTAGCCTTCTTACTCATCGTTCCTCCTATATACCTTATATTATATATCTGACTCGGCAGCCCAGCTGTCGGCCTGTTCGGGCAGTTGGTGTGTCAACTGCATCAGGTGCACAGCCACCAGCGCAGCAGTCTCGGTGCGCAGACGACTCGTGCCCAGAGTCACACTGCGCCAGCCCAGACTCTCAGCCAGACGCACCTCCTCCACGCTGAAGTCGCCCTCTGGCCCGATGAGCACAGTGGCATCCTCGTGGTCATCGAGCAGACTGAGCAAGGGTTCTCGCTTGCTCTCAGGCCCAATGTCAGCGGGATTATAGCAATGACAGATGAAGCGTCCGCCGCTCCGGGGCTCCCTCAGGAAGCGCTCCAAAGGCTGCATCGGGTTGACACGAGGCATCCAGGCCTTGCGGCTCTGCTTCACTGCAGAGACCACGATACGCTCCACCCTATCGGTCTTCAACTGATGACGTTCGCTGAACTGGCAATCTACGAACGAGAACTCATCCACGCCTATCTCGGTGGCCTTCTCGCTCATCCACTCCACGCGCTCGTTCATCTTGGTGGGCGCCATGGCTATGTGCAGGTGACCCAGCCAAGCCCGTGCCTGAGGCAACTCCTCCACCACGGCATACTGGCAGCGGTGGCCCGTCTGTCCCGTAATCTCAGCACGCAGGAAAAGCCCTGCCCCATCCATCAGATAAAGCTCGTCGCCCATGCCCAGACGCAGCACGCGCAAGGCATGCCTGGCCTCTTCGGGCGGCAGTTCGGTGCTGTGAAGCGCATCGGGCACATAGAAATACCTTACTTCCTTCATCTGTCAGTCATCTCATTTCACGGGCTTCACCGCCTCGGGCTCATGCTTGTAACGGAACATGATGGCAAATGCTACGGCCACCACGAGCGCATAACCTGCAAAGATATACCAGCAGGTGTTCCATCCATGCCACACTGCCATGGGGTCGGCATTCGCGCCCAGCGAGTTCACATATCGGTCTATCACCATTTGCGCAGAGAGCGTGCCGATGGAAGCTCCCAGGCCGTTGGTCATCATCATAAACAGTCCCTGGGCCGAGTTACGGATGTCCAGGCTCGTCTCCTTATCGACGAAGAGCGAACCGCTTATGTTAAAGAAGTCGAAGGCAACGCCATAGACAATCATGCTGAGCACGAACCACACCACACCGTTGCCTGGGTCGCCGACTGCGAAGAACAGGTAGCGCAGCACCCACGCCAGCATGGCCAGCAGCATCACACGCTTTATACCGAAACGCTTAAGGAAGAAGGGAATGAGCAGGATGCAGAGTGTCTCGCTCATCTGGCTCAACGAGATGAGGATGTTGGCATGCTGCACGCCAAAGGTATCCTTGAAGGCATCGATATTCTGAAACGATGTGATGAAGGGGTTGGCAAAGCCATTGGTAATCTGCAGGCACACGCCCAGGAACATGGAGAAGATGAAGAAGAGCGCCATGCGATAGTTGCGGAACAGCGCAAACGCCTTCAGTCCCAGCGCATCAGACAGACTCTTGCGCGAGCCGGTGCTCACGGGGCAATGAGGCATGGTGATGGCATAGGCAGCCATGACGATGCTCAACAATCCACTCCAGCCGAACTGCAGGGGTGTAGATTGCATTCCTCCGAGATCGACAATCCACATGCTGATGATGAAACCCACGGTGCCAAACACGCGGATGGGCGGGAAAGCCTTCACCGTATCCAGCCCTGCCTGGTCGAGGGCGCTATAGGCCACACTGTTGGAGAGGGCTATAGTGGGCATGAAGAATGCCACACTGAGGGTATAGAGGGTGAAGAGGGGGGCAAACTGCACCGCATCTCCTGCCTGATAACCATATACACTCGCTGCCAGCATGAAGATGCCGGCCAGCAGATGGCTGAGCGAGAGCAGGCGTTGAGCCTCCATCCATCGGTCGGCCACAATGCCCATCAGCGCCGGCATAAACAGCGACACAAATCCCTGCACACTATAGAACCAGCCAATCTGGCCTGCCATGCCCACGCGGGCCAGGTAAGTCCCCATGCTGGTGAGATAGGCTCCCCACACAGCGAACTCCATAAAGTTCAGGACTGTCAACTTTACTTTAGCATTCATCTTTTACTCTTTAATTGTCAGTTTGCCTTTAAGTATTTGTCTATTCAATTCTCTTCTCTGCCTTATTCTACATAGAGCACGAGCCCTTTGAGGTACTCGCCCTCGGGATGATAGATGCTCACGGGATGGTCGGCAGGCTGATGCAGCTGGTGCAGGATGCGCACCTGGCGATGTGCCAGGGTGGCAGCGGTAAACACGGCAGTGCGGAACTGCTCCTTGCTCACTGCCTGCGAACAACTGAAGGTGAACAGTATGCCGCCGGGGGCAATCTTCTCCATTGCCCTGGCGTTGAGTTTTGTATATCCGCGCAGCGCATTCTTCACAGCATCGCGATGCTTGGCAAATGCCGGAGGGTCAAGCACCACCAGATCATAGGGAACGGTCATGTCATCGAGGAAGCGGAATGCATCCTCGGCAAAAGCCTCATGACGGGGTTCGGCAGGGAAGTTGAGCTCCACATTGGCACGCACCAGCTCCACGGCCTTGCTGCTGCTATCTACCGAGTGCACCAGTTTGGCACCGCCACGCAGGGCATATACACTGAAGCCGCCAGTGTAGCAGAACATATTGAGCACGCTGCGTCCATGGGAGTAGCGCTCAAGCAGACTGCGGTTCTCACGCTGGTCAACGAAGAAACCTGTCTTCTGTCCCTTGAGCCAGTCAATGTGGAAACGCAATCCGTTCTCTACGGCAACATCGTTATGGCTCTCGCCCAGCAGGAAGCCGTTACCGCCATCGATGGCAGCCTTGATGGGCAGTGTGGTCTCGCTCTTATAGTAGATAGAGTCCAGGCGCTCGCCCATCACCTGCTTCAGGGCAACGGCTATCTGCTCACGGCTGACGTGCATGCCCACGCTGTGCGCCTGCATGACAGCAGTCTTGCCATACACATCTATCACCAGTCCGGGCAGCAGGTCACCCTCGCCATGCACCAGTCGGTAGGTATCGCCCGCCTCACTGTCGGCCAATCCGATGGCCTGGCGCACCCCAAGAGCCTCGCCCAGACGTTTCTGCCAGAAGGCATCGTCGATAGGTTCCTGCTCAAAGGTGAGCACCCTCACGGCAATGCTTCCCACCTGCCAGTGTCCCTGGCAGAGGAAATTATGCTGGCTGTCAAGCACAGTCACCACATCGCCTTCCTCGGGGTTGCCCTCCAGATTCATCACCGCACCTGAGAAGATCCAGGGGTGAAATCTCTTGAGGCTCTCTTCCTTGCCTCGTCGCAATATTACGTTCTTACTCATCCGTCTTTTCTGTTTTACGTTTTCTTGTGGTCTTGCGCGGCTTTGGCTCGGCTACAGCCGCCTGCTGGGCTGTGTTCTTGGCCTTTCTGGTGCGCGCAGGGCTCTCCTTGCTTGCGGCCTTGCGGGTACGCTTGGGCTTGGCCGGCTGCACGGCATCGGGAGCCGTGTGGTCCTCTGGCAGACTGATGACCATGGGCTTGGGTGCTTCGGTCACGGGGGTAACCTGAATGAGGTAACCCTCCTGGCGCATGCGCACCATCTCCTCGTAGAGCTGGATGCAGGCCCACGCATCGGTGGCAGCATACTGCTTCTGTGCGTCGGTCAGGCGGTCGGCTTCCCAATTGCTCAGCCGTTGGGTCTTGCTGATACGCTTGCCCATGAGGTTGGCATAGAGTTTCTGCAGACTCAGGTCGTGCAGTCCCATATCCTTGGCTATCTGCTGTATTTCGATGAAGGTGCCGGGGTGGAACTCGCCTCTGCGCCTCAGTCCGCACAGGTCATCGTGCCATGAGAGTCCTATCTTGAGCGTTTCGCCCTCGTCGGAGAGCAATTGCTTGATGCAGTCGGGCAGCCCCAACACATTGAGGCGAAACAGGAAACACACGTCCTTGCTGCTCACCTGCAGGAGCGCCACCTGCGAGGTATGCCCGCGCTGAAACTGTGGCTTGGTCTCCGTATCGAAGCCCAGGATGGGCTGCGACAGCAGGTATTTCACCGCCCGCTCTGCCTCATAGAGGCTCTGAACCACTTCGATGCGCCCCTGAAACAGGGCGCGTTCAAGGCCGTTGATAGCCTCTTTGTCATACTTATCAAATATCGTCTTCATTCCTTTCCTTGTCCAATGCGTACTTCAGGCGGTGGAGCCGTCGCAAGGTGTCCACCAGATTTTGCCCCCAATAGAGTTCAAAACTGTCGCGCACAGCCCACAGGGCATCCTGCATGCACTGTTCGAGCCTCTGCTGATACACCCACACGAAGTTGCGCAGCGGCTGATACACATCGGCCAGCTTCTCGCTCAGGCTCACCCACTGGCACTCGTCGCGCCCGCTGGCCTCATCCAGCACCAGGTCCTCATACTCGTCCCAGTCATCGAGGAGCGCCCGCGCGTTCCCTCTCACGTACTCATAGTCGGCCTCTGTCACCTTATCATCGGGCAGAAACTGGCCCATGGTCTCCATGGCAGGCAGCACCTGGGCGTTCCAGTAGAGCACGGGCAGGATGCGCAAGAGGCTGTCGAGCAACTCTTCGCGGCTCTGCTTCTGGCACTGCTCCAGCATGCCACAGTACTGGGTGGCCACCGTCAGGAAATCCATGACGGGCCTCGAATACACTGGATTTACGCTATCTTTTCCCATTCGGCATTGTTTACTATTGTTCACAGTCTTGCAAAATTATAAAATTTCTGCGTTTTTACAGCAAAAGGGGCTGCAAAAGAGTCGTTCAAGAGGCAAGAACATGTGCCTGCGCAGCAAAATGGCAGGCAAGACACACCACTTATACATTATATATATTACACGCGTGCGAATTTTCTCTATACCAAGAGGACGGACAAGTGCAGCCTGCTGAAGTCCCCCTGGCGGCAACCTGCCCAGGAGCATTCGCCCCACCCTATCACTCCGCCAGCGGCATTGAAGCAGAAAATGCAGTGCGCTGCAATGCCAAACGCAGCGCGCTGCGATGACCGACACACCGCACTGCAATGGCCAACGCACCGCACTGCGTTGGAAAAGGCTGAACGCACACTCTTTCTCTGCAAGGTGCGACGCCCATCCCGACAGCAGACTCTGAAAGCCCGAAAAGTATTCCTCACCAAAGTCTGTTCCACCTATTTTCATCAAGGGACAAACACTCTGGCAGACAGCGGAGCAAGTTGGAAGAAGCAAAGAAGCACACCATCAATACAATTTTATCCAGCAAAGAAAACCACAGGAGTCCTCTACAAGCAATATGACACGCTGAAAACCACATAAAAAGAGAGCAAAAGGAAGTTTTGCAGAAAACAATGAAAAAACCATCGCTTTTGTATTATCATATCAGCAGAATGCAGTAAATTTGCAAAAAAAGTACAATAAAAACAAAACGAATACCCTATGAAGAGACAACTTACATTAGTTGCACTGATGCTCACATGCCTATCCATGTGGGCCGATCCCGTAGGCCGCGAGGCAGCCAAGCAAACTGCCAAGCAGTTCCTGTTGGAAAGAGGTGTGGAGATGACAGCACAGCAACCCGCCCACCGTGCCCCAAGAAAAGGCAAGACAGAGAAGGAGAACTCTTATTACTATGTGTTCAACGCAGGTAACAACCAGGGTTACGTGATTGTGTCAGGCGACAGCCGCACCGAGGAGATACTGGGTTATGTGGAGCACGGAACGTATGACGAGAGCGCCCTGCCCGAGCACATGAAGGCATGGCTGCAGGGTTACGCCGACCAGATACAGTACTTGGACGACCATGCCATCAAGGGCACCACACCCAAGCAGAGGGCTGCTGCACGCCGCCGTATGACGGCCACCAGGCACGCCCTGCCCGCCCTGCTGACCTGCGCATGGAACCAGAACGACCCCTACAACCTGAAGTGCCCCTCGTACTACAAGGCCGATGGCACCGAGCTCAGGCCTGCCACGGGCTGCGTAGCCACTGCATTGACCCAGGTAATGTACTACTACAAGCATCCCAAGTGCACCATGGCGGAGATTCCATCCATTTCGAACACCTACCCACTGGCAAGCGGAGGACAGAAGGTAGTGACAGCCAAGGCTGTGCGCAGCTATACAAGAATCGATTGGGCCAATATGCAGGACCACTACTCAGGCAGAGAGAGCCAGGAGGCAAAGGATGCCGTGGCCAACGTGATGCTGTACGTGGGACAGTCGGTGAAGATGAACTACGGCTCCACGTCGGGTGCGGGCTTTGGAGGTAACGTCATCAAGGCGCTCACCAACATCTTCAATTACCAGAAGGGATGCTATATGGCTGAGCGCGGAAACTATACCGCTGACTCTTGGTACGACCTTATCTACAGCGAAATAGCCTCAGGACACCCCGTGACATACGCAGGCAGAAGCACCGGCGGCGGACATGCCTTTGTACTGGACGGCTTCGACGGCGGCAACCTGTTCCATGTCAATTGGGGTTGGGGCGGTTCGAACAACGGATGGTTCCTCATTGATGTGCTCAACCCGGGCGACAATACAGGTATCGGAGCCAGCACAAGCAGCGACGGATACAGCCTCAGCCACACCGCGCTAATCAATCTGCGTGTGCCCGGCGACACGATGGGAGAACCCACCACAAAGCTCACCATCAGGGAAGAGAAGATAGACGGAACGAGCATCTACGCCAAATATGTCAACTGGACAATGACGACCAACAACTTCGACTACGGCATCATCTATCAGGACAAGGAAGGCAACTACGTGCCCGCAGGCGGCCGCTATGAGACAGCCAAGATGACCGACGAGCAGATCATAGGCAAATCCTTCAACATGAAGAAACTCCTGCCCGAGGGCACCTGGAAGCTTTCACCGGCCAGCAAACTGCATTCTGCCAAGATATGGCGCCCGCAGTACAACATGCGCGACGTGTATATCGAGGCTGTTGTAGATGCAGAGGGCAACGTCAGCTTGCGCAAGACATCGGGCGACTTCCGCATGAGCATGGACAACCTCGTATGCATTGGTCCGCGCGAGGTGGGCACTCAGCAGGAAATACAAGTGACGTTCACCAACCACGGCGACGAATATCTCCGTGAACTCAGCCTCTATGCAAGCACCGGCTCATCGAAGAACGACGTGAACAGCCGCGCCATGGTAAGCATCAAGAAGGGCGAAACGAAGACCTATAGTTTCTTCTTCAACCCCAACTCTGCAGGCACTTACAACGTGTGGGTGTGCACTGACCGCAACCCCGATGAGGTAGTGGGCAAAGGTCAGATAACCATCGCAGCCAGCGGCCAGGGCGACAAGCCAAAACTCGCACTGCAGATGGTAAGCATCAAGAACTCGCAGAACGGTACTGTATATGGCACCAGGCTCAATGGTGTAGCGACCATCAAGAACAATGGCACCAAGCCGTTCGTAGGAAAAGTAGTGACTCGTCTGTGGAGACAGCCTGGTGGAACAGGTGGCGCATACGGCTCCACCTCACTCACCCATTATATGGAGATTGAGCCTGGACGCACGGCACAGGCACCATTTGACTACTCTGGACTGGACTACGGAAACGCTTATCTCATCCAGGTGAGAGTATATGGCCAGGACATCGACGGCGGTAACCTGTGGAACAACAAGTATGCATGCAAGGAAGGCATACTGGCTTGGAAGGAGAACGGAACACTGAGCGGAATGGCTCCCAAGTCATCACTGATTACAGGCGCCAGCCTTTGCGCTGTACTTATAGACCAATGCTCGGTGCGACGCGTCATCCCGAACAAGAACCCCAACACCATTTATGCCGTTACTCCAGGCACAAACGCGCCCTCTGGAATCGACGAGCGCAACCTGGTGATAGGCGATTCGGCACAGAACCTGAACCTCACCAGCGGTCATGCTTACTACATTCCTCAAGCCTTCAAGGCTGTCAACGCCTGCTTCAAACACACGTTCCCCGAGGAAGGCAACGGCCAGGGATGGCAGACCATCACCCTTCCCTTTGCCGCCGATTCGATATCCGTGGCAGGCAAGAGCATGGCGCTGGACGACCCGCTCAACCATTGCTGGATCTACGATTTCGCCTGGACAGAGAATGACGGCACGCCTGTCTTCTCACCGGCAACGCATATCTCCGCCAACACACCCTACATCATCGCAGCCGACAGTTGCATGAACGGCCAGACGATTGAGTTTCATGCCACCGACGTGCCCATCTCCGCCACCGAAAGCAGCAAGGCCGTGGTGAGCAGCAACAGCTATAGCTTCAAGGGCATAACACTGGCCGAGAACAAGAAGAACGTGTATTCGCTCAACAGCGAGGGCACTGCCTTCGAATTCTCCGAAGCTGCCGTGACCGCCACACCCACGGGCGCTTACTTCCACACATCGCTGGACGAGAGTTCACGACTACCTGCCATCCTCCTGCCAAAGGTACCCACATCGCTCGACACCGCAGTAAAGGATGTAAAGGCAGAGGTGCAGAACGGCAACGACAACGTGTACAGCATCACAGGCCAGTGCGTGGGCACAGCAGCAATGCTGCGTAGCGGCAAGTTGGCTCCCGGCATATATGTAATGAAGGGACGCACCATCCTGGTCAAGTAAGTTCCGTAAAAAACCGAAGGCGGGCAGCAGGGAACACCCCAGCACCGCCTTCTTTTAATAATAAGACTCTATGAAGAAACTTATATCATTGGCTGCATTGACGCTCACATGCCTGTCCGTGTGAGCCGCCCCCGTAGATAGGGAGGCAGCAAAGCTGGCTGCCAAGCAGTTTCTGCAGGCGCGAGGCGTTGAGATGACCACGCAGAAACCTGCCCATCGTGCCCCCAGGAAGGGTAAGGCAGAGCAGAAAGACTCATATTACTACGTGTTCAACGCGGGCAACGACCAGGGCTTCGTGATTGTCTCAGGCGATGACCGTACCGAGGAGATACTGGGTTATGTGGACCACGGAACATACTGCGAGAACACAGTTCCCGAGCAGATGAAGAGTTGGCTGCAGGCTTACGCCGACGAAATACAGTGCCTGGATGAGCACGGCATCAAGGCTACTCCTGCACAGCAAAGGGCTGCCGCACGCCACCGGCTGAATAGCACGAAGCACGCAGTGGCGCCCCTGATGTCCACCACCTGGAACCAGGGCGACCCCTACAACACTAAATGCCCCAACTATTACAGGCGGGACGGCTCCACCGCCAAGCCTGCCACGGGCTGTGTGGCAACTGCATTGGCCCAGGTGATGAACTTCTACAAGTATCCCAAGCGCACGATGGCTGACATCCCGGCCATTTCAAACACCTACCAACTGTCCAACGGCCAGCAGAAGACTGTGAATACCAAGCCCATCCGCCGCTTTACCAAGCTCGAATGGGACAAGATGCAGGACCACTACACGGGCAATGAGCCACAGGAGCAGATAGATGCCGTGGCCAACCTGATGCTGTACGTGGGACAATCAGTGCACATGGCCTACGGTGCGTCATCGGGTGCAAGCTTCAACTCATACGCGGCCCGAATGCTCACCGACTACTTCAACTATGCCAAGGGCGCCTATATCGCCTACCGCACAGACTACTCCATCGACGGATGGTACAACCTGCTCTATGACGAGATTGCTACTGGGCATCCCGTAGGATTTACCGGCAGAAGCACCGGAGGTGCACACGCTTTCGTCATCGACGGCTATGACGGGGAAAACATGTTCCACCTCAACTGGGGCTGGGGCGGCCAGTGCGACGGATGGTTCCTGCTCACCTCACTCAACCCAGGCGACAACTCGGGCATCGGCGCCAGCATGAGCAAGGACGGCTACGACCTTGGACAGTCGGCTCTGATAAACGTGCGTCTGCCAGACGGCGAGAAAGCAGAGCCCGCCACAAGCCTTACTATCAACAATATTGCCATAGAGGGTACCAGCATCAAGGCCAAATACATCAACTGGACAGGAGCCACCGACAACTTCGACGCGGCCGTCGTGTATGAGAACGAGAAGGGTGAAATCGTACCCGTAGGCGGCCGCTACGAGAACTTCTCCCTCAACAACAACAACGCCACAGACAGGAGTTTCAACGTAAGGAAACTGCTTCCCATAGGTACATGGAAGCTTTCCCCAGCCAGCAAAGTGCATTCGGCCAAGACATGGCACCCCGTATTGAACATGCGCGACAACTATATCGAGGCCGTCGTAGGCGAGAATCAATCCATCACCCTGCGCTTTGTGGAGCCCAACGTTGACCTGCGCGTTGAAGAAGTCATCTGTGCCGGCACTGGCGAAGTGGGCTCTGAACAGGAGTTGCAGGTGAAGTTCGCCAACCATGGCGATGAGTTCCTCAAGGAGCTGAAACTCTTTGCAAGCACCAGCGAGACCAAGGCAAACGTCTATAGCTATGCCATGGTGGGTGTGAAGAAGGGCGAGACCGCAACCTACACATTCTACTACCGCCCCACACAGGCTGGCGTGCACAACCTGTGGTTCTGCACTGATGACAACGGCAACAACGTGGTGGCACAGGGACAGATAACCATTGCCGAGAAGAACCAGGGCGAGAGACTCAAGCTCGTTGCCACGTCGTTCGACGTGGGCAATGCCGTTGGCAACAACACCATATACGGCCAGAGGCTGTGTGGAACAATGACTGTGAGGAACGATGGAGACAAGCCCTTCAGCGGCAACTTGACGATGCGTCTGCACAAGGAGCCTGGAGGCGTAGGCATCCTGTTCGGCTCCACCACCCTATACAAGCACGTCGAAGTGGCCGCCGGAGACTCTTGCCAGGTGCCCTTCAACTACACAGACATCGAATACGGAGGCATCTACCACATCCAGGTAAAAGCCTATGGCAGGGACATCGAGAAAGGCGGAGTGTGGGAACGAAGCTGGACTTGCGAGGAAGGCATCATATCGTGGAAGAACAACGGTGACCTTGCTGCAACGGAGACAGCCTCCTCACTGACTACAAGCGACGACATTTGCGCACTGCTGCTGGACAGAACCAAGGTGGAGACAATCAGCCCCAACCAGAACCCCAACACCATTTACGCCATCACCCAGGGAACCGCGATACCCACAGGACTGGCTGGGCACAACCTGGTGATTGCCGATTCGGCACAGAGCATAAGCCTCTGCAGCGGACAGCCCTACTGCGTACCCTACACCTTCACCGCGCATAAGGCTCTCTTCACACACACCTTCCCCGAGGAGAACAACCGCAAGGGATGGCAGACCATCACCCTCCCCTTCGCCGCCGATTCGATATCCGTGGCCGGGAAAGGCATGGTGCCGGGCGACACGCTCAACCATTGTTGGATATACGAATTTGCATGGACAGAGGACGACGGCACGCCGGTGTTCACCCCCGCACTGCAACTGCGGGCCAACACACCCTATATCATTGCTGCCGACAGCAGCTTGGCTGGCCATACCATCGAGTTCCATGCCACCGATGCATCCATCTACGGCACGGATGAAAGCAAGGCTATCATCAACAGTCAGAACTACAAGCAGATGGGAACAACTGTGGCCAAGAGTATGAATGGCGTGTATCAGCTCAACGGTGACGGCACTGCGTTTGAATATTCCAGCGATGCTGCAACCATCACACCCACAAGCTCTTACTTCATCACCGCTTTGGACGAGTGCGAACGCCTCGCTGCCATTCTGCTGCCAGCAGTGCCCACGTCACTCGACACCGCAGTGAAAGGCATCAATGCCGATGGTGAAGATACCCACGAGGCCCTGTACAATGTCACCGGTCAGCGTATTGGCACAGCAGACATGCTGCACAGCGGCAAGCTGGCTCCGGGCATGTACGTAAGAAAGGGCCGCACCGTACTGGTCAAATAAAGCCCTCACCCTCGGGAAGACAGGTTTCCGGGCAATGCCTCATACCTTCTCCCAAGCAGTAAGACAATAGTAAAGCAAACCCTCTGCACGGTTGTCCCTCCACCTCCGATGGCCTATGACCAGGAAGAAGGGACACCCGGCAGAGGGTTTGCTGGCTCATTGTCTCTGGCATTCCATACGCCTGGGGACAAAGGCTTCCCGTCCTGAAACCAATGGGACAATCAGTTGGCAGAGGCAAGCAAGCAGGGCAAGCTGCACCACAATAGCGGATGCGATGAGCAAGCCAGAAGTAGCCGCCGTCAAAGGCAGTGCGCTGCAAAGCCAAACGCAGCACGCTGCGATGAACGATGCAGCGCGCTGCGATGGCCAACGCACCGCACTGCAACACAGGACCCAGAACTCCGGCTTAGGGCGAGGAGTGCCAATTGTTGCTCCCAACATCCGCTTTGCCATATGTCAGAACCGCCCTTCATTTGCACACGCAATGCCACCATCGCCACCAGCAGATGCAACGAGGGACATCGGCCACGACCTTTATGGCTGTGCAGCAACCCTCTGCCTGTTCCGTCTCAAGCCTCATCTCCTGCATACACTCTCGTCTGTCCATCCACGGCCAAGTGATTTCATGGCAGAAGATGTCCCCATATCCCATCCAGGGCCAAGCCCTCGCATATAATATAATAATGTATAGAGGATGAAGCGGGAAGGTGGCCGTCACAATGGGCCAAAACTATAGACGACCCACGACATGCAGGCACGGACATGTACAAAATAGGGTAAAATTTTTACCCCAAAACATTTCTGTTTCAATACAAATGCCTAACTTTGTAGGAAGTTAAGTGTTAAACCAGACCAAAGAGCTTTATGAAAAGACAACTGACGCTATCCGTCATGATGCTTGCATGCCTGTCCATGTGGGCCGACCCTGTGGGTCGTGAGGCTGCGAGGGAGACTGCCAGACTGTTCCTGCAGGGCAAGGGAGTGGAGATGAAGACACAGGCTCCCGCCCACCGTGCCCCCAGAAAGGGCAAGACAGAGAGGGACAACTCCTATTACTACGTGTTCAACGCGGGTGACGGACAGGGCTACGTGATAGTGTCCGGCGACGACCGCACCGAGGAGGTGCTCGGTTATGTGGAGCACGGAACATACAGCGAGGATGCACTACCCGCACACATGAAGGCATGGCTGCAGGGTTATGCCGACCAGATACAGTTCCTTGATGACCATGGCATCAAGGGAAGCACACCCAAGCAGAGGGCTGCAGCGCGCCGACGGCTGAAGAGCACGAAGCACGCAGTGCCCACCCTGATGTCCACCACCTGGAACCAGGGCGAGCCCTACAACTCTAAGTGCCCCGACTATTACAAGAGCAACGGCGAAGCCGCCAGGCCGGCCTCGGGATGCGTGGCCACAGCATTGGCCCAGGTGATGAACTTCTACAAGCATCCCACACGCATCAGAAAGGCCATCCCGTCCATTACCAACACCTACACACTGGACGACGGCACCAAGAAGACCGTGACCACCAAGCCCATCCGCATAGGTACGAAGATAGACTGGGCCAATATGGTGGACAACTACACCGGCAACGAGACACAGGAGCAGAAGGATGCCGTGGGCAACCTGATGTACTACATAGGCCAGGCAGTGGGCATGGGCTACGGCTCGTCATCGGGTGCGGGCTTCGGTTCAAACATCTCCAAAGCCTTCATCAACTACTTCGGATACGACGACAGCGCCTATATAGCCTCACGTTCAGACTACAGCATCGACGGATGGTTTAACCTCATATACACAGAGATTGCCGCTGGACATCCCGTAGGATTTGCCGGATGGAGCACTGGCGGCGGGCACTCCTTCGTGCTCGACGGCTTCGACGGAGAGAATCTATTTCACCTCAATTGGGGTTGGGGCGGCGGAAGCGACGGATGGTTCCTGCTTGGCGTACTCAACCCAGGCGACAACTCAGGCATAGGAGCCAGCACAAGCAGCGACGGCTACAGCCTTGGACAGACCGCCCTGATGAACTTGCGACTGCCCGACAACATCAAGGCAGAACCCACCGCATGCCTCACCATCAACGATGTGAACATAGAGGGCACCGTAATCAAGGGCAACTATATCAACTGGACAGGGGAAAGCAACAATTTCAACACAGCCATCGTGTATCAGAAGCAAGACGGTACCCTGGCCCCCGTAGGCGGCAAGTACGAGTCTTTCTCGCTCAATCCAAACACCTATTATAGCAAGTCCTACGACGTGAAAGGCCTGCTGCCCCAGGGTACGTGGAAGCTCTCGCCCGCCAGCAAAGTGAGCAGTGCCAAGACATGGCGCACCAAGTACAACATGCGCGACACCTATGTGGAGGCTGTCGTAGGCGAGGACGGAACCACCTCCCTGCGCATGGTGGAGCCCGATGCAAACGTCAGCATCGACGAGGTCAAGTGCATAGGCACGGGCGAAGCCGGCGCTCAGCAGGAGATACAGGTGCGCTTCACCAACCACGGAGACGAGTACGTGCGCGAACTGCGACTCTTTGCCAGCACCACCGAAGTGAAGACCGATGCCGAAAGCCGCGCCGTGGTGGCACTGAAGAAGGACGAGAGCGGAACCTACAGCTTCTATTACACACCCGCCGAAGCAGGCGAGTACAACATATGGATATGCTCTGACAGCAACGGAGAAGACGTGGTGGGACAGGGCAGGATAACCATTGCCGAGAAGGACCAGGGCGAAAAGCCCAAGCTCCAGGCTTCCTCCTTCACCATCAAGAACTCGGTGAGCGGCACCGTGTATGGCCGCAGGCTGAGCGGCACACTGGCTGTGCGCAACAATGGCAGCAAGCCCTTTGCTGGAAAGATAGTGCTTCAGTTGTGGAGGCAGCCCAAAGGCTCAAACACAGCATGGTCATCCTCGTCATCGAACGTAAGCGTGGAGATAGAGCCTGCACGCATCTGCACGGCCCCCTTCGACTTCACCGGACTGGAGTATGGAACCACCTACCGCATACAGGTGAAGGTGTATGACAAGGAGATAGAGAAGGGTGGACTGTGGGAACATGGCTGGGAGTGCAAGGAAGGCATCCTCACATGGAAGGACAACGGCACGCTGGGAGCACTGGCCTCAAAGCCATCGATACTGACAAGCTCCAACCTGTGCGCTCTGCAGGTGGACAATACCACCATCAGGCGAATAGGCCCCAACAGGAACCCCAATACCATCTACGCCGTCACCGAAGGAACTGCCGTGCCCACCGGACTGACTGAGAACAACCTGGTGATTGCCGATTCGGCACAGAGCATAAACTTCTGCAGCGGCTATGCCTACTACGTGCCCAGCACCTTCACAGCGAACAAGGCCTGCTTCACACACACCTTCCCCAAGGAGGGCAACGGCAAGGGCTGGCAGACCATCACCCTACCCTTTGCCGTGGATTCGGTGTCGGTAGCAGGCAGAGGCATGCAGCTCAACGATGAGTTCAACCATTGCTGGATATACGAATTCGCATGGACCGAGGACGACGGCAGGCCGGTGTTCACCCCCGCACAGCAACTGTGTGCCAACACGCCCTATCTCATCGCCGCCGACAGCTGCCTCAACGGCCAGAGCATCGAGTTCCATGCCACCGATGTATCCATCTTTGCCACAGCCACATGCAAGTCGGTAGTGAGCAGCCAGGACTACAGTTTCATGGGCACGACACTCTGCGAGAGCAAGAAGGGCGTGTATGCACTCAATACCGACGGCACTGCGCTTGAATTCTCCGACAATGCCGTGACCACCACACCCACGGGCGCCTACTTCACCACACGGCTCGGCGAAGGCACACGCCTCCCTGCCATCCTTCTGCCCAAGGTGCCCACCTCGCTCGACACCGCCGTGAAGGGCGTAAAGGCAGACGGCAGCAACGACAACGAGGACGTATATACCACCACCGGCCAGCGCGTGGGCACAGCAGCCATGCTGCGCAGCGGGCAGCTCGCACCAGGTATATATATAAGGAAGGGACGCACCATCCTGGTAAAGTAACCGCCGCTCATCATGGAAGGCCGGGCCGCAGATGCAGGCCCGCCAAGCCCACACAACGGCAAGACACAATAGAGCAGCAGACCCTCTGCAGAGGTTTCTCCCCACCCTCCTGACAGCATCAGGCAGGAGCGGGGGAAGCCTGCAGAGGGTCTGCCATCGTATAGGGCGAGCTGCCCCTGCGCCCCGCCTGCCCGCATCCACCTTTCCATGGCGAAAAACGCAGCGTGCTGCATGAGCCCACGCAGCACGCTGCGATGCCCGATGCACCGCACTCCGTTGGCCATCGCACTGCACTCCATTCCCTCAGCCAGGACAACCCTGCTTTTGCACCACCGTATTTCCCCATCTGGAACTCTGCATCCCTGGTTGCATCAAAAGCCCGCCCGATATGTAGAAAAAGCCTCAGAGCAAAACCGGAAACCACCCCACTCCACCCGCTCAGGCCCGTTCCACACCATCAAATCCCAAATTCCTGATTGCCACAAAGCCCATTCTCCAATTCAAAATTCTCTGTTCAAATTTCCCATCCAGTGCATTTCTTAATTCCTAAATCCTAATTCCTAATTCCCACAAAGGCTTTTTTTGCGCTCCATTCCACACGCTGTTTTATAAAAAGTTGTACCTTTGTCCAACTTATACACAAACGAGGGCATACAGAGCCAGCGCTCCGCACTGAAAACCCCATGCAGGAGAACGGCCCAACGCTCTACAAAGAAGAACAAAGAGAAGCAAGAAGAATGGCGAATTACATTTCAGAGAACGCACGTAAGGTGACCACCACGATGCTTACAGAAATGAAGAAGCAAGGCCAGCGCATCAGCATGCTGACCGCATACGATTACACTATGGGAGGCCTGGTAGATCGCGCAGGCATCGACATGATACTGATAGGCGACAGCGCGAGCAACGTGATGGCAGGCAACGAGACCACTCTGCCCATCACCCTCGACCAGATGATTTACCACGCGAGAAGCGTTGCCAGAGCCGCCAAGCATGCACTGGTAGTGTGCGACATGCCCTTCGGCACCTATCAGGTGTGCACCGAGGACGCCCTACGCGCTGCAGTGCGCATCATGGCAGAGAGCGGCGTGGATGCCGTGAAACTGGAGGGCGGAGAGCCGGTGATAAAGACGGTGAAGGCACTGGTACAGGCTGGCATACCCGTGTGCGGCCACCTGGGGCTCACCCCGCAGAGCGTGCACGTATTCGGAGGATTCGGCCTCCGCGCCAAGGAGGACGCCGAGGCACAGCAGCTCATCAAGGATGCCAAGGCGCTGCAAGAGGCAGGCTGCTTTGCCATCGTGCTGGAGAAGATTCCCGCCAAGCTCACCGAGCAGGTGTGCGCAGAGCTCACCATCCCCGTCATCGGCATCGGAGCAGGTACGGCCGACGGCCAAGTACTGGTGCTGCAAGACATGTTGGGCATGAATGACGGCTTCCACCCCAAGTTCCTGCGCCAGTATGCCAACATCGGACAACAGATATCCGAAGCCGTTGCACACTACGCCGACGACGTGCGCCAAGGCAATTTCCCATCTGAGAAAGAAAGTTACTAAACAAAGCAAAATACAATAACCCAAGTACCCAAAAGGAAAGACAAAGATACATCATGAAGAAGAATTTCACCGAGCGAAATGGTCTGAACCTCCCTGAGGTAGGCCGACAGATGCTGAAGGAATGGGAGGAGGAGGACCTCTTCCACAAAAGCATAGAGGAGAGAGAGGGCTGCCCGCAGTTTGTCTTCTTCGAAGGACCACCATCGGCAAACGGCCACCCAGGCATCCACCACGTGCTGGCACGAAGCCTGAAGGATACTTTCTGCCGTTACCAGACGATGAACGGCAAGCAGGTCTATCGCAAAGCCGGATGGGACACACACGGCTTGCCCGTGGAACTCGGCGTGGAGAAAGAGCTGGGCATCACCAAAGAGGATATAGGCCACAGCATAAGCATCGAGGACTACAACAGGCGTTGCCGACAGAACGTAATGAAATACACGGGTGAGTGGACCGACCTGAGTGAGCGCATGGGCTACTGGGTGGATATGGAGCATCCCTACATCACCTATGACAACAAGTACATTGAGACGCTGTGGTGGCTGCTTAAGCAACTTTATCAGAAGGATATGCTCTACAAGGGCTACACCATTCAGCCCTACAGCCCGGCAGCAGGCACAGGCCTGTCGAGCCACGAGCTCAACCAGCCCGGATGCTACCGCGACGTGAAGGACACCACGGTGACAGCACAGTTCAAGGTGACTGACCAGGTGCCTTTCGATGCAATGGGACAAACGGTGTATGCGCTGGCATGGACCACCACACCCTGGACATTGCCCTCAAATACAGCGCTCTGCGTGGGCCCGAAGATAGAATACGTGGCAGTAAAAGGCCAGAACCCATACAGCAACGAGGAGGCTATCTACATTCTGGCAGAGGCTCGGCTGGCTGCTCATTTCCCCGCCACCAAGAATGAGGACGGCACAGAGACAGCTCCCGAAATCCTGTGGCGCGGCATGGGAACAGACCTCGTGGGTCTGCACTACCAGCAGCTGATGCCCTGGGTGAAGCCCTGCGACCTGGTGGACGACCAGGTGGTGGACCGCACGGCAGAGGCTTTCCGCATCATCCCCGGCGACTATGTGACCACCGAGGACGGTACCGGCATTGTGCACATCGCGCCAACCTTTGGTGCCGATGACGCCAAGGTGGCACGTGATGCAGGCATTCCCAGCCTCTTCGTAATAGACAAGGCAGGCGACACCAGACCCATGGTGGACTTCCAGGGACGCTACTTCGTGCGTGAGAACATGCGTCCCGACTTTGTGGAGAAGTGCGTTTGCGAGGCTTACTGGAAGCATAGCGGCGACTATGTGAAGAACGCTTACGACCCCAAATACAACAAGGACGGCAAGTACGACGAGAAGGCTGCGGCCAAGGACATGGACCTCAACGTGGTGCTGGTCATCGAGATGAAGGAGCAGGGCACGGCCTTCCGCATCGAGAAGCATGTGCACAACTACCCCCACTGCTGGCGCACCGACAAGCCCATCCTGTACTACCCTCTCGACAGTTGGTTTATCCGTGCATCAAAGGCCAGAGAGCGCATGATGGAACTGAACGACACCATCCACTGGAAGCCCGAGAGCACTGGCACAGGCCGCTTCGGCAAATGGCTCGAGAACCTCAACGACTGGAACCTCTCGAGAAGCCGCTATTGGGGCACTCCGCTGCCCATCTGGCGCAACCGTGACACCCGTGAGGAATTGTGCATCGGTTCGCTGGAGGAACTCTACCAGGAGATAGAGAAGAGCGTGGCAGCAGGCATCATGGCATCCAATCCGCTCAAGGACAAAGGCTTTGTACCCGGCGACATGAGCCAGGAGAACTATGACCGCATCGACCTGCACCGCCCCATGGTGGATGACATCGTGCTGGTAGGTGCCAGCGGAAGCAAGTTGACCAGAGAAACCGACCTGATAGACGTGTGGTTCGACAGCGGTGCCATGCCCTATGCACAGGTGCACTACCCCTTCGAACACCGCGAGGCCATTGACCAGCACAAGGCTTTCCCTGCCGACTTTATAGCCGAGGGCGTTGACCAGACACGCGGATGGTTCTACACCCTGCATGCTCTGAGCACAATGATATTCGACAGCGTGGCTTACCGCACCGTGATAAGCAACGGCCTGGTATTGGATAAGAACGGCATGAAGATGTCCAAGCGTCTGGGCAACGCCGTAGATCCCTTTGGCGCCATAGAGCAATACGGAGCCGACCCACTGCGCTGGTATATGATTACCAACAGCGCGCCCTGGGACAACCTGAAGTTTGATGTGGAGGGCGTAAAGGAGGTCACACGCACTTTCTTCGGCAAGCTTGCACAGACCTATAGCTTCTTGGCCATGTATGCCAACGTGGATGGATGGCACTTTGAGGAGGATGAGATACCCGTAAATGAGCGTCCCGAGATGGACCGCTGGCTGCTCTCCTGCCTCAACTCACTCATCAAGGACGTGAAGCAATGCTATGAGGACTATGAGCCCACCAAGGCAGGACGCCTCATCCAGGCATTTACCGTAGATCAGGTGAGCAACTGGTTTGTGCGCCTGAGCAAGAAGCGCTTCTGGGGCAATGCCATGAGCACCGACAAGTTGAGCGCCTACCAGACCCTCTACACCTGCTTGGAGACCATCGCCAAGCTGATGTCGCCCATCGCTCCATTCTATGCCGACCGTCTGTGGAGAGACCTCACAAGTGCCACTGAGCGCGGCAACAAGGAACAGAAGGAGAGTGTACACCTGTGCGCATTCCCCCAGGCTGACGACTCCATCATCGATGCCGAGCAGGAGGAGCGCATGAGACTGGCCCAGCAACTGACCTCCATGATACTGAGCTTGCGTAAGAAGGAGCAGATCGTAGTGAAACAACCGCTGCAGAAGGTGGCTATCCCTGCCACCGATGCGCAGCAAAGAGAGAGACTCGAAGCAATGAAGCAGCTCATCCTGGACGAAGTGAACGTCAAGGAGATGGAGTTTGTGGAGGCCGAAGGCGTGCTGGTAAAGCAGGTGAAGTGCAACTTCAGAGTCATGGGAAAGAAGTTCGGCGCACTGATGAAGAACGTGAATGCCGCCGTACAGGCCATGACACAGCAGCAGATAAGCCAGCTGGAGCACGACGGTAGCATCCTCCTCACACTGGCCAGCGGCGATACAGCCAACGTAGAACTGGCCGACGTGGAGATCTTCAGCCAAGATATTCCCGGATGGAGCGTGGCCAACGAGGGCACTCTGACCGTTGCACTCGACCTGGAAATCAGCGAAGACCTGCGCCTGGAGGGCGTTGCACGCGAACTGGTACGCAGCATCCAGAGCCTGCGCAAGGAGAGCGGATTCGAGATTACCGACCGCATACACGTCACCATACCCGCATCTGACGACAATGTCCGCTGCCTGGAACAGTTCAAGCAGTACATCGCACAGCAGGTTCTGGCCGACAGCATCTGCGCCCAGGGCACTGAGCTCAAGGTGAGCAAGGTGTAAACGAGGTACAGTACAAAGGGCTGCACTTGAGAGCGCTATGAATTGTGCCCAACGCCACAGATGTTCGTATTAAACTGCACAAAGGTTTGTTTTAAACAGCACTGAGGTTCGTACGTAACAGTATAGTGACTTGTATCAAACAGCACAAAGGATTGTATTAAGTGAAACAACGCAAACATAAAGCTTATGGAAGAGAAACTGAGATATTCCGATGAGGAGCTCGAGGAGTTCAGAAAGATAATCCAGGACAAACTCCAGGTAGCAAGACATGACTACGATGTTCTGCTTGACCAGTTGAGCAACCGCAACAACAACGGCATAGACGACACTATGCCCACCTACCACGTGCTGGAGGAAGGGAGCGAGACACAGAGTAAGGAGGCCCTGATAAGCATGGCCGCCCGCTCGCAGAAGTTCATCCAAGGCCTGGAGGCAGCCCTTGTACGCATCAACAATAAGACGTACGGCATCTGCCGCGAGACAGGAAAACTCATCCCCAAGGAGCGTCTGCGCGCCGTGCCACACGCTACCCTCTCCATTGAGGCCAAGAATGCCAGGGACAAGAAGCGCCGTTGAACGACGGCAGCACCCTGGTGACACGACCCGTGCACGCGCGCACGCATTATATATATAAGGTATAGCAGACCCAACACAAAGAAGATGACAAGAAAAGGAAAACAGGTCACAGCGGCAACTCTGTTGTCTTTGCTCATCCTGATGGCCGACCAGATTATCAAGATTGCAGTGAAGACGCACATGTACATGCACCAGAGCATACACGTGACAGACTGGTTTCAGATACTCTTCACCGAGAACCGAGGCATGGCTTTCGGCGCTGAGATATTTAACAAGTACTTCCTTACCTCGTTTCGCATTGTAGCGGTGGCTGTACTTATCTACGTCATCATGCGCAACATACGCAAGGGGGTGACATGGGGCATGCTGCTCTGTCTGGTGCTGATAACCGCTGGAGCAGCCGGCAATATCATTGATTGCCTGTTCTACGGCATGGTGTTCAACAACCCGCCTGCGCCTGTGGTGGCTGAGTTTGTGCCCTGGGGCACTGGTTACGACGGACTGATGATGGGCCGCGTAGTGGACATGTTCTACTTCCCCTTAGTGGAATGGGACTGGCCAGACTGGCTTCCTGTGGCCGGCGGAAGACACTTCATCTTCTTCAGCCCCATATTCAATCTGGCCGATGCATGCATTTCCTGCGGCGTGATAGCTCTGCTGATATTCTACCGAAGAGTGTTCCAGTCATGAGGAAGGCGTTTGCCCACATACCGCGCACCACGCTTCTGGCTGGCATCATGCTCATGGCGCTTGCTTCATGCAAGCCCAAGAGGCCCGCAGGAGTGCTGTCGCCCAGCCAGATGGAAAACCTGCTGGTGGATTACCACCTGGCCCAGGGAATGGCTGAAGCCGAGAGCAACGGACGAAACACCGACGAGCTACGCTACATCTACATACATGCAGCGCTCAAGAAACACCATATCGACGAAGCGGTCTTCGACTCGTCGATGGTCTATTACAGCGGTAACTCCGAACTCTTTGCGCCCATCTGTGCCCGAGTATGCGCCAGGATAGAGGCCATGGCAGGCGGTATGGGCTCCAGCGAGAGCGGCAGCAGCAGGCAGGGTAAATATGCTCACCTGACCGCACAGGGCGATACGGCCAACGTATGGACGGGTCTGCAGCATGCCACATTGATGCCCGATGTACTGCACAACCTGCTTGTGCTCACATGGCGAGCCGACTCTACAACACGTACCGGTGACTCGTTCATCTGGCATTGCTACACTCAGAAGGTGGCTCAAAGCAACCTTTCGGACGCTTTCGCCCAAATGATATTGCGGTTTGAGAACGACACCGTGGTCAACACCACAGTACACATCTATGGTGACAGGGAGACGGAACTCTACTGGAGGCCCACTGCCCCTCTCGACACAATGAAGCTCAAGTCTGTCACAGCCATGCTCTTCATGTCGCCCCAACAGCCGCCCAGAGGCAACGAGCGCAGCAAGAACACAGCCGAAGCACTCTTGATAAGGGACATCGCTCTGGTGCGCATGCACAAGAAGGTGGAAGAGACCTCCACGACAGAGGACACCATCAGACAGCATGCCGATACGCTTGCCGTTGAGGACACCATCGTTTCCTCCCAGAAAGCCAAGGCGGAGCAGCCAGACAACGACATGCGCAAGCATAGGCTGTCGCCTGCCGAACTGCGCGAGGCACAGCCTCATGAGTCCACCATAAACGTGAAGAAGGAGCTGCCAGCGCCTACCCACATCTCAAGACGCAACTTGCAACCCGCACGCAGCGTGAAGAAATAGACAACGTATAAATAAGGAGGGACAAAGCCAATGCACTGCGAAGCCTACCACAGAATACTGACGTCGGACATGCAACACATCGAAGGCCCCATCTCGGTGCGCTGCGACATGCAGGGTAATGTCACAGAGTGGCACAGACTGAAGCAAGAGGAGCCTTTTACTGCATGGAAGGGCGGAACCCTCAGGGTACTCCACACCCTTGAGGAGATGCTTGCTCTGCAGAAAGGATAAAGCATAACAGGACAATAGAACACATTCATAAAAAGGAACAATATGGAAAAGATTATCATCACAGTAGTGGGCAAAGACACCACCGGCATCATTGCACGAGTATGTACATACTTAGCAGAAAGCAAGATAAACATCCTCGACATCAGTCAGACCATCGTTCAGGGCTACTTCAACATGATGATGATAGCCGACACGGCTGCATGCACAAAGGACTTTGCCACAGTGGCCAGCGAGCTGGAGCATGTGGGCCAGGAGCTCGGAGTACAGATCAAGTGCCAGAAGGAAGCCATCTTCGAGAAGATGCACCGAATCTGAGAGAACAGCCAACCACACTTTCCTTTCAAACGAAACACACTAAAAGATGATTAGCATTAACGAGGTTCTCGAAACCAACAAGATGGTGGAAGAGGAGACACTGGATGTCCGCACCATCACCATGGGAATCAACTTGCTGGAGTGCGCCGACAAGGATCTGGACGCATGCTGCCGCAAGATATATGACAAGATAACTACCCTGGCCAAGGACCTGGTTTCCACAGGCGAAGACATCAGCCGCGAGATAGGTATCCCTATCGTCAACAAGCGTGTGTCCATCACACCCATCAGTCTGGTGGGAGGCGCATGCTGCCACAAGCCAGAGGACTACGTGCGCATCGCACAGACACTGGATGCCGCTGCCAAGCAGGTGGGCGTCAACTTCCTGGGCGGCTACAGCGCCGTGGTGAGCAAGGGAATGACACGCTCCGACGAGCTGCTCATACGCTCCATACCGCAGGCCATGGCCACCACAGAGCGCATCTGCAGCAGCGTGAACGTGGGTAGCACCAAAACAGGAATCAACATGGATGCCGTGAGACTGATGGGTGAAGTGATCCTGGAGACCGCCGAGGCCACCAAGGAGAACGACTCGCTGGGCTGCGGCAAGCTGGTGGTTCTGTGCAACGCACCCGATGACAACCCCTTCATGGCAGGTGCCTTCCACGGAGTGAGCGAGGCAGATGCCATCATCAATGTGGGCGTGAGCGGCCCCGGAGTGGTTCACCACGTGCTCAAGGGCATACGCGGCGAGAGTTTCGAGGTACTGTGCGAAACCATCAAGAAGACAGCGTTCAAGATTACGCGAGTGGGTCAGTATGTGGCACAAGAGGCTTCACGACGCCTGGGCATCCCCTTTGGCATCATCGACCTGAGCCTTGCTCCCACCCCCGCAATAGGCGACTCTGTGGCCGACATCCTGTGTGAGATAGGACTGGAGCACGCCGGCGCACCCGGCACAACCGCTGCTCTGGCTCTGCTCAACGACCAGGTGAAGAAGGGCGGCGTGATGGCCAGCAGCTATGTGGGCGGTCTGAGCGGTGCCTTTATCCCTGTCAGTGAGGACCAAGGCATGATAGATGCCGTGCAGGCAGGCGCTCTCACGCTGGAGAAACTGGAGGCCATGACCTGTGTATGCTCCGTGGGTCTCGACATGATAGCCATTCCCGGCGACACCCCAGCCACCACCATCAGCGGTATCATTGCTGATGAAGCTGCCATTGGTATGGTCAACCAGAAGACTACAGCCGTGCGCATCATCCCCGTCATCGGCAAGGGTGTGGGCGAGACAGTGGAGTTCGGCGGTCTGCTCGGCTACGCGCCCATCATGCCGGTAAACGGTTTCAGCTGCGCTGCATTCGTCAACCGCACCGGACGCATCCCAGCTCCCATCCATTCCTTCAAGAATTGACGGGAGTGCGAACCTGCATTCAAGCATTGAACCAAAACCAAATAAGACAATGAGAAAAGTACTGACCATCGTCCTCGCAAGCCTTCTGCTGGCAGCCGCACCTGCATGCGCCAAAGGCAAGAAGCGCAGTGGAAACCCCATCTTCCCCGGCATGTATGCCGATCCAGAGGTAGCCGTCATGGGAGGCAAGTACTGGGTATTCCCCACCTACAGCGCCCCCTTCGACGAGCAGCTCTACTTCGACGCATTCTCCAGCACCGACCTGGTGAACTGGACCAAGCATGAAAGGGTGCTCGAACAGAAGAACGTGAGCTGGCTTCGCCGCGCGCTATGGGCTCCGGCCATCATTGAGGCGAACAACAAATTCTATCTCTTCTTCGGTGCCAATGACGTGCACCAGGGCGAGGTGGGCGGTATCGGCGTAGCCGTAGCCGACAAGCCCGAGGGGCCCTATGTGGATGCCCTGGGCAAGCCACTGATTAACGACATCGTCAATGGCGCACAGCCTATTGACCAGTTCGTGTTCCGCGATGACGACGGGCAGTATTACATGTTCTACGGAGGCTGGAAGCACTGCAACATGTGCCGCCTGAGTTCCGACCTGCTCTCTATCATCCCATGGCCCGACGGGGAGCTGTTCCACGAGGTGACACCCAGTGAGAGCTATGTGGAAGGCCCCTTCATGCTGAAGCGCAACGGCAAGTACTACTTCATGTGGAGCGAAGGAGGATGGACAGGACCTGACTATTGTGTGGCTTACGCCGTGTCGGACAGCCCGTTCGGACCCTTTGAGCGCAAGGGCAAGATACTGCAGAAGGATGACAAGGTGGCGCGTGGAGCAGGACACCATTCGGTATTGCAGATTCCCGGCAAGGACGAGTATTACATTGTATATCACCGTCGCCCCATTGACCAGACCGACGGCAACTACCGCGAGACCTGCATAGACCGCCTCGTGTTCCAGCCCGACGGCACCATCGCACCCGTCAAGATGACCTTCGAGGGCGTGGAGGCACGTCCCATCAAGAAGGCTCTGCGCCAGGCCAAGAAGCACTCTGCCAAATAAGTTGGCATTTTCCACCAAATGACACAACGCGCTGCGTTGGCTGTTGCAGTGCGCTGCATCGGCCATCGTAGCGCGCTGCGTTTGGCATTGCACCGCACTGCGTATGACGGCACCACCCAATTGCCCATTCTTCCCATTGGCCTCCTACTGGAATCCTACCCCACCCGCTCATCTCCTCAATGCCGTCACAGAGCACCCCGTAGCAGCAGGCATACGAATCTGAAGCACGACTCGGAAATGCCTGAATCACCATGAAGACGAAAACCAAGTGCTGAGCTACACAATGTCAAGCGCGATGAAGACAAAGCGCAACCGCAGAATACGGAAAGACAAAGCGCGATGAAGACAAACTCCTATCGAGCCTTGCAGAAAACAGAAGCACCAAGCAAGCGCATGCCAAGCGCGGAAAGGGATTCCGCGAAACGGCCCGCACCGGATGGCGAAGCGGAATCTGCAAGAGGGAGCACCAATTTCTTTTCCCTCCCGTTCTGCTGTTAGGCAGATAATGCTTACCTTTGTAATGTATGAAATCACCGCTAACCATCTACCGAGCATCGGCTGGCTCGGGCAAGACCTTCACGCTCACGGCCGAATATGTGGCGCTTCTGCTTGCCACCCCATCGGATCATGAGGCCGAACACATCCTGGCAGTAACCTTCACCAACAAGGCTACGGCCGAGATGAAAGACCGCATCCTGTCCTCGCTCTACACCCTGGGCAATGACCTGGACGGCGACCAGGGTATGCTCCGCAAGGTGCAGGAATGCCTTGCCGGACAGGGCATCAGCCTGGAACCAGGCGAGCTGCGCAAGCGTGCCAAGAAGGCGCTCAGCGCCATCCTGCACGATTACAGCCACTTCAGAGTGGAGACCATCGACTCCTTCTTCCAGAGTATTCTGCGCACGCTGGCCCATGAGTTGGGACTGGCATCGGGGTTGCGCGTGGAACTCAACAGCAACCAGGTGGTGGCGAGGGCTGTTGACAGCGTCATGGAGCACCTCTCCGAGCGGCCCGACGTGCGCCAGTGGGTGCTCGACTACGTGCGTGAACAAATCGAGAACAGCGACCGCTGGGACATACGCGGCAGCATGAACTCACTGGGGCGGTGCATCTATGAGGAAGAATATCAGAGCCACAAGGAACAGCAGAGAGTGACGAGCGAGGAGGAGCAGAAGCAAGCCATAAGCTTCAAACGCACGCTCAACGCCCTGAGGACCCAGACCGAAGAGAGCATCCGGCAGGAAGCCACCATTCTGCTGGAGCATATCACCGGGCAGGTCGCCGACTTCGACCGCATCAGCTATGGGCGCTCCAGCTTTGAGCCCTTCCTGCTTCAGGCCAGCAAGATGGGCACTGCCGAGGGACGGTCAATGACCTACAAGCTGCCCTCGGCGCGCATCACCGATGCCGCGGACAATCCCGAGAAACTGCTCAAAGCGGCCGACCGCAAGAAGCCCGAACTCATGGCCGAGGCCACTGAGACCGCCGGCATGCTCAGCCTATTCTGCTCCCACTATGCCCAAGCCCTGTACATCCTGGCCAGCATCAAGCTTTCGTTGCACTACCTGCCGCCCTTGCGCCTGCTGGGCACCATCGAGGAAGAGGCCACGGAGATATCTGCCGAGGCCGGACAATTCCTGCTCAGCCGCACCGCCGCGCTGCTGAGCCGCATGGTGGAAGGCAGCGACGCACCCTTCGTACTGGAGCGCGCAGGCGTTCAGTTCCGCCACATAATGATAGATGAGTTCCAAGACACGAGCCGCCTACAGTGGAGCAACTTCCGCAGCTTGCTCCTCGAGAACATAGCCACAGGCGGTCACAGTCTGCTCGTGGGCGATGTCAAGCAGAGCATATACCGCTGGCGCGGAGGTGACTGGGAGATTCTGCACGGAGCACAGCATGATCTGAAGCATCTGGCACCGCAGCAGACCACACTGCGCGACAACTGGCGCAGCCTGCCGCAGGTGATTGACTTCAACAACGCATTCTTCCCCCGTGCCGCATCGATGCTCGACGGGCAGGACGAGGAGGCGGACTTCAAGCTGGCAGACATCTACGAGGATGTAAAGCAGAACTGCGCTCATGCCGACGGCGAACAAGGCTTCACCGGCGTTTGCCTCTACAAGCGCCAGGGAAGGAAAAGGCCCGACAACTACGAGGAGAATACGGTGAGAGAAATGGCCGATGCCATTCGCCAACTGAAGTCAAAGGGCGTGCACGAGCAGCAGATGGCCATTCTGGTGCGGCGCAACCGCACAGCCGCACAGCTTCTGACACTCTTCCATCGCCTGGCCCCCGACATCCAGTTGGTCAGCGACGAGGCTTTCCTGCTTCAGGCATCCGTCTCGGTACAGCTGTTGGTGTCGGCTATGCAACTGACCGCAGACGGCATGCAGAAGGCCGACCCCGTAGTGCTTCGATACTTGATACTGCATTACCAGCAGGACATACTGGGCCTCGACATCCCCCTTCACCAGGTGATGCGCCAGCAGCCAGAGGATGTGTTGCCGCCCGAACTGACCTCCCACCGCGAGCAGATGGCGCGTCTGCCACTGCTCCTGCTCGCCGAACGGCTCTACTATGTGCTGCAACTGGAGCGCATCAAGGGGCAGGATGCCTATGTGCTGGCGTTCATGGACGAGCTGCAGAGCTATCTGCGCGACAATCCTCAGGACATTCATCAGTTTCTGCAAGCGTGGAACGACAACCTCTCCACCCGTCCCATCCCCGGCTGCGAGACCGGTGGCATACGCATCCTCACCATCCACAAGTCCAAGGGATTGGAGTATCACACCGTCTTCCTGCCCTTTATGGACTGGAACCTGGGCATTGACCCCCTGCTCGACAGCCTGCTCTGGTGCAATGCCGCACAGCCCCCCTTCGACCAGATGGGCACGCTCCCCATACGACTCTCTGCGCAAATGGAGAACAGCGTATTCTCCTCCGACTACCGGCGCGAGATGCTGCAGCGGCGCGTGGATACGCTCAACATGATATACGTGGCATTTACCCGCGCCCGATGCAACCTGATGATATGGGGCATGACCACCGCCAACAACAAGCTGGCATGCGTGGGCGACCTCATCTTCAATGCGCTGGAAATGGTGGAGGAAGATGACATCCTGCGCTTCCGGCAAGGCTCGCTCTGCGGTGCCGGCGAAGAGAAAAAGCCACGGAGCAAGGAGGATGACGAGCGCGAGAGGCGTGCCAAGCGTATGAATATGCCCTGCGACGAAACGAACGCCGTGGATATCTGCATGAGCACACGGCCTCCCACGATGCAGTTCATGCAGAGCGAGCAGGCACGCCTCTTCATGCACACTCTGGGCGATGACACTGCCGAGGAACTCAAAGCCGACTCCTACATCGAGACCGGCAAGCTCATGCACTATGCACTAAGCCAAATCAAGTGCATCGACGATGCGCCTGCCGTGCTCGACCAAATGGAAGAAGAAGGCTTGGCAGAGCAGTCTGAGACATGGAAGAAGGCACGCCGCTGCATCGAGCGTGGCCTTGCCAGCCCCACCATAGCCCAATGGTTTGCCCCAGGAAAACGTTTCCTGCGCGAATGCGGCATCATCACTCACGACCCGGCAACGGGGCAGGCCAAGGTGAGAAGGCCCGACCGTGTAGTCATGGAACAGGGTCTCATCACAGTGGTTGACTATAAGTTCGGCAAGAGGAAGAGGGATTACGAAGACCAGGTACGCGACTACATGAAACTCGTAGGCGAGATGTATCCCGGCACGAAGGTCGAAGGCTGGCTCTGGTACGTGTACAGCGGCCAGACTGACAGAGTTCTCCCCGAATAAACACACTAAGATACAGGACACACATGAATACATTTCTGAGCGCAGTGGCACGCGACCTCACAGCCCGGTTCGGCAGCAATCTGCACGACGTGACAGTCGTGTTCCCAGGCAAGCGGGCAAGCCTGTTTCTCACCCAGGAGCTGGTGGGGACGGGCAAGTCACCGCTGTGGGAACCCGAATACACCAGCATGGACAACTTGTTCCAGACCTTCACGCCCCTCACGCAAGCCGACCCCATCGAGAGCATATGCACACTGCTGAGACTGATGCAGCAGATTATCCCCGAGGAGGAAACGCAGTCCCTGGACCAGTTGTGGGGCTGGGGCGAAGTGATACTATCGGACTTCGACGACATAGACAAGCACATGGCCGATGCCCAACTGGTGCTTGCCAACGTGTATGACCAGCATTGCCTGGACAACATCGACTATCTGACGGATGAGCAGGAGGAGGCTCTGAAGCGCTTCTTCAGCAACTTCTCGGTGGAAGGCAACACGGCCATCAAAGAGCGCTTCCTGCATATCTGGAGCCACATGTACCCGCTCTATCAGGCACTCAACCGCACTCTGGAGGCACGCGGAACACTCTACTCCGGTGCGCTCTACCGCCGTGTGGCAAGCGACCTGAAGCACCGGCCCGACCTGCTCGACGGGTATCTCAAGGAACGCAAGGCTGTTGCCTTTGTAGGGTTCAATGTGCTCAATGACGTGGAGCAAGCCCTCATGATGGAAATCAAACGCAGCGGGAAGGGCCGATTCTATTGGGACTACGACTCCTTCTACGTGGATAACAAGGCCAATGAAGCAGGCATCTTCATGCGGGAGAACCTGCTCCACTTCCCCTGTGCACTGGGCAAGGAGGAGTATGACAACATGCGACACCTGCACGATGTAACGTTCATCTCCTGCACCACCGACAACGCTGCGGCACGCTTCGCACAGCAGTGGCTCAGCCAGCCACAGGACGTGGTGCCCAACCACAATGCGGTGGTCTTGTGCAACGAATCGCTCTTGCACCCCGTGCTCCATGCGCTTCCCCCATCGGTGGGAGAGGTGAACGTGACCATGGGATTTCCGCTGGCCGACACACCGGTATATAGTCTGCTCATGGCTCTGGCCAGCCTGCAGACCGACGGCTACGACATGCAGAAGGGCACGTTCCGCTATCCCTTCCTGCAGGCAGTGCGCCGTCATGCCTATGCTCCCATGCTGGGCGATGAGGCGGAATGGGCCGGCCAATGGCAAGGAGCCGACTCCCCCACCCTGCTCACATGGCTTGACAGGATGGTCCAGCGTGTGGGCACCTGCTTCGCAGGACGCCCTGCCCCCAGTGCCTACGACATGCTGTATATGGAGGCAATATTCCAGACCCACCGCATCATGCAGCAATTCATCCGCCTGACACAGCTCCCCCAGGATGCGCTCGACGTGCTGCCAGGCACCATGCGCCGGCTTCTGCACAGCATGTTACTCTCTATCAGCATCCCCTTCCACGGCGAGCCAGCCCTGGGTCTGCAGGTCATGGGAGTGCTCGAAACACGCTGCCTCGACTTCTCCCACCTGCTTATGCTGTCGGTCGAAGAGGGCATGCTGCCTCGTGCCACGCAGGCAGACACGATGATTCCAGCCGACATACGCGAAGCTTTCGGCCTCACGACTCCGCGCCATCGCAACGCTGTGTATGCCTACTATTTCTACCGCCTCATACAACGCACCCAGCATCTCACCTGTGTCTATAACGAGAACAGCACCGGCAATACGCGCCACGAGATATCGCGCTTCCTGCGTCAGATGCAGGCCGAGACCGATATCCCCATACGCTCAAGATGGCTGCGCAGCACACCACAGGTGGATGAGGCAAGCGCCCTATGCGTACAGAAGGACGAGGCCATCATGCAGGAGATGAGGGAGAAATACGATCAGTCGCTGCCAGAAGGCAGGCATGTGATGCTGAGTCCATCGGCTATCAACATCTACATGGCGTGCCCCCTGAAGTTCTACTTCCAGCATGTGGTGGGCATACAGCCCGAACGCGACCCCGAGGAAGGTCTGCAACCGGCCGACATAGGCGACATCTTCCACGACACGGCACAGGTTCTGTACGAGCAGTTGATGCAGCGCACAGGCAGCCGCACGCTGGGTGCCAATGTGCTCAATGAGGTTCTGCGGCAGATGGAAAGCCGCGTGGAACCGCTGCTCGACATCGTGTTCGACGTGCATGTGTTCCATCCCTTCGATGACAAATGGCACATGGGCGACCGCATCAGAGAGATGGCTGGGCGCGGAGAACGCCCTCAGAATGAATACACAGGCGAACTCATCATCTACCGCAGCGTCATCATGCAGTATCTGAAGAACCTTCTTCGCTATGACGCACAGCACGCCCCGCTGCACATCATCGGCACAGAGGTAGAACGTAAGTTCACCATGGACATCCACCCAGAGGGTGCACCGCCCCTGGTCATCAAGACGGGCGGACGCATCGACCGCCTTGACGAGGTGGAGGGATGCGTGAGAGTGGTAGATTACAAGACGGGCAACCATGTGCCCGAAGTGCGCAGCATGGAACAGGTGACCGGCCTGAGCGATGCCCACGAGGGCTATTATCTGCAAACCTTCCTCTATGCCTATGCACAGAAACAGCACTGCAAACCGGACACCAAGGTGAAGCCCGTGCTCTTCTACCCCGGCAAGGCCAGCAGAGATACCTATAGCCCGGCACTCTACATAGGCAAGCAGGAGGTGGAGAGCCTTGATGGAGAGGTGGCCGAAGAGTTCATACAGGGACTGAGGGAGCGCATCGCCGAAATCTTCTCACCCGCCCTTCCCTTCACCCAATGCAGCGACCAGCGCACCTGCGACCACTGTGACTTCCGCCTGATATGCCTGGGCAGGAACTGAAGAAACGAAGCGCCACCTCAAGGTCATAACCAAGACCGAGGTGGCGCTTCCTTATTATATTATAGTTGAATATCTATAGGCGCGGGCACTTATGCGACTGGCACATCGCCCACACACGCTTCCCATATATACCGTTTTACTCTGGAAAAGGTCAGGAAAGCGATTCCCGTCTGCTTATAAAGCGCCTGAAAAACTCCGAGCGGCGCGACAGCAGGCGCACGCTATAGACCAGCGACACCACGAAGAGGCAGGCACCCACACCATAGCGCACCCACAGGTTGCCCTGCAGACAGCACAGCACAGCCGCCGACAGGCATACTGTCTGCACCGCACACAGCCGCCAGGTAGGTCCGGTCACGCGGCAGCCATACAGCTTGCCATACACCAGAAGCACGCACACAAGGTCGTAGAGCGCCCACAGCGACAGCGCCACGCCGGCCCCCGTAAGCCCCCAATGACCATACAGCCACCAGAACAGGAAGCCCATGACAAGGTTGCTCGTAATCTCCATGAGCAAGAAGACCAGCGAATCGCCCTTGGCCAACGAGGAATAAGAGACGGGCAGCATGATGGCACGCAGGAATGTGTAGAAGGTAGCACATACCGTCATCTCCTCGGCCACAAGGAACTCATTGGTAAAGAGAAGCCGTATAATCCACGGCATCAGCACGATAAAGGGGATGAGAAAAGGCGTGATGATGAGCACGCACACGTCAATCTGCTGATTGATGGTGCTGTTGAAGCGCTCCAGATTGCCGTTTGCCGATGACAAACGAGGGTAATAGTCGGCCTCGAGCGCCATGAACACCATGCCTGCATAGCCCACCATCAATGCATAGCCCATGCGGTAATAGCCCACATCGGCCTGGGTGCCACTCATCATGATGAGGGCCGGGATGGCCATGCCAAGCAGTGCCGTGGTGAAGCCTGCCAGCACATAAGGGATTCCCTTGGTCACCATGGGCAACCCTTCACGCAGCACCTTCAGGTCGAAGAGCCGCACGCGATAAGGGGCGATGCGCAATGAGAACCAGAAATGACTGATGAGCGATGCCAGACCACTGCAGATGAGTCCCACCACCACACCGCGTAGGCCCATCAGGTAATAGAAGGGCACAGTGAGCAGCAGCGTGGCAAGTGCAATGACGCTCTCCACCACCGCCACCTGGCGCACGTGCCGCAATCCCTTGAGCACCGCGCATTCACCCTCGGCCACAAGGAAGCATACCGCCACAGGTATCATGGTCATCACCTGGGTCCAGTGGCCAAACTCCTGGTCGAAAAGGATATAGCTCACCACAGGCGAGAGCAGCGAGCAAAGCACCACAGCTATGATGGCCGTGAGCAGCACCCACGTGCGCACCACCATGACAAAGTGCTGGATGCGCCCTTCATCGCCCTGCTCCAGCAGTTCGCTCGACTGGCGCGTGGCATTGAGCGGTACGCCCAGATTGCTGCTGCTCACCACAAACTCCACGATAGAGTTGTAGATGGCAATCAGCCCCATGCCGTTTCCGCCCAAGAAGGCCGCTGTGAGCTTGTTGCGCACCATCGATGCGAGCATCTTGAGCACCTGTACGCCGCCAAAGACGCCGGTGTATTTGAGCACGTGGTCGTATGACTTCTCGCCGCCAGGCTCATTGGACTCTGCCTTCCGGGCATGAGCCTTTCCGCAGGCACACGCCTGCTCGTTCATATCTATTGTAGCCAAAGAATCGTCGTATATGCTTGTTTTCTCATGCAAATATAAGGCAAAGAATCCATCCACACAAGTCTGCAACAGGCTTCTGTGGCATAAATCACCTATTGTAATTAGTTGGCCCGGCGTCCTCTGCCCACTCACACTACATTGGCAGGCATTTCTCCTTGGCCTGCACAGGAAAATGGGACAATCTGTACAGAGCAGACTGGCATCCAGCGCATGAATATGGGACGAATGGAACAATGGGGCAGCAGAATTGTGCACAGCGGATGAAAGTTGGGGCCAAGTGCGTTGGTCACCCTGCAGAAAAGCGGTAATTTTACAAACACAAACCATCACTCTACCCCATCATGGAGCAACCCAAACAGGACAGAGCGCTGCGCATGCTGGCGCTCATGCTGCAGCGCACGCGGCGCTACTCGGCAAGCCAGTTGGCCGAACAGCTGGGCATCGACAGGCGCACCGTATATCGCTACATCAACACCTTCAACGAGGCGGGCTACGTGGTGCTCACCGACCACCATCACGTGAGGCTTGCCACAGGAACGGCCATCCATAAACAGCTCTCCGATCTGCTCTTCTTCAACCAGGAAGAGGCGATGACTCTGTACAACGCCATCGAAAGCATAGAGTCCGATACGCGCTTGAGGGAGGAACTCAAGGCGAAGCTCGCCACCATCTACGGCACCAGCCTGGTGTCGGAGAAACTGATACGCATGGAGAAGAACCGCAACACGAAGCATCTGATGGAGTGCATCGAACTACGGCGGAGGGCGGTGCTGAAGGGCTACTCATCGCCAAGCAGCAACACGCAGCGCGACCGACTGGTGGAGCCATTCGCATTGAGCGAGGACAAGAAGTACGTGTGGGCATTCGAGATAGAGACTGCCATGTGCAAGGTATTCCGCATCAGCCGCATACAGAGCGTGGAGATGCAGGAGCAGGTATGGCTCTGCAGCCGTCTGCACAGGCAGGGACACATGGATGCCTTCCGCACTGTGAGCATGGACGGGAGCACTCTGCCGGCGCGCATAAGGATGAAGAGGCGGGCCTACAACCTGCTCATAGAGGAGTTCCCGCTGTGTGAACAGGACGTTTCAGCCGTGAGCGGACAGGAGGAATGGGTGCTGGATACCCAGGTGAGCAACTATAAGAGCATCACGCGATTTATCGTGGGTCTGGCCGACCAAATCGTCATAGAGACTCCACAACTGCGCCGCTACGTGTCCGACTACGTGCAGCAATGGCTTGCGCGGCTGTGAGAACTGGCCTGCCCGATATTGAGGGATGGCAAGCTCACTGCGCTGCGATGACGAATGCAGCGCGCTGCGATGGCCGATGCACTGCGCTGCGTTGGGCAATGCACTGCGCTGCGATAATCGGCGGAGAACACTGCCATGTGGCAAGGAGCAGCGAAAGGCGTTCTGCCCACCAGGCTTCCGTCTGCTAAAGCTGCCTGTCATCCGCTTGCAGGATGCTGCCGGCTTGGCCGCTTTCATCCTTTCGGGGGCTTTTCCAAGCGCAGCAGAAGCCTATGGGAGAGACTTTTCCTCTTCTACCCCAAAACAGTACCCGCAGAATCAGGCTTCCCTCCTTTCCTGGCTCCAACAGTACCAGGGAACCATTGGACGAAGTCACCACAAGAAGTGAAGCTGCCCAAGTCATGGGTCAGCGGATTTTTCCGGTTGGTAACACCATATGTTAGGAATAAAGTGTTGCCAGCCTGTACATGAAGAACCTGA
>UQST01000008.1 GCA_900543815.1 uncultured Prevotellaceae bacterium
CAAGCCGAATGCCGCCAAGAACAGAGTGAACATCACTGTTGTAGTCTTCATTCCCTTTTTGTTTTTTTTGTTTCTATGCGCAAATTTACGCAAACGTCTTTTATGAAACGCTTATTTCTTGTCCCAAGTTGTCCCATTTGGGACAACTTGGGACAGAATCCAATAGAAAAAGGCAATCGAAGTGCTTATTTATAGCCATTTTGGCTAAAGCAGAACCTCAAGAGTATCTTTGCAAAAGACAGGAAGAATCGTACAAAACAGAAGTCAAAGAGGAAGAAAAACTTCAAAAACGAAGTAAAATCAGATATATACTTGTATATTTGCATAAGGAATCAAACTGTATCAAAGAGCAATGCACCAAGCAGAAAAAATTCTTTTAGCACTTACCATAGCCATCGTCATAGTGTCATGCACATCCAAAAGCAATAAAGAAAAAGATGTCTTGAACCAAATAGAGAAAGCATGGGTATTATCTGACGACAACATTGATTCTGCCATTACCCTAAGCGACTCCTTACGTAATGCCGTCTATACATCCTCGGAATATGCAAGAATGAAGTTTGACCTGCTGAACATACGCATCAGATACAAAAGCGACATGCTTGCTTCGTCAATAGACTCCATAAAGAAAGTGAGCAACTATATGGAGGAACATGGAACAGAGACAGACAGAATGCGCGCATACTACTATTGCAGATTTGCACGACAGCCCCAAAGCTGTAGAATATACCTTGAAAGCTTTATCATATATAGAAGACCCCTTGTCATGCGACACCTCTACAGCACTAAAATCCTATTCTCTGCTGTCCAACACATACAGGATACAGCACAACTTCCAGGAAGCAACAAGAACTGCGCTTTCGGGGCTTAGGCTTGCCGAGCAGGCAAAAATGGTTGATTGTTGGTATATAATGGATGTGGCCACATCATATCTCCTTGCTGGAGACAAAAAGAAAGGCATGGAATATTGCAGGAAGGCCTACGAAAAGCTGAAAGAAGAGAATAGCTACAAGAAAAGCATGTCTGTTGCTTCGGAAATGATGTACCTCTTCGCCAGAGAGAAAGATTATGGCAAAGTGGATACACTGGCTTCCCAGTTGGAAGCAATACCCGGACACGAGCGATCCTACAACTATAACTTTGCCAAAGCTATTGTCTATGAAGCCAAGGGAAAGACGGACTCTGCCATTATATACCACAAGAAAGACCTGAGCATTTCGTCTCTTCGCGAAAGACAACCCAGTCTGTCACATCTGTTTTACATCTATTATAACCAAGGGAATTACAAAGAAGCCGCAGAATGTGCCTTTCAATACCAAAAAGAGAGAATCTCAATAAACGAGAAAGACCAACAGGAATGGACGCGGAACTCCAAAGGGATGTATGATTATCAGAGAGACAAGGAGCTGGAGGAGACGCTGGCCAGGGAGAATGAGCTGATGAGATTCTGGGGGATAATAGGCTTCTGCGTACTCCTTATTATAATAGCCGGACTGGCTGCACTGCACTTCTACAAGGAGAAGAGGACGATGGAGAAGACTCTGGGGAAGGACAAGAAACTGGCCGAAATGCAATCGGAACTGCAGAAGAAGATGGAGAAAGTGGCCCAGATGGAGCAGGCATTGAAGGAACTGGAAGCACATTCCTGCGAACTGGAGGCGGCTCTGACGAAGAAGAGAGCTCAACTGAACGATATGACAAGAGCTTCGAGCCTGAGCAGCGCAAGGGTGGCTCTGGCAGATACCATGAATACGCTGGAAGACTATGTGCGCCAAGGCAAAAGCGTACCTGCAGACTGCTGGAAGCAGATATGCTCTGCCGTTGACAGCGAATACCCATCCTTCAGAGCGGAAATAATGGAACAGATACCCCGCATGAAGGACCACATGCTGTGCACATGCTATCTGGTGAGGCTGGGAATGAAGAACCAACAGATAGAGATACTGACTGGCTGCCCACATCAAACGGTGTGGAACAGGGTAAACAAGATAAAGGAGGCATTGAACAGAATGGATTCTGCCTCAGCCTGAACGAGTCCAATCGTCCAAGACAGGCAATACTGCCGATTAAATCATGTGATTTCACCGCTCAATGCAAGCGTGCCCGTGCGGCCTCTATCATGCTGTCCTTTCCCTGGAGAGCAAGCGTGCTGTCGAGCGCACACTGGATGTCGGGAGCTATGCCTGCCTCTATCTGCTGCATGTTCACATCATAGGAAGGGCAGGCGCTGAAGCGTACCGACCATCCGATGGGCAGTTCGCTGCTGAAAGGCATTCCGCTGCCACCGCCCGTGCTGTCGCCCATGATGACGGCATGAGGCATCTGCTTCATATCCCGCACAAAGGTGTTGGCAGCGCTGAAGCAGGAGCGGTTGACCAGAACAACGACCGGTTTCTGCCAGCGCACACGGTCCATAGCCGGACTGATGTACTCTGCCCTGGGCTTGGAGAAGTCATTGTGGCCCTTGCCTGTCTTGTGTGAGATGTAGCCCACCAGCGTGCGCTCATTGGTGAAGCGTGCAGCCAGGCGCTCGACATTGGTGAGCAAACCGCCCGAATTGCCGCGTATGTCCAGTATGAGGCCGTCACACAGCCGCAGGTAATAAAGCACCTCGTCGAGGTTTCCCTCACCGATTCCATCGGAGAAACTCTCATACACCACATAGCCGATATTGTCATCCAGGATGCGGTACTTCATGCCACTGGCTATGCCGTAGTCTGTACCCAAATACTTATCACGCAGTTCGCGGTCGAGATTCTCGGGATAATCGTCCTTCCATGACCAGTTGCGGCCCACATCCATACTGCTGTAGATGTTGACATGACCATCCTTGAGCGTGGAGAGCATGCGGCAGAGCACCTCGAAGAGCTGCGAGCGGCTCATGCCCGGACGTACCATACCCAGGTACTCTTCGCGCTTGCCGGCCCAACTGAAGCCCAGACTCTGCTCCTTATAGTCCAGAAAACAATAGTGCTCATCTATCATGCGCCACAGAGCCTCCACATTTGCCTGCGGCGATTCATCGTACTCATCCACCCCGCGTTGGCAACCGGCAAAGGCCAGCAGGAGTGCCAGAAGTCCCATGCAACAACGTATCTTCATCATTTCTTACGCTTTAAGGTTTGGAAGTGGCGCACATAACCCAGCATGAGCGAACGGCTGATATCGTGCACCCTTATGCCATTGACGTGGCTCTGACGGATGTCGCTCAGGTAACCCACCCGCAAGGTGGTGCGCGCAAAGCAGAAATCAAGGCTGAACAACTGGCGCAGGCTCAGTGCATTGGCCGGACTGGTGAAGCGCACATTGCGGTCTCCGTAGCCCTGGTAAATCTCGTAATAGCTCTGTCCGTAGCGCGGTGAGAACATGCAGCCCATCACCGGGAGGTGGGCCTGATAATGCATCTGCATGGGCAGATGCCGTATGCGGAACTCATAGGAACCTCCTGCCGAGAGCGAGATGTCGATGTTGGCACGTGCCTGTGCGGGGTTGTTGCCGTTGCGGGAGTTATAGAGAAAGCCCACATCAGTTCCCACCAATCCACCGGCCTTCAGCCTGAGACGGCTCACGGGCTGCCATACATAATGCCAGCCGGCATCATAACCTATCCTGCCTCCCAGCTCGTTGGCGTTGCCGGCAGGGTTTTCGGTGTAGGACAAAGCTCCCTGGAACATGCTCTGGAAGGCGATGCGCCCGCCAGCCATACCCGTCATGCGCTCCCTCAGAGTGAGGAAGGACAACTGCGGACCGCCGTATTCCATGGGCGAGAGATAGGTGTCCAGCTGGCTCACATGGCCGATGCCCACCAGGACGGAGCGGTCAATCTGCCTGCCCGCAGGCTCATACTCCACCGGCAGCAGCGGCTCACGGGTCTGCCCGCAGCACTCTGCCCCACCCGCCATGAGCAGTAGCAGCAGAGCCAGCAGCCCCATGCGCAGGCGGCAGGAGTCCATCTTCATCTTCGTCTCATCATGTTCCTTGTACATAGGCCAAAGGGGTTCAGTCGTCGAACATATGCAGCTGTCCGGTCATCTCATCCAGCACATCCTGCTGGCTCTCCTCCCTGTCTTCGGCGTTGTCGGCACCTTCGGCATCTCCGTCGGTCTCCTGTCCGCCACCGGCAGCCTCATCATCATCGTCCTCGGGAGCCGGCATGCGGGTGGGTTCAAGCTCCTCCACACGCTCTACGGCAAAGGTGGTCACACGCTTGCCACGTGCCTTGAAGCTCTTGACACCCACAAACTCCTCGACTTCCATATCGATGGGAGCGCGGAAACTGTCGGTTCCGCCCATCGTGACCAGCAGGTGCGGGAAGGGAGTATCGGTGAGGAGAAGAAGCTTGTTGGCGGGATTCTCGCCCAGATAATTCTGATGGCGGGCAGTGGCCTCCAGCTTGAACCGCTTCACATACAGGTATCCCCCCTGCTCCTCATCGAAGAGAGCGGCTGTCCACACCTTGTCGGGGTCATACTTCTCAATGCGTGCTATGTTGTCCTCATAGTGGTTGTTGGCATCAAAGTTGGTGATGTAGAAGTCGGCATTGTCCAGTACCACCAGTATCTTGTCGTCATTGTTGAACTCGCCCAGATAGGTTCCCTGCTCGTCGTAGTTGAGACGATGCACATCGAAATCGAACCATACCTTCCTGCCGCCCAGCGTGCTTCCGCCGTGGCTCTTGAGTGTGATGCGGCTCACATCCAGCTTGGTGAGCAGATTGCCCATGCTCTGACGGCCCTTGATGGCCAGCAGACTGAGGTCGCGATCAAAGAAGATCTTCTTCACCTTGGGGTTGGGCTTGAGCACCACCTTGATTGTCTCGGCCTCTCCATTGGGGTTGGCAGTGAAGTAGAGCACACGGCTCCCGGGCTTTCCTTGCGTCAGGTCATACTCACGGTCGCGGGTGATGCTGGTCACATTGAAGCGTTTCATGTATGAGGTGCCAGCCTTGCCGTCGCGATACACCACATTGTAGATGGTGCGCGAATCGCCCTTGCGGAATACGGCAATGTGTATGATTTCGGCCTTCTTCTTCTCTGCCTTGCTTCGCTCTGTCTCTCCCACGAAGAGTTTGTCGGCTATGCGCACCACCTTATATGTGCCGTCGCGGTAGAAGATGATGACATCATCGATGTCGGAACAGTTGCTCACGAACTCGTCCTTCTTCAAGGAAGTGCCTATGAAACCCTCCTCGCGGTTGATGTAGAGCTTCTCGTTGGCCTCCACCACCTTGGCAGCCGATATGGTGTCGAAGTTCTTGATTTCGGTCAGACGCGGGTGCTGCTTGCCGTACTTGCCCTTGATGAACTCAAACCACTGGCATGTGACTTCCACCATATTGGCCAGTTCGTGGTCTATCTGCTCCACTTCGGCGTTCATGCGGGCAATGTTCTCCTCGGCTTTCTCCTTGTTGAACTTCAGTATGCGGCCCATCTTGATTTCCATCAGACGCAGGATGTCGTCGCGGGTCACCTCCCTCACCAGCTTGGGATACCAGGGCTGCAGGCGGCTATCCACCCACTCGATGGCGGTATCCATGTCCTTTGCGTTCTCAAACTGACGGTCCTTGTAGATGCGTTCCTCTATGAATATCTGCTCCAGTGAGGCAAAGAGCAGGCTCTCGAGCAGTTCGCCCCTGCGTATGAGACGCTCCTTGCGCAGAAGCTCCAGAGTGGTATCCACATTGTTGCGCAGCACGTCGCTCACCGTGAGGAAACAAGGCTTGCGGTCATCTATGACGCAGCAGTTGGGCGAGATGGATATCTCACAGTCGGTGCAGGCATACAGTGCATCGATGGTCTTGTCGCTGCTGGCACCGGGAGTAAGGTGTATGAGGATTTCGGCCTTGGCAGCTGTGAGGTCCTCCACATTGCGTATCTTTATCTTTCCCTTCTCGTTGGCCTTCAGTATGCTGTCGATAAAGGTGCTGGGCTTACTGGCGGTGCCTGTGGTCTTGCCGTAGGGTATCTCGGTGATGGCCAGTGTCTTGCTGTCGCGCTTCTCTATCTTGGCACGCACGCGCACAGCCCCTCCGCGCTGTCCGTCATTGTACTTGCTCACGTCGATACTGCCGCCTGTGGGGAAGTCGGGATAGAGATGGAACTCCTGCCCATGCAGGTAGGCGATGGCTGCATCGCATATCTCTCCCAGGTTGTGGGGCAGTATCTTGCAGTTCAGACCCACAGCGATGCCTTCGGCACCCTGCGCAAGCAAGAGCGGGAACTTCACCGGCAGGGCGATAGGTTCCTTGTTGCGCCCGTCATACGACAGCTTCCACTCGGTGGTCTTGGGGTTGAAGACAACATCCAGAGCGAAGTTGCTCAGACGGGCCTCGATGTATCGGCCTGCAGCAGCATCGTCTCCTGTGATGATGTTACCCCAGTTGCCCTGGCAATCCACCAGCAGATCCTTCTGCCCCAACTGCACCAGCGCATCCTTGATGCTGGCATCACCGTGGGGATGGAACTGCATGGTATGGCCCACGATGTTGGCCACCTTGTTGTAGCGGCCGTCATCCATGCGCTTCATGCTGTGCATGATGCGTCGCTGCACGGGCTTGAATCCGTCGCCTATGTGCGGCACGGCACGCTCCAGGATTACGTATGAGGCATAGTCCAGGAACCAGTCCTGATACATGCGGTTGAGATGATGGGTGATTCCATCGGTCTGTGTCACGTCGTTTGTCATCTTCTGTCTTTAGCCTTCCTATTATGCACCGCGTACGTCTGTACGCTGTCAACTAACCTACAAAGATAGTAAGAATCTGCGTCATAGGCAAGCGCGCCGCTCACCTTTCGCCTCCGAAGGACCGAGAAACACGCAATCCGCCCCCTCACAGGCACCTCCACAGGCATCCCAGTGCTCCTGCCCAGGCCGGATGAGGCTCCACACCGCCGCAAGGCTGCATTCCCGGGCAAATGATGCAATGCGGTGCAACGGCCATCGCAGCACGCTGCACCGGCCATCGCAATGCGCTGCGCAGGCACATGCAGCGCGCTGCGCTTTTCATCCGCCCCAAGTGCCATACCCACCGCTTCGGCCTCCACAGGGGCATTTGCCCTGCCGTCCCACCACATGCTCCTTGCCTGCCCGCCCATATCTTAATGCTGCAAATGGACTTGCATTCACATTTATTTTGTATTTTTGCGGTATGAAATTCGGTTTGTACCTGATTTACGGACTCACATGGGCACTCTCCCGACTGCCCATGAGGGTGCTCTATGCACTCTCCGATTGCCTGTTCCCACTCATCTATCACATAGCACGATACCGGCGCAAGCTGGTGCGCCGACAGCTGCAGGAATGCTTCCCGCAGCAGCCTGCCCAGTGGCACCGCCAGGTGGAGCGCAAGTTCTACCACTTCTTCTGCGACTACATCGTGGAGACACTCAAGCTCATGCACATGGGCAGCAGGGAGATAGAGCGCCGCGTAACGTGGGACGGACTGGAGGAGCTGCAAGCCGAGATGCGCACACGCGGCAAGAAGTTCGCCGTAGCCTATCTGGGACACTACGGCAACTGGGAATGGGTGGCTTCCTTCAGCAGCCATCTGGCTCCCGACTTCGGCGGAGCACAGATTTATCACCCGCTCAAGAACAAGCGCGTAGATCGCTTCTTCCTCAAGCTCAGGAGGCAGTTCGGCGGCGACTGCATAGCCATGAAGGAGGCTCTGCGCCACATCATACTGATGAGCAGGGGCGAGAAGCACGAAATCATCGGCTTTATCGCCGACCAGTGTCCCAAGTGGGAAGCCATGCATCACTGGACGGAATTCCTGGGCCACAAGACTTCGTTCTTCATCGGACCCGAGGAGATAAGCAAGCGAGTGCCGTCGTGTGTGGTATATGTACACGTCACCCGACCCCGCCGGGGCTATTACCACTGCCAGGTGGTGCCACTGACCTGGGAGCCAAAGGAGCACAAAGACTATGAGATAACCAACCTCTACGCTGCGGCACTGGAGGAGCAGATACGCGAGCAGCCCGAACTCTGGCTCTGGTCACACAAGCGCTGGAAGCGCACCTACGAGGAGTGGTTGCGCGTGAGCGAGAATTGGGCACGCACCAAAAAGAACTCTATCAAGGACAACAAATGAACAGACTGGAAATCACAAGGCGTGTGGAGGCTCTGAGGAACTACATGCGCGAGCATGCTCTGGCAGCATTCATCTTCCCCAGCACCGACCCTCACAACGGCGAATATGTGCCTGAGCACTGGATGACACGACAGTGGATAAGCGGTTTCAACGGCAGTGCCGGCACCGCAGTGGTCACTCTCACCGATGCCGCACTGTGGACGGACAGCCGTTACTTCCTGGCTGCCACTGAGCAGCTGGAGGGTACACCCTTCCAACTCATGCGCGAGAGGGTGCCCGGCACACCTGCCATAGGCGAATGGCTCAAGGGGCAGCTCCAGGCGGGAGAGACGGTTGGCATCGACGGATGGGTCAACAGCGTGGAGCAGGCATCTGGCCTGAGACTGGAGCTGCAGGCAGGAGGCATAGGACTGGACACGAGTCTGGATCCCGCAGAGGAACTGTGGACCGACCGTCCCCCAGTGCCTGCCAATCCCGTAGAGATACAGCCGATAGAGTTTGCCGGCGAGAGTGCAGCAAGCAAGTTGGCACGCATCCGCGAGCAGATAAAGGCGGCAGGAGCAGAGATGACCGTCATCTGTCCGCTCGATGAAATCGCGTGGATTTGCAATCTGCGCGGCACGGATGTGCACTGCAACCCCGTCTTCGTCAGCTATCTGACCATCTCGCAGCAGAGTGCCACCCTGTATGTTGACCCGCAGAAGCTCACCCCCGAAGTGACCGGATATCTGCAGGATGAAGGCATCAGCACACAGCCCTACGAGGCTCTGCCGCAAACGTTGGCCCACACACAGCCCTGCACGATGCTCATTGAACCGCAGTCATGCAACTGCCGCGTGCTTCCGCCCGATGGAATGGGCTGGAGCATCGTCAGCCGCAGTTCGCTCATCGCACCCATGAAGGCCATCAAGAACGAGGCCGAGCGCGAAGGTTTCCGCCAGGCAATGCTGCATGACGGAGTGGCGCTGGTGAAGTTCCTGCGCTGGCTCAAGCCCGCGGTGCAGGCCGGCCACGAGACAGAGATGAGCGTGGATGCCCGCCTGACAGCCCTGCGTGCCGAACAGCCATTGTACAGGGATATCTCCTTCGACACCATCGCAGGCTATGCCCATCATGGTGCCATCGTACACTACGAGGCGAGCAAGGAGACCGACATCCCCCTGGAACCACACGGGCTGCTGCTGCTCGACAGCGGTGCGCAGTACCAGAACGGCACCACCGACATCACACGAACCATCCCTCTGGGCGCTCTCACCGAGGAAGAGCGCACCGACTATACGTTGGTACTGAAGGGACACATACGTCTGGCAATGGCCAAATTCCCCGTTGGAACCTGCGGAACACAACTTGATGTGCTGGCAAGATACGCGATGTGGCAGCACGGCATCAACTATGGTCACGGCACCGGACACGGTGTGGGCAGTTATCTGTGCGTGCATGAAGGACCTCACCAGATACGCATGAACCACGTGCCGGCACTCCTGCAGCCCGGAATGACCATAACAAACGAGCCGGGCATCTACCGTGCAGGCAAGCACGGAGTACGCATCGAGAACACGATGATGGTGGAGCGATGCATGGAGAGCGACTTTGGGGAGTTCCTCCAACTGGTGCCTCTCACGCTCTGCCCCATTGATACAGAGCCCATCCTGTGGGATATGATGCTGCCCGACGAGGTGGAGTATCTCAACAGCTACCACGCACAAGTGCGCAAGGAACTGGCACCGCTGCTCGAGGGTGACGACCTGGAGTGGCTGATGGAGGCAACCAAGGAACACATTATATAATATAGGCAAGCAATAAGAAAATGGCTATCATCAAGAAACTGGCGGGCATGCCCGCACCACGATTCGGCAAGCATTGCTACTTCAGCGAGGGAGCAGTGATAGTGGGAGACGTGGAGATGGGTAACGACTGCACCGTGTGGTTCAACGCCGTACTGCGTGGCGATGTGCACTTCATCAAGATAGGCGACCGCACCAACGTGCAGGACAACAGTTGCATACACACTCTCAACGGCACAGCACCCTGCATCCTGGGCAACGACGTGACCATCGGACACTCTGTCACCCTGCACGGATGCGAAGTGAAGGACGGTGCACTGGTGGGCATGGGCGCAACAGTACTCGACCACGCAGTGGTGGGAAGAGGGGCAATAGTGGCTGCCGGAGCGCTGGTACTGAGCAACACACAGATAGGCGACGGCGAACTGTGGGGCGGAGTGCCTGCAAAGTTCATCAAGCGAGTAGATCCCGAGCAGGCTGCCACACTCAACCAGACCTACGCAAGCCACTATATAGCCTACAGCGACTGGTACCGCAAGGCCGATGCCGACCCGTCATCCACCCAGGTGGTAACTACCAGCGAAGACTACCGCACCGAATAGGCAAAGACGCCGGAAAACGGCGGTTCCACCATTCAATCACCCTAAAGCATCCCTATGACAATGAAGAAACTCACCACCCTGTGCCTCATAATGGCCACCGCAGCATTCTGCCTGACCTCGTGCAACCTGCTGGAGAAGAAACCGGGCACACCCAGCACCGTCACCAATCCGTTGCCCATGAAGCTGGGCGACCCGTTCCTGCTGCACGCATCCAACGGCAGGTACTACATGTATGGCACCTCCATGGACGATGGATTCGAGGCTTTCGTGAGCGACGACCTCGTCAACTGGGAGTCCTGTGGGCAGGTGTATCACGGAGGCGACAGCAATCAGTGGTGCAAGGACTGCTTTTGGGCACCCGAAGTATATGAGCGGAACGGCAAGTACTATATGTTCTTCAGTGCCAACTGGCGCAAGAACCCCACCAACGAAGCCGAGAACTTCAAGATAGGCGTAGCAGTGAGCGAGCGGCCCGAAGGCCCCTTCCGCGACCTGATGAACAGGCCCATCTTCAATCCCGAATACCCCATCATAGACGCCAATGTGTTCTTCGACGACACACACAACCGCTGCTACCTCTACTACAGCCGTTGCTGCTACAAGCATCCGGTAGAGAGCGAAGTGGCCGACAGCCTGCGTCGCGAGGGAGTATATAAGGATATAGAGGAGAGCTGGGTGTATGGCATCGAGATGAAGAACGACTTCACCGGCGTGATAGGTGAGCCTGTACTGCTGTTGCAGCCGCCCACAAGCATGAGCGACAAGCAGGCTGAATGGGAGAGCCGCAGCGCCTCACACGGCGAGGCAAACCGCCGCTGGACCGAGGGCAGCTTCATCCTGCAGCACAACGGACTCTATTACATGATGTACAGTGCCAACTGCTATCAGGGAAAATACTACGCAGTGGGCTACGCGACAGCCTGTGATCCGCTCGGTCCATTCTTCAAGGCCGACAACAATCCCGTACTGCAAGAGAACCTGCAACAGGGTGGCGAGGTGATGGGCACCGGCCACAACATGGCCATCAAGATGCCCGACGGCACCTACTACACCGTATATCACGGCCGCATGAAGAGCAATCCCGACGAGCGCGTAGTGCTCATGGACCGCATGCGAATAGAGGACAGCGGCAAACTCATAGTGGATGGTCCCACCACCGAACCGCAAGTCATCAGGAGATAAAGGGGTCTCCTGACTCCAGCACAGAAGAAGCGGTGAAACATGTTGACCTATTCTGCAATAACAAAGAAACCTCTTAACCTTCTCTTACCTATGTACACAAGAAACAAACTACTCCTTGCGGCAGTTCTGTTTGCTGCATTCCTGCCGCCCATAAGCCTCGCTCAGGATACCGTCAGTGTAGATGAGATGATGCGACGCTACGAATTGTACCAGCAAGGGTTATTAAAGGATGATTCGCTCAATGCCGATGAGGTGGTATATACCAGCTACGGGAAGCGAAGATATAACGGGCGTGCAAACTGGAAGGGACTTCCATACACCTATATGCTTGTGAACAATCTGCGCACTCCCGAATACCCAGACAAGGAACACTTCTGGTCATTCGTGGTTATCCGCCAGAAGTTACTATTGGGGAAGGTATCAAGACTCAGAAAGAGGTATAGGCGTGCCACAGAGCATGGAAGAAAGCCGAGCAGAAGAGTCAGACGCGTCATCGAAAGCAGGGCACCATTTGTACTGGCACTGGACAGCATAGACGGGATGAGACGTGAGGAATGGGAGAGTTCAATCCCACACGACTACATTATAAAAGTAAAGAGCAAGAAGATGGATTATGCGCAGGCTGTGACAAAGGACTTGAAGATGCTGGACGATCCGTTCCAACTGCTCGGATATGACGTGTCGGTACACCGCAAAGCCATGCGGATAAAGGAAGGAGACATAGTACCATACGACAAAGGAACAGCACCAAGCGTCAGAGACAGCAGCGGACTGATGGAAACCACATTGACAATGATGGATGGCACGGGTGACAGCCGCCTAAGACGTGCAATCAACAACCTGGCCGACACTGTGAACAGCAGGCTCAAGACGGGAGGTAAGAAATGTACTCTGTTCATCAAGCATGTGCCTGGCAGGAAGGTGAAGGTGGAGTTCGTGAACAAGCAGGATTCACAAGACCCCGACTTCAGCAAGATGGCACAAGTACTGGAGTCCATGGAAGAGAACTTCTATCCCCGATTGTGGACGATAGACTGGAAAATGCTGCCAGGACTTATCATCGAAGCAGAACTCACGAGCGACAAAGGATGGGTGTTCAGAGTGCCGGGAAACGGGAAGAGAAAAGTGAAAGCAACACCTCTGGAAAGCAAAAAACACTAAGAACCAAGAGACCAAGTGGCCCCGAGCGCCGCTTTGGACAAAGCCGCGAGCCGCCTTACTTGCAACAAGAAAGGCGGCTCGCGGATATTATGTTACTCAGAGACTGCCGGCGCAGAGAGGCTTGCTGCCCCACACCAGCCCTGCTCTGAGGTGTGCTGCATCAGAACTGTTCCAGATAGGCAATACGTTTCTCGGTGCTGGGATGGGTGCTGAAGAGGCTGTCCATCATGCCTGCCAGACTGCTTCTCAATGCCTTGGGATGGACGATGAAGAGTTGTGCCACATCCTCGCGTTCCACCTGACCCAGTCCGGGATGTGCGCTTATCTTGCGCAGAGCCGATGCCAAGGCAAGCGGATCACCACACAGCTCTGCCCCACCGGCATCGGCCATATACTCACGCTTACGGCTTATGGCAAAGCGGGTAAGCAGGGTGAAGAAATAACCGATGGCCGACAGCACTATAGCCACAAGCAGGAGCACGATGCCAGCCGCACCATTGCCCTCGCGCTCGTCATCGCTTCGGCGACGCGTACCACCAAACATGATATTGTTCCAAAGGAGCCGTATGGCAAGGCTCATGACAGTGCTCATGATGCCCACAAAGATGATGCTGATGATGAGCAAGCGCGTATCGCGGTTGCGGATATGCGTAAGCTCATGGCCGATGACTCCAGCCAGTTCGGCGTCGGTAAGGCGTTGGCAGATGCCTGTAGTGACGGTCACGGTGTAAGTCTTCTCGTCGATGCCGCTGGCAAAGGCGTTCAGCATAGGGTCGTCTATGACGTTCACCTTGGGCATGGGCATACCGCAAGCCATGGTGAGGTTCTCCACGATGTTATACACACGCGGATTCTCCCTACGCTCCAGCGGTCTGGCACCAGTGGAATGACGTATCATGGAGGTGTTGAAAAGGTAGGAGATGAGGAACCACACGCCCACAATGCCCACCACCCAAGGCAGCACCTGCAGCATCTCATAATTGACATAATCCCAGTTGACTTTGGTGTCGCCACCATACATAGGGTCAGTGATGCCCAGCGAATTGCATATCACCAGGAACACGTATACGACTCCCAGCAGGATGCATGGGAACAGGAGCAGGAGCAGAACGGACTTCAGATTGTTCTGCACCTGCTGAGTGTGCATGCCCACATACTTCATCTTCGTTGCAAAAGGGTATCAGAATGAGACATACGGGCTTAGAACTTCACCTCGGGAGCCTTGTCGTAATTGGCGCGCTCAGCGGCAGGCACCTCAAACATAGGCTCGCGGTGGAAACCGAACATGCCTGCAAAAAGCACGGCGGGGAAAGTCTGCACGCCATTGTTGAGTTCCTTGGTGGCGCTGTTGAAGAAGCGGCGAGTGGCAGCCAACTTGTTTTCCACGTCAGAGATTTCGCCCTGGAGCTGAAGAAAATTCTGGTTGGCCTTCAGTTCGGGATAAGCCTCCACCTGCACTTTAAGCCCGGCCAGAGCCGATGAAAGCGCATTGTCGGCCTCTATCTTTCCGTTTATGGTGGTAGCCGACATAGCGGCCGTGCGGGCCTGCGTCACCTTCTCCAGCAGCTCCCGCTCGTGTTTGGCGTATCCCTTGACCGTCTCCACCAGCTGCGGAATGAGGTCGTAACGCTGCTTGAGCTGCACATCGATGTTGGCGAAAGCGTTCTCACGGTTGTTACGCAACACCACCAGGTTGTTGTAGATAAACACAATCCAGATGACCAGAATGACCACAACGGCCAGAGTCACCAATAATCCTGTACTCATAGTTCACTTTGTTTAGTTCAACAATATCGCATCGCCAGGGCAACCAAAAGCGCCGGCCAACCAGCCGCAAGGCATCAGTACCGCCCGCACAAGCCGCCACAGCATGCGATGCAAAGATAAACGATTTTCCATGCAATGCGCCACAATAAACCTATAAATAAAGTGAAAAAAGCGTCTTTACAACGCTTTTGTACGAAGTTTTCCGCTTTTCATACCCCCAGGTAAGCAAAAAACAACTAACTTTGCATATCTTTAGCCTACCAAACCGAAAACATGAGACAACTTAAGATAACCAACAGCATCACGAGCCGCGGAAGCCAGTCGCTCGAAGACTACCTGAATGACATCAGCAAACAACCCCTTCTGACTGCAGAGGAAGAAGTGAAGCTCGCACAGCGCATACGCAATGACGACCGCGAGGCACTGGAAAGACTGGTGTGTGCCAACCTGCGTTTCGTGGTCAGTGTAGCCAAGCAGTACCAGAATCAAGGGCTGACGCTACCCGACCTCATAAACGAAGGCAACATAGGGTTGATAAAGGCAGCCGAGAAGTTCGACGAGACTCGCGGATTCAAGTTCATATCGTATGCTGTGTGGTGGATAAGACAATCCATACTGCAGGCACTGGCCGAGCAGAGCCGCATGGTGCGCCTCCCGCTCAACCAGGTGAGTGCAGTGAGCCGGATCAACAAGTTAATCATGAAGTTTGAACAGGAACATGAGCGCAAGCCCAGCGCCTACGAACTATCCGAGCTCATCGATGAGACACCCGAGAAGATAAGGGACTCACTGCGTGCCAACGGCCGTCCCATGAGCATAAATGCCCCTTTGGGCGAAGGAGACGACAGCACGCTGCTGGAAGTCATTAGCGACGAGAACACCCCCCAAGCCGACAGGGGAATGATAGATAAAAGCCTCGCCACCGAGATAGAGCGCATGCTCGACACGCTGGACGAGCGCGAGAAGACCATCGTGGAGATGTGCTTCGGCATCAACAACAGGGAGATGACCCTGGAGGAGATAAGCGAGAAGTTCGGACTAAGCAGGGAGAGAGTGAGACAGATACGCGAAAAGGCACTCCTCAAACTGCGCCATTCCAACAAAAAAAGCCTGCTGCAGGAGTACCTGGGATAGGATAAAGCCACAAGGGCAAAACTTTTTTCAGGATATCGATTAAACCCGCACTGCCCTCGGGAGTCTAATAGGGCGCAAGGCGAAAGAGAATACCTTAGACATACTATAAAGGAGAATATGAGACAACTTAAGATTAACAAGAGTATCACAGCCCGCGAAGGTGAGGCGTTTGAGAAGTACCTTCAGGAGATTGGGCGTGAGAACTTGATTACCGTAGAGGAGGAGGTGGAGCTCACCCAGCGCATCCGCAAGGGCGACAGAGCCGCTCTGGACAAGCTGGTACTTGCCAACCTGCGTTTCGTAGTCAGTGTGGCCAAGCAGTACCAGAACCAAGGACTCACACTGCCTGACCTTATCAGCGAGGGCAACATAGGACTCATCAAGGCAGCGGAGAAGTTCGACGAGACCCGCGGATTCAAGTTCATCTCATACGCCGTGTGGTGGATCAGACAGACCATCCTGCAGGCTCTGGCCGAGCAGAGCCGTCTGGTGCGCCTGCCACTCAACCAGGTGAGCGCGGTGAACAAGATATCAAAGGCCATCATCAAGTTTGAACAGGAGAACGAACGCAAGCCCAGCACCGATGAATTGGCCGACATCGTCAATGAGATGCCCGGCAAGATAGACGACTCACTGCGTGCCAGCGGCCGCCACGTCAGCATGGACGCTCCCTTCGTGGCAGGTGAGGACAACACGCTACTCGATGTGATGTCGGACTCCAGCGCCCCCACCACCGACCGTGCAATGATGAGCGAGAGCCTCTCCACCGAGATTGAGCGCGCACTGAACACCCTCAACGGACGCGAGAAAGAGATTATCGAGATGAGCTACGGCATCAATCATCAGGAGATGACACTGGAAGAGATAGGCGAGAAATTTGGCCTCACCCGTGAACGCGTGCGCCAGATACGTGAGAAAGCCATCCGTAAACTGCGTTGCACAGAGCGCAACAGCCAGTTGCGCGGCTATCTGGGCTAACCCACACTGCCACATCGGCAAGGCCGACAAGGCCGCTATACAACCATACGGGCGGGAGCATCACAACCGATGCTCCCGCCTTTCTTTTTTCCCGAAAAAGCATAAGGCTGCACCCGAAGCTGGCTTCTGCGAATTACGCGCCAAGGCAGGGCAGGAAATGCACTGCGGTGCAATGCCCGACGAAGCGCGCTGCATCAGCCATCGCAGCACGCTGCATTGCCACATGCACCGCACTGCCTTTCCCATCCCACAACAGGAGCACACGGACAGGAGCGCCCACAACGGCTAAAGACAGAAGATTACCCATCCCGCACAGCCCCCATCCAAGCACCCAAACTCTGTACTTGCAATTCGGATTCGCTTCACCACACACGCCACATGCAGCCCAATTCTTAATTCAGGATTCTACCATCTTAATTGAAACAAAGCCTAATTCTTAATTCAAAATTCCGCATTCTTAATTACCCAGTTCTACATTCCCGATTACCGCACAGCCCAATTCAAAATTCCACATTCTACATTCACAATTACCCTCCGTTGTGCTGAATGATGCCAGACGCCCCGCTGCACAAGACAAAAGGCCGCAGTGTTCCAACAGAAACACCACGGCCTTTTATTCCATGAAACCAGCACCGCGCACCGCGACAGTCCAGTTATCGATTCAAAATGTTACGTTCTTTTTCAAGACGAAGCACAGAGACTTACAGCCCAAGCTCCTTTATCAGGTTGTCGGCATGCCCCCAGCGGTCGATGACAAAGAGCACGAAGCGGATATCCACACCTATACAGCGCTGCAGGGAAGAGTCGAAACTGATGTCGCCCGACATGGCATCCCAGTTGCCGTCAAAGGCCAGGCCGATGAGTTCACCGCGCCCGTTGAACATGGGACTGCCTGAGTTACCGCCCGTGATATCGTTGTTCGAGAGGAAGCACAGGTGCATGTCGCCGGTCTGCTTGTCGGCATAACGGCCCCACTTGCCCTGCTTGAGCAGGCTCACGATGTCCTCCTCCAGCCGGTAGTCCTCTATCTCATTCTGCTTGGCAGCCTTGTCGAGCAGACTCTGCGCATTGGTATAGTAGTCATAGTGAGTACCCTGCGAGGTGTAGTCCTGTATGAATCCATAGGAGAGACGCATGGTGAAGTTGGCGTCGCTATAGTGCGGCTCGTCCTGCTCCATCTCCATGAGAGCCTGTGTGAGAAGGCGCTCGTTGTAGTTGATGATATTGTTGTTCTCCTTCTGCTCGCCCACCATCTGCATCAGCATATCGGGCAGCGCGTCTGCATAGACCAGCGCGGGGTCGCTCTCACGCAGCGTGCTGTCGGCCATGAGGCGGTCGAGGCAGTTGGTGTCCAGACAGATGGTGCGGGCATAGAGGTCGCGTGCATAGGCAGCGCAATCGCCCTTGTAGAGGCTGTCAATCACCTGGTAGCAGGCAGGGTGGAACTTCCGGTCGGTCACCTGCTGGCGGTAGTTGTCGAGCAGAGCTGCCATGGTGGCCTCATCGAGGCGTGCATCGTAGTCCTTGAAGAAGTGCTTGAGTGCCTCCTTGGTGGCACCCAACTGGGTGCTGTCGGCATCCTGGGGAAGTCTGTTGAGCATGCTTGCCACGCGGTAGATTTCTATTCCGCGCATGAAGGTCTCGCTGAAGAAGCCCTGTGCATGCACCGACTGGCGGCGAGCCTGGTAGGCTGCCTGCAACTGGGAGAACATCTCCCCGAACCTGCGCTGCAGGACGGCATCCTGAGAGTACCAGTCACGTATGCGCTGCTCGAGTTGCTGCTTCTGCCCTATCACACCCAGGTCGGCGATGGCCTTGTTCATTCCTATGGAGTTCTTCCAGTAGTTGCTGCTGCTGGCCCACTTGCTGGCATACTTGATGCCTACGGCACGATCGGCGTCCATAAACTTCTTCCACACCTCCTGCTTGCGGCCACGTACCTGGATGGTGCTCACATTGCGGTCGTTCACACGCTCGCTGATGCCCCATGAGCTCAGGTATCGGCTGGTGCTGCCAGGGTATCCCACGGTCATGCAATAGTCGCCCGGGCGGAATCCCTCGGTGCTCACCTGGGCATAGCGGCTGGTGTGCAGGGGTACGTTCTCGGGGCTGTACTCGGCAGGATTGCCGTCCTTGTCGGCATAGATACGGAACACACTGAAGTCACACGTCTGCCTGGGCCACATCCAGTTGTCGGTATCTCCGCCAAACTTGCCCAGCGTCTCGGTGGCCGTGAACACCAGTCGCACATCGCGATATACCTTATATATACTCACATAGTAGGCGTTGCCACCATAGTAGGACTTCACCTGGCAGTCCATTCCAGGGTTGGCCTTCACATAGTCGGCCTCGATGGCTGCACAGATGCTGTCGGCCTTGTCGCGGTCGATATGGCGTGCCTCCTCGGTGGGATTGGCCTTGTAGATGCTGTCGAGGGCCGTCATCACGCGTGCGGTACACTCCTCGGTGCGCACCAGGAACTTGACAAAGAGTCCCTCGGCAGGGCGTTCCTCGCTGCGCTTGTGCGCCACGAAACCATTGGTGAGGATGTCATCCTCGGGGGTGGAGAGCGCCTGGATGGCTCCGTAGCCGCAGTGATGATTGGTAAACACGAGTCCGTCTGGACTCACCACCACGCCTGAGCAGAAGTCACCAAAATCGACCACTGCGTCCTTCAGGCTCTCGCCATTGGGGTTATACAACTCATTGGGACCCAACTGCAAGCCCAGCTGCTTCATGGTCTGGGCTGTCTTCCCGTCAATGCGGCTCAGCATCCACATGCCCTCATCGGCGTGTGCCGCCAGGCTGAGAACTGCCAGAAGCAGCATTGCAAACTGTTTCTTCATACAGAATATGCCTTTGAAATGTTATTTGTTCGGTTATACGGAAGGCCGGTATGCAGGGCGGGGCGGCTCCAGGACACAGAAACAGCAGTCCCCGTACCCAAGCACGACATACGCCCTGACGGCCTGCATGCTCACTTTTTCTTCGGACGGCGGCGTGCCCATCCCTCCTCCGAGAAGTCAGGCTCATCACCCACCAGTTCACCGCGTGTGGCTGCGGGAGCCTTGTCGGGGTGCAGGAACTTCATCCAGTCGTCCTTGGTGTACTTCTTGCCACGCGCTGCGGTGTAGCCACGTTCCTCGCGTGAGGGACGGCGCTTGCCGGCTCGCTCGTCGCCCACAAGCAGGTCCTGGCGGCGGGGCTGACGCTCACCACGCTGGCCCCTGCCCTGAGTGCCACGCTTGCGGTCGGCCTTCGCACCACGGTCATTGCCGCTGTTGGCCTCTGGCTCACTGCGGTCGGCCACCACGCTACGCCCCTTCACGGTCACTCCATGCTTGAGAGCCTTTATCACGCGGTCGGCATCATCCTCGGCCACTTCGACGAACGAGAAGTTGCGCATGAGGTCGATACGTCCCACGTTGACCTTTTCGCCATGCACGTTCTTATTGAGCAGTCCGATTATCTCGCGGGCGAACATGCCGTCTGTCTTGCCTACGTTGAGGAACAGACGCACGTAGCCCTCCTCGGCTGTGCGCTCACCACGACGGCGGCGGCCGCCCTGGTCACCCTTCTCACGCGACTGTTTGCCTTCGGCCACGGGTTCTATCTCGGGCGCGTTGGCATAATACTGGAGGAAGCGACCGAACTCGCGGCTCAGCACACGCTTGATGAGATCGTCCTTGTCAAGCCACTCCCAGCGCTTCTGCACTTCGTCCATGAAAGGGGCTATCTCCTCTTCATCCACCTCCACACGCTCGATGTCATCGATGACGTGATAGAGTTGCTTGGCACAGATGTCGCGTGGCTCGGGCAACGTACCCTGCTCAAACTGCTTCTGTATCTGCTTCTCGACCACACGGATGCGCGAACGCTCACGCAGGTTGATGATGCTGATGCTGGTACCCTTCTTGCCTGCACGGCCGGTACGGCCGCTTCGGTGGGTGTAGTTCTCCACGTCGTCGGGCATTCCATAGTTGATGACATGGGTGAGGTCATCCACATCCAGTCCGCGCGCAGCCACATCGGTGGCCACCAGCAACTGGGTGCGGTGGTGGCGGAACTTCTGCATGGTGAGGTCGCGCTGCTGCTGCGAGAGGTCGCCATGCAGGGCGTCGGCATTGTAGCCATCGCGTATGAGATTGTCGGCCACCTCCTGCGTCTCGGCCTTCGTGCGGCAGAAGATGATGGCATAGATGCGCGGGAAGTAGTCCACCACCCGCTTCAGGGCAGCATACTTGTCCTTGGCACGTACCATATAATATATGTGGTTGACATTCTCGGAGCCCTCGTTGCGGCTGCCCACCTGTATCTGGTGTGCGTCGCGCAGGTATTTCTTGGCTATGCGCTCTATCTCCTTGCTCATGGTAGCGCTGAAGAGCAGCGTTCGGTGGTCGGCAGGCACGCCCTCGAGAATGCTGTTGAGGTCGTCCTGGAAGCCCATGGAGAGCATTTCGTCGGCCTCATCGAGGATGACGCTGCTCACCTGGGAGAGGTCGGCCACCCCGCGGTTCATCAGATCAATAAGGCGTCCGGGGGTAGCCACCACGATATCCACTCCATGCTTCAGTGCACGTATCTGCGGCTCGATGCCTGCTCCGCCATACACTGCCAGCATGCTGATGTCGGGCAGATAATGCGCAAAGTCATGCAGGTCCTCGGCTATCTGGATGCACAGCTCGCGGGTGGGAGCCAATATCAAAGCCCTCACCTGCTTTCTGTCACCCTGATGTCCCTCGGCTGCCAGCAGATGGAGCAAGGGAAGGCCATAGGCCGCGGTCTTTCCCGTTCCTGTCTGCGCTAACGCTATAAGGTCTGAGTGTTGGTTATCTGACTGGGTATCCGTAAGCCACGGAATTACCTCTTCCTGTACGGGCATGGGGTTCTCATAGCCCTGCTCTGCAATGGCACGCAACAGCGCATCATTGAGTCCTAATTCTGAAAAAGTCTTCATTTTCGCTGCAAAGGTAGCTATTTTTTCCTTTTCAATGCTCCATAACACAGAAAATCAATACATTTGTACTTCGATTAAGGGCGCCAAGGCATATAAGGCCGTGCGCCGCACAGAACAGAGGAGAAAAATGAAGAGAGGACTGGTACTGGAAGGAGGAGGCTTGCGAGGCATGTTCACCGTGGGCGTAACCGATGTGATGATGGAGGAGGGAATAGAGTTCGACGGGATTATAGGCGTGTCGGCAGGAGCCACTTTCGGCTGTAACTTCAAGTCCCATCAGCCCTCGCGCGCCTTGCGCTACAGCATCCGCTTTCGCAACGACCGCCGTTACATGGGCCTCTATAGCCTCTTCACGAGCGGTGACTTGGTGAATGCCGAGTTCTGCTACCGCACTGTGCCCAATCAGTATGACCTTTTCGACTACGACCGCTTCGAGCAGGACCGCACCGAGTTCCAGGTTGTATGCACCGACGCACTCACCGGGCAGCCCGTGTACAAGCGGCTCGACAGCCTGCGCGGCGAGGCTATGGACTGGCTGCGCGCCTCGGCGTCCATGCCCATCGTGTCGCGTCCGGTGCATGTGGCAGGGCGCACTTTGCTCGACGGAGGCATAGCCGACTCCATCCCCCTCAAGCATTTCCAGCAGGAAGGATACGGCCGCTGTGTGGTGGTGCTCACGCAGCCCGAGGGATTTCGCAAGCATCAGACCAAGACCCTGCCCCTCTTCCGCCTGCTGATGAAGCGCTACCCCTGCATCACGGAGGCCATGGCACGGCGGCACGTGATGTACAACGGACAGCTCGACTACCTGCACAGCCAGGAGGAGCAGGGCAATGCGCTGGTCATCTATCCCCATGACACGCTGCCCATCGGCCGCGTGCAGCAGGACAAGAAGCGCATGGAACGGGTGTACCGGATGGGGCGCGAGGCAGCCACCGAGGCTCTGCCAAGGCTCAAGGAGTTTATGAGAAAAGACCAAGGAGATGAGTAGGACACGCAAGGTGATAGGGATGGGCGAGACCATCATGGACATCATATTCCGCAACGGACAGCCCCAGGCTGCCGTCCACGGCGGGAGCAGTTTCAACAGCATAGTGAGTGTGGGGCGCGCAGGAGTGCCCTGCGTGTTTGTGGGCGACACGGGAGCCGACATCGTGGGACGGCAGACTCTGGACTTCATGCGCGCCAACCATGTGGGCACAGACTACTGTCCCATGCGTCCCGACGTGAAGAGTGCGGTGAGCCTGGCCTATCTGGACGACAACGGAGATGCCTCGTATGTATTCTACAAGCAGAAGCCCGAGGCTCCCAAGGAGTGGACATTGCCTCAGATAGACGCTGACGACGTGCTGCTCTACGGCTCGTATTTTGCCTCGTGCCGCGGTATGAGGCCGCTGGTGGAGGACATGCTGAGCCATGCCACGGCCGAGGGAGCCATCATCTACTACGATATCAACTTCCGCAGCAGCCACAGCCACGAGCTGGAGGCGCTCCTGCCCACCATCGAGGACAACTGCCGCAGGAGCAGCATAGTGCGCGGCAGTGCCGATGACTTCGTGGTGCTGTTTGGCGAGCGCGATGCCGCTACCATCTACGACAGGCACATAAGGAAGCTCTGCCCTGTATTCATCTGCACCAGCGGAGCCGGTGCTGTGACAGTATGTCTGCCCCACGACACCCTGCGCTTTCCCGTGCCCAGGGTGGAGGACGTGGCCAGCACGGTGGGCGCAGGCGACAACTTCAATGCCGGACTGGCATGCAGCCTCATCTGGCGGGGCATCAGAAAAGACATGCTGCCAGCCCTCGGCAGCGAGGAGTGGCAGCATCTCCTGGCCACGGCATGCGCTTTCTCGGGCAACGCATGCCGCACCCTGGACAATTACATCAGCGTGGAATTCGGTCTCAGAGCTTCAGGTCTTCCAGTTTGACCAGCCCGTTGACGATGGCATAGATGGTGAGTCCCGCCGTGCTGTGTATCTGCAGCTTGCGACTGATGTTGCGGCGATGTGTCATCACCGTATTGACCGATATGAAGAGGGCCTCTGCCACTTCCTTGTTACTCTTCCCCTCCACCAGCTGCACTATTATCTGCTTCTCGCGCTCACTCAGTCCGTCCTGTGACGTCTGCGGGGCAGAGGGCTCCTCGCACTCCACCTTTCCCTCGGCTTCCTGCTCGCGCACCCTGCACTCCAGGCGGCGCACACACTCGGCAAAGAGCGTATCCTCCATGTGGCAATGGGTCTGCAGGTCCTCCTCAGTCATAAAGATTTCCATCAGCACCTCGCCCATGAGCTGCGCGTTACCGTCGCCCGGGTAGTACTTGATGATGATGCTCTTCAGCTCCGAGATGCTTTTCTCGATGGAGAGATGGTTGTTGTTGTGCTGGTCAGTGACGTCGGCAAAGGTCTCGCTGGGCAATTCGCCGCGCAGCAGACTCTCCACGAAGGGGTGCACATGCGTGTTCTCATACTCCATGTGGTGCGCCACCTCGGCAGCATACTCGTCATAGAACTTGAGTATGAGGAAGGCTATCTGGTTGCTGGCAGAACAGTCGAGGGCCTCGATGAGGCGGCGACGGATGTTGGGCAAGCGGAAATCCACGAAGAAGCTGTGGGAGTTCTTCAGATAGCGGATGAGGGCAGGCAGGTCCACCTGCTCCACCATATCATTGATATGAGCGCGCGAGGGGTCCTTTACATAGTTGACCACGGTGAGGAATGTGGACACATCCACACCGGCTGCCTTGCAGGTGTCTGACACGCTCTTGTCGCCAAAACCAAGGGTGATACCGAAGCGGCTCAGGATTTGCAGCATGCGGTAATCATCGCTGATTACGTCACTCATAGGGTCGCCATCGTGATACTTCTCTGTCATAAACGTACTTACTTTTATTCGCCGCAAAGGTACGAAATTCACAGAATCAGCGATGGCCAAGACACGTGATTCGCTCCCGAAAAGCCTCCACGACCCCAAATTTCACTATTTTTAGGTATCTGAGAACCAATGAAAGGCGATGCAAAATCACGTTTTTTGCGTATTGCAGGGCTTTCCAGGTCGGTGTAATTTTGCACCGACAAAATCGTAAACAGCAAATGAAAGGAAAGCAGAACATCGCACGGCTGGCTGTGCTCGCCCTCGCACTCTCAACGGGAGTACAGGCAAGTGCGCAGTGGAACGCCGACAGCACCGAGTATGACAGCTTCGACCGCTACCGTATAGGAGGCTACGGCGAACTGGTGGGTGCCTTCAAGAACTATGGCATCAACCGCTTCAAGGGCACCAGCAACGGCAACAGCAAGATGAAACGCAACACCATTGCCATGCCGCGCTTCGTGATAGCGGGCGACTACAAGTTCAACAAGCACTGGGCACTGGGCATGGAGATTGAATTCGAGGCCGGAGGAGTGGGCACCGAGTACGAAATCGAGAATACGGAGAACGGCGAGTACGAGACTGAGGTGGAGAAGGGAGGCGAGGTCGCGCTCGAACAGTTCCACATCACTTACCACATGAACAACGCTTTCAATGTGCGCGTGGGACACATGATAGTGCCCGTAGGCCTGACGAACTCGCACCATGAGCCCATCCTCTTCTTCGGCACCGTGCGCCCCGAGGGCGAGACCAGCATACTGCCCAGCACCTGGCATGCCACCGGAGCAGAGGTGAGAGGACAGTTCGGCCGCCGGTGGGCCAGCTTTGACTACGAGGCCATGGTGGTGGCCGGGCTCAATGCCAACGGCTTCAACCGCAACCGCTGGGCCGCCGACGCCAACAACAGAATCTTCGAGGAGGACAACTTCACCAGCCCGGGCTACGTGGCGCGCCTCAATTACCGGGGCATCCCAGGCCTGCGTCTGGGCGGCAGCTTCTACTATTGCCGCAACGTGGGAAGCAATGCCGACAAGCCTCACACCTATAACTTCAAGGCCCCGGTGCGCATCTGGAGCGTGGATGCACAGTACATGAACCGCTGGGTGGTGGCGCGTGCCAATGTGATACAAGGCCATCTCTCCAACAGTTCCAGGGTGAGCGACAAGAACAGCAAGCTGAGCAACCTCTCACCCTATGCGCGCACGGCTCCCGTAGCCGAGAAGGCCGTGAGCTACGGAGGAGAGGTGGGACTGCGCCTGAAGGGCTTCGTGAGCTGCGACAAGATGCCCGATGTGACACCCTTCTTCCGCTATGAGTATTACAACCCTCAGGAGCATGTGGTGATGGACAAATACTGCAACACGCCCGCCGACACACGACTGAAGACCAACATGTGGGTGGCTGGCGTCAACTACCAACCGCTGCCCTACCTGGTGGTGAAGGCCGATTACACGAAGCGCAAGATAGGCGGCGGTGCCTACAACAACGAGAATGAGTTTGCCCTGGGAGTGGCATTCACAGGCTGGTTCCTGAGCGACCGCACGGTCAAGGACCTGCGTGCACGCCGCCAGCTGAAGAACCAGCAGCAGACCATCGACGAGATGAACAGCCGCCTGGAGCAGATGCAGCAGGAGATAGAGGCTCTGCGCAAGGGCAGATAAAACCGCCCGCCCGGCACTGCGCAGGGACAAGAGCGGAGACGCCTGCGGCACCATCGGCCACAAGGCATCGTTTCGGCCCCGACCAGTGCAGTGCGGTGCATCACCCGTCGCAGCACGCTGCAACGGCCAACGCAGCACGCTGCATCTCACATCGCAGCGCACTGCACCCCACACAGCTACCGCCTGCCGCATCCAAGGTGCCAGTTTCCACGAGGAAGCCCGCCACGCCTGCCCGCCCCCGGCACACGGCCATCAGGCCGGACAAAGAACATTGACAACCATTAAAAAAAATAAAGAAGAATGAAGAAGAACGTATTTCTGGTGGCCCTGCTGGCTATGGGCCTGACCACCTTCACCGCTTGCGATGAGGAGAACAACGAGAAGACTATCCCCGAGGGAATAGCTGATGTGAACTTTGAAGAGGACCAGACAGTCGTGACCGACGCCAACCTGACCAACTGGGTGCAGTATAGCGTGCAGGTGGCAAACCTCCTGACCAAGGATGCCTCTGACCTGAAGAACGCCTGGACCGCCAGTTACAACGGCGGCGATGCCTACTCCGAGCAGTTCAAGAACCCGGGTCCAGGCAAGACCTTTGCCAGTTACAGCAACTGCGTACAGCAGATCATCGAGGGCTGCGCCGACATCGCCAACGAGGTGGGAACAGCCAAGATAGGCGAGCCACGCGACCTGTGGGAGAAAGGAAGCTACAAGGATGCCGTTTATGCCGTGGAGTCCTGGTACAGCTTCCACTCTATCGACGACTACACAAACAACATCCTCTCCATCCGCAACGCGGTGTATGGCACACGCAACGGCGAGCAGGCAGCACAGTCGGTGGCTTCCTACCTGAAAGCCAACAATGTGTCGCTCTACAACAGCCTTGTCACGAAAATCAACACAGCCGTCAATGCCATCCAGGGCATCAAGAGCCCCCTGCGCAGCTACCTCGGCAGCAACACCGTGCTGGCAGCCCAGGATGCATGCTCGGCACTGGAGAAGGTGCTCACCAACGACCTCAAGCCTGTGATGATGGCCGCCAGCGAAGAGGACCTGAAGCCCATCATCATCAATTACACCGACCATGTGGTGCTGCCCACATACGCCGACCTGCTGGCCGACAACACAGCGCTGAACACCGCCATCCGCACTCTGGCCAACACCGCAGGCGAGTACCAGGCAGGCACCAAGACGGTGGCCGACGTGAACCAGGCCTTCAAGGCAGCCGCAACACAGTGGGTCACAGCCCGCGAACCGTGGGAGACCAGCGAGGCCTTCCTCTTTGGTCCTGTGGCCGACAAGGGTCTGGACCCCAACATGGACTCGTGGCCCCTGGACGTGGATGCCCTGAAGAACACCCTGGCAAGCGGCAAGTTTGACAACCTGACCTGGGAAGGCGAGTTCAACGAGGACGATGAGACCATCGCAGCCGTGCAGAACGTGCGCGGATTCCACACACTGGAGTTCCTGCTCTTCTACAATGGCAAACCACGCACACTCAGCAAATAACCCCACGCACATAATATATAAGGTGTAGCTTTAATAGTTTATAAAGAAGCGAGAATGTGGATGCGGAACTCCCCGGAGAACCGTATCCACTCTTGCGGTAAAGGAAAAAAACGTATTTTACACATGAACAAGTTTCTATTGTCATCATTGTCCGTCATGCTCCTCTGCGGCCTGGCCAGCTGCGAGGACGACGATACATACGACGTCACAGACATAGAAATCCCCGAAGGATATGCACTCAGCGCAGGCACCTCAACCACCTTCAACAATTCTTCTTTCGCCTACGATACCGATGCCGACTGGATTGCAAGCATACCTGCCAACCAGAAGCGCTTTACCAAGGGAGATGGTCTGTACGACGACGCACGCTCACAGAGCGAAGGACTGGGGCCGGTGTATGCTGGCTACAGCTGCGGCTCGTGCCACCGCAACGCAGGCCGCACCAAGCCTGCACTGTGGACGCAGACAGGCACCGACCCCGATGGGACACCCGTATATGGCAGCGGCGCGTACGGATTCAGCAGCATGCTGGTCTATATCTCACGCAAGAACGGAGCCTTCTTCCAGAACTACGGACGCGTACTTCACGACCAGAGTATCTACGGCGTGAAGGCTGAGGGAAAGCTCGAATGCCGCTGGCACTACCAGAAGTACCAGTTCCCCGATGGCGAGGAGTACGAACTGGTGCATCCCCAATACACCATCAAGGACTGGTACGCACCGTATGGCAACACCGGCGACCCCATTACAGCCGATGACCTCTTCTGCACGGTGCGCATCCCGCTGCGGCATGTGGGCATGGGGCTAATGATGGCACTCGACCGACACGAAATAGAGCAACTGGCACAGAAGAGCAATTACCCCGAATACGGAATAAGCGGACGATGCAACTACATCACCGAGCGCGGAATGAAGCAGCTGGGCCTGAGCGGCAACAAGGCGCAGCACGCCGACCTCACCGTGGAGCTTGGATTCTCGAGCGATATGGGCTGCACCAACAGCCGCTACCCCGAGGAGATATGCAAGGGGCAGTCTCAGATGAAGGACGGATCGATGATGGGACTCCTCTACAGCCAGCTCGACGTGAGCACCGAGGACATGGAGAACGTGGACTTATACCTGCACGGACTGGGAGTCCCCGCACGACGCAACGTCAACGACCCGCAAGTGAAGCATGGCGAAAAGATGTTCTATCAGGCCAAGTGCCACCTGTGCCACGTGACCACACTGCACACACGGCCGCGAGGAGCCACGCTGCTCAACGGCACCGAACTGCCCTGGCTGGGCGGACAGACCATACATCCCTATAGCGACTATCTGCTCCACGACATGGGCAGCGAGATAATGGGTGTGGGACTCAACGACCATTACGTGAGCGGCCTGGCACAGGGCAATGAGTGGCGCACCACACCGCTGTGGGGCATCGGACTGCAAGAGAAGGTCAACGCACACACCTACTTCCTGCACGACGGCCGCGCACGCAACTTCACCGAAGCCATCATGTGGCATGGGGGCGAGGGCGAGGCATCGAAGAACCTCTTCGCCAAGATGAGCCGCGAAGACCGCTCCGCACTCATAAAGTTCCTGGAATCATTATAAACAGACAACAATACACACATCATGAGAAAGATATTCACCGTGGCCGTCATGGCACTGGCCACCCTGCCCGTCATGGCTGACGAGCAACCCGAAACACAGCCCAAGCAGGCCGAGAACGAGAAGGCCGTATTCGAGAAGTACAATATACAGAGCGCACAACTCAAGCACGAGTCGCCCGCCATCGACATGGAGAACGGCGTGCTGGGCATTGCCGACGACCGAGGATTCACCCTGCAGAGCAAGGACGGCCGCTTCATCTTCAAGCCCTACCTCTTCATGCAGACACGGCTGAACCTCAACTATTACGACGACGAGGGGCTGGACAAGGCCTACAACCAGGACAACGTGGCCAACTCAGGCTTCTCCATCCCCTATGCCATACTGGGTTTCACGGGCAAGACATTCGGCCGTCTGGACTATAACCTGAGCATCAACGCGGCTGCCACAGGCGCCAACGTGCTGCAGCAGGCATGGGTGGACTACTGCGTGAACCCCGCTGTGCGGTTCCGCGCAGGCAAGTTCAAGACTCCCTTCACCCACGCTTACCTCACCACGCTGGGCGAGACGCTCTTCCCCCTGCTGCCCACCTCGCTCACAGCCACCAGCATCATGCCCCACACGCTCAATGCCGTCACCCCCACCATAGGCACGGGCTTCGACCTCGGCATCGAGATCCACGGCACGGCGCGCCTGAACAAACAGAAGCCCGAAGGCTGGCACATGGGCTATGAGGCCGGACTGTGGAACGGCACAGGGGCCGGTGTGAACACCGCCACCAAGACCTTCTCCGACGACTGGCACATCCCCTCGCTGCTCTACGCAGGCCGCATCACATTCATGCCCTGGGGCAAGATGCCCGCCACACAGGGCAACAGCCACATGCTCAAAGGCCGCCACATGCTCTTCGGCATCAGCGGCGGACTGAATGTGGAGAGCGAAAGCGAGAGCACCAATGACGGCCGCATGGGAGTGGAATGGAGCATGCTCTACAACCGCTGGTACGCTGCTGCCGAGGGGTATTGGATGCACGTGGGCTTCACCAAGCGGCAGAAGATAGACCGCAGCTTCAATTACTGGGGAGCCTATGGGCAGGTGGGATACTTCTTCACCCATGCGCTGCAGGCCGGTGTGCGCTATGACTTCCTCGACCGAAACGGCTCCACCAAGGACGGCATCCTCAACATGCCTGCCGTGGTGCTCAATTACTACATCAACAAATGCAACCTCAAGCTCTCGGGCATGTACCAGTTCACGGGCCGCTACGGCCATAAGACACAGCTCGACCGCGACAACGACGACCTGGGCATCAGCACCCACACGGCCAGCGTGCAGCTTCAGTACTGCTTCTGACCGATGTCATGCAGATAGGAGAACGTAGCGTATGAGACGATTCATCAGGACAAGACTTCTGCTGCACCTGCTTGTGCTGGGGGCAGCAGCGCTGCTGGGCAGTTGCGACAGCGGCGACATCATCGACACGCACTACACAGTGAACGGCAAGGGACACAACGTGAAACTGACTGCCAGCCTGCACGGACTGGCCTCGTTGCCCGCCGGCTACACGCTGGCACTGGCCGGATTCCAGGAAGGGAGCAATTATGCCGTGATGCAGCGCGCCATTCCAGCAGGCACCGGAGAGGACTCCCTGCAGCTGGTGCTCGCCAATGTGGGGAGCAACGTGCAGACTGTGGAGCTGGCCGTAACCAACAATCTGCGCGAGCGCATCCTGTCGCTCGCCTCGGTGAAGCTGGATGACTATGAGGGCCAGACCGACACCATACGCCTGGACATGGGCGTGCTGGACGTGAGTGCAACGGGCTGTCTGCAGCGGGGCATGCTGGACAAGGCATGCGTGCAGTGCCATGGGGCCAACGGACACAAGGCGGCGGGACTGGATCTCACAGAGGGCTACACCAGTGCCGACTTAGTGAACGTGGCCAGCACCACACACCCCGACCAGATGCGCGTGGCAGGCGGCAACCCCGAGGGAAGCCTGCTGTGGCACATCCTCAACGACGGTGGCGAGAACATCCTGAACTATAACCACACCGAAGTCATCAGCAGTCACTTCAAGGACAATCTGGCTGAGGTGAGGACTTACTTGCGCAAGTGGATAGAGGCCCAGCCGGCTGCCACAGACAAATAATCGCATTTCATCCGTCAAAGATGAGGAATATTCGTAACTTTGCAAACAGAAAGAAATCATAAGAATGGCTATTAGATACGACAAGATAAACCTGAGCGACCTGGGCGTAAGAGCCGAGGTGGCACGATTTGACGCGCGTGGCGAGGTGACCGAATGGCACGTGATGCTGCATGTAGAGCCGCGCTGCGACCTGTTCCAGAAGCAGATGCAGCGCATCTATGAGGCAGAGGACCGCCTGACCGGCATGCCGGGATTTGAGGGCTCGCGCTATGTGATGAAGCGCTATTTCCTCTCCGACAGCACCAACCAGCAGCCGCTCATGCGCAAGCAGCCCGACATCTCCATCAGCATCATACAGCAGCAGCCGCTCGACGGCAGCAAGATAGCCGTGTGGCTGTACATGCAAAGCCACACACAAGTGGCCAACGAGAACGGCATGGTGGTGGTGTCGCACAACGGATACAAGCATCTGTGGAAGATGGGGATGCACCAGCACAAGGGCGACAGCGCATGGCAGACCGAGAGCGTGCTCATTGAATATGAGGAGGCACTGCAGAACTTCGGTGCCACACTGGCCGACAACTGTGTGCGCACATGGTTCTTCGTGAGGGACGTAGATACGCAGTATGCAGGCATGGTGAAGGCACGCAAGGACAACTTCACCGAGCAGGGACTCACACAGGACACCCACTACATAGCCAGCACAGGCATAGGCGGACTGCCTGCCGACACGCGTGCACTCGTACAGATGGGCACTTATGCCCTGGTGGGATTCCGCCCCGAGCAGCAGCGCTACCTGTATGCACCCACCCACCTGAACCCCACCTATGAGTATGGAGTGACCTTCGAGCGAGGCACCTGCATGGAGTATGGCGACCGCGCCCACGTCTTCATCTCGGGCACAGCCAGCATCGACAACAAGGGCAACGTGCTCTACGTGGGCGACATAGTGCGCCAGACACAGCGCATGTGGGAGAATGTGGAGACACTGCTGGCCGAGGCCGACACCTCGTTCAGCGACGTGATGCACATCGTGGTATATCTTCGCGACACCGCCGATTACGCCACCGTGCAGCGTATGTTTGCCGAGCGTTACCCCAACATACCCACTGTGATAGCCCTCGCACCCGTGTGCCGCCCCACATGGCTCATCGAGATGGAGTGCATCGCAGCAAAGCAGAGAGACAACGTTGACTACCAGGATTTTTAGACTCATGCCCTTCCTGGCCCTGGGGCTTGCGGCTGTGGCCGTGGCCACCGCCACTCTGGTGGAGGCTTCCCAGGGTACTGCCATAGCCCATCAGATGGTCTATGGCACGGGATGGTTCCGCCTGCTGTGGTTCGCCTCGGCGGCATCGGGACTGTACCTTATCATAAAGAGACACCTGTGGAGACGCTCCATGGGTGTCTTCGGTCTGCACCTGAGCCTGCTGGTCATCCTGCTGGGAGCCTTTGTCACCTCGCTCACCAGCCACCACGGAATGCTGCATCTGCGCCAGGGCGAACCGGTGAGCCAGTACATGGAGGGAGACCGGCTGCGTCCCCTGCCCTGCACGCTCAGGCTCGACAGCTTCAGTGTGCAGTGCTACCCAGGCACCTCGGCGCCCCAGGACTATGTGAGCCTCATCACCCTGCACCCCTCTGAGGGACAGATGCGGGTGTCGATGAACCGCATAGGACACCTGCAGGGCTACCGTATCTACCAGAGTTCCTACGACGAGGACCGGCGTGGCAGCATCCTCTCCATCACCTACGACCCATGGGGCACGGCCATCACCTATGCAGGCTATGCGCTGCTGGGACTGTGCATGATGCTCATCACGTGGCCCCGGAAGCGGCGCGCCCCCAGGCGGGCGATGCTCGTGCTGCTGATGCCCCTGCTGGGCGTGGCGGCACAGGCAGCCCGGCCCCTGCCCAGCATAGCCAGGGACAAGGCGGCCATGATGGAGCGTGAGCAGGTGGTGTGGAACGGCCGCGTGGCACCCATGGGCACCATGTGCCAGGAGTTTCTGCTCAAAGTGTATGGCCGGCGAACCTACCACGGTCTCACCGCCACGCAGGTGGTGTGCAGCATGACACTGAGGCCCGAGGAGTGGTCGGCCCAGCCCCTCATCAAGGTGGGGCGCGGCGAGTACCGCTCGTTTGCCAGCTTCGTCGATTACAGTTCGATGCCGCCACGCCTGAAGGACGTGGACAAGGCCGACGGAAAGGTGCGCGAGAAGGTGGGTCTCATGCTCATGCTCATGCAGGGCACGCTCTTTACCGAGGTGCCCGCAGAGGGCCACAGGCTGAGTGCCTCGAGGGTGAGTGCCGAACTGCTGTACAACAGCACCGACTGGACTCTGCTCTGCATGGCATCGGCCTTCGTGCTCGCCCTGCTGCTGGTGCTCTCCACCCTGAGGCGCACGCAGTGGTGTACCGTCCCCGCCGGTATGCTCCACGGTGCACTGGCACTGCTGCTCACCCTGCTGCTGGGCGTACGCTGGTACATAGCCGGCCATATCCCCCTGAGCAACGGCTACGAGACCATGCTCTTCGTATCCTTCTGCCTCACCTGCGGCACCCTGCTGGTGGGCAGGACCAGAGTGCGTGCCTTTGGCGCCCTGGCCACTGCCTTCATGCTGCTGGTGGCGCATCTGGGCGAGATAAACCCGCAGATCACCTCACTCATGCCCGTTCTCCACAGCCCCTGGCTCAGCGCACACGTGAGCATCATCATGGTCAGCTACGCCCTGCTGGCCCTCTCGATGGTGGAGCGCAGCCTGCTGCGCCCGGCCGTCTTCTGTCTGGCTGCGGGCATCTTCCTGGGTGCCGTGTGGGCCAATGTGTCATGGGGCACCTATTGGAGTTGGGACCCCAAGGAGAGCTGGGCGCTGGTGTGCCTCATCGTATATAGCATGCCGCTCCACACCGAGTCGCTCCCGTGGTTCCGCAAGGACAGTCACTACCGCCTATATTCGCTGCTCGCCCTCGCCTGCCTGCTGATGACCTACTTCGGGGTCAACTATGTGCTGGGCGGGATGCACAGCTACGCGTGACAGAGGGGTGCGCCCCCAAGACCCTCCCAACCTATACCATCCGACAACAGACCGCTCTGCCCGCAGGCAGACGATACCGCCCCATCAGTAAGTGCTGCGCAGCAATCTGGCCCGCGCAGCACTTACTGCATTTCACCCCATGATTTCGGCTGGAAACACGCAGCGCGGTGCATCGGTCATCGCAACACACTGCATCAGTCATCGCAGCGCGCTGCATCGGCCAACGCACCGCACTGCGCCCCGAGAGGCAACAGCAGAAAGAGATTTTCGCAATACCCCGAACGAAAACGAGAGGCGCCCCGAACGAAAACGGGGAAGAGAGCCTTTTGGCTGGCAAAATGTCTTTCCGCCATCATAAAATTGCAATTCGGGAGTTGCAAAAGTGCCTTTTTCCGCGTTAAAACAGTGTTAAAAACAACTTTTTTAGCATTTTTCTTTTCAAATGTAAAACAAGTAAAAACTATTTGTTTTTAACTTTGTGGAGAAAGATGCCCGTCTGGCCTTTGATGTCACAGGGCTGTGCGGAGGCCATGTGACGGCCAAAGCACACACAGGACAGCAGGCAGAAGAGCATTTTCAAGTGAACATTAACTACTAATTCAAACCGTATGAAAAGGAAACTACTTTCGTTACTGGCGGCCATGTTGCTTACAACATCGGCCTTCGCTGACGACATCTACTATTGCCGAGGTGGCTTGGTAGGTGTAGGGGACTGGGTACAAAGCACTCTGTATCCCCTGACCAAAGGAGAAGACGGTATCTACTCGGGCGAAGTAGATATGGTCGCACGCACTGAGATGACGCCCAACACGACGCTGGGATGGGGCAACCGCGTGGATTTGTTCTTCGATAAGAACAACACAGGAGCCGTGCTCAAATGTGCAAACAATGAGGGACGATTCATCACTCCAGGCCGTACGGAATGGCGTACATTGAAGGCTGATGGCGGTGAGGTATTCCAATGCGTAGGCGGAAAGTACAAGGTGTATCTCGATGTGGAGAACAACCGGGTACGCTTCGAAGCCATCGAACCCGCCTGGCTCGAAGAGGTGATTCTGTATGGAATGGTGAAAGACTGCCGCTGGCAAGTGCTGGGCGAGAACGCCGACAATGGCGTGAAGGCACGCCTCGTGCACCAAGGCGACGGCATCTACACGGGTCAGTTCACCTTCGATGAGAGCAGCGACGGCATGAGCGACTTCTGTGTCAGAGCCAGCTTTGCCGACAACAACAACGAAGGACGCTACAGCAGCAGCGTGCCCAACCTGCAGCTCATCCCTGGCGTGGCATACCCCTGCGACCGCTACAACGGCGACCGCAACTGGCGCGTGCCCACCGGAACGTACAACATTACGTTCGACATGAACCACCAGACCATCCGTGTAAACACACCGGAGGACCCCGACCTGCAGATTTCGCTGGCCTACGCCGAACTGGAGATTGCCATCCAGGAGGCCGAGGCACGCTTCCCGGGCATTGACCTCAGCAGCGCCAAGAGCGTGCTCAACAACAGCGAGAGCACCGATGAGCAGCTCACCGAGGCCAAGAACAGCCTGCCCGCACTGCAGCTGGCCTACCTTCTGAACCAGATGAAATCGGCTGGCGAAGGCAACCCTGTGAACGCAAGCTACCTCATCAAGGACGCCACATGCACCAACGGAGAAGGATGGGGCGGTACAGCCATGACCTATGAGAAGGACCTGATAACCACCAGAGGAAAGGACTTCAACGCTCATCAGGAGATCACGAATCTGCCCAACGGTGTGTATAAACTCGCGCTCAAGGGCACCTCACGCTACGGTGCAGGCAACGTGTATTACACCCAGGCCAAGAAACTGGACGTGACACAGCGCAACCTGCTGCTCTATGCCACCGGAAGCGGAGTACGCATGAACAAGACATTCGGCGACATCCACGACACCCAGTATGGCTCTCTGGCCAGCGACGGTGCCACATCCGAGGCCGACTTCTCGGGCGAGGGATGGTTCAGCCCCACCAATGCAGCTACAGCCAAACTGTGGATGAAGCAGGGACGCTATGCCGACAACCATGTGCTGGCATACGTCAACGACGGCACTCTGACCATAGGTCTGACGCGTGAGAAGCACCAGGCAGACGATGCCCTCTATGCCGACGACTGGAGCCTGACCTACTACGGCGACAGCAAGGAAGCCCTGGCACTGATAGCCAACGATGTGGAGGAGACCTACGAGGACTACCAGGCCACCATGGCACAGACTGCTGCCAAGGACGCACTGGAGGCTGCTATGGCCAATGCCAAGGATGCCGACAACCTGGCCGAGGCCTACAAGGCACTGGCCGAAGCCGAGAGCGCACTGCGCAAGAGCCAGGTGGCATACGCTTCCTTCCAGAAGAAGATAGAGTCCATCAAGGCTCAGCTGGCCGGGCAACCCGAGTTGACAGGCCCTGCCGCCGTGGTGCTTGACAAATATCTGAACGAGAACATTGCTCCCAACGACGTTTACGCCCACGGAACAGCCGGCTACATCATGGAGAACGGTACGCTCAACGCAGACGAGATGACCGCCGAGGAGGCTGTGGCCGAAGAACTGCTGTCAAAGGCTCTCAAGGGCAACATCGTGGCAGGAACAGACATCACATCACTCTTCACCAACGCCGACTGGTCTCAGAAGGACTGGGCAGGATGGACCGTAGAGAAGAAGGAGGACAAAAACGCCACCAGCAACTCCAACGACGGACTGGAGAGCATGAGGCTCGCTACGTGGTGGAACTGGGCATCAGGCAGCATCACACAGACACTGGAGGGCATGCCTGACGGTATCTATGCACTCAGCTACAACGGCTTCCTGCGCACCGGACAGGCCCACAAGGTAGATAGCAGCGATGAGATAAACACCTTTGCCGTAGTGGGCAACATGCACACGCCCATCAAGGGAGCCTATGACGACGCACTGCCCTTGGGCGATGCCGAGGAGGGCAAGAACTGTGCAAGTGACGACTACAAGACCGACGAGGTGCGCTATCCGGGCAGTGCCAACGGTGCAAGTGTGGCATTCACTGCAGGACGCTACGCACAGACAGCCTACGGCATGGCACAGGACGGCAAGCTGACAATAGGCTGGATCAACGACGGATACCCCAACTACTGGGAGGACTGGTTCGTTGTGGGCGGCATCAAGGTGACCTATCTGGGCACCACCGAGGAAGCTGCCGATGCCATGGTGGCAAATGCCCAGACCCGCGGAGAGAACATGGTGGCCAGCATGTTGGGCTATCGCGAGGACACACGCAACAATCTGGAAGCAAGCATGAACAGCAAGGCAGACAACTATGCAGCCAAGTGCGAGAAAGCCCAGAACATCAACAAGTATTGCGACGAGGCACGCCAGACTGCTCCTCACTACGCTGCACTGGAGGCAGCTACCGTTTCCCTCTCCGACCGCGCCAACTATGCTTACCAGCACAACGGCATCAGCGAGGAGAAGAAAGGCAAGCTGGACCAGGAAGTGAACACCGTGCAGGGCAATCTGATGGACGGCATCTACTCCGATGAGGAGGCTGAGCAGCTGGCCGTCATCTACACGAAGAAGGCCGACGACCTCATCCCCATGCAGGCACGAGGCGGACTGGAGGGTGTAGGCAACTGGGCTGCCAACGAGACCTATCTGCTCTTCAAGAACGACGAAGGCATCTACGAGGGCAACATCAGCATGGTCAACGCCAGCGACCTGAGCTCTGAGAACAAGTGGTATGGCAACCGCGGCGACCTCTTCTTCGTGGATCAGCCCGGCTTCTTCTACGGTTCTATCGGTTCACCCCAAGGCTATATTACACCTGCCGACACAGCAGCAATGTGCGTACAGAAGAGATGGAACGGTGTACAGAGCCCCTTCCAGCTGCAGGGCGGCAAGTACCACATCCTGCTGGATATGGATAACCTGACCGTGAAATTCCAGTGCACCGAGGAATTCTGGATGGACAGCCTGTATTGCGTGGGCACTCTCAAGGACTTCAGATACACTGAGGACTGGGAGACATGGAAACAGAAGGCAGCCCTCTATCCCCTGAAGCACACCGAGCACGGTATCTACAAGGGTAAGGTCATTGTAGAAGCAGAAGGTGACGAGGAGAGCCAGAAACTGGGTCTGCTGGCCATCATGAGCAACTACAACACCAATATGAATGAGGGCAGATACGCATCGGCCATGAGAACCGAGCTGAAGCACGGCATCACACACGAGGCTCCACGCGCTGCCACAACAACCGACGTGAGCAACAACTTCTTCACTGTGGAGCCCGGCGAATGGCTTGTGACCTTCGACATGAACAACGGCACCATACGCCTGAACAAGGCTGACGACCCCGACTATGCCGAGGAAGGTGTAGTGGAGGAGAACGTTACATGGTATGCCATCGGCGGCCTGGACGGCATCGGCAACTGGGAACAGACCGAAAAGTATCCGCTGGTGAAGAACAAGGACGGCAAATATGAAGGCGTGGTGAAGTTCACCGACGAGACTCTGGAAATGACCAACAAGCGCTGGGGCAACCGCAGCGACCTCTTCTTCAGAAGTTCTCTGGGACTCTACATGGAGGCTGACGGAAACCTGGACAACGACCAGAAGTTCATCACTCCAGCCAAGAACAAGCCAATGCCAGCCAGCACACGACGCGAACCAGACGGCATTTATGTGTTCCAGACACTGGCAGGAACCTACAAGGTAGTGCTCGACGAGGACAACCTCACCGTGCAGTTCGACTGCCTGGAGGAGAAATGGCTGCCCGCCGTATATGTGCGCGGAACCCTGAAGAACTTCCGTTGGAAGCACGAGGTGCAGGCAGACAGCCTCAACGTACTGCGCCACATAGGCCATGGCATCTACCAGGGAGTCATCGAACTGGAGGAAGACAACAGCGTGACAAGCGGCAAGTTTGCCATCAAGGCCGACTTTGACGAAGGCAGCGCAGAGGCCATCTACTGCCCTGCCAAGGACGCAACTCCCATCGAGAAAGGCGGCGCAGCAGTGCCCGTATATCGCTGGAACGACCAGTACAAGTGCGTGTTGGCACCCATCGGAAAGCTCCTCGTGACCTTCGACATGAACCATGGTTGGGTGAAGATAGACGATCCCGACAACCCATCAAGCATCGAGAAGCTTGGTCTCACCACGCTTCCCAAGAACGCACAGGTGGGCATCTACACTCTGGACGGACGCAAGGTGTATAGCGGCATGAGCCAATGGAACACCGCCACACCGGGCATCTACATCATGGTCAAGGACGGACAGGCCAAGAAGGTGCTGGTAAAGTGACCCGCATGACCTGAATCATATAACAAGGGGGACGCATCCTCTGCAGGATGCGTCCCCTTTTCTTCAATAAACACATGATTTATCCACCACTTTACAGGTATGGTGCAAGGAAATGAGGAGAATTCTTTGTAACTTTGCACATACATTATATATTAACATTCCACAAGGAAGGTCCATTATGGCTAAAACTCCACATCTGACAAAATGGCTTACCATACTTGCCATGACAACAGCCGCCGCAGGGTCAAGCACCGCGATGGCACAGAAATTCCCACAGACAGAGAACGGCACCACGGTGTATTACAAGTTGGTGAGCGCATGCACAGACTATGCAGAGAACCCTCTTTGCCTGCAGGACGAGAGCCGGACCAACAAGACCTACGCCTTCACCATGAAGGCATTGGACAAGGACTCGAAGAATCAGGAATGGGTACTCATCTGCGCCGACAAGGAGCAGGAGACCTATCATCTGCGCAATCGGTCAACATACAGATACGTGAGCACAGAGTCGAGCTGGGTGGGAAACTTCTGCATCCAAAGCTTTGCCACCAGACAGACAGCCTCCAACGCGCTCACCATCACCGACCTGGGCGATGACCAGGTGGCCATTTCATACGAAGACGAATACGGCAAGAGATATCTCTCTGCCACCAACATAGACAAGGCACAGCCCGACATGCCATCCGACATGAAGGACTCCCAATGGGCGTGGAAGGTGTTCCGCGCCAGCGACCTGGCAAGTGGCATCCACGAAGCATGCACCCCCGAGGTGCAGGTGTGGGTGGAGAACCAGCGCATACAGGTGAGCGGAACCGATACCTGGGAACTATACGACGTGTCGGGCATGCTGCTGCCACACGACAGCCCGGTGCGCTCCAACCACATTTACCTGGTGAAGGCCAAGGGCTCGATGCACAAAGTGATAATCAAATAAGCCATATCAAACCATTAATAAACAACGCATACAGATGAACATTAGAACAAAGACTTCCCTGGGCTTTCTGTGTTGCCTGGTGCTTACAGTGCTCTTCTCATGCAAAGAGCACATAGACACTTCCAACCGCTACGTCTTCAAGGAGCGTACCATAGCCAGCTACCTGTCAGAGCACGAGCAGTTCTCCGAATACGTGAAGCTGCTCAAGACGCAGAAGGTAAGCAAGCTCTCAGAGACAAGCGTCTATCAGCTCATGACGGCCTACGGCGCTTATACATGCTTCGCACCCACCAACGAGGCCCTGCAACTCTACCTGGACTCGCTCGTCATCAAGGAAATCATCCCCGTGGCATCGTGGGACTCTTTCCCCAACAAGCAGATACTCGACTCCATCCGCCGTGTTGTGGTGATGAACAGCATACTCGACGGAACGGAAATCGACAAGGTGTTCCCCGTGGCGGACTTTCCTCTGGACAATCAGGAATTCAGTGTCAATACGATGGAGGACCGCAAGATAAGCACCACCTACTCTCCCACCAACCCTGACTCATGCTTCATCGACGGCATCTGCCCCGTGTCGCTCAAGAACAGGGACATCGAAGCCATCAACGGATATGTACATGAGGTGGGCTATGTCATCGCACCGAGCAATGAGACACTGGGCAGTACCCTGCACCACTATGCCGGCGACCCCGAGTGCGGCTACAACGTCATGGCCAAGCTTGTGGAAGCTTGCCGACTGATAGACACCCTGTCGAAGGTAAAGGACGAGAACTATGAAATGCTGGTGCAAACCAATGTCATCACCAGTTGCAAAAACCCGCCAATGGACTGGGCAGCCTATCCTTGCCCTCCTCATAGGAAGTTCGGATTCACTCTCTTCGCCGAGACCGACGAATTCTGGAGCAAGACGTTGGGCAAGGCAGTGAAAGACATCACCGTGGATGACGTGAAGGAATGGGTCATCGACCAGAATCTCTACCCCGAAGCAAAGGACAACGGCGACTATACCAACGAGGACAACGTGCTCAACCAGTTTGTCACCTACCACCTGATACCGCAGCGCATCCCCGTGGATAAGCTCACTATCCATTACAATGAGAAGGGCTACAACTACAAGTCCAGCACGCGATACAGCATCCCCGTGTGGTCTCATCTCATCACCATGGGCAAGCGCCGCATAGTGAAGACCTGGGAGAGCGCCGATGTGGAGGGTGTTTTCCTCAACCGCTTCCCCGTGCTCGACAACGGTCGCCACGGCACTTACCACGAGATATCATGCGCTCCCGAGAACGAAGGCATTCTGCTCAACACCAGCGCGGAGTCGAATGTGGTGAAACTCATAAACGCCATCATCTATCCCATCGACAAGGTGCTGGCCTATGACGACCACACCCGCGACAACCTGGCAAAGACGCGTCTCCGCTATGACTCCTGGGACTTCCTGCCCGAGATGATGAATAACGACATGCGTCATATGGGCTACAATGCCAGCTTCTACTTCCCCAACGACCAGGTGTATAGTTATTTCAATGACTGCAAAGTGAACACCAAGGAGACTTTCTTCTATATCCTCAACGGCTGGGGGTCTGGTTGGCCCAACTACCAAGGGGACGAGATGCTGGTGATGGGCATCTATGACATCACGCTGAAGCTGCCTCCAGTCCCCCGCACAGGTACTTGGGAGGTGCGCATGGGCGTATCCACCGAGAGCTCATGGCGTGGCATCTGCCAGGTGTATTTCGGCACAAAACCCGACCAGCTGTCGCCTGCAGGCATCCCTGTAGATATGGCGCTGGGCGGACTCTACAGGCGTGACGACGAGAAGATCTACGGCAGCATCGTGGGATGGGAAGCCGACACCGACGACGACAACTACAATGCCGAGGTGGACAAACGCATGAGGAACAACGGATTCATGAAGGGTCCCGAATACATCTGCGAGACTCCTGGCGGCAACGATACCAACCGCTCGATGGAGAAGACCACACGACGCATCATCATACGCACCACCATGGAGGCCGACAAGACCTACTACATGCGCTTCAAATCCTGCCAGGACCAGATTCACAAGCAGCTCTTCATCGACTACATGGAGTGGTGCCCCAAGGAGGTGTTCGACAATCCTGTGGAGCCAGAGGATGTCTGGTAGGCCACACACGCTGCGCCCCACAGCACAATGAACCCGAGGACGGCCGACCGGCCACAAGGCTGCCGGCAGTCCTCCGGCTCTCTCCCCCACACGGAGCAGGCACCGTCTGCAACCATCGGCTACAGATGCCGGAAACAGAGAACGACACTCCGCCTGCCCGACTGTCAGGCTGCGGCATATTATAATAATGAGTACTGAAGCACAAACATACCTCCAAGCATGAACATCAAGAGACCTTTACTGTACGCACTGGCACTGCTCACAGCATGTGCCACCAGCATGAGCGCCCTGGCCGACAACGTGGTACTCACCTCCACATCGGCTACCTACCCCCACGAAAGACCCCAGTGGAGCGCTGAGCAATGCGCTGCCTGGCAAGCCGAATACGGCCCCATACGTGGTATCAACTGCCCCTACCCAAGCTGTGGAGCAACCAGTCAAGAGGACGCCATAGCCCTTTGTGCCCGCATGGGGTACAATTCGATAAGGTGGTGGCCCAATGGCAGCAGCGTAGATAACTACATCAAGGATGTGGAACAGTGGGCTGCCTGGGCCGACAAATACGGCATGACGGTCTCACCTGTCTTCGGCTTCGTGTATGGTTTCTACGGTGAAAAGGGTACTGATGCATCGCTCAAGCAACTGGAAGCCTGGGTGCGCAAGATCACGCAGCACTTCAGGGGCGACAAGCGAATCATCCTGTGGGACATCTGGAACGAGCCGAACATGAACGACGACAAGACTGAAGGGATGATGTCATGGATAGCCCAGATAGCGAAATGGATGCAGCAGGAGGGATGCACACAGCCTATCTCGTCCTCGATAGTGTGGGACACTGGGGTAAACCTCAATAATAGCACGGCCACAGGAAAGCGCCTCCTGCGCGAAAACACCGAGCGTCTGATGGATGTGCACAACTATCATGACTACAGTTGTCAGGATGGCTTCAACCAGGAGACGCCATCGATGTACAATCGCCTCAAGCGTCTGGGCGACAGGCCACTGGTATGCACCGAGTGCATGACCCGCACAAACGGCTCCACCTATGCCCGCACGCTCATCGACTTTGCCAAGTACAACATCAACTTCTATGCCTGGGGACTGAGCGCATGCGACCCCAACTGGGAGGCCAAATGGAGCCGCAGCACCTTCTACAACTGGGATCCCATGTTCCACAACGCCCTTTATGCCGACTACGAACCCTACAACGAGAGCGAACCAATGTGGGTAAAGAAGTTCGACTTCCAGGGTGACTTCGGCGGAGCAGAGCAGGGGGCAGAATATACCGAGGTATGGTCAACGCGCCGTGCATGGCGATGGATGCAGCATGCCGAGAGCAAGGGACTGCTGTGCAACTCTATCAGCGAGGCCATCACAGCCGTAGGCAAGCACAAGGCCGACGGACTCTACAATACCGTGGCAGTACGTGTGGGCTACAAGACATGGAACAGCAGCAACAGCAACACCAAGACGCAAATCAACTCGCTGCTCGCTGCAGCCAACCAGGCAGGCATGACCGTGATACCCGTCTTGCTCACAAGTGACGACATGAGCACCGATGCCGATGCACTGGCAAGCTATGTCTACAACCTCATCAATGCCTATTATGCCGACCGCCGCGTGCAAGCCTGGTGCATCTATGAGCAGACCCAGAGCACCGGCGACGGCGAAGCACTCAAGAACAAACTCGCCACCATCCTGCGCAAAGCACGCTATGCCGTGCAGAACCAGCCCTTCTTCATGGCTCCCAAGACCGATGGCGTGACGCCCGACAGCACCTCCTACGACTTGGCCAACTGGATGTGGAAGCTGGGCGATGCTGTAGGCGTGGCATCAGGAACTACCGACGGACTTCTCACAGCCCTCATGAAACAGCACCACAAGCCTATCTTCCAGTTGGGTTGCACGGCTCTCACCGCCGAGATGGCCGCCAACCACGTCAACTGGATGACGGATGCCAGCCTGCCCAGCGATGCTGTCAAGGCCTACCGCTTCACGCCTCTGATGGACAGCAACGAGGACAAGCAGAGCCGGTGGACAGGCTGGAAAGCCTACCGATGGATGAACCGTGAGGCTACACGCGGCCTTGCCTACGCCAACATGGCCAGTGCCCTCAAGGCTCTCAACGCCATGCGCGGCAGTACCACACCCTACAACAGCGTGAGCGTAACGCTCAACATGCGCACCTTCAGCTCGCGCCAAGAGACCTTCTATGCTGAGATGGACAGCCTGCTGAAGATGTCCGACGAACTTGGCATGACCGTTCTGCCACAGTTGCTTACCGACACCTATGCCAGCCTGACCACCTCCAGACTCACTGACTATGTGACAGATGTGCTCACCCACTATGCCACCGACAGCCGCATATTAGGTTGGGATCTCTACTTCAATGCCTGTTCTACCAGCACCAATACTACCAAGGCGATGGAGCTTGCCGATGCTCTCTTTGCCGCAGGCCGGGCTACAGGTGCCCAGCAACCGCTCTTCATGACCCCATGCGTGGCTACCAACACGCTGCCCGAAGGCTATGATGCGGTGCAGAATCTGGTGCATGGTGTGTATGCAGGATGGGATCATCTCAACTTCGGAAAGGGCAATGTGAAACTCTGCTTCAAGATGTGGTGCCAGAGCGACATCATCAGCTATACCTCATCACAGCGCAGCGAACTGCTGGGCTGGCTCAATGCACAGGCCAACAAGTTCGGTCGCCCGCTCTTCTGTTCGCAGTGGAAGCCGGCCGTCAGCGAGGAGCCAAGCAGCGTGCTCAACATCTTCAGCGACATGCATGTATCGTGGTTTGTCAACGGCACGCTGGATGCCACTGCCGTGCAGAACTTCCACTACCGTCCAGTCTCCACTGCCCATTAACCCACACAGCACCATGCACATCCCCCTATCCCACTATAGCCCCACCCCATGCTACGGCATGAGGTGGGCACGGATTGCCACCATGCTGGCCATGCTGGCACCCCTGGGCACCCTGAGCGCGCAAGACTATCCGCAGAAGGACAGCACTGGAGCCACCATCTATTACAAGATATTCAGCGCATCGCCGCTGTATGAGGGCATGTGCCTGCAGGACAACACGCGCACCGATACGCAGTATCCTTTCGGACTTGCCGCACATGAGGCCGGAAGCAGGCAGCAGGAGTGGACTCTGGTACCAGGCACCACCGAGGGTACCTACCTGCTCAAGAACCGCGCCACCTACCGCTTCGTGGCCGCTGCAGGCAACTGGGTGGATGCCTTCTTTGCCACAGGATTTGCCGCCAAGGCCAATGCCGCCAACCAGTTGCTCTTCACCCCAGTGGGCGACGGGCAGGTGACCATGACTTATCAGGAAGGTACCACCACACGGTATATGCTGGTGGGCGACACCGAACGCGGCCCTGAGATATTTGAGAAGAAGGGACACAAGGACTCCTCACGCGCCTGGCTCATCTATCCATCCACGGCTGTGCCGAGCGACATACACACTGCCAGCGGTACCCAAGTGAGCATCCAGGCCGTGGGACGGCGCATCGTGGTGAGCGGAACCAGCAACTACGATGTGTATGACATACAGGGACGACGCGTGGATAGCGAGGCCGAACTGCTGCCAGGAGTGTATGTGGTGGAGGCAGCAGGCACCGTGAAGAACGTGCTGGTCAAGTAATCCCACGTCAACCAAGGCACTATCCCCCAACCAACCCCAACGACTATCCGCATGAGACATTCACTATATCCTCTGCTGCTCATCCTGCTCTGCACCGCAGCGCAGGCGCAAAGGCACATCTTCCTGGCATCGAGCCCGGCCACTTACCCTATGGAGAACAACCAGTTCTATAGTGAGCCCGACACCACCTTCTACATATTCCTCGCCTTCGGGCAGTCCAATATGGTGGGCGATGCCAAGCCCGAGGACTGCGACTATGAGGGAGTAAGCAAGCGCTTCCAAATGATGGCGGCGGTATCGCAAACGGCCAATGCTGGCAACAACAGAGGCGCTGCACGCGAGCAGTACCATTGGTACACAGCCACTCCACCGCTCAACAACGGGTACTCGGGGCTGAGTCCGTGCGACTACTTTGGCCGCACACTCGTCGAGGGCTTGCCCAAGCACATCAGCGTGGGCATCATCAACGTGGCTGTGAGTGGCTGCTGTATCGAGCATTTCTTCAAGGAGTACGACCCTGCCGAACTTACTCGCGCGGGGTGGCCCACATGGTTCCAGAACACGATGCATGCCTATGCCGACATCCCCTACATACGTCTGCTCGACTGTGCTCTGCGTGCTCAGCACAAGGGAGTCATCAAGGGTATTCTCATCCATCAAGGCGAAAGCAACAAGAACGATGCCTTGTGGCCCATGAAAGCCAAGAAGGTGTATGAGGACTTGCTGCGCGACCTGCATCTGAGTGCCGACGAGGTGCCGCTGCTGGCGGGCGAGGTTGTGCATGCCGACCAAAACGGCAAGAGCAAGGAGGCCAATGCACAGATTGACCGCCTGCCCCAGTATGTGCCCACCGCTCATGTCATCTCTTCGAGCGGCTGCAAGGCAAATCCTGCCGACACCAACCACTTCAATGCCGAAGGCTATCGCGAGTTGGGCAGGCGCTACGGACAGAAGATGCTCCAGTTGCTGGGCTTCTGACCATTCCCTCCAGCACACTTTCCTGCATACAGAAGACCTTTCCGCTCCTCATACAAAGACTGCTCCCTCACAAGGGGAGCAAGGAACACCTTTTACCCGAAAACACCCCTCTGATTATTACAGAAAGGTCATAAGTTCAGCCTTCTGCACACATATTGGGCACGTAATGTGAAAAAATCCCAAAATCTCTTTGTCGGAATGATAAATAAAGCGTAATTTCGCATCTGATAGAGACTGAAGGGTGAGTAATTCCACCACAAACGACAACACGATTACTAACATTTAATAGTCATACATATGAAGGTAAGACACCTGTTACTATTGACATGCCTTGTCCTGATGGCCGCCTGTAAAGAGGAGGTTGACACGTCGGCACGCTATGTCTTCAAGGATTACACGGTCTATAGTTACTTGGAGAAGTTCCCTCAGTACAGCGAGTACGCCACCCTGCTAAACGAGGTGAAAGCCAGCGCCATCACGCAGACTACACTCAAGCAGCTGCTCTCGGCGCGCGGCCATTACACGTGCTTTGCACCCACCAACGAGGCTATACAGGAATACCTGGAGCATCTGGTGGAGGACGGACTCATCACAGAGCCTTCGTGGAACGCATTTCCCAATGACCGCCTGCGCGACTCGGTGAAGAAGGTTATCGTATATAACAGCATCATCGACGGTGCCGACGAGAATTACATCCTCACTTCATCGTTCCCCGAAACGAACAATGCCGAGCTGCCTCTCGCCAATATGAACGACCGCAAGCTCACCGTACGATACGGAGAAACGCCCGACAGCCTCTATATCAACTATGATTGCGCAGTGGATGAGCGCAACAAGGACATCGAGGTAACCAATGGTGTGATACATGCCGTGCACAAGGTCATCTACATGCAGGACCTTTCCATGACCCAGTTGTTGAGCAATATCCTCATCAAGCAGAAGGAAGGCTTCATGGTGGCAGCCAAGGTCATCCTGGCATGCGGCCTGCAGGACACCATGAGCAAGATAAGGGACGAGGTGTATGAGCACCTGTATCTGACACGTGCCATCACCGACTTCGATGCCACCAAGATCAGTTGGACCTTCCACGGAGCATCGGGCCACAAGACCGCTTACCTGCCCGAGCACCGCAAGTATGGCTTTACCGTGTTTGCCGAAAGGGATGCCTTCTGGCGCGAAGCCATAGGAAAAGCTCCCGCCGACATCACTCCCGCCGATGTGCAGAAGTGGGTGCTCGACAACCACCAGTACGCTGAGGAGGACAAGTTCACCACTGACGACAACTACACATCACCCGACAACCTGCTCAACCAGTGGATTACCTATCACATCCTGCCCTGCAAGATCACATCCGACAAGCTGGTGCTGCACAACAACGAGAAGGGCTACAACATACAGAACAAGAACCTCACCATCGCACAGGACGAGTTCTGGGCCACCATGGGCAAGCGTCGCCTGCTGAAGTTGTACGAGAGCAAGGAGAGCAACGGCGTATATATCAACCGCTTCCCCAAGCTTGACAACGGTCGCCGAGGCACTTACCACGAGCTTTACTGCGATGATGACAAGGTGGGTTGCCTCATTGACAACAAGTCAGACAGCGTGCTCAACTACAGCGTACTCAACGGTATCATCTACGGCATAGACGCTCCCTTGGCCTACACAGACAAGGTGCGCAACAATCTGCAGCGCCAGAGAATCCGCTTTGAGTCTATGACGATGTTCCCCGAATGCATGACCAACGACATACGCAAGTGCCAGTCATCAGACTACCGCCATCAGTTCATCCACATCCCACCCTCGAGCAAGTACAAGTACTTCGAGAACATGGAGCTCTCGGATGACACTTGGTTTGTATATCTGAACGCCTACGGCTACGACTGGTGCAACCTGAATGCCGACGAGCTGAAGGCTGAGGGCCGCTACGAAGTGACTGTGAAACTGCCTCCCGTGCCTCGTTCGGGTGTGTATGAACTGCGTTACAAGGTGCTGGCCAACGGTGACCGTGGTACCGCACAGTTCTATCTGGGCACCGACAAGAACAAGCTCGCCCCCACACGTATCCCCGTGGATCTGACCCTGCAGGACCCCAGCAAGACCCTGTTTGTGCTGGATACCGACGATGACGACTACAATGCCGAGGTAGATAAGCAGATGCGTAACAACGGCCTGATGAAGGGAGCCGAGGCCATCCAAAGTTCTCCGGGCACTGAGCGAACCGTCAAGGGCAATCTGCGCCATATCGTAGCACGCCAGTTCATCGACGCCAACAAGACCTACTGGCTGCGCATCAAGTCTGTACTCGACTCGGACCGCAAGGAGTTCTACATGGATTACCTGGAGTGGTGTTCGAAGGAAGTTTACGATAATCCTATAGAGCCAGAGGACATTTGGTGAACTGGCAGAACTCGGCCACGACACTTGACTGACGGCAAGAGTGCAGCAGTCGAGGCCGGCAACACAACAAGGGAGAGCCCCTGTCGCAGCAAACAATGCGGCAGGGGCTCTCTCGCATATTCAGGAAACACTCTACCACGGCTGGAATGATGCAGCCCGGGCTACCACAGAATGCAGCCCGGGCAACCACAGGAAGCAGTACGAGTGACCTTCCGATGCTGTACGGACAACCGCCAGGCACAGCCCAAACAGCCACTAAACATAGCCCAAACAGCCATCCAATACAATCCACCCTACCCACCAAGAGCAGCCTACAAGCCACCAAGCACAGCCCACACAATCCCCAAGCACAGCCCACAGGCCACCTGACAGCCGCTCTGGAAGAAAAAACACACCGCTATCCTTGGTTTTCTGACAAATTCTTCCGAAAATTGCAATCGCTTACTCCCCATAGGGCAACGTACAGCCCACCACCAAACAACCATCTACATGGAAACAGGCATCTACCACTACTCCCTGTGTGTATCGCTTACGCTGATGTTGTTCTTCAGCTACAGGTTCATCTTTGGCAAGCTGCCCGAGAAGGCCATCTACCATCCCTACCGCATCTCACGAGCCTTGATGGGAGCGGCCTTGCTCAACCTCTCGGCCAACTACTCCATACACCTTTTCCTCACACCGCGCCTGACCGACCCTGTGAGTGCCATCCTCATGAACCTGTGCACCTATTGGCTGGCCGTATGGCTGTTTGGCAGTGCACTGATGATGCTGCTTGACAGGCGGTATGTGACACGTAGGCGGTTTGTGCGACACATCCTCGCATGGCTGGCCAGCTGCCTAACCGCCCATCTGCTGTGGACTCTCACGCCCGACGGACTCCCCCACCGCCTCTGCCCCATTCCGCTTGCCCTGGCCTTCCTGGTGTATGCGGTGCGGATGTCACGCAGGGTGTTTGTCACCTTCCGCCGCGCAGCACGCATGCTCGACAACTATTGTTCCGACAACGCAGCCGCCTACATCCACTGGATGTCCGTCTTCACCTACTGGGCCATCATCTTTGGCGTGGGCCAGGGAGTGTTCACCTTCGTGCCCGACAGCTTTGTCTATCTATGGATTATCTCCGCCATTCCTTTCTACATATACCTCTATGTGTCCTATGAGAACTACCTGCTCTTCTACGAACAGGTGGAAGGGGCTTTCCGCGATGAGGAGTCGGCCTTCAGCAGCAGCCCTACAGACGGCGAGGACCAGGCAGAAGGCTGCGGAGCCGAAGCCCAGGAGAAGGCTCCGGGCAGGATGTCCGATGCGCAGGCAGAACTGCTGGAACAGCGCATCAAGGCATGGACGGAAAGCAAGGGATACACCAAGCTGGGGCTTACCATCGCCGATATGGCACGCGATACAGGCACCAACCGCACCTACATCTCGCAGTTTGTGAGCACACGCCACGGCACTTCGTTCCGCGAGTGGGTCAACAGTCTGCGCCTGGCCTATGCCAAGCAACTGATGACGGAGCATCACGACATGCCCATCACCGAAGTGTCCAAGCGCGCGGGCTACCTGTCTCTGAGCTACTTCACACGCACCTTCAAGGAGAGCGAAGGCGTGACTCCAGGACGATGGACAAAGGCCAACTGAGCGGGAGAACAGGCTTCGCACCCACACCGCCACCAAGTGCGTGGCACATGCCAATGCGGATGCCGGCATGACCCACAGCGCCTCACAGCAGCACGAAGATACCTGTGCGGGGCAAGGGAATACCATGAAAGAAACGGAGAACTGCGGCAGCTCACCGTCCAACCCAAGGCTGGACGGTGGTAGAAGCCTGCTTCATCGGCAATTTAATACTGCTGGTATTACCGTCCAGCCTTGGGTTGGACGGTCAAGATATCGCATGGGTACAAACGGGATGCCCACTGGAAGCCCGTTTCCAGCCCACTGGCAAGGAAAGGCAAGAAGCATGGGAGGTAGGGGGCAAAGTACAAGAAAACCCCGTGGGAGCGCCTCAGGCCAGGCGGTACATGCCGCCAGGCAACATCTTCACAATACCCTTCATCTCCAGACCGAAGAGGATGCCCGAGAGGCGGCTTATGGGCAGGTCGGTGTGGAGAGACAGCTGGTTGAGGTGGCACTTGTCGCTGCCCTGCAGAGCCTGCGCCACCTGTTGCTCCTCAGGAGACAGTTCGGGGAAGAGTTCGGGCTGTATGCCACGTGCCAGTGCACTACGCCGCTCGGCCTCTGTCTCCCAGCCCATCATCTCCACCAAGTCCTGTGCCGAGGTGATGAGAGCGGCACGGTTGGCGCGGATAAGGCTGTTGCAGCCCGCCGAGCAGCCGTCGGTCACGCGCCCCGGAAAGGCCATCACCTCGCGGTTGTAGTCGTTGGCCAGCCCTGCGGTGATGAGTGAACCGCCCTTGTTGGCACTCTCCACCACCACCGTCACGTCGCTGATGCCCGCCACGATGCGGTTACGCTGCACGAAGTTACGCTTGTCGGCATTCGTCCCTGCCATAAACTCCGTGAGGAGTCCGCCCTGTGCCAGCATCCTCACAGCCGTATCGCGGTGCATGCGCGGGTATATCTGGTCCAGTCCGTGGGCCAGTACAGCCACCGTGGGATTACCCTCATCGAGCGCTGCACGGTGGGTGTGTATATCCACTCCATAGGCCAACCCGCTCACCACAAGGGCATCGGGGCAGAGCGCATGCAGGTCGTGCATGAGGCCGGAGCAGAGGTCCTTGCCATACTCGGTGATATGACGTGTGCCCACCACCGCCACCACATGCCGTGCATTCAGGTTTGCCTGGCCCTTGTAATGGAGTATGACGGGCGCATCGGCACACTCCCTCATGCGCTGCGGGTAGTTGTCATCGTCGATTCCCAGGCATTGGATGCCGTTGTGAGCGGCCCATTCCAGTTCCTGCTCGGCACGTGCCATGTGGATGTCCATGGCTGCCAGGGCATCGAGAGTGGGCTTCCTGGCCGACGTAAGCACATCGCCCAGCTCATGCCTGTGCTCATAGACGGCCGTGGCAGAGCCCATTGCCTCCACCAGGGAGCGTACATTGGCCAGGCTCATACGCGGTACACGCGTGAGGGCCATCAGGCAGAGTGTCTCCCGGGAACTCATTGCGGGTCGTAATAAGGCTGCAACTTCTCGCCCAGTTCGGGGCATTCGCTCAGCTTGCCATGCACCAGACACACGGTATCCACCTGCCCGCGCACCACCAGCTTGTGGTCTGGCAGGCGGAAGATATCCTGCATGAAGATGTAGCGCAGCCCCTCCTTGCGCACACGCAGCTTGCTCACAAACTCGTCGCGGCTGCGCAGAGGGGTCTTGAAGGCTATCTGTATGCGTGCCACCACGGGGGTGATGCCCGCCTGGTACATATCTGCGAAACTGATGCCGGCAGCGAGCAGGAACTCGTGCCGCGTGTGTTCCATGTAATGCTGATAGTTTGCGTTGTTCACTATACCCTCGAGGTCGCACTCATAGTCGCGCACCTTGAAGGGCAGTTCAAAGGCATATCCTGTATCTTTCATCCTAATGGGTCTGTAGTGTCAGTTGATTCCGTGGTGCCGCCCTGCCTGCCTCCGCGTGCCGCCGACGAGCGCAGATAGGCATAGCCGAACTGGCAGCGCAGGCAGTCGAGGCGGTCGCAATACATCTTCTTTAGCTGTATGAGCGCCTGGCTGTCGGCAGCCGATGCCACTCTGAGCCCGCATTCTTTCCACACGCGCAGTATCCGGTTGTTCTCGGCAGGCAGCTCCTCCAGCATGTCTGTTGCCCTGTCGGTCCATTTCTCCTCGCCTCGGCTGCTCCCGTAGGCATAGAGCAGGGGCGCAACAGTATTGATGAGTATGAGCCGGGTGGCCGATGCCGAGAGCCCCGCAGCACCCAGCCGCTCGTGCAGCTCCTGCACGCTGTGCACATTGAGCAAGGCATCCATCTGTGCCTGACCGCTGTGGTAGAGGCGGGCTATCTGCCTGATGCGCACGTGGGGGAAGTTCTGGGGACGGGTACGAAGGTACTTCCAGTCGGCATACTGCAGGGTGGGGGTGAGCGAGAACTTGTTTGCCAGGAAGTCGAACTCCTGCTGGGTGCGCATGGCCAGGTCGCTCTCCTCGGGCGCAAAGGCATGTCCGATGAGTCCCGCCATACCCAGGAAGAGCGCTTCCACCTGGAAGAGGTGGTCGCGGTGCTTGCCTGCCGCCTGCAGGGAGATGCCCTTGGCCCATCGCTCAAACACGTCGCCATTGAGCCCGAAGCCGAAATTGCGGCACAGGGTGACAAAGCACGCACGCTCCCAGTCGCCGCCGAATGCATCCACGCGGGCCATTACCTGGCCGGCACGTTGCTGCATGCGCTCGGCCAGCAGGCGGTCCATCCAGCCGTGCACCCGCAGTGGGGACATCGAGGCAAGTATGTGATGGCAGCGGGGAAACTCGTCGGTGTGCAGGAGTGTCTGGTAATCGGCGGCCAGCGCAGCAGGCACCTGCAGGCACACCTGCGGTATGGAGCGCTGCTGTGAGGTGGTCACCTCGCAGTCGGCATCCTGTGTGACGTGCAGCACGACGCCGTCATAGGCGGCATCGGAGTCGTGTCCGTGACGGTACCAATCCGACGAGCGCAGGTGAATCTCCACGTTGCCCGCCCACAGCATGCCGTCTATCAGCACCTTGGCATTGAAGAAGTCGGGCCCGCGGTCGCTGTTGTGCGTACCCGGGTCTATCACTTCCACCCGCCTTCCGTCCGTGGTGCTCAGGTCGCCCAGGGGCAATATGCGGTGCTTCCATACGTAGTGCAGCAATTTCTCCATACTTGCAAAGTTATACTAAAAGTACGTATCAACGGCCCTCGGAGGGCAGTTTTTAGGGATAGGGCTTCGCTATCTTGCCGAAATGCACTACTTTTGCACAAAGAACATAGACTGCAAGAATGAAGATAGCACTGATAGGATACGGCAAGATGGGCCGTATGATAGAGGAGATAGCCGTGGCTCGCGGCCACGAGATAGTGAGCATCATCGATGTGGATAACCGCGATGACTTCGACAGCGAAGCCTTCTGCTCGGCCGATGTGGCCATAGAGTTCACCGCCCCGCAGGCGGCTTATGACAACTACATGCGCGCCTTTGCCCACCACGTAAAGGTGGTGAGCGGCAGCACGGGATGGATTCCGCAGCACGGCGAAGAGGTGAAGCGCATGTGTGAGAAGGAGGGACAGACGCTCTTCTGGAGCAGCAACTTCAGTCTGGGAGTCACCATCTTCAGGGCAGTGAATCGCTATCTGGCACGCATCATGAACCAGTTTGACGACTACACGCCCAGCATGGAGGAGGTGCACCACGTGCATAAGCTCGACCACCCAAGCGGCACCGCCATCACACTGGCCGAGGAGCTGGCAGCCGAGGTGGAGCGTGTGTCGGGCTGGCAACTGGGCATGCTCACCAACCCCGACGGCTCACAGGAGGGCACCGAGGAGGTTGCACCGGGCAAGATGCGCATCGACAGCATACGACGCGGCGAGGTGCCAGGCATACACAGCATCACTTGGGACAGCCCCGCAGACAGCATCACCATCACCCACGATGCACATAACCGACGCGGATTTGCGCTCGGAGCCGTACTGGCAGCCGAATACACAGCCCGCCACAACGGACTGCTCACCATGAGCGACCTGTTCAAATTCTAAAAGACAAGCCCGACATGAAACTGAAGAAACGCAAAGCGACCCCAATGGATTGGGGCAAGACCATAGTAGTCACCGCACTCTACCTGTGCTTCCTGGGCTGGGTGGATGCCTGGTGGGGCCTTATCGTGGTGCCGTTCATCATCGATGCCTACATTACCCGATGGATTCCCTGGACCTGGTGGAAGGAGCTGAAGAACCCCACGGCACGACTTATCATGAGCTGGATAGATGCCATCGTATTTGCCTTGGTAGCCGTTTACTTCTTCAACATATACTTCTTCCAGAACTACAACATCCCCAGTTCCTCGCTGGAGAAGAGCCTTCTGGTGGGCGATTATCTGGTGGTCAACAAGATGGCCTACGGCCCGCGCGTACCACAGACACCGCTTCACTTGCCCCTGGTACAGCACACCTTGCCCAAATACTTCGGGCTGGGAGGCTGCAAGAGCTACATCGAGTGGCCCCAGTGGAAGTACAAGCGTGTGAGCCCGAAGCCCGTTGGACTGAACGACATAGTGGTGTTCAACTACCCCGCCGGCGATACCATCGTGACCGAGATGCCTTATCAGACAGAGTACTATTCGCTCTGCTACGGCATAGGCACCCAGATATGGGAGCAGGATCACGGCACTCTGCCTCAGGTGGAATCCTTCTCACCCATGGAGCAGAGGAAGTTCTACGGCAAGATATACAGCCTTGGCAAGCAGTACGTAGCCATGGACCAGCGCGATTTCGGACGCATAGACACGCGCCCGGTTGACCGTAGGGAGAACTACGTAAAGCGCTGCGTGGGCCTGCCAGGACAGACGCTCCAGATAAAGAACCGCGTCATGTACCTCGACGGAAAGATGAATCCCGATGCCGAAAACGTGCAGTACAACTACAACGTGTCGCTTGTGGGCGAGTCGATACCAGCCACACTGGTGGAACAGGCAGGCATCAGTCAGGACGACCTGCGCGATTTCTACCAGTCGGGAATACTCCCCCTCACCAAGGCTGCCAAGGCAACCCTGGAGAAGCGCAAGGATGTGGTGGCCAGCATAAGCATCATAAAGAACCGCGAGACCGGCTCGCTCTACCCGCAGAACGCCTATACGGGATGGACTTGTGACAACTACGGACCCATCTGGATACCCAAGAAGGGGGCCACACTGCACCTCACACTGGAGAACCTGCCCATCTACGAGCGCCCCATCAGAGCCTATGAGGGCAACGACCTGCAGGTTACACCCGACGGCAAGATACTCATCAACGGCAAGGAGACCACGCAATACACCTTCCAGATGGACTATTACTGGATGCAGGGAGACAACCGTCACAACTCGGCAGACAGCCGTTACTGGGGCTTCGTACCCGAAGACCACGTGGTGGGCAAGCCCGTGCTGGTGTGGTTCAGCACCGATAAGGACCACCCCCTGACCAGCCTGAAGCACATCCGCTGGAACCGTCTGTTCCGCCTCGTAAGCAACATAAAGTAGCCACGCACCGCACTCTGCGGAGTGCAGCAACGGCTCTTGACCCAAAAGGCATCTGCCCTGGGCAAACCGCTGAAGCAAGCTCAGACTTCTTCCGGAAAGCTCTGGACAACAGGCGGGACGGCTTTGGGCTAAAGAGGCAATCGCTTTGGGCTAAAGGCGGAACGGCTTTATATATATGGTATAAGACTACTGGAGACGGGGAGGAAGCTCCCTTGGAACGAACAAGAAACGCATAAAGGAAAGAAAGGAAACGCGCTTGAAACAACGTATCGGCATACTGCTCGCCTTTGTCTTCGCCATATCGGTGGCGGTGGCACTACGCTGCGTGGTGTTTGGCATCTACTCCATTCCCCACGACACACAGCGTCCCATGCTGATGGCAGGCGACCGCGTGCTGGTGAGCAAGTGGGCCTACGGCATGAGGCTACCCTGGTGGAAGGAGGGCGAAAGAAAGCACGCCAAGAGTCCGCAGCAGGGTGACTGGGTGGGCTTCAGCGTGCACATGCCCAATGCCAACACACATCAGAACGGCATAGGATGCCTGATGGCATGCCCGGGCGATACGGTGTGGACAGGACCGCAGTTCCGTGTGAGCCCCGTGAGAGACTACTCCCGCGGCTGCATCTGGCCGCTGGTGGTACCCAAGAAGGGCGAAACCATGGAGCTTGCACCCTGGAACATCAGCCTGTATGCACGCACCATCAACCTATACGAAGGTGTATGCGTGGATGTGAAAGCCGACCGACTGATGTGGAACAAGAGGTCGTACCGCCGTTTCCGCTTCCGTAAGAACTATTACTGGGTATATTCGGGCAACCCTGCCAACCTGCAGGACAGCCGCACCATGGGCTTCTTGCCCGAGGAGGCCATCACAGGCCAAGCCACCACCCTGCTATATTCGCTGGACGGTGAAAAGCCCTGGTACAGCCGTATGAGGACCGACCGCACGTTCAGTCCACTGGGAGGGAAGCCATGAGCACACTGCTGCTGCCCTGCTGCTACCTGGCTCCCGCCTCGCACTACAGCGCCCTGCTGCACGCCGGAGAGGCTCTGACAGAGGTGTGCGACCACTATAGGAGGCAAACCCTGCGCAACCGCTGTCTCATCGACAGTCCGCAAGGGCCGCTCGCGCTGAGCATTCCCATCGTGAAGCCCAGCAGCCATGCCGCCACCAAGGACATACGCATCAGCGACCACGGAAACTGGCGCCACCAGCACTGGAACGCGCTGATGAGCAGCTACGGGCAGTCTCCTTTCTTTGAGTATTACGCTGATGACTTCGCTCCATTCTATGAGCAGAAGTGGGAGTACCTGGCCGACTACAACCTGGCACTGCAGTCGCTCCTGTGCCGCTTGCTCGACATAGATGCCCGATGCAGCCGTACGGAGACCTTCATGGGCGACCCCTTTGCCCAAGACTTCCCGCAGATAAAGACCACCTACTGGCAGGTGTTCGGGCACAAGGGCGGCTTCCGTCCCGGCCTGAGCATCGTTGACCTGCTCTTCAATATGGGTCCGGAGGGGCTCCTGCTCCTATGACCCTGCACCAGTTGCCTGCCGAATGCAGGCACATACCCGACCCCGAGCGCTTCACATACCCGTTCTGCTACACGCCGCACCCGCTTTGCCTGGCTGCGGCACAGCAGTTGCGCACCTATCTGGAGGGGCAAGACCGATGGGCCGAAGAACTCTCGGCGGGCAAGATGATGGGCGTGCTGGTGGTCAGACACCAGGACGAACGAGGCTTCCTGGCAGCCTTCTCGGGCACACTGGGCGGGCAGACCAGGCAGGAGTACTTCGTTCCGCCCGTTTTCGACCTCATGTCGCCTGGCAATCACTTCCAGCTGGAACAGGACCACATCACGGCCATGAACGCCCGTCTGACGGCCCTACAAGGGGAAAAGAAGGGCATGCGCCGCCGCTTGCAGTTGGACAATCTGCTTCAGCAAAGGGACTGTGAACTGCAAGCCATGCGCACCGAGGCCGAGCAGGCAAAGAGCCGCAGGCAGGCACTCAGGCAGATGCTCCCACCCGAGGAGCTGGCTGCCAAGGAAGCCGAAATGGTGCGCGAGAGCCAGTTCCAGAAGGCTGAACTGCGTCGCGCAACCAAGCGATGGAACCAGCTCATAGAGGAGGCCGAAGCACCCCTGCGTACTATAATAAAGGAAGAGAAAGCACTCGCCGCCGAGCGCAAGAGGCGCAGCGAGGCACTCCAGCACTGGCTCTTTGACCAATACAACCTGTTCAATGCCCAGGGCGAGAGGCGTACGGTGAGCCAGATATTCGGTTCGGCCATTCCGCCATCGGGCACAGGTGACTGCTGCGGCCCCAAACTGTTGCAGGCCGCATACGCCTGGGGGATGACGCCCATCTGCATGGGAGAATTCTGGATAGGGCGCTCGCCGGCCGACGAAGTGCGCCTCGACGGACACTTCTACCCCGCCTGCCACAGCCGCTGCCTGCCTGTGCTGACCCACATGACGCGCGGACTGGCACTGGACAGCAACCCTCTGAAAGAGGCTTACCAGAGTGTGCTCGACAGGTTCAGCATCCAATATGCCGACAGCAGCATCGTGGTGGTGCGCAAGCCCGAGGGTATGCTATCGGTGCCAGGCAAGGACGGGCTGCCCAGCGTGCTGGATCTCCTGCGACAGCAGTTCCCTCTGGCCGCCGGCCCACTGCTGGTACACAGGCTGGACATGGACACAAGCGGACTGCTGGTGGCGGCTCTCACCGAGGAGGCTCACCGCCATCTGCAGCGGCAGTTCCTCATGCGAGAGGTGGAGAAGACGTATGTGGCGATACTCGAAAAGCCTTTGCCCGTGGGACAGAGCGGAGAGATAAGCCTGCCGCTGCGCCCCGACATCGACGACCGACCGCGCCAGATGGTGGACTACGAGCACGGCAAGAGTGCGCTCACACGATACCGCGTGACAGACTGCAGCAACGGGCATGCACGCATAGAACTGCATCCGCTGAGCGGCAGAACGCACCAGCTGCGGGTGCACTGCGCCCATCCCCTGGGTCTGGACAACCCCATCGTGGGCGACCGACTGTACGGACACACCGCCCAGAGGCTCATGCTCCATGCCCAGGAACTTACCTTCACCCACCCCACAAGCGGAGAGCGGATGCACTTCAGCTGGGAGGAATTCTGAGGGCAACGCCCCACGCCGCACAGCGGAGGGCAGACTTATCAACACAGGAACAAGGATATATAAAACAAGGAATGATATGGACATCAAGAAAGAGAAGAGTAAGATCCAGCTGGATGTGCACACCCACACGGTAATGAGCGGGCATGCCTTCAGCACCGTACAGGAGATGGTGCACGAAGCTGCCGCACAGGGACTGAAGATACTGGGCATCACGGAGCACGGGCCAAACATCCCCGGCACCTGTGATCCCATATACTTCCGCAACCTGCACGTGGTTCCGCGCCGGATGTATGGCGTGCGGCTGCTGCTGGGCGCCGAGCTGAACATACTGGACACAAAGGGCACGCTGGACCTCGACGAGCAGTATTACCGCATGATGGACCTGCGTATAGCAGGCATACACAGCCTCTGCTGGAAGGGAGGCACGCGCGAGGAGAACACCGAGGGAGTGCTTGCGGCCATACGGAATCCCTGGACGCATATCATCAGCCACCCCGGTGACGGGGCAGCCGAACTGGACTTCAAGCCCTTGGTGATGGCGGCAGCCGAGTCGCACACGTTGCTTGAGATCAACAACACAAGCTTCCGCCCGGCGCGTGGCTTGGTGAAGGCACACGACAACAACCTGGCTATCCTGCGCCTCTGTCGCGAGCAGGGTGTGCCTGTCATACTGGGAAGTGATGCGCACATATCCTTTGCGGTGGCCGACTATGGCTTCCTCTACCCTCTACTCGAGGAGACGAACTTCCCCGACGAGCTCATCATGAACTACGACACAGAGCGCTTCCTCAATTACCTCAACATACCCGCAGATAATTAAGAATGCTGAACGGGGTAATTAAGAATGTTGAATTTTGAATTAAGAATTAGGCTTTGTATCAATTAAGAATGCTGAATTTTGAATTAAGAATTGGGCTGCGCGATTATCGTGAATGCTGAATTTTGAATTAAGAACAGGGGCTGGGCATTGGGCGCAGCCCTTTTCTTTTTGGGGAAAACGCATTTTCTTTTGCCCGAAAAGCTCCTTTCCTTCATACAAGGACAGCTCTGGTTTTGCTCAAAGACTGCCCTGCAGTTTGCCTTCGGCTGCGCTCCCTGGCACCCGGTGCCATTGCGGGACGTGAAATGCAGTGCGCTGCATGTGCCTGCGCAGCACGCTGCGATGAAGGATGCAGCGCGCTGCACCGGGCATCGCACCGCACTGCATCCTGCGCCCCACTTTCCTGCCTGCTCCAGAGGAGGCCCTTTTATACAAAGAAGCTGCGCGATGACACACACCGCGCAGCTTCTTCTCCATACCCAAGGGACTGCCCTGGGAAGCCCCACTCACTTCTTTTCGGTCATCACTCCTTCGATGACCACCTCGTCGGTAAACAGGTTGCCGGGGATGACGAGCGAGCCATCGGGCAGGAAGTCTTTCTGCTCAAAGGTGGTTTGCTTCGTTCTGCCAGTACCATGATGCACGATTATGGCAGTGCACACGAAGCCCTGTTCGCCCACGCCCTTCACCTTGAGCGGTGTGCCGGACTTGTGTCGGAAGCCTGCGTTGAAAGGCGTGCCGTCGGCCAGGAGCACCTCGCCATTGCGCTGTGAGTTGGTCACGAGCACCGTGCCGTCGCCCTTGGGCGTACCAGTCTGCTGGGCTGTGGCCTGCTGGGGAGCAGCCTCACCCAGGTGGATATTGTCGATGTAGGCCACAAAGGGCTCCGTCAGGCGGTGGGGTGATTCGCAGTCGAAGACGATGACCACCGAGTGAGCCTTGATGCCGCCGGCACCCTTCATGGGGAACACCACATCGGTCCACTGGCCTGGGGTGGCGCTATTGAGGGCCAGACGGGTGGACTGTGCCACCTCCAGGCTCTGGTGTGCCCAAGCCTCGTCGGTACGCTTGCCCAGTACCACCAACAGGCATCGGCCAGCCACGGGCTTATGTATGCTCACGTGCAGATACTGCTCTGCGGGAGTGAGTTCGAACTGCATCTCGGGGGGCAGCACCACCCTGGCACCGTACGTATTGCTGCCATAGAGGGAGCGCTGACAGCCCAGGACGTGGGCCGAAGGGTTGGTGTCATCGCGGAAGGGGTTGGCCACCACCTGGCAGTTACCCTGCAGGCGTCCGGTGCGGAAGGGCGACTCGGCCCATGTGTCCCACACTCCCACCTGTGGCAGAGTGCTCTCCTCGAAGGTTATCATCTGTGCCTGGGAAGCCGTGCAACCGGCCATGGCCAGCAACAAGGCGCATATATTCTGTTTTCTCATCATCATGTCTGTTTAGAAAATGCCTATTCGCTCAAGGGTGGGACAGGCGCGGCTGTCCAAGATGGTCACACGAAGGAAGCGCACGTTATCTACTCCCTGCCAGCCCTCAGTGCTGCCGCTCAGGGGTACGATGCGCTTGTAGCCTATGGTGGTGCAGATGTTCTCGGCATGGGGCTGCCAGCTGATGCCGTCGGCCGAAGTCTCTATGCGGAACTTCCTGACGCGCTGCCCCAGGGCGATGTGCTCCTGCAGGAGTACAGCATGAACGTTCTGCGGAGTCTTCCACGAGAAGGTGAGGGTGGGCTGCTCACAGTCGTCGTCGGTGGCCCAGTAAGTGGTGGTCTTGCCATCCACAAGCCTCTTGGCCTTGAAATCACGGCGCTTGCCCGCCTGGCGCACGTGGCTGGCCTCTATGCGACAGCCCTTCAGGGCGAGGTCGGCTCCTGCGCCCAACCGCTCACGCAGCAGACTGCCCATGCCGCGCAATGCCTCTGCACTGTGCTCGGGTACCAGTCCGTCCTTGGCAGGGGGAATGTTGAGGATGAGCGTGGCATTGCGGCCCACGGTCTCGAGATACATTCTGAAGAGGCGTTCGGGGCTGAGTGCCTCTTCGCCGTCATGGTAGAACCACCCGCGGTTGGTAGCCTTGGCATCACTCTCGCCAGGCAACCAGAGCCATCCGCCCTCGGCGCCTTCCTCGGCACGGGGCTGGTCTTTACCATCAAGACGATTGTCGGTGGCCCAGTTGGAGATGCCCGCATATCCGCTCTCGTTACCTATCCATCGGGCCTCGCCACCCACACCCCACATCACGCAGTGGGGCAATAGGGCATGCACCGTATCGCGCAGATTGGGCACATCATAATAGGTGGCCCTATCCACCTTGACCGTTCCGCGACGTCCGCCATAGTAGCCGTCGCCGCCGTTGGCACCGTCGAACCACATCTCAAACTGGTCACTGCCATAGGACGCACACTCGAGGCACTGGCGCAGGAACACGTCGGTCACATACCGGGGAGTGCCGTAGAGAGCACTGTTGCGGTCCCATGGACTGATGTAGAAACCGTATTTCATGCCCAGTCGCTGCGCGGCCTTGGCGAAATCGCGGGGGATATTGGTGGCCTTGGCATTGGGGTTGGTGCACGTGGCCACGTTGTGTGTGGTGGTCTGCGTAGGCCACAGGCAGAAGCCGTCATGATGCTTGACCACGGCTATGCCACCGCGCATGCCGGCATCGCGCGCCACCCTGAGCCACTGCTCGGGGTTGGGCACGGCAGTGGGGGCAAAGAGGTTCTCGTCCTCGTCGCCCAAGCCCCACTCGCGGCCGGTGTAGGTGTTCATGCCATAATGGAAGAAGGCGTAAAACTCTGTCTGGTTCCATGCCAACTGCGCCGCAGTGGGCAGGGGATGCACAGGACGCGGCTCGTTCTGCGGATTGGGAACGTGCTCGCTGACCGTAGCAAGCTGGGCCATGAGCGCCAGAGGCAGGCTCCATGCCAGCAGGGAGGTAAAGATGTTTCTTTTCACAGCGTAATCATTTATGTGGTGACAAATATAAGCAAAGTTTTCGGGATTCCTTGCACAGATGGACGAAAGGCAATAGTTTTGCATGAAAATTACCATATAATGAGACAGGAAAAGCAAGAAACAGAGGAACAAAACTTCTTTACCCACACCCTGGACTGCGGTTTGCGCATCATCTGTGCGCAGAGCCCCACCCAGGTGGTATATGCCGGACTGGCCGTAGATGCGGGCACCCGGGACGAGAGCGACAGCGAGAGCGGGATGGCGCACTTCACCGAACACATGAGTTTCAAGGGCACCCCACGCCTGTCAGCCAGGCAGGTGTCGGCCAGGATGGAGAGTGTGGGAGGCGACCTGAACGCCTACACGGGCAAGGAGGAGACGTTCTTCTACACCACCTTCCTGCGTCAGCATCTCGACAGAGCCGTGCGCCTGCTCACCGACATGGTGCTGCACAGCACCTTCCCACAGGACGAGATGGTGAAGGAAGCCGAGGTGGTGATAGAGGAGATACAGTGTTACGATGACCAGCCAGCGGAGCTCATCTATGATGACTTCGAGTCGGTCATCTTCGGGGAGCATCCTCTGGGACGCTCCATACTGGGCCGGGCCGATCGGCTGCGCCAGCTGACCTCGGCCGACATGCACGCTTTCCACAGCCGCATGTACCGCCCCGAGCGCATGGTGCTCTTCGTGATGGGACAAATAGACCCGCATGAGGTGGTGCGCCTGGCCGAGAGGGAGATGCTGCGCTACGGCATCGAGAAACCGTCGGCACAGCCCATCCCGCGCCTGGCACCCAACTTCTGCCTCCCGCCCAGCCAGCCCATAATACACAGGGAAAAGGGCACCCACCAGGCTCACGTGCTGATGGGCGCACCCGCCTACCCTGCCACCGACCCCCGATATATGCACCTGTTCATGCTGAACAACCTGCTGGGCGGCCCCTGCATGAGCAGCCGCCTGAACATAGCACTGCGCGAAAGGTACGGACTGGTGTATGCTGTGGAGAGCACCACAATGTGCCACTCCGACTCGGGCCACTGGTGTCTGTACTTCGGTTGCAGCCCCCACGACGTGAAGCGCTGCCTCAAGCTGGTGAACAAGGAACTGCTTCGCCTGACCGACGCACCGCTCTCCAAGCGCTCGCTGGATGCACTCAAGCAGCAGATGAAGGGCCAACTGGCCGTGGCAGGAGACAGCTTCGAGAATGCTGCCATAGGCATGGCCAAGCGCTTCCTGCACTATGGCACCACCCGCACACTGAAGCAGATATTCGAGAGGATGGACTCCATCACGCCCGAGGACCTGCATCACACAGCACAGGAAATATTCTTGCCCGAGCGCATGCAGACGCTTATATACACGTGAGAAATCCCCACTTTTGGGTATTTTAGCGCAATGAAAGGACTCGGGAAGCACATTCAAAGTAGGTTATTCGTACCTTTGCAACCGCAATAGAACACATAAGATCATGACACTAAACGAACTGGCAGCAGGACAGCAGGCAGTCATCACCACCGTAGGAGGGCAGGGAGGCACACGCCAGCACTTCCTGGACATGGGCATGATACCCGGCGCGGCACTGCGCATACAGAAGTTCGCTCCCATGGGCGACCCCATGGAGGTGCGCATACACAACTATGAGCTGGTGCTCACACGGGCCGACGCGGCACAGATAGGGGTCACGCTGGAAGGAGTGGAGGCCGCTCTGGAACATGAGGCCAACCAGCACACCCTGCCCGAGGAGGGCTGTAAGGTGTGCTACAAGAACGAGCACCCGGGACTAGGCGAGGAGGGACGTTACCATGAGGAGGACACCGACCACCCCGCCACTACCGACTCCACCGAGCAGGAAAGGCCGCTGTCATTTGCCCTGGCAGGCAACCAGAACTGCGGCAAGACCACACTCTTCAACCAGCTCACAGGCGCCAACCAGCACGTGGGAAACTTTCCCGGAGTGACCATCGACCGCAAGGAGGGAACCATCAAGGGCCATCCGCGTGCTACCGTGACCGACCTCCCGGGCATCTACAGCCTGAGCCCCTACACCAGCGAGGAGATTGTGAGCCGCGAGTTCATACTGCGCAACCATCCCGACGGCATCATCAACATAGTAGATGGCTCCTGTATAGAGCGCAGCCTATACCTGACCATGCAGCTCATGGAGCTGGACATACCCATGGTGCTCGCCCTTAACATGATGGACGAAGTGGAGGGCAACGGCGGTTCGTTCCGCATCAATGAGATGGAGCGCATGCTTGGCATACCCGTCATACCCATAAGCGCCATGAAGAACGAGGGCGTAGATGAGCTGGTGCAGCATGCCATACACGTGGCCAAATACCGCGAGAAGCCGCTGCGCAAGGACTTCTGCAGCCCCTCGGAGCACGGTGGAGCCGTACACCGCTGCCTGCATGCCATCATGCACCTGACGGAGGACCACGCACAGAGGGCGGGCATCCCGGTGCGCTTTGCTGCGGGCAAACTGATGGAGGGAGACCCCAGGGTGATACAGGCACTGGCGCTCACCGACAACGAGCAGCAGACTGTGGAGCACATCCTATGCCAGATGGAAGAGGAGCGCGGACTGGACCGCTGTGCAGCCATAGCGGACATGCGATACTCCTACATCCAGCGTCTGTGCAGCCGCACAGTGGTATATCCCACAGAGAGCAAGGAACACCTGCGCAGCATGAAGCTGGACAGGATACTCACCGGACGCTGGACAGCCATACCATCCTTCCTCGTTATCATGGGGCTGGTATTCTGGCTCACTTTCTTCTCGCTGGGCGCTTGGCTGCAAGGCGCATTCGAGAGTGCCATCGACTGGATCACCGTCCTCACCGACAAGGCACTCACTGCATGGGACATAGCACCCGTGGTGCACAGTCTCATCATCGACGGTGTATATAGCGGCGTAGGCACTGTGCTCTCGTTTCTGCCACTCATCATCGTGCTCTTCTTCTTCCTGAGCATGCTCGAGGACACGGGCTACATGGCCCGCATAGCCTTTGTGATGGACCGCCCCATGCGGCGCCTGGGACTCTCGGGCCGCAGTATCGTGCCCCTGCTCATAGGCTTCGGCTGCTCGGTGCCCAGCGTGATGAGCAGCCGCACACTGCCCAGCGAGCGAGACCGCAGGCTCACCATCCTGCTCACGCCCTTCATGTCGTGCACCGCCAAGATACCCATCTACGGCTTCTTCGCGCTGGCCTTCTTCCCCCAGCACATGGGTGCGGTGACAGCCAGTCTGTACCTGCTGGGCGTGCTCACGGGCATCCTCTCGGCATTCCTCTTCCGTCGCCTGCTCTTCAGAGGCGAGGCGGTCCCCTTCGTGATGGAACTGCCCAACTACCGTCTGCCCATTGCGGCCAACGTGTGGCAGCTGCTCTGGGAGAAGGCCAAGGACTTCCTCGAGCGTGCCTTCACCGTCATCTTCCTGGCCGCACTGGTGATATGGTTCCTGCGCACCTTCGACTTCCACCTCAACATGGTCACTGCCGATACCCAGAACACCAGCATCCTGGCACAGGTGTCGGGCATCGTGGCCCCCATCTTCACGCCCTTGGGCTTCGGCGACTGGCGCGTGGTGAGCGCCCTGGTGAGCGGTCTGCTGGCCAAGGAGGTGGTGGTGGTGAGCCTCGAGGGACTGCTCTCGGGCACCGCGCTCACCTCTCTCTTCTCGGCCGGAACGGCCTATGCGCTGCTGGTCTTCTGCCTGCTCTACACACCCTGCATGGCTGCCATGTCAACCATACGCCGTGAACTGGGTACGCGCTGGATGCTCTTCGTGATGGGCTTCCAGTGTGTGGTGGCCTGGGTAGTGGCATTCATCATAAACCTCATCCTATGAACCTGCAGAGCATCATCCTGCTGGCCATCGTGCTGGCACTGGCTGCATGGGTGCTCAGAGTGCACCTGAAGAAGGGCCGCAAGCACGGTTGCTGCGGTTCGTGCGACAGTTGCCAAGGCTGTCCGTCGGGGCACGCCCATTGCCCCAAGCCGCACAAGAAGCGCAGATAAGGGCAAGGGGGGGCCATCGCACTGCATCCCCAGCGCTGTTTTCACCACACAGCCTTGCTCCACCCTTTACGCTACGGAACCTTCCCCATGACTATACCCCCAAAAACGCACTGCGGTGCATATGACTACGCAGCGCACTCCGATGGCCGATGCAGCGCGCTGCGATGGCAACCGCAGTGCGCTGCGTTTTTCGTCCTACTACAGAGCAAGACGACAGGGATGGCAGCAGGCCATCCATTCTACCGCTTTCCAAGCCAAAGGGGATGGGGCTGACATGAACCGCCAACCGGCATGAAAGAGTGGGTGCAAAACATGCATTTCCACCATGGAAAAGGTGTCTGCACTGCGCGGGAGCAGTATAGAGAATGAACAGAAGCGCGGGGAATGCCCGGCAGAAAAGCCCCCCTATGGCTATGGAAGCGCAAAAAGTGATGAGCGAAAGCAGGTAGAAAGGTTTCCACGAGCGCAACAGGAGGATCCTTGAAGCCCGCAATGCCATCGGTCAGAATACAAGAAGAGAGCCGTGTGAACAGCCCCTCAAAAGGGCGCCACACGGCTCTCTTCATATTTTCACAATCTCAGCGGCCTTATTTCTCCTGCCTTTACCTTGCCCGTGAGAGGGAGAAAAACCCATCAGAAGGGCAGGAAACAGGAAAAACGAGGCTTCTGGGGCTCTATTGTCAATCAGCCAGCTTTGCCTTGATGAACTCGCGGTTGAGGCGGGCAATATTGGAGATGCTCTCGCACTTGGGGCATACAGCCTCACAGGCACGGGTGTTGGTGCAGTTACCAAAGCCCAACTCGTCCATCTTGGCCACCATTGCCTTGGCACGTCTTGCAGCCTCCACCTGGCCCTGGGGCAGGAGAGCAAACTGGCTCACCTTGGCTGACACAAACAGCATAGCAGAGCCATTCTTACAAGCAGCCACGCAGGCGCCACAGCCGATGCAGCTTGCACAGTCCATTGCCTCGTCGGCAGCATCCTTGGAGATGAGGATGGCGTTGGCATCCTGAGCCTGTCCGGTGCGGATAGAAGTGTAGCCGCCGGCCTGCATGATCTTGTCGAATGCATCGCGGTCAACCATGCAATCCTTGATTACAGGGAAGCCAGCACTGCGCCAGGGCTCCACTGTGATGACGTCGCCATCCTTGAAGCGGCGCATGTAGAGCTGGCATGTGGTGGCGCCACGCTCGGTCTTGCCATGGGGCGTGCCGTTGATGTAGAGTGAGCACATACCGCAGATACCCTCGCGGCAGTCGTGATCGAACACAAAGGGTTCCTTCCCCTCGTTGATGAGCTCCTCGTTGAGGATGTCGAGCATCTCCAGGAAAGAGGTGTCATCAGGGATGTCCTTCATCTGATGAGTATCGAAGTGACCCTTGTCCTTAGGGCCGTTCTGCTTCCAATACTTAACGGTAAATGATATATTCTTTGCCATTTCTGTAACGGTTTTATGGTGTTGAGGTCTGTAGGGCTTAGAGCTGCCGGCATGGGCGCTTGCTGATGTGGAACAAGACATTCCGCCTGCCATCGCCATTCGTACCCGGCTCCTTCACGACATCAATCTGCCCGACGGGAGCCTGCCAGCCCAGAAGCTTCATCTTCCTGCCGCACTCGCGGGGGAAAACCCGGCAAGCTGCGTGAAGGGGATGTATGGCTCCAGTGTAGCAGCAGAGCTCTACCCTTTCAACCTCATAACCTGATGTTTAATTCTTATAGTTACGCTGCTGAACCTTGATAATCTCGTAGTGGAGAGGCTCCTTGATGAGTTCGGGTGCCTTCTCGTCCTGGCCCTGGTACTCCCAGCAGCCCACGTAGAAGAAGTTCTCATCGTCACGCTTTGCCTCACCCTCCTCGGTCTGGTGCTCCTCGCGGAAGTGACCGCCGCAAGACTCCTCGCGGTGCAGGGCGTCATAAGCGACGAGCTCACCCATGATGATGAAGTCTCGCAGGTGGATGGCTTTGTCGAGCTCAACGTTCAGACCCTCCTTGGTGCCGGGGATGAACAGGTTGGTGTTGAACTCGTCACGTATCTTGGCGAGCAACTTAAGACCCTCCTCAAGGCCTTCCTTGGTGCGACCCATGCCCACGTGCTCCCACATGATGTGGCCCAGCTCCTTGTGGATAGAATCTACTGAACGCTTACCCTTGATGTTCATCAGGCGCTCCATCTCGGCGTTAACCTTATCCTCAGCCTCCTTGAACTCGGGCATGTCGGTGGAGAGGCGTGGCCAGATGGCCTGGTCGGCCAGGTAATTCTGTATAGTATAAGGAAGCACGAAGTAGCCGTCAGCCAGTCCCTGCATGAGCGCACTTGCTCCCAGGCGGTTTGCACCGTGGTCAGAGAAGTTGCACTCACCGATAGCGAAGAGGCCGGGGATAGATGTCTGCAGCTCGTAATCCACCCAGATGCCGCCCATAGTGTAGTGGATGGCAGGGAAGATCATCATGGGATAATAGTACTGAACGCCGTTGACAGTCTTGGCCAGCTCGCCGGGGTTGACATCGGTAATCTCCTCGTACATGTCGAAGAGGTTGCCGTAACGCTGACGAATCTCGTCGAGACCCAGGCGCTGAATGCTCTCGCTGAAGTCGAGGAACACGGCCAGACCGGTGTTATTCACGCCGAAGCCCTTGTCGCAACGCTCCTTGGCAGCACGAGATGCCACGTCACGAGGCACGAGGTTGCCGAATGCGGGATAGCGGCGCTCGAGGTAGTAGTCACGATCCTCCTCGGGAATCTCGTAACCCTGCTTCGTTCCTGCCTGCAGAGCCTTGGCGTCCTCCAGCTTCTTGGGCACCCAGATACGGCCGTCGTTGCGCAGTGACTCAGACATCAGAGTCAGCTTCGACTGCTTGTCACCATGCACGGGGATGCAGGTGGGATGTATCTGTACGTATGAGGGATTGGCCATGTAAGCACCCTTGCGGTAGCATTGGATGGCAGCTGTACAGTTGCAACCCATTGCGTTTGTGCTGAGGAAGTAAGTATTGCCATAGCCTCCGGTTGCGATCACAACGGCATTGGCGCTAAAACGCTCCAACTTGCCAGTAACCAGATTCTTAGCTATGATACCACGTGCACGGCCATCCACAATCACCACGTCCTCCATCTCATAGCGGGTGAAGAGCTTCACCTTGCCTGTATGAACCTGACGTGAGAGTGAACTATAGGCACCGAGCAGCAGCTGCTGGCCGGTCTGACCCTTGGCGTAAAAGGTACGGCTCACCTGGGCACCACCGAACGAGCGGTTGGCCAGCATGCCACCATACTCACGTGCAAAGGGAACACCCTGAGCCACACACTGGTCGATGATGGCATTGCTCACCTCTGCCAGACGATACACATTGGCCTCACGAGCACGATAGTCGCCACCCTTCACAGTGTCGTAGAACAGACGATAGACTGAGTCACCGTCGTTCTGATAGTTCTTGGCTGCATTGATACCACCCTGAGCTGCGATAGAGTGAGCGCGGCGGGGCGAATCCTGGATGCAGAAATTATATACGTTGAATCCCATCTCGCCTAAGGAAGCAGCGGCGCTGGCGCCTGCCAGACCTGTACCAACCACGATAACGTCCAGCTTCAGCTTGTTCTTGGGGTTCACCAGGCGCTGATGAGCCTTATAGTTGGTCCATTTCTCAGCTATAGGACCCTCGGGAATCTTTGAATCTATTGTCTTTGCCATAACTCTTTCTGTTTAATGATTAGGATTGTTCATGGTTACGGATTACTGGGCGCAGTCGCCACAGGGAGTCTCGCCAGCACACTTGTTGGGACAATCAGCACACTTCTCGGCATTCTTGCAGCACTCACCCTCGGGGCACACACCACACTTGCCCTGGCACTTGCCTGTGCACTCCTCGGGATTGCAGGCGGCCTTGGGGCATGTACCCTGTCCGCAGCAAGACACCTCGGTCTGAGCATCCTCGGTGGCTACAGCATTGTAACCGGAGGGACGAAAGCCGCAAGCGAAGGCAACGGCCACGGCTGCAAACATCAGGATAACGAGTGTGCTGTACACGCCACCGATGACTCTCCAGCGGCAGAACCACACCTTACCGTTCCAGCCCAGAGTCTGCAAGGCGCTCCAGAAGCCATGGTTCAGGTGGAACCACAGTGCTGCGAGCCACACCACATAGGCAGCAGTAAAGCAGGGGTTAGAGAATGTGCGCACGATGAACTCCACTCCGTTGGCGTGAGAAACAGGACCATCGATGCCTGCCAGCTCGGCATACATCATGTTGTACCAGAAGTTGTACAGGTGCAGAGCCATGCCCAGGATGACAATGATGCCCAACACAAGCATGTTCTGGCTGGCCCACTCCACCTTTGCAGGCTTGTCGGTCACAGCATAACGGTTGTTGCCACGTGCCTTGCGATTCTGCACGGTGAGCCAGATGGCGTAGATGAAGTGAAGAGCCACCAGGGCAGCCAGACCCATGGTTGCCACCACTGCATACCAGTTGGCACCGAGGAATTCACAAATCATGTTGTAACCCTTGGCACTGAAGAGGGCCACTACATTCATCGACGCATGAAACGTCAAGAACAGGATGAGGGCAATGCCAGTCACAGACATCACTACCTTCCTGCCGATGGATGATTTAATTAACCACATAAATTAACTGAATTAGATTATTGAATTACTTTGCTTGATTCACACACATACTTATAATTGGGTATCTATAACGCAACAAAATTATACCAAAAATGTGATTTGGCAAAGATTTGCCCGTAAATGTTGGGAGAAAAGCTTATTTTTGCGTCCTGAACAGACTGATGACATAAAGACAGGAGTGCGGATGAAAATGGAAATGAGATACGATGTGGTGGTCGTGGGCGGCGGTCATGCGGGCTGCGAAGCGGCATGTGCGAGTGCCAGGATGGGCGCGAAGACGTGCCTGGTCACCATGGACATGAACAAGATAGCGCAGATGAGCTGCAACCCTGCCATAGGCGGGATTGCCAAGGGGCAGATTGTACGCGAGGTAGATGCGCTGGGCGGACACACAGGCCAGGTGACTGACAAGACCGCCATTCAGTTCCGCATGCTCAACCGCAGCAAGGGGCCAGCCATGTGGAGCCCCCGTGCACAATGCGACCGAGGGAAGTTCATCTGGGCCTGGAGAGAGGTGCTGGAGAACACCGACCACCTCAACATCTGGCAAGACCAGGTGCGCGAGCTGCTGGTCAGCGACGGACACGTAACGGGTGTGAGCACTTACCTGGGCGTAGAAATCAAGGCGCGCTGCGTAATCATCACGGCAGGAACCTTCCTCAACGGCCTTATGCACATCGGCAAGACACAGTGGGCGGGCGGACGATGCGCCGAGCCACCCAGTCTGCACCTCACCGAGAGCATCACCAGACACGGCATCACCGCCGAACGTATGAAGACAGGTACACCGGTGAGGATAGATGGCAGGAGCGTGCACTTCGATGAGATGCAGCGCCAGAACGGTGAAGACGACTTCCACAAGTTCTCCTTCATGGGCGAAAGACGGCCCATGGGACAACTGCCCTGCTGGATTACCTATACCAACGAGCAGGTTCACGAGCGCCTGAGAGCGGCCTTGCCAGACTCTCCACTCTTCAATGGACAGATACAGAGCATCGGTCCGAGATACTGCCCAAGCATAGAGACCAAGCTGGTCACCTTTGCCGACAAATCGGAGCACATGCTCTTTCTGGAACCCGAAGGCGAGAGCACCAACGAATACTACCTGAACGGATTCAGCAGCAGTCTGCCTATCGATGCCCAGATAGAAGCCTTGCGCATGATACCCGCCTTCAGAGACCTGGAAATCTACCGCCCTGGATATGCAATAGAATATGATTACTTCGACCCAACCCAACTGCGTCACTCGCTGGAGTCAAAGATTATCGACGGACTCTTCATGGCGGGACAAGTGAACGGAACCACCGGTTACGAGGAGGCCGCAGGGCAGGGCGTGGTGGCAGGCATGAACGCAGCGCTCAAGTGCAGCGGCTCCGAACCTTTCATTATGAAGCGCGACGAATCCTACATAGGCGTACTCATCGATGATTTGGTGACCAAGGGAGTGGATGAGCCATACCGCATGTTCACCAGTCGCGCCGAGTACCGCATCCTACTTCGGCAGGATGATGCCGATGCACGACTGACAGAACGGAGCCATCGCACAGGACTGGCCACCACCGAGCGGCTCAATCACTGGCTCAAGAAGAAGGAGCAGATAGAGAACCTCATAGCCTTCTGCAAGGATTACTCGGTGAAAGCTGCGTATATCAACAGCGGACTGGAAACTTTGGGATGCGAACCTCTTCAGCGCGGATGCAAGCTCTCCGACCTCTTGTCACGTCCCCTGCTTTCGCTTGACAACCTCTCTCCGCTGATTCCCGCACTGAGGGAGAAGTTGGAGAGCATCACCGACCGCCGCGAGGAGACAGCCGAAGCTGCAGAGGTGAGAATAAAGTATGCTGGTTACATCATGCGGGAGCGCCAGAACGCCGACAAGATTCAGCGCCTGGAGAACATCCGCATCAGGGGCAAGTTTGACTACTCCACCCTACACTCGCTCTCCACTGAGGCACGCCAGAAACTCATGCGCATCGACCCCGAGACGCTGGCTCAGGCAAGCCGGATACCCGGTGTGAGCCCCAGCGACATCAGCGTGCTGATGATACTGATGGGCCGTTGAGTTCCACGTGAAACAAAACGCGAACACTTTAACAATAAGTTCCTGAATATGAACAATGAGACTCTAATCAAAAACCTACGCAACGTACCCGACTTCCCCATACCGGGAATCCAGTTCAAGGACGTCAGCACACTGTTCAAGAATGCCAAGTGCATGCGCATCATGGTGAACGAGCTTTACGAGCTTTACAAGGATAAAGGCATCACCAAAGTGGTAGGAATCGAGAGCCGCGGCTTCGTCCTCGGTGCCGCGCTTGCGGTTAAGCTGAACGCCGGATTCGTCATGTGCCGCAAGCCCGGCAAGCTGCCTGCCGACACGCTCAAGGAAACGTACATGAAGGAATACGGAAAGGACACCATAGAGATTCACAAGGATGCCATCACGGACAAGGATGTGGTGCTCCTGCATGACGATTTGCTGGCCACAGGCGGCAGCATGAAGGCAGCCTACAACCTGGTTCAGAAGTTCTGCCCACGCAAGTCCTACATCAATTTCATCATCGAACTGACAGGCGAGGGGCTCAATGGAAGGGCTGTTTTTGACGATTCCGTGGAGATGACCACGCTCATCAAGATTTGATTTCAGAAGCACACGAAGGGCAGTTTCACATGGTGGAATTGCCCTTTCTCTTTACTTAAAAAACGCACTCGAAGCATTCCTGCAAGAGATGAAACAGGCTTCCACAAGCAAGAAAAAGATATTCCACAGACATCCCAAACGCTCCAAACAGCATTAGAAAACGCACAAAAGGAACACTCGAAACACACCCAAAGAAGCCGCAAAGAGAAGTCTGAAATCAAGCCAAACGAACCAAAACAGCGCGCCCTTACAGGCACACAGAGATATTATCCACACCAAAACAACGGAAGAATGGGAGAAAAAAGAGACCTTCAGGAGTATTTGAGAGGCATCGTACTGAACCTGCCCGAATGCCCTGGCTGCTACCAGTACCTCGATGATACGGGTACTATTATATATGTAGGCAAGGCGAAAAACCTCAAGCGGCGCGTATATTCCTACTTCTCGAAGGAGCACCAGAACCGTAAAACCGCCATTCTGGTGAGCAAAATACGCGATATACGCTATATCGTGGTGAACACCGAAGAGGATGCCTTGCTGCTGGAGAACAACCTCATCAAGCAGTGGAACCCGCGATACAACATCCTGCTCAAGGATGGCAAAACCTACCCCAGCATCGTGGTGACGCACGAATATTTCCCCCGCATCTTCCAGACCCGCGTCATAAACCCGCGTTACGGCACCTATTATGGCCCCTACAGCCACGTACCCACCATGTATGCCCTGCTCGAACTCATCAGTAAGCTCTACCCCCTGCGCCGCTGCCACGAAATCATCACGCAGGACAGCATAGAGAAGAAGAAGCATAAGACCTGCCTCGAATACCACATCAAGAACTGCAAGGCACCCTGCATGGGTCTGCAGAGCCACCAGGACTACATGAAGGACATAGCCGAGGCAGAGCAGATACTGCGGGGGAACACCGCCGACGTGCAGCGAAAACTGATGGAGGAGATGCAAGCGTTGGCCACCGAAATGCGCTTCGAGGAGGCCGAACAGGTGAAGCGCAAGTATATGTTGCTGGACAATTACCGAAGCCGGAGCGAAGTGGTGAGCCGCACAATACACAACGTAGATGTGTTCAACATAGAGAACCATGAGCGTGTGGCCTATATCAACTATCTGCACGTCACTAACGGCTGCATCAACCAGGCCTTCACCTTTGAATACGCGAAGCGCCTCGACGAGACAGAGGAGGACTTGCTGGTTGCAGGAATAGTGGAAATGAGACAGCGTTACGGCAGTGAGAGCAAGGAGGTTATAGTACCGTTCCCCGTGGAACTTCCGCTGGACCGTGTCACGGTCACCGTTCCACAGAAAGGCGAGAAGCGTAAGCTCATCGAACTGAGCAAGCTGAACGTGCTCCAGTACAAGGCCGACCGCATCAAGCAGGCCGACAAGCTCAATCCCGAACAGAAGCAGACACGCCTGCTGAAGGAGTTGCAGGACCTGCTGGGGATGCCCAAGATGCCCGCGCAGATAGAGTGCTTTGACAACTCCAACATCAGCGGACAGGACGCCGTGGCAGCCTGCGTGGTGTTCCGCATGGGCAAGCCCAGCAAGCAGGACTACCGCCGCTATACCATCAAGACCGTCTCCGGCCCCGACGACTATGCCAGCATGCAGGAGGTGGTGCGCCGCCGCTACAGCCGCATGATGCAGGAGGGCACTCCCCTGCCCGACCTTATCATCACCGACGGAGGCCGTGGGCAGATGGAGGTGGTGAGGCAAGTGGTGGAGGACGAGCTTCACCTCGACATAGCCATCGGCGGACTGGCCAAGGACGACAAGCACCGCACCCACGAACTCCTCTTCGGCTTCCCGCCCCGAACCATCGGCAGCAAACCCAATTCGCCACTCTTCCGCCTGCTCACGCAGATACAGGACGAAGTACACCGCTTCGCCATCACCTTCCATCGTGAAAAGCGCAGCAAGCGTCAGGTTGCCAGCGAGATAGACACCATCAAGGGCATCGGTCCAAAGAGCAAGGAACTGCTGCTGAAGGCTTTCCACAGCGTGAAACGCATGCGGGAAGCCAGCGAGCAGGACCTGGCAGGCGTCATCGGCCCGCAGAAAGCCGCCCTCCTGCATGAATACTTCCATGCCAAACACGATGGCGAGGCAGAGGGCTGACAAGGGCAGCAGGGGCTCAAAGAAGGGTAAAAACAGGCTTGAAATGAACCAGGGAAGGGCTCTCCTTGCCGCTCCAGAAGAATGAAAACAAGCCCACAGAAGCCCCAATTCCATCACGCAGACACAGAGGCAAGCACACGCAGAATTGAGCGCAACAGCGGGCAAGGAAATGGCAAAAAGGAGGCATCGCGCCCTATTGGCCCATTTTACAGCACCGAATAGTACTGAGAAGAGACACGTTTTGCCTCAAACAAGGGGATACGAGGGGAGCTGGAGAAGACTTTATGAGCAAAAGGAAGCTTTTCCTACCCTTCAGACACGGAAACAAAAGGACAAAGGGAGCCGGCTATACGGGCAAAAGAAGCCTCTCGCTTCCACTCGGATACAGAGATGCAAAAGAAAGGAAAACAGGGTTGGAGTATAGAAGAAAGCGTTCGCTTCTGTCCCAGCAGCGAGTCTGAGACGGATTCCCAAACCGCCCCAAAAGAACCTCCAACACACGCCGCCAATCGTAGCAAGCCGCCCCCAAGAACAGACGCCACACTACCCCCATCCCACCCATCATCATCTACCGAAAAACGCAGCGCGGTGCATTGGCCAACGCAGCGCACTGCATCGTGCATTGCACCGCACTGCATCAAACGCTCTACAGCGGAACGAAGAGCGCAAGATCATTCTGCCCCGACACCATGAAGACTTCAGGCCAAACAGCCAAACACTTCAACCAAAACAAGAGAGCAATCTAACAAAATCTGCCGAAGACTTTAACCCCAAAAGCTAAAGACTTTATGCAATACAGAAGAGCATTTTGACCATATCTGCCGAGGATTTTAGCCCTATCGACAGAGTATTTTGACGAGGCCAGACTGCCGCTGCGAGCCTCCGAAGAAGGCCCTCTGAAACAGGGAAAATGGAGTGCACAAGTCACACGGCCAACCCTCAGAACCCTCCCAAAAAACTGTCCTTCACTACCTTTGCCAGGCCCTTTTTACTTCAAGATTTCCCTTTCAAATCTCCATGTGAAGTACCCCGCGCGGAGAGCAGGAGCAGCAGGAAAAAGCCCGTCCATTCCCAACAAAACAGAAAAGGAGTTAAAAGATTTTTAGAAAGGAGCGCATTTATAGATAAAAGGTGTAACTTTGTGGAAAAGAACAGACCAAACATGAGAGCTGTAATACAGAGAGTGAGCCACGCCAGCGTGACCATTGACGGGGCTGTGAAGAGCAGCATCGGACCCGGTTACCTGGTGCTGCTGGGCATAGAGGATGCCGATACCGACGAGGACAAGGACTGGTTGGCACGCAAGATAGTGGCCCTGCGCGTGTTCGACGACGAGCAGGGAGTGATGAACCGCAACGTGCAGGATATCAACGGCGAAGTGCTGGTGGTGAGCCAGTTTACACTGATGGCCAGTTACCGCAAGGGCAACCGCCCCAGCTGGATTCGCGCTGCACGCCACGAGCATGCCGTACCCATGTACGAGGCCTTCGTGAAGCGCCTCACCGAGGACCTGCCCGGCCGTGTACAGACAGGCGAATTTGGAGCCGAAATGAAGGTGGAACTGCTCAATGACGGACCCGTTACCATCTGCATGGACACCAAGAACAAGGAATAAAACGAGCACACAGGTATGACCATCAAGGAGGCACAAGAGCGGGTGGATGAGTGGATCAAGACCTACGGCGTGCGCTATTTCAGCGAACTGACCAACATGGCGGTACTCACCGAGGAGGTGGGCGAACTGGCCCGTGTGATGGCCCGCAAGTACGGCGACCAGTCATTCAAGAAGGGCGAGAACACCGACCCCTCGGAGGAGATGGCCGACATCCTGTGGGTGCTCATCTGCCTGGCCAACCAGACGGGCGTGGATCTGACAGAGGCGCTGGAGGCAAGCTTCCGCAAGAAGACCGAGCGAGACAAGACAAGACACATAAACAACCCTAAATTAAGAGAATAATCATGAGCGAAAAGAACAAGTACGAACAGGCACTCGAGCTGTACAACACCACACTCGACGACGCACAGGTGGCAGCCGAGGTGGCACGTATCATCAACGAGAAAGTGCCCGCAAACGACACTCCCGAGGTGAAGAAATTCCTCATGGGAAGCATAGAACTGACCACACTGAAGACCACCGACAGCGACCAGAGCGTGATGAAATTCACCCAGCGCGTCAATGACTTCGACAACGATTATCCCCAGCTGCCCCACGTGGCCACCATCTGCGTGTATCCCCGCTTCGCTGCTGTGGTGAGCGATACCCTGCAGGTAGAGGGTGTGGAGGTGGCTTGCGTGAGCGGTTCGTTCCCCAGCTCACAGGCTCTCATCGAGGTGAAGGTGGCCGAGACCGCCCTCGCACTCAAGGACGGAGCCACCGAGATAGACATGGTGATGAGCGTGGGCGCCTTCCTGAGCGGCGACTACGAGACCGTATGTGACGAGATCAGCGAGCTGAAGGCCGTGTGTGGCGAGCGCAAGCTGAAGGTTATCCTGGAGACAGGACTGCTCCCCTCGGCCTCCGACATCAAGAAGGCCAGCCTGCTGGCCATGTACTCCGGCGCCGACTACATCAAGACGAGCACCGGCAAGGAGAAGCCTGCTGCCACTCCCGAGGCTGCCTACGTGATGTGCCACGCCATCAAGGAGTATTATGAGAAGACCGGCATACAGGTGGGCTTCAAGCCTGCGGGCGGACTCAACACCGTGCATGATGCACTCATCTACTACACCATCGTCAAGGAGGTACTGGGCGAGCAGTGGCTCACCAACCAGTGGCTGCGTCTGGGCACCAGCCGTCTGGCCAACCTGCTCCTCTCTGAGGTGACCGGCGAAGAAGTGAAATATTTCTAAGAAAACACCCTTCTGAGAATGCGCGAAACCCGTGCAGATGGCAAGAAAGAAAGTTTTGCGCGATTCTCAGAAGGCGTATTTTGGCCCAAACACGCTGAGGAGCAACGTCTTGGTGCACATCAAACGTGTATGAGAAATGCTCCAATCTGGAGAAATCTGGCAGCTGAAACGCTAAAACGACACGAATGAGATGAAAAAAGGAATCCTCAGGGCCATCTGCCTTGCATTGCTGTCTCTGGTGAGCCAACAACTCGTCAGAGCCAACCGATACGATGTGGCGGCCTTCGTCTATCCGGCATACTGCACCGACGACCCGCGTCTGCGACCCTTCTGGCCGATGGGCATGGGCGAATGGGAAACGGTGCTCACCATGCAACAGCGCTTTCCGGGTCATCCCTGGAACCGCCGGCCTCTGTGGGGCTACGTCAATGAAGCCGACCCCGCAGTGATGGAGATGGAGATAGAACAGGCAAGCGACCACGGAGTGAACGTGTTCATCTTTGACTGGTACTGGTTTGACGGACGCCCGTTTATGGAGACCACCCTACGCAACGGCTTCCTGAAAGCTCGCAACCGCGACCGTATGAAGTTCTACCTAATGTGGGCCAACCATGATGTGCTCAACCTTTGGGACACCCGTCTGGCGGGCATCGAGGAGAACAACATCATATGGCAGGGCAAGGTAGATAGGGATGAGTTTGAACGGATATGCCGCCGCAACATCGACATGTACTTCAAGCTGCCCGAGTACTACAAGATTGAGGGCAAGCCCGTATTCATGATCTACGACGTGCACAACCTCATCGAGGGACTGGGCGGCGTGGCTCAGGCAAAGGACGCACTGAGATGGTTCAGGCAAGAAGTGAAGAAGGCCGGCTTCCCCGACCTCGATCTGATGCTCACCATGTGGAGCCCCAACCTCAACTACAGTGGTCTGGACTGCAACAAGACAGAGGTTCCTGCCAACGAGTTTATCACGCAGCTGGGCTTCAACAGCAGCACGCATTACCAGTTTGCCCACTATCTGTGGATGGACGATGACTACGAAAATATCACACAGAAAGCGGTGCAGGAGTGGAATCGCCTCGACAGCACATTCACCATACCCTACTATCCGCACGTGAGCATCGGGTGGGACAACAGTCCGCGCACCAACAAGAGCGCCGTGACACGCAACAACACGCCCGAGAACTTCCGCAAGGCATTGCTCCAGGCACGCGATTACGCCGACCGTCATCCGCAGCAGACTCCCCTCATCACCATCAACAGTTGGAACGAGTGGACCGAAACGAGTTATCTCCAACCAGATAACGTCAACGGATACGGCTATCTGCAAGCAGTGAAGAGCGTCTTTGTGGATTCCCTGCCGGCACAGAAGCCCCAGCCGTCGAATGTACCTGCAGGCAAGAAGAACAAGAGAAGATAACATTGTAGAACCAATATAGAGAAGAGTATGAAGAAACTGACTTGGGTGATGCTCGCCCTCTCGGCCATGATGATGTCGAGCTGCGTGGTGAGCCGAAAGAAATTTGAACAGTCAGAGAATGCCCGCTGGCGAGCCTACTATACGCGCGACAGCCTTGCCAACCTGCTGGATGAGAGCCGCGCACAGTGTGCTGCCTTCGACCAGCGATGCGGCATGCTGATGAGCGACACCGCACTGCTCAAGAAGAGCATACGCAACTACCAGTCGATGCTTGCCAATAACCAGAGCGAGAACAAGAAGCTCAACTCGTCCCTGACACAGAAAATCAAGGAGTTGCAAGAGCGGGAGCAGACCATCGCACAGCTGCAAGGCATGATAGACGAACAGCAGCGCAAGGTGAAGGAGTTGCTGGCAAGCGTGAAGGACGCACTGCTTGGCTTCAGCGCCGAAGACCTCACCGTGACCGAGAAGGACGGCAAGGTGTATGTCTCGCTGAGCGACAAACTGCTCTTCGAATCGGGCAAAGCTGTGGTGAACAAGCAGGGTAAGGAAGCCCTCGGAAAGCTGGCGCAGGTGCTCAACACGCAGACGGAGATAGACGTCTATATCGAAGGACACACCGACAAAGTGCCCATCCACACGGCTGTCTTCAAGGACAACTGGGACTTGAGCGTCATTAGAGCCACCAGCGTAGTGCGCATCCTCACCGAGACCTATAGCGTGAATCCACTGCAGATACAGCCCTGCGGACGCGGAGAGTTCAAGCCTATCGACAGCAACGAAACGGCTGAGGGACGCGCCCACAACCGCCGTACCGAGATTATCATGGCACCGAAACTGGACAAGCTGCTGCGGCTCTTGCAGTCCAACTGACCTCTGCCCCATATCTCCCACCAGGGAGCCACCTACCACGAAGCCTGCCGCGACACCCTCTGCGACAGGCTTCCCTGATTTCATCAAAGCACCACACAAGTCACAGACAGGGTAGAAAAGTCGTTTACACAATAAATCTACCTGGCAAGAGCACCGCCTCATATTATAGAAATTCTTATAGAATAACGCAAATAAAGGCGTTATGGTTGCAGTTTCTTATGTTTTTTGCACATTTATTTAATTTTTATAACCTATTCCTTGCATGCATCAAGATGTTTATATAACTTTGCAGTGTTTTACTAAATGCATGCATAACAAAAAAACAAGAAACGAGAGTTATTTATTAAAAAAAACAATTCTATGAAACGAATAGTTCCAACCATCAGTTTTGCAAAACTATTGATGACAACATTAGCTG
>UQST01000009.1 GCA_900543815.1 uncultured Prevotellaceae bacterium
GAGCGGAAAACGAGACTCGAACTCGCGACCCCAACCTTGGCAAGGTTGTGCTCTACCAACTGAGCTATTTCCGCATTACATCCCTTGTTATAAGAACAAGTTGTGAAGAGGAGGAGACTCGAACTCCCACGCCTCGCGGCACTACCACCTCAAAGTAGCGCGTCTACCATTCCGCCACCTCTCCATTATGGATGTAAATATTTATTGGGGGGGTTAATTACATCAGCAGACTACTGACATCTGTGTGCCCAGAACAGGACTCGAACCTGCACGCCTCGCGGCACACGCACCTGAAACGTGCGCGTCTACCAATTCCGCCACCTGGGCTCGCTCAATTCTAATATGAGCGGAAAACGAGACTCGAACTCGCGACCCCAACCTTGGCAAGGTTGTGCTCTACCAACTGAGCTATTTCCGCATATTAGAACGGTACTTGTGCCAGAGGTCTCTCTGACGTAATTCCCTTCAGTATTTCAATGTTCGCTGTGCAACTTCCCTGTTTGCGGTTGCAAAGGTACATCTTTTTCTTAATACAGCAAACAAAACCGAGAGTTTTTTATGGACTTCTTGCGATTTTCTTCGTCTTTGCCTCAGATTGCCTATATATATAATGTATATATGCTTTCCGCCAAGAATCCGAAGTGCAGGAATGTTCCATTCGAGACTCACATAAATTGAGCTTTTGGACTCTCTTCTTTCCCAACGGAAGCCAGTTTAATCAAAAGTGGTGCACTTGAGAATACGTTTTTTGCGTGTATAAGACACTCGGTTATCCCGAACTGAGGTTATTGTTACGCCTTTTTAACAAAGACATTCCTTCTATCCCCCAAGAATATCTCTGCCAGAAGGCACAAAAAAGGCTTTCCTTGGACGATTTGCCTAACATTCCTCCCCACTTTCGCCCGACCAGTTCGGAAAGGGCAAAAGCATTGAGACGGCTCTCCCTGGTTTGTCGGGTGAGCCCAGAGCCTGCACCCTACTTGAACAAACCATCCGTCCCAAAAGGAAGGACGGGCTAGGTTGTACTCTCTGCGAGTAGCTCCCTGCCCGTCCTCTATAAGAACCGCACTGGTGATGTGATGAAACTCCGAACTAATAGGTTTTGAGTGTTCACCGCCTTTGTAATCCACCGTCCTCTCGGAACCCCTTGCGGAGCGTGGCCCGCCATTAGCAAGTGAAACTTATCCTCGGTTTCATGTAAATTATTGATGAGTATCCCAGTCGAACCAGTGCGGTAGGTCTGTCTTCCTCTCTTACTCTGACACAAAGATACGCACATTTTTCTGTTCCCACAAAGAAAAAGCACAAATCTTTTCATAGAAACTTTTGTTCTTCCCTCCTTTTCCACTAAATTTGCAATAGAATAAATATAAAACAGACTGGCAGATGGAACTGACATTCAGCATAGACTACCGCACCCAATGGGGCGAAAGCATCAGCGTGGAACTGACGACTGAGAAGACGGCAGGGGGAAGAAGCCATACACTCCTGCCGCTAAGCACCGAAGACGGTGAGCACTGGAAGGGACATTTTACTATGTTCGCGCGCGATATGCGCGCGTTCCAATATATATATGTAGTGGTCAAGGACGGCAAGGTGGTGCGCCGTGAGTGGGATTCCGTGCCGCGCAACTTCCCTTGCGGAAGCCAGGAAACAAACTTCGTGTTTCCCGACTACTGGCGCGACATTCCCGCTGAAAGCCACCTCTACAGTTCGGCCTACACACATAGCGTATCGCCTTTCAGACCCAGACCTTCGAGCTTTGTCTATTACAGACGTACCATAGTGTTCCGTGTGCTGGCACCACAACTTGGCACCGGACAGGTGCTGGCACTGGTGGGCAGTCTGCCCGCATTGGGCGGCTGGCGGGCTACACAGGCTATGCGCATGCAGGGTTGCGGGCCCAACGAATGGGTACTCTCGCTTAATGCTGATGGACTGCAAAGTCCCTTTGAATATAAATATGTGGTGCTCGACGAACAGACAGGCAGTCCGCTCGAATGGGAGCAAGGCGACAACAGGCAGAGTCCGCAGATGGCCATCCAACCAGGCACAGTGCTGGCCGTGTGCGACCACAATCTGCGACTGCCTGCACGTCATTGGCGTGTGGCAGGAATGGTGGTTCCCCTCTTCTCGCTGCGGTCAGAGAGAAGCCAGGGATGCGGTGATATGGGCGACCTGGCAATGGCTGCCGACCTGGTTGCCAAAGCCGGGATGCATGCGATACAACTGCTGCCCATCTACGACACCACCCAGAGCCACACCTGGCGCGACTGTTACCCCTACAGCGCCATCAGCATCTACGCGCTCCATCCCATGTATGCCGACCTGAGACAACTGCCACGACTGGCCCAGGAGGCACTCATGAGCAAGATGGAAGCACGTGCCGCCGAACTCAACGCAATGGCACAAGTGGATTACGAGGCGGTCAACGCACTCAAACATGCCTACCTGCATGCACTCTATGCCCAGGAAGGCGAGCGCGTAGAGGCAGAAAAGGAATACCACACATTCTACACTGACAATGAGGACTGGCTTCTGCCCTACTGCGCTTTCTGCCTGTTACGCGACCAGTATGGCACCTGCGACTACACCCAATGGCCACAGCACTCGACCTATGAGGCAGGAGAAGTGCGTGCATTGGTGGAGCACAGGCACCGCGAAGCCGGCTATTACGCCTTTGTGCAATACCTGCTCGACAAGCAGCTGAGGAAAGCTTCTGCCCATGCCCATGAGGTGGGCGTATGGCTCAAGGGCGACATCCCCATCGGCATCAGCCGCACAAGTGTGGAAGCCTGGACTGCTCCTCACCTGTTCCATCTTGACGGGCAGGCCGGAGCACCACCCGATGCCTTCAGTACCACAGGCCAGAACTGGGGTTTCCCAACCTACAACTGGGAGGCAATGGCACAGGACGGCTACCAGTGGTGGCAGCGTAGGCTCACCAAGATGGCACAATACTTTGATGCCTACCGCATCGATCACGTGCTGGGATTCTTCCGTATCTGGCAGATTCCACGTTCGTGCGTGGACGGACTGTTGGGACACTTCGAACCATCATTGCCCATGAGCCGTGAGGAGATAGAAGGCATGGGACTCAACATCGACCCAGCTCTGCTGACAGAACCACACATCACCGATTCGCTCATAGACAGCCTCTTTGGCGCACAAGCAGCATGGGTGAGGGAACATTGTCTCACTAGAAAGGCCAATGCACTCTACTGTCTGCGCTCCGAATGGGCTACACAGAGGCAGATAAATGACCGCCTTCCAGATGACGGAACCGACATGCGCACCCATCTGCGCCAGGGACTCATGAGGCTCACCAGCCAGGTGCTCTTCATCGCCGACGAACAGAAAGTGGGCTATTATCATCCGCGCATTGAAGCTTTCAGAGAACCTGCCTTCCGTGCGCTTACCAATGAACAGCAAGAGGCATTCCGCCGCATCCACCAGCACTACTACCATGAGCGGCACAACCATCTGTGGGAGGAACATGCCATGCAGGTGCTTCCTGTACTGGTGCAAGCCACTCACATGCTCGTTTGCGCCGAGGATCTGGGCATGGTACCACAGTGCGTGCAGCCCGTGCTGGAGCGCTTGCGCATCCTCACACTGGAGATTCAGACGATGCCCAAAGCCTACGGACAGCTCTTTGCCAACCTGGAGGCCAACCCCTATCGCAGCGTTGCCACTATCTTCACACACGATATGCCCACCCTGAGACAGTGGTGGCAGGAGGAGCCCGAACGTGCACAACTCTACTTCAGACACGTGTTGCACCATGGTGGAGAAGCACCAAGGGAAATGCCGGGCTGGCTCTGCTCCGAAGTGGTGGAACGTCATCTGGCCTCTCCCTCCATGCTCTGCCTACTCAGCCTGCAGGATTGGCTCGCCACAAACGAAAGCCTGCGCAACCCTGATGCAGAGGCCGAGCGCATCAACATTCCTGCCAACCCGCATCACTACTGGCGTTACCGCATGCACCTCACGCTGGAGCGTCTGGCTGCAGCACACGATTTCATATACAGTCTGCGTAACATGATAGCACAGAGCGGGAGGCTCTGAAGGATATTTTTTCAAGTTTGATACCCAAGGTCAGAAATATGCATAATAAGATAGAACGCAATGAATAAAGAAACGGACAACACATGTAGAGGAAACGGACTTGCCTGCCGCCTCCTCATGACCATCGTCATCGGTCTGATGCTTAGTATAGGCACATATGCTGCAAAGCTCACCACGTTCAGAGTCAACCGTATGGCTCATGCCACCGGAGTGATGCGCACAGCCCAATTCGGCTGGCAGATAGAGTCGGGCAAGAGAGATGTTAAGCAGACTGCCTACCGCATCGTGGTGGCCACCAGCCAGCGTGCACTCACACAGAAAGCAGGAGGCCGCGAACTGCTGTGGGACTCCGAGCAGGTAGAGAGCGAAGAGACGCTGCAAATACCCTACCAAGGACGGCGCCTGCCATGCCAGAGCGACATCTACTGGCAGGTGACTGTATGGCTCAGCACAGGCGAGCGTATCAAAAGTCCCGTGCAGAAGTTCAATACCGGCATGCAGCTTGCCGACTGGCATGCACAGTGGATAGGCATCAACGACCCCGAGAATGTCATTACCGAAGAAACGGGTTGCCGCACACTGCCAGCACGCTATCTGCGCCGCGAATTCCAGATTAAGGGCAAAGTGCGCCGTGCTGTCCTCTATGTGAGCGGAATGGGAGCCAGCAACACCTACATCAACGGGCAGCCCGTCAGTAAGGATATCATGGGCACTCTGCCCACAGGTTATGACCGGACACTCTATTATAACACCTACGAGGTGACCCAGTTGTTGCACAAGGGCAGCAATGCTATTGCGGCCGTACTGGGCAATGGCTATGCGCTCGGACTTCGCACCGAGCATCGTTCCTTCGGTCTGCCCCGGCTCAAGGCACAACTGCGGGTGGAAACAGATACCGACACACTCCTCATCCCCACTTCGGATGAATGGAGAGCCACAGCCGACGGACCCATCACAGCCAACAACATCTACACTGGCGAGAACTACGATGCGCGCAAGGAGCAGACAGGATGGACAGCCCCAGGCTTCGATGATTCATCATGGCAGAAAGCCGCCATCATGCCGCAGCCCACAGGAATGCTCGAACCACAGCCTGCGCCTGGCCGTCGCACACAACTTTGCCTCACCCCCCGCAGCATTCGCACTACAGCCGACGGGCGATACATCTTGGATATGGGACAGAATATGGTGGGCCAGCTGCGCGTTACGCTTCAGGGCAAGACAGGACAACCTGTAATCATCCGCCATGCCGAGACTCTTGACCCTGCCGACCCCGACAAACTCTATACGGCCAACCTTCGCTCGGCACTTTCCATCAATACCTACATCCCTGCCCACGACGGCACCTTCACCTACCAGCCCAGTCTGGTCTATCAGGGATTCCGCTATGTGGAAATAAGCGGAGCACAAGCACAGCCCGCTCCCAAGGATATCGAGGGGCTGGTGCAATATGATGAGATGGAGAGCCGAGGCTCATTCGAGTGCAGCGACACACTCCTCAACCGCCTCTTCTCCAACGCTCTGTGGAGCATCAGAGGCAATTACCAGGGGATGCCATTGGATTGTCCGCAGCGCGACGAGAGATTGGGATGGCTGGGCGACCGCGTGACTGGTTGTTTCGGAGAGAACCTTCTCTTGGACAATGCCGCACTCTATTACAAGTGGCTTCGTGATATCGAAGACACCCAAAGGGAGGACGGACTGGTGGCCGACATCAGTCCCACATTCCTCAACCACTATACCGAAAACGTCACATGGCAGGCAGCCTTCGTGTATGCCACCTACATGCTCTTCACGCACACCGCCGACCGCCAGGCCGTTATGCAATTCTACCCTGCTCTGAGGCGCTGGATGCAGCGTGTGGAACAGGGAATGATGCATGACGGAGTGGTGGTGCGCGACGTGTATGGAGACTGGTGCATGCCGCCCGAAAGCAAGGAACTCATCAACAGCCAGGACCCTGAACGCATCACCGACGGTGCCGTGCTGGCCACCACAGTCTATTATGACTGTCTGGGCAAAATGGCCGAGATGGGAGAGCAACTGGGACTGGAGGCCGATGTACATTATTATAATAAGCTGAGGAAAAGCATCAAGGAAGCCTACAACCGTAAGTTCTTCAATCCTGCCACGGCACAATACAGCAACAATACCGTGACTGCCAACCTGCTCTCACTTGAACTGGGGCTGGTGCCCGAAGGCTATGAGGAGCGGGTGCTGGGCAATATCATCGATGTGACAGAGCGGAAGTTTGACAGCCATGTGAGTTGTGGAGTGCTGGGAATACAGCATCTCATGAGAGCGCTCACACGCCGCGGACACACCAATCTGGCTATGAAGATTGTAGGCCAGCACACCTTCCCCAGCTACGGATACATGATAGACCACGGAGCCACCACCATATGGGAACTGTGGAACGGCGATACGGCCAATCCCGCCATGAACAGCGGCAACCATGTGATGCTCCTGGGCGACCTGCTTCTCTGGTATTACGAGGATCTGGCAGGCATCAGGCAGATGGATGGCACACAGGGATACCGGCATCTGGACATGCGTCCATGCTTCCCCCAACAGCTCCACCACGTGAAAGCCTCTTACCGTAGTGTATCGGGGCTAATCAGGAGCGAATGGCAGAAGGATGGCAACCACCTCACCTGGCAGATAGAAGTGCCGGCCAACACTCTGGCCAGACTGACCATCCCCAGCCGCTTCCGCGTGTTCCCCTGCACAGGCAAGGGCATCCACAAGGTGGCCGAGCAAGACGGTTGCACCATCATCGAGGTGGGCTCAGGCAAGTATAAGTTTGAGACAGAGAAGTATTAGGTTCCAGGAGAAATCATCCTTCTGACCTCTAGCGAATCTACTCAGAACGGCAAGCCAAACAAATCCGCAGCCACCTCCTACCGACCGATTCCCATCAACAAGCGAGACAAAACCATTCATCAACCACCAACCGACAAACTCAGAACAAAGAGCAAAGCGAATGAAGAATGAAAACATATGGCCGCTCCTGCTGCTTGCAGGCACATTGAACACCTGTCCGCTGGCTGCACAAGAAACCCTGCGGGGAGAAGTGAAACTCATAGGATCAGCCACCGAGCATGGGCAGCCCGTGACAATGAACGAACTCACGCCCAACGGGCAGCACACTGGAGTCTATGAGGCTTACATGAAGGCCAGGCCGGGCGAGTTCGCCATCATGTCTGTTTCACCCGACAGCAAAGATACCCTCTGGCTGGGACGGGGAAGCACGGAACACAGCGTGAAGAGGGGCGGAAAGCCCTTCGCCAGCAGCAGCGAACAGGTGGTAAGGGTGCGGTTTGACTCCCGACACAGCCAGTTGGGCATCCTGCCCGTTACACTCTGCCTCAAAGGAAACATCGTAAAGGACGGCACGCAGATGACCTATGCAGGCAACGGAGTGTGGAGGTCGCAGGTGGAGATGAACAGCGGAGACGTGTTCCTCTTCAGCGACAAATTCTTCTATTTCGCCCTCAACGGTCAAGATTCGCTTGCCATCAAGCGCCTCACGAATGACCGGCACAGCGTGGGAATGCCCTCGGAAGGATATCAGGCAGAGAACATACGTATCAACCGTGGTACCTACACCCTCACGCTCGATATGAACCAGCGCACTTGGGATATCGATGCACCCATCCGGGAATACCGCATCTCAGCCTTTGGTTCATCGGTATGCAATGGTGAGGGAGCCGACGGACATAGGGGATATGCCTACATGTACGGGCAGCAACTGGCTGACCGATACCGCTTGGGCCAAAGCCCCACGCCCTTTGAGGTGAGCGGAGTGTCGATAGGCGGCAACAGTACAGTTGCCCTACTCCATCGCTACGACGAACTGATAGACGACTTCGGGCGATATGTCATCATAGGACTAAGCCTGGGCAATGAGGGAATCCATGGGGCCAAGGACCAACAGGCTGTCTTCGACCAGTTTCATCGGAACATGCTCACCCTCATCGACAAGTGCCGACGGGACGGCAAGGTGCCTGTGGTGATGAACAATTATACGCGCGGCGACTACAACCTCAGCGACTATGGCTTTGTGAAACGGATGAACCTCGACATCCACCGCTGGCAGGTGCCCAGCGTGAATGTGCTGGGTGCCATAGACAACGGTGAGGGCAAATGGGCCGACGGCTACATGCGCGACACCTACCATCAGGATACCCAAGGACACCGCGAATTCATGTTCGCCATCCCTCCCTCGCTCTTCGATGCGCTCCTGCAGGGGAAACCATACCCCACCCGACAGGCGCTCGACGGACTTTCCTTGCGCCGGGGAGCCACCATCCAGTTCTGTGGCGAAGGCACCCTGCATCCCTTCACCGTCACACTCAGGGTGAAGGGCAACAAACCGGGACGGCTTATGACCATCAGCACAAGCCAAGGCGAAGCACAACTCAGCATAGAGCGAGGAGGAATCATCCGCTACAACTCGGTAGGCGGACAAGCACTCTGCTCGGACAAAACACGGCTGACAAGCAGCGATACACCCTATGACATCACCCTCACGCACTATTACGCGCAACAGCGAACACTCATCTACGTGGATGGACAGCTGGCCGGCGAACTGAAGGAACGCATGGAGCCTGTTCTGTTCACCGTGGGTGACAGCAAGCGCAACACCAGTCGTCATGTGAGTGAGATAAGCCTGTGGCGAAGCGCAATGACGCCAGAGGAAATCCTCCTCCATCATGAAGGCGAATGCATGAAATCGAGTCTGGAAATCTATGCACCGCTGTCAGAGGAGATGAAGACAGGCGGCTTTCCCAATCTGGCTCAGTCACTCAACTCCTCCTTGCGCTATCAGAGCGCCAGCAAAAGGGAGAGAAGAAACGGGCACAAGTGACCTGGCTGGCCGCCATCCTGCTCACCCAGACAGAACAAGAGAGAAAGAAATGACATGCACACATAAATAATTCATTAACCATAATAAAGAGACATGATGAGAAAAGCTATCAAGCGAGTGCTGCTCGTGGCCACAATGGCAGCAGCAGCCTTCACATCGGCCCGGGCCATCAATATCCCACGCCCGGAGTACCCCCGTCCGCAGTTTGAACGAGCTGACTGGATAAACCTCAACGGTCAGTGGACCTGCGAACTGGACATGAGCAAGACGGGCGACCAGCGCGGCTGGAAAGACTCCAAAGGCCTCTCGCAGAAAATCACCGTACCTTTCTGTCCCGAAAGCCAACTCTCCGGCATCGGCCACACCGACTTCATCCCCTGCATCTGGTACCAGCGCTCGGTAAGCATCCCTGCCGAGTGGACAGGCAAGCGCATCCTGCTTCAGTTTGGTGCAGCAGACTATGAGACACACGTCTATATCAATGGTAAACTGGCAGGCGAACACTACGGCACAGGCTCCTCATTCGCCATTGACCTCACTCCCTATGCAAAGGCAGGCGAGAAAGTCAACCTTGTAGTGCGGGTGGATGACGACCTTCGCGGCGGCAAGCAGCCAGGTGGCAAGCAGAGCACACAACTGCGCTCAGCCGGTTGCCACTATACCCGCGTAACCGGCATATGGCAGACTGTGTGGATGGAGGCCGTGGATTATCAGGCACTCAAGCACGTATTCGCCATCCCCGACATCGACCAGCAGCAACTGGTGGTTCACCCTGAGTTCTACGGCGAAAACAGCAACAACACACTTATCGTGGAGGTGCTCGACGGCAAGAAGACCATTGCCAAGCGCTCAGCCAAGGCCACTAATCTGAGTACCATCGTGCTGCCCATGAAGAACGCCCGCCTGTGGAGTCCCGAAGATCCCTACCTCTACGACGTGAAATACACGGTAAGGAATGCCAAGGGAGATATCATCGACCAGGTGAGCAGCTACGTGGGCATGCGCAAGGTACACATCCAGGACGGCTACTTCTACCTCAACAACAAGCCCTACTTCCAGCGTCTGGTGCTCGACCAAGGCTACTATCCCGACGGCATCTGGACAGCTCCGTCCGACGAGGCACTCAAGCAGGACATTGCCATGAGCAAGGCTGTGGGCTTCAATGGAGCACGCCTGCACCAGAAGGTCTTCGAGGAGCGCTACTACTACTGGGCCGACCATCTGGGCTACCTGACCTGGGGCGAGGAAGCCAGCTGGGGACTGAATGTGAACAACAACGAGGCTGTGCGCAACTTCCTTACCGAGTGGGCCGACATCGTAGTACGCGACCGCAATCACCCGAGCCTGGTTACATGGACTCCGCTCAATGAGACTTGGGATGCACGAGCCGGCGTGTATGTACGCTTCGTCAATGATCTGTACAACCTCACAAAGGCCATCGACCCCACACGACCCGTCAATGATGCCAGCGGAGACAGTCATGTGAAGACCGATATATGGACAGTGCACGACTACACACGCGAGCCTGAAAAGCTCATTGCCAACCATACCATCAAAGCCGGAGTGGAGCCCTACCGCAACATGAAGGACAAGGACTACCTGGCAAACTTCGCCGGACAGCCTTATATGGTGGACGAGTTCGGCGGACTTCCCTGGATTCCCAAGGAGGAGCGTGCCAATTCGTGGGGCTACGGACAGAACATCGAGACTCTGGAAGACTTCTACACCATACTGGAGAAGGAGATTGACGCGCTGAAGGCATGCAAGTATGTGGTGGGCTTCTGCTACACTCAGATTACCGATGTGGAGCAGGAGAAGAACGGCATCTACTACTATGACCGCCGGCCAAAGTTCGACACCGCGCGCCTGAAAGCCATCTTCGAGAAGATACCCAGCACCATCGAGAACCCGCAGGATCTGAGCGACTGGAAGTAAACAGCACCCAGACCCGACGGCACAAGCCTTCCTTCTGACCCGAAAGGGAAAGCCGGGAAAGCCTCAGGAGCACTCCTGCTCTGCTTTCCCAGCTCTCTCCTTCTTCCCCCATGGGGTGGTCAGAAGGAAGGCTTTTCTGTATTCCATCCCTATTCCAAAGAACCTGAAGCAAGAAGATTCTGTACTCCGCCACCTGCCTGAGGATGGTCAGCAACCCCAAAGTACGAAACAAAAGAAGGCGAAAAACCAAATGGGAAATGGAGAGGTAGCCGCCTAAGGACTCATACGGCAATCATTATACATATTATATAATGATGTCCCGAAACCCGATTGCCGCTGTTATATACACGAACATGGAATGATGAGTCAACAAAAGCAGTACGATTGCCATACGATTGTCAACTGATTCAGTATGGCTTTCACACGCCTGGCAACAGTTTTAGTATAAGAAGGAAAAACTGTCTGATGAAACTCGAGGCAGACTCGAGGCTGGGAGGCCCAAAAGATGAAGCAAGGTTACTTGGCAAAGTATCGTTGGATACTTGGCGATTTATCCTTGGATACATTGCAAAGTATCATTGGATACTTTTCCGGGGCAGTTTTCTGGCCCGCGCACACGAAAGCACTTCTTGGACGTTTCTTCCTGCAATCGCGAGGAAGGAGAGGGCGATGCTTAGCCTACGGGAATATCGGGAAGAAACTCACGGAAGATGCTACGGGCGCGAGTGATTTCTTCTTGGGAGAGGGCAGGAACACCTTCCAAGGGATAGGGGATGCCCAATTCCTCGTATTTATAAGTGCCCAAAGTGTGATAGGGAAGAAGCTCCACACGCTCCACCACCGAAGTGTATTGGCCTATCCATCGGGCTACATCACGCAGACGAGTCTCATCGGCCGTGTAGCCTGGCACCACCACATGACGAATCCATGTGGGTTTGCCCATTTGGGCAAGGCGGTCCATCCATGCCTGGTTGGACTTTCTGAGGCAGCCCGTATAAGTCTGATGGAGCGAGTCATCGGTGGTCTTCACATCCAACAGAAACAAGTCGGTGTAGTCAAGCACGGCGAAAGCGGCATCGGTACTGATGACTCCGCTGGTGTCGAGAGCCGTGTGCAAGCCTTTCTGCTTGCAGAGGCGGAAGTACTCCCTTACGAATTCGGCCTGCAGGAGAGGCTCTCCCCCACTCACGGTCACTCCGCCCTTGCGGATGAAGGAACGGTAACGGATGGCTTCATTGAGCAGTTCCTCGGGTTCCCATTCAAACTGCACAGGAGCCTGCGGTGCCCATGTATCGGGATTATGACAGAATGCACAGCGCATGGGACATCCCTGCATGAATGCCACAAACCTGATGCCGGGACCATCCACAGCACCAAACGTCTCGATAGAATGTATTCTGCCTTTCATCTTCCTATTTGCTTAAAAAGACACCAGACTGGGCTCCAGGGGATTCCCGATGAGAATTCGAGGAGCACCAGTCTGCTGTCGTAGTTGATATCAATTATTGTCCCGGCGGCTGGCGGGCAGCCACCCCAATGCCATTACAGGCTCTGGTTGATGGTGCGGCTCAGCACGTCGAGCTGCTGCTCACGTGTCAGCTTGATGAAGTTCACAGCGTAACCCGACACACGGATAGTGAGCTGAGGATACTTCTCGGGGTGCTCCATAGCATCCTCAAGCAGCTGACGGTCGAATACGTTCACGTTGAGGTGATGACCACCATCGGGTGTGAAGAAGCCGTCCATGAGGTTCACCAGGTTGCTCACCTGGGTGTCCGGCTGCTTGCCCAGTGTTGCGGGTGAAATGGCAAAGGTATAAGAGATGCCATCATGAGAGTGCTGGAAGGGCAGCTTGGCAACAGAAGCCAGAGCAGCAACAGCTCCGCGAGTGTCACGACCGTTCATGGGGTTGGCACCGGGAGCGAATGGAACGCCAGCAGGACGTCCGTCGGGAGTGGCACCAGTATATTTGCCATACACCACATTGCTGGTGATAGTGAGCAGTGACTGAGTGGGCTTGGCGTTGCGATAGGTGTTGTGCTGACGCATGAACTCCATGAACTTCTCGGTAATCATCAGTGCCAGAGCATCGGTGTTCTCGTCGTTGTTGCCGAAGGGCACATAACCGGTGTTCTCGAAGCCTACTGCCAGACCACGCTCATCGCGGATAACCTTCACAGTACCATACTTGATGGCAGCCAGTGAGTCGGCTACGATAGAGAGGCCAGCGATACCTGTAGCACGAGTGCGCTCCACATCACCATCGTGGAGAGACATCTCAAATGCCTCGTAATCGTACTTGTCGTGCATGTAGTGGATGATATGCAGAGCATTGGCATAGGTGCGGGCCAGCCAACCCATCATCTGCTCAAACTTCTCCATCACCACATCGTAGTCCAGCACATCGTCGGTGATGGGTGCATAAGCGGGAGCTATCTGGTCACCGCTGCGCTCATCGCGACCACCGTTGATGGCATAGAGCAGGCACTTGGCCAGGTTGGCACGAGCACCGAAGAACTGCATCTGCTTACCTATCTTCATAGGAGATACGCAGCAAGCGATGCCGTAGTCGTCACCGTAATCCACACGCATGAGGTCGTCATTCTCGTACTGGATGGCAGATGACTTGATGCTCATCTCGGCGCAGTAGCGCTTCCAAGGCTCAGGCAGACGCTCGCTCCACAGCACAGTCAGGTTGGGCTCGGGAGCCGGACCCAGGTTCTCCAGTGTGTGCAGCATGCGGAAACAGGTCTTGGTCACCAGTGTTCGGCCGTCGATACCCATACCACCCTCGGCAGCTGTCACCCATACAGGGTCGCCGGAGAAGAGGTCGTTGTACTCGGGAGTACGCAGGAAGCGCACGATACGCAGCTTGATGATGAGCTGGTCAATGAGCTCCTGAGCCTCCTGCTCGGTGAGCTTGCCCTCTCGCATATCGTTCTCGATGAAGATATCAAGGAATGTAGAGATACGGCCAATAGACATGGCAGCACCGTCCTGGTCCTTCACAGCACCCAGATAGCCGAAGTAAACGAACTGCACAGCCTCACGTGCGTTCTGAGCAGGCCTGGTCACATCGAAGCCATAAGCCTCACACATCTTCACGAAATCCTTCAGAGCCTGGATCTGCTCGGTAATCTCCTCGCGGCAGCGGATGGTCTCGTCGTCCATCTCGGCAATGTCCAGACGCTCCATGTAGCGCCTCTTCTCCTCGATGAGGTTATCCACACCATACAGGGCAATACGGCGATAGTCGCCGATGATGCGGCCACGACCGTAGGCGTCGGGCAGACCGGTGATGATGTGGCTGTGGCGTGCGTCACGAATATCCTTGGTATAGGCAGAGAACACACCCTGGTTGTGTGTCTTGCGGTACTTGGTGTAAATCTCCTTGGTCTCGGCATCCAGTTTGTAGCCATAAGCCTCGAGAGCCGACTCCACCATGCGGATACCGCCCTTGGGGAAGATTCCGCGCTTGAGAGGAGCGTCGGTCTGCAGACCTACAATCACCTCATCCTCCTTACATATATAGCCAGCGCCATAGGTGGTGAGTGTCTGGGGCAAACGAGTCTCAGCGTCATAAACGCCCTTCTCGCGCTCTACCTTGAACATCTCGCTCAGCTTGTCCCACAGGCGCAGTGTGCGCTCGGTGGCAGGAGCCAGGAATGAGGCATCGCCCTCATAAGGTGTGTAGTTGTGCTGAATGAAGTCACGAACGTTGATCTCTCGCTTCCAGATGAATCCTTCATACTGGTTCAGTTGGTGGGTCAATTTCATAATACTTTCTTTTTGAGTTTATTGTGGGTTTAGGGTCACCCCTACCTTGCTTTGGGAGTGCAAAGGTAGTGGCATTCTTTCAAGTAGCCATACAAAATGGGGCAAAATCTTTCTAAAATACTAAATATTTGGTATCAGCCGTCGGGAAGCATTTCTTCCTTTTCGCCTCAATATACTTGTTTTTCGTCCAAAAGCGTTTTCCATTACACGTCAAGAGACCATTTTCTGCCGCCTCAAAGCGATTTCTTTTGTGTCAGAAACGACTGTCTTTTGCGCTTCAAGACACCCGCCATTCCGCTTCAGCCTGCCCGCTTTTCCACTTCAGAATACTGGCAAGTGCCGGGGCAAAAACCTGCCAAAGGCTCAGCGGACAGTCAGCAGGACAGGGTTTTCACGCTTCACCTTTCCGCTGAACTTGCTCACCACTTCGGCATAACTGTGTCTGATGAGCGCCTTGATGAGTTCGTCGGACAGTTCGCCGTAGATGTCAAGCTGGTTCCAGTATCGCTTGTTCATGTGCCAGGCACCCTCTATCTCGCGATGCCGCTCACGCAGTTCGACCGCATAGTCGGGATTGCACTTGAGCACAAACCACTTGGTATTCTCCAGATTTATCATGGCAAATATCTTTCCCTGCACTCTGAAGGCCAGGCAATCCTCATCGAAGGGAAAATCCTCGGTGGTCAGAGGAAGCGAGAGGCAGTATGCACGAATGTCCTCTACGTTCATGGTTCTTCGGGTTGACGTTTGGCAAAGACCGGCACAAGGGTTTCCTCATTGGGCCAATTAGGCATGTGATAGAGTGAGATGGGCTTTCCGCCCAGCCCTGTCCAGTCGATACGCCGCACATAATCGAAGTCTGGAGCGCCGAAATCAAAGGAACGCCCGAAGAGGAAAACCATCCTGCGACCCTCGTCGAGCCGCCACAGTCCGCCTCCATATACACACCGCTCGCCCGGGCGCAAAAGGTCGCGGTGGAGAAACACCTGCCCAAACCTGAGCACGCCATCCTGGTTGATTATAAACTTCTGATACATATATTACTTACAGAACTTTACCGCAAGAATCGCTGCAACCTGCAGCACGATGATGAGAGGCACGCCGATGCGGAACTTCCAATGCAATGTCTTGTGGTGCCAGAGGTGCATCCCCATCCATGCACCCAGGCTTCCGCCCGCAAGGGCAAACAGCAGCAGAGTGCTCTCGGGTACACGCCACATGCGATGACGCGACTTGTACTTGTCCAACCCATAGAGCAGGAAGGTGAAGAGATTGAGGCCAATGAGTCCCAGGAGCACCACCTTGCCTGCCGTCAGACCGCTGCGGGTGATATCAGCCAAGAAACCGTCCATCATCCTATAGCCAGCAGTTCGATGTCGAAGATGAGGGTGGAAGCGCCGGGAATGCCGGGCAGCGGGCGCTTGCCATAGCCCATGTCGGCTGGGATATACACCTCCCAGCGGTCGCCCACGTGCATCTTCTTGAGCGCGATTATCCATCCCTGTATGAGGTCGGAGAGGCGGATGGCAAGCGGAGTGCCGCCACGACTGCCGTCGAACACACGTCCGTCGATGAGGCGACCCGTATAGTGGGCGGTGATGATGCTGCGCTCCAGAGGCGTATCGCCCGACTGATTGCCCTCGGCCAGCACCTTGTAATAGATGCCCATGGGCAGTGAAAGCACCCCTTCCTCGCGCGACTTCTCCTCCAGCCACAGGCTGTTCTGACGTGCATATTCAGCCCGGCTCACCTTACCCGACTGCTTGCGCTGCTCACGCTTTGCCCTGTCGCGTTCCTCGCGACTGCTATATTTTGGTTCGTTACTCATTATCTGTTATTTATATAAATGTTCCCGAAGTAAATGTTTAATCGCCATCATGGGATGATGAAGCATCATTCTGGGACCGGCCCAGCGCATCACCTCACGCATTTGTTCTGCCATGCGAGGACTGTAGCAATGCACCTTGCACAACCGGCACGTACTCTTCTGATTGCCGAAGCGGCAACGGTCGAGCCGCCTGTGAGCATAGGTGAGCAGTTGCTGGCAGTCGGAACATAATTGGCTGCCGCCATGATGATGCCGGCAATAGAAGCGCACCATCACCTCTATCCCCCTTTTCTCTTCCTCCACTCTCGTTGTCCCCACAGCCCCATGCGTCTGCACCGACCCACGGGACAACCGTCCCCACAAGCCGCCACGAATAGGATTCCGCATCAGAAGTTCAATGTTACGTTCTTTCCAAAAGGTGCGAGCACCAGTCCTGCCATCTTGAAATGCTGGCGGGCAAAGGGCAGACCGACAATGGTGATGGCCAGCAGGAGTCCGAAGAGCACATGCACCAGCCACGCCCAAAAGCCTCCGAATATCATCCAAAGGAGGTTGAGGGGAATGCGCAGGCAACCCGGAGGACAAGTTCCCGGCTCCACACGCGACCCGAAAGGCCACAGACAGAGCAGTCCAAGCTTGAATGTCTGCAGAGCCAAAGGTATGCCTATGATGGTGACAGCCAGTGCCAGAGTGCCGGTAAAATAGCCAACGGCAGCTTCCAGGCCGCCAAAAATCCACCAGATGAGGTTTCCGAGTAAGCGCATAATATATAATGTATAGTTATTCACTTGCAAATATACATGATTTTATCGGCTCACGCCTTATGATGAAGAAAGAAAACGTGGGTGCAGCAACATTTTGGCCAAGAAGGTGCAGCAGCCGATGGCCGACAGGGAAGTGAAAAGCGCAGAAACATGCAGCGCGCTGCATCCGCCACCGCAGCACGCTGCATCCGCCCTTGCAGCGTGCTGCACACGTCATCGCAGCGCGCTGCATTCAGGGCATCATCCTTACACCGCTTTCACCCCATTGGCCCTACACAGCAAAACAAGCACCCTCCAAAGCAGGAAACAGAAGCAGGCAGCCAACCGCCCAGCAGTCTCTTCAGCCCCCAAAACAACGGTGCGGAGCCAAAAGAAGCACAGCATCCCAAGTCTGCCAGAAAGCCTGCTTACACCGGACATTCGGCCACAGGAAACCGAGAAGAGCACCCTCTACTGCCCCGAAACCTTAAAACCCGTGAAGAGAAGTTGGGAAAAGTTAAAGAAAAAGCCGTACCTTTGCAGCCCGTAAGACTTAATCAACATCCAACAGTTCTTGATGAACAAACTCAGCTTTGCGCCGCGCATTGTAAGCGAACTGCGGCATTACAACAGAGAGAAATTCATGGCCGACCTGATGGCCGGCCTTATAGTGGGCATTGTGGCTCTGCCACTGGCCATCGCCTTTGGCATTGCATCAGGCGTTTCACCCTCACAGGGCATTCTCACAGCCATCATCGGCGGCTTCATCGTGAGCGCTCTGGGCGGCAGCAAGGTGCAGATAGGTGGTCCCACAGGTGCCTTCATCGTCATCATCTACGGCATTGTCAACGACCCCAATCTGGGTCTGTCGGGACTGATGATAGCCACCATGCTGGCCGGTGTGTTCCTCATCCTGCTGGGCGTATTCCGCTTGGGCACCATCATCAAGTTTATCCCTTACCCCATCGTGGTGGGTTTCACCAGCGGTATAGCCGTCACCATCTTCACCACACAGATAAAGGATCTGCTGGGACTGAGCATTGACGGCAAGCTGCCAGGCGACTTCCTGAGCAAATGGGGCGTGTATCTGCAGAATCTGCACACCATCGACTGGACCACAGCAGCCGTGGGACTGCTGAGCATCATCATCATAGCACTCACCCCCAAGGTGTCCAAGAAGATTCCCGGATCGCTGGTGGCCATCATCGTCATGACGGTGGGTGTGTATTTCCTCAATGCCCACACCGACATGCATGTAAGCACCATCGGCGACCAGTTCGGCGAGATAAAGGCAAGCATCCCGCCTCTCACCGTGCCCAATATCACCTGGGAGGGACTGAAGGGTCTGTTCCCCACAGCCATGGTTATCGCTGTACTGGGTGCCATAGAGTCGTTGCTGTCGGCCACCGTGGCTGATGGTGTGTGCGGCGACCGCCACAACTCCAACCAGGAACTCATAGGTCAGGGAGTGGCCAACCTGTGTACACCGCTCTTCGGAGGCATCCCCTGCACGGGAGCCATCGCACGTACCATGACCAACATCAACAATGGCGGACGCACCCCTATGGCCGGTATCTTCCATGCCATCGTGCTGCTCGTCATCTTCCTGGCACTTATGCCCCTGGCTGCATATATCCCCATGGCCTGTCTGGCTGGCGTGCTGGTGATAGTCTCATACGGAATGAGCGGCTGGCGAACATTCCTTCAGATCATGCGCAACCCCAAGAGCGACATCGCCGTGCTCATTGTCACCTTCCTGCTCACCGTCATCTTCGACCTCACAGTAGCCATTGAGGTGGGTCTGCTCATCGCCTGCCTGCTCTTCATGAGACGAATGGCAGAGACCACACAGGTGAAGGTGATAGCCGACGAGATAGACCCCAACGAGGAGACAGACGCCGAGGTGCACGAGGAGCGACTGGTTATCCCGCAGGGAGTGGAGGTGTATGAAATCAACGGCCCCTACTTCTTCGGCATCGCGAGCAAGTTTGACGATATAATGGCAACCATGGAGAAGCGGCCCAAGGTGCGCATCATACGCATGCGTAGAGTTCCATTCATCGACTCTACAGGCATTCACAACCTGCAGAACCTGTGCCAGATGAGCCACCGAGAAGGCACTCACATCGTGCTCTCAGGCGTGCAGCAGAAGGTGTATGACGTGCTGGAGCACAACGGATTCTGCCATCTGTTGGGCAAAGACCACATCTGCCCCAACATCAACGTGGCGCTGAAAAAGGCCGAGGAGATTGTCCACAGGGGATAATCACACACCATACTTCGGGCTGGTGGATGCTCCCAGGGGCACCTTCCAGCCCGAACTGTCATGTGGCGGAAGCAAATAACATGGAAAACGGAAATTAGAGCGGCAACAGCCTTTGCCGATAACGGAATTAAGCGTATCTTTGTAAATCATGCACGCATGAGGCGTGCTAACCAATAAAAGATACGTACAATGAATCGCAGAACACTGAAGAGACTGACCAGCAACCTGTGCGGTGAGCTGTTTGCAGAATGCGTCGTGCTGTCACACATCCACAAGGACAAGCAGGAGCAGATAGACAAGATAATGGTGAAGATACTCAATGGACAGGACAGCATGCTGTGCCGTCTGTCACACGTGGAGCCTGGCAACGTGAAGGGATTCTTCAAGAAGTACCACGAAGACCTGAAGGCTCTGGAGCAGGAGACCACACAGATGATGGAGGAACTGGGCTAAAGGCCCACAGGCAGCACAGACGGCTGCTGCACACATCACTTTGAGAGATGCCGCTCTGGCTCTGACCGCACACCGGCCAGCAGCCAGCGAAGAGGCACACACCAGCGGCCAACCGCAACGGGAGTCCGCCGAACGACAAGCGCAAAACCAACAGAATGATCCAGAAACTATTCAGACGGATACTGTACAGATGGATGGGATTCTCGGAGGTGGTCACCGAACCACGTCCCGAGAAGTACATCATCGTGATGGCTCCGCATACAAGCAACTGGGACTTCATCATTGGCATACTCTACGCACATGCCGAAGGGTTCCGAAGCAACTTCCTCATAAAGAAGGAATGGTTCTTTTGGCCCATGGGCAAACTGATGAGAAAGCTGGGAGGCATACCCGTCTATCGCGACAAGAAGATGGGATCGACCGACCGGCTCGCTGCATTGGCCATGGAGTCGAAGGAGTTTCACCTGTGCATCACACCCGAAGGAACACGCAAGCCCAACAGCGAGTGGAAGCGCGGTTTCTACTATATCGCACTCAAGGCAAAACTCCCCATCCTGCTCTACGGCGTGGATTACAAGGAGAAGAAGATAGAATGCACCAAGACCATTGTGCCCAACGGCGACGTGGAAGGACAGATGGCCGAGATAAAGGACTACTTTAAGCGTTTCGTGGCAAAGAAGCCCGAGAACTTTGCAACATAAATGAACATCAACATCAAGGCCACCCTGGCTATGGTGGCAATTTGCCTCATGGGGGCAACACAGGCAGGTGCGCAGAACGAGTCAAAGGCTCTGCGCACAGTACTTGCCGACTATCTGGAGAACTACAACCGCAATGCCACCTGCTACACGAGCTACGACCGTGTGACAGTGGAGGATATCACCGTAAACGCAGAAGAGCGTAAGGTGTATATCTACCTGAACGCTGGTTTTCTGGGGCAACCGTTCACACCCGAATCGGTGAAGAGCATCAAGGAGAACATACAGCAGCGTCTGCCCAAGAACCTGCAGCGCTATGATGTGGTAGTCTATGCCGACGGCACCCCCATCGATATGCTTGTGCCGGTGAACCTGGCAGAGAAGAAGGACCCTACCAGGATGTATGGCAAGCTGGACTACAAAGGTCACCCATGGGTGCAAAGGGAATCGCTCCCCTACTCCATCACACGCGGACTGCAAGGCAGGCATCTCTGTCTGTGGGCCAGTCACGGCAAGTATTTCAGCAACAATGCACAGAAATGGGTGTGGCAACGTCCCCGTCTGTTCTGCACAACAGAAGACCTTTTCACACAGACCATCGTGGTGCCTTATCTCATGCCCATGCTGGAGAACGCAGGAGCGTGCATCTTCACCCCCCGCGAGCGCGACTGGCAGAAGAATGAGGTGATAGTGGATAACGACACACCCGACTCCAACGGCCTTTACCAGGAAGTGAACGGCCGACACCAGTGGACTGATGCCGGCACAGGATTTGCCTATCTGCGTGCTTATTACCAGGATGGAGACAACCCCTTCACCGATGGTTCGTGCCGCATGACGGAAAGCGTGACGGGCAGAAAGACGCTCAGCACAGTGGTGTGGCGGCCTGTCATCCCCGAAGAAGGCGACTATGCGGTGTATGTTTCCTATAAGACTTTGCCCAACAGCATCGATGACGCTCATTATGTAGTACGCCATCAGGGTATGGACACTCCCTTCACCGTCAACCAGAAGATGGGTAGCGGCACATGGGTATATCTGGGCACTTTCCGCTTCAGCCCGGGCGACTTGAACAACAACTGCGTTCTGCTCACCAACCAAAGCAGTTCGCGCGGAATGGTGACCGCCGATGCCGTACGCTTCGGAGGCGGTATGAGCAACATTGTACGCTCTGACGACACAATGGACTACGCACTCTGCAGTGGAATGCCACGTTTTCTGGAGGCCGCCAGATACTCGGCTCTTTGGTATGGCTTCCCGGTGGATACCTATCGGGTGAAGGATAGCGACGACTACGGAGACGACATCAACGTGCGCTCCAGAACGGAGAACTACCTGGGCAGGGGCAGTGTGTATCTGCCTGGAGACAGCGGACTGTGCGTACCCTTGGAGATGAGTATGGCCCTTCACAGCGATGCGGGCTTCCGCAAGGACAGCACCATCGTGGGTTCATTGGGCATCTACACCACCGATTTCTACGAAGGAATCACCGGCGCAGGACTGTCACGTCTGACCAGCAGAGACCTGGCCGACATCGTGATGACGCAAGTGTACGGCGATCTGACCAACACCTTCGGCAACTGGACACGCAGGCAGATGTACAACCGCAACTATGGCGAAACACGCGAACCGCAATATCCTGCCATCATACTGGAGATGCTGAGCCACCAGAACTGGGCTGACATGCGCATGGCACACGACCCCTACTTCAAGTTCACCATGGCAAGGGCCATCTACAAGGGCATCCTGCGCTATCTGACAACCGTACACAAGTGTGATGCAGTGGTGCAACCGTTGCCTGTCAACAGCCTGAGCAGCAGTCTGAACGTACGTAAAGGCAAGGTGAGACTGGCCTGGCAACCCACCGTGGATGCTTTGGAAGAAACGGCACAACCCTCCAAATACATTATATATATAAGCCGCAACGGCAGTGGCTTCGACAATGGAACAGCCGTTGACGCACGTTCCACAGCAGCCGACATCGATGTGGAACCGGGTGTGCTGTACCGTTTCCGCGTCACCGCAGCCAACGCGGGCGGAGAGAGCATGCCGTCAGAGGAGGTGTGCTGCTACCTTGCCGGGGAAAACGCACCGCACATCCTGGTGGTAGATGGCTTCCAGAGAGTGGCAGGTCCAAAGGCCTTCAACACCGAGAAGACCTCTGGTTTCGACATGAGCGATGACCCTGGAGTGGCCGACGTAAGAACTCCCGGCTATTGCGGCTACCAGCTTTATTTCGGCAAGGACGGTTGTGGCAAGGAGAACAGTACCGGCCACGGCTACAGCGGAAGTGAACTGGAAGGTAAGGTGCTGGCCGGCAACACGCACAACTGGGCCTGCCTGCATGCACAAGAGATACTCAAGAACGGACAATACAACATCAGCAGCTGCGTGGCTTCGGCATGCTCCACAATGGATGCCAGCCAGTTTGCAATGGCCGACATAGCCTTTGGTGCACAGCGGGCCGACGGCTATGCAATGCGCACCTACAAGACTTTCACACCCGAGGTGATAAACCTCGTGCAGCAACTGACAAGCAACGGAAAGGGTGTGCTGGTGAGTGGCGCCTACATAGGAACCGACATGCAGGCACCTGCCGAGCAGCAGTTCCTGAGCCAGACACTGAAATGGACATGCAACTCAACGGTCTTTGCCGACAACGGAATGACGGTGCAAGGCATGAACACACAGGCTTCCATCTTCACCGAACCCAATGAAGATCACTACTGGGTGCGCCATATGGACGTGCTGCAGCCTGCTGCACCGGCCTTTGCCGCCATGCAGTACGGTGACAGCCAGAACGCTTCGGCAGTGGCCTATCAGGGCAGCGACTACAAGGCCATCTCCTACGGATTCCCGCTGGAGTGCATCACGTCGCCCGAAGCAAGAAGCGCCATCTTCGGTGCATCCATACAGTTCCTGCTTGCGAAATGAACTTCAAGTATAACCATACATTATATATATGTACCAGATAGTATGTAACGAAAAGGGGTCAAGGACGCTCGAAGTACTCGACGAGCACCTGGAGACCATCGAGAAGCACAATCTCTTCACCGACCTGCTGGACAGCAACGGCATCGTCAACGAGAATGTGCTGGAGAAACTGCGCCTCAACGTGCGTTCTCTGCTCAACAACGAGCATCCCGACGCCGGGCTGCTCAAGCTGTGCCAGGACATTCTCTTCCACGATAATATGAAGGCATTCGGCCTGCATCAGCTCATCCTCCTCTTCCTCGACTGGGAGAAGGAGAAGCTGGAGGCGCTTAAACCCGAACTGGAAACCGAGAGCGAGAGTTGAGTACAAGCACACACCAACTGACCGAATGGCTGCCTACCACCCGACGCGAAATGGACTTGCGCGGCTGGGATTGCGCTGACGTGATACTCTTCAGCGCCGATGCCTATGTGGATCACCCTTCTTTCGGAGCAGCGGTGATAGGTCGTGTAATGGAGGCTGAGGGACTGCGAGTGGCCATAGTGCCGCAACCCGACTGGCACGGAGACTACCGCGACTTCAAGCGCTTGGGACGACCACGTCTGTTCTTCGGCGTTGCACCCGGTTGCATGGACTCTATGGTGAACAAATACACCGCCGCACGACGCCTCAGAAGCGAAGATGCCTACAGTCCCGACGGCCGTCACGACATGAGGCCAGAGTACCCCACCATCGTCTATACCCAGATTCTGAGGCATCTCTATCCCGACGTGCCTGTGGTATTGGGCGGCATCGAGGCCAGTCTCAGGCGCGTGATGCACTACGACTATTGGCAAGAGCGCTTCCGTCCAAGCATCCTCGTTGACAGTCAGGCCGACATGATAACGTATGGCATGGGCGAGAAACCCACCATCGCATTGTGCCAACTCCTGACCGACGCGCTGGAAGAGAGCCACCCCGACCTGGCTTATGACGAGAACGGAAACTCCTTCATCACCCGCTCCACCTTCCATCAGGTGGTGCAGGAGCAGCATGAGGTACCCCAGACAGTATCGCTCTACCGCAAGAACGACATACCTGGAGGCATCCGCAAAGACGACATCGTGCTGCACAGCTACGAGGAGTGTATGCGTGAACCGCGCCTTCATGCCGACAACTTCAGGCATGTGGAGGAGGAGAGCAACAAGCTGCGTGCGCAACGCCTGCTGCAACAGACGGGCCAGCAATGGGTGGTGGTGAACCCGCCATTCCCGCCGCTCACGCAAGAGGAGCTCGACCACAGCTTCGACCTGCCCTATACACGTCTGCCTCACCCCAAGTACAAAGGCAAGCGCATCCCGGCTTACGAGATGATCAAGTTCAGTGTGTGCATGCATCGCGGCTGCTTCGGCGGTTGCGCATTCTGCACCATCAGCGCACACCAAGGCAAGTTCATCATGAGCCGCTCCAAGGAGAGCATCCTCAAGGAGGTGGAAGCCATCACCCGCATGCCCGACTTCAAGGGGTATCTGAGCGACCTGGGAGGCCCGAGCGCAAACATGTATATGATGCACGGGCGCAATCCCAAGGCTTGTCAGGCCTGCAAGCGCCCATCATGCATCCATCCTCAGATTTGCCCGAACCTCAATGGTGACCACCGGCCACTGCTCGACATCTACCGTGCTGTCGATGCTATGCCGGGCATCAAGAAGAGCTTCATCGGCAGCGGAGTGCGTTATGACCTGCTCCTGCACGACTGGAAGGATGATGCTCTGAACCGCTCAGCACACGAATACACACGGGAGCTCATACTGCATCATGTGAGCGGACGGCTCAAGGTGGCACCCGAACACACCTCTGACTGTGTGCTCCAGCTCATGCGCAAACCCTCTTTCATGCAGTTCAAGCAGTTTAAGAGAATCTTCGATGACGTGTGCCGCAGCCAGCGCTTACGCCAGCAGATCATCCCCTACTTCATTAGCAGCCACCCCGGATGCCATGCAGAGGATATGGCACAACTGGCCATCGAGACCAAAGGACTGGACTTCCAGCTCGAGCAAGTGCAGGACTTCACGCCCACGCCACTCACTGTGGCCACCACCTGTTGGGCTACAGGATATCACCCCTACACGCTCGAGCCCGTATTCAGCGCCCGTTCGCCCAAGGAGAAAGAGCAGCAACGCATGTTCTTCTTCTGGTATAAGAAGGAGGAGCGGCGCCGTATAGAGACCTACCTGCGCAGCATCGGACGGCAGGATTTACTTAAAAGATTGTTCAACAAATAACGTAGAAAGATTATGGCAAAAGATTGGTTTGAATGTAAAGTGAGATACGACAAGACCCTGGAGACTGGCTTGCTGAAGAAGGTAACGGAGTCGTACCTGGTGGATGCGCTGAGCTTCACAGAGGCCGAGGAGCGTTTCCTGCAGGAGATAGAGCCCATGATGTCGGGCGAATACAGCGTGAGCGACATCAAGCGCGCCAAGATATCGGAGCTCTTTGAGAGCATCGATACCACAGACGACAAGTGGTACAAGGCTAAGGTAGCCTATATCGCATACGACGAAAAGAAGGGCGTGGAAAAGCGCACCAACCAGATAATGCTCATCCAGGCCAAAGACCTGCGCGTAGCTGTGCAGAATCTGGACAAGGGTATGCAAGGTACAATGGGAGACTGGGACATCATCTCTATCGCCGAAACGCCTATCATGGACATCTTCAAGTTCACGGCAGATGGAAAAGCAAGCAGTTCAGAAGATAAATGAGATACGCTCCTCACTGCCACAGGGCGTTGAGCTGGTGGCAGTGAGCAAGTATCATCCCGCCGAGGTGATACAGGCAATCTACGAAGGCAGCCGGCAACGCATCTTCGCAGAGAGTCATGCGCAGGAGTTGCAACAGAAGCACGAAGCGCTTCCCAAGGATATCCAGTGGCACTTCATAGGCCATCTGCAGCGCAACAAGGTGAAGTACATCGTACCTTATATCTCGCTCATCCACTCGGTCGATTCGCCCCGACTGCTGACGGAAATCAACAAGCAGGCCGTAGCAATAGGTCGCAGAGTGGATTGCCTGCTGCAGTTGCATGTGGCTCAAGAGGAAACCAAGTTCGGTTTCACGCCTCAGGAATGCCTCGATTACCTTGCGTCCGGCGAATGGAAGCAGATGACGGGCATCCGCATAAGAGGCATGATGTGCATGGCCAGCAATGTGAATGACGAAGAACAGATAGCTTCGGAATTCCGCCTGGCGCTGCAGACCTTCAACCAGGCACGGCAGACATTCTTCCAGGACGATGCCGGCTTCAGCATCCGATCGTGGGGAATGAGCCACGACTACCCCATTGCCCTGCGCTGCGGGAGCAATATGGTGCGCGTGGGAACAGCCATCTTTGGTGCCCGAGAATACTGATGCAGCATCCTGCCAGCTTTTTGGCTGGCAAGATTATCCCATATGGCATGAAAATTGCACAATTTAGGATATAAAGTGCAACTTTCATGCCTTTTTTCTTGCAGGAGCATGAACTTTCCCATAACTTTGCACAAATTATAAACCAATGTGCAATGACAGACATAACGAAAGTACCTTCATTCAACAAGATAATAGAGGAGAGCGTACGTAAGAACTGGGATCTGGACTCCATGTCAGACTATGGAGTGTGCACCTTTCAGTACAAAGATGTAGCTCGCATCATCGAGAAGATGCACATCCTGTTCGAACATGCAGGCATCCAAAAGGGCGACCGCATCGCTCTCTGCGGACGAAACCTGAGCCGCTGGGGAGCTGCGTTCTTCAGTGTACTCACCTACGGCGCTGTGGCAGTACCCATCCTGCATGAGTTCCACCCCTCTCAGGTACACGACATCGTGAACCACAGCGGTGCACGCTTGCTCTTTGTGGGCGACAAGGTGTGGCCCAAACTCGATGCAGCAGCCATGCCCGCGCTCGAAGGTATCATCTCGCTGGCTGACTTCAGCCTGCTTACATGCACCAACGACAGCCTCAAGTATGCACGCGAGAACCTCAACCGGCTCTTCGGGGAGAAGTATCCGCTCAACTTCCGAGCCAAGCACATCTGCTACCACGAGGATAAGCCCAACGACTTGGCACTCATTAACTACACCAGCGGAACGACCAGCAACTCCAAGGGCGTGATGATTCCCTACCGCGCGCTGTGGAGCAACTGCGACTTCGCAATACAGGTGATGGGCAAGGAGATAAAGTCTGGCGACAAGGTGCTGAGCATGTTGCCCATGGCTCACATGTACGGAATGATGTTTGAGTTCGTCTTTGAATTCACCCACGGAGTACACATCAACTTCCTCACCAAGGTAGCATCACCCACCATCCTCATGCGTGCACTGGCCGACGTAAAGCCCCGCATCCTCATCATGGTACCGCTCATCATCGAGAAGGTGGTGCGCAAGTCGGTGCTGCCAAAGATACAGGATGTGCGCGTGAAGATGCTCATGAAGATGCCCGTAATAGGCCAGAGCATCAAGGATCGCGTACGCGACAAGCTCACCGAGGCGCTGGGAGGCAACTTCTACGAGGTAATCATAGGCGGAGCTGCACTCAACCACGAGATAGAGGAACTGCTGCACGACATCGGTTTCCACTATACCGTGGGCTACGGAGCCACCGAGTGTGCACCCATCATCTGCTACAATGACTATAATGAGCAGGTTATAGGCAGCTGCGGACGCAATGTGGTTCACCAGGAAATCAAGATTCTCAGCCCCGACCCACAGAATGTACCGGGCGAGATACTCACGCGCGGACTCAATGTGATGCTGGGTTACTACAAGAACGAAGAGGCTACGGCCAACACCCTGGACAGTGATGGATGGTATCACACAGGCGACCTGGGCACGATGGACGCTGATGGCAATGTGTTCATCAAGGGACGTTGCAAGAACATGCTGCTCGGTGCCAACGGACAGAACATCTACCCCGAGGAGATAGAGGACAAGCTGAGCAACATGTCGCTCGTGAATGAATGTCTGGTGGTACAGCGTGGCGAGAAGCTGGTGGGACTGGTTTATCCCGACCAGGAGCAGATAGCCACACTGGGCCTGAGCCGCAACGACATCGAGACCATCATGGAGAAGAACCGTCAGGACATCAATCCCACGCTCCCCTCATACGCCCAGCTGAGCGCCATCAAGATTATGGACCAGGAGTTCGAGAAGACTCCCAAGAAGAGCATACGACGCTTCCTCTACACTCAGGAGTAACTGTAAACCAATCAATAGCGCAATAGCGGGAAGAGCCAATACGGTTTCTTCCCGCTATTCATTTTATTCCCCTGCCGCCCGCAACCGACTCGCACTGGTCCCGCAGCACTTTGGCAGAAGCTTCCACTTGCCTCCATAAATCCTCCCTGCACCATGCCAAGAGTCTTCACGAAGCCTGGAGAAATCTCCGTTTGCAGTCTTTGGATGGCCATACGCAGCCTTTGGATGGCCATCAGAAGGCTTTGTACGGCCATCAGCAACCTGCAAACGGAGATTTTATAAGGCTGAGAACATAAAAGTAAAAGTCTGCAAGAACAAAATCAACTTGCAGCCAGAAAGTCTTCACCACGCTGCACAGGCAATCGCAGCGTGCTGCGTGGACAATCACAGCGCGCTGCGAATGGAACCGCACCGCGCTGCGTGAAACGAGGCATTCTGATGGAGCGCGAAAGCCAATAGCCTTCTGCGTACATACAAGCAAAGCAGACTGATTCCTGTAGTCTGCTTTGCTTCCGTCAAAACTCTCCTTCCCTGGAGGTGTAAATGCGCTTACTGCTCAACCGTAGCCGAGAACATCCACTTCACCAGGCGGGTTTCCCTGCACGAGAAGCGGCCGACGGGGAGCTTGAGAACCAACTTGTTCCAGCCCTTCTGCAAGCTGATTTCGATGGGTGGGCGCGATACGCAGTTCTCGTTACGAAGCGGCAACTCATGGTCACGTACCCTGTTGGAGTTCAGCCACACAGGCGGCATTATCTCCTCACCGTTTATCCAAGCCCGGCTTCCCTTATAGTCCCATGTGCCGGGAAGCGGCGGAAGGTCAGATTCAGAGCGGCTATAGTTCTGGAACTCCAGGCTGAGACGGGCCTTGCAGGCTTTCTTGGAATAAATCCAGCGCGTAGCGTAGGCCGTATGATTCTCCTGCGGATTCTCGTAAAAGCCGGGGACCAGCGTCCCCCACACATGTCGCAGATAGATGCCATTGCCCGTGACGGTACGCGAAGCATAGGTGCGCCCATCATAGGAATAAGATGTCACATCGGACTCAGGACCGCCGTCGGGCAGGAGATGCTGTTCGGGCGGGAAACTGCATTGCAGATTGCCCCCGTTGGGAAAAGCATCGGTGATGCGCCACACCGCATCCGCCTGGCGCTTGTAGGCAAACGGTTCGCCCTTCAGAGTATGCTCGGCGTGCCAGAGCATTCGGTCCTCAAACTCGGCAAACTCAGCCTTCTGCTCCTTCTCATCGTCCCACAGCAGCGTGGTCTTTCCGTTGAAATAGCCCCTGCCGCCGCCTCGCCAGGCACGCTCGGCCAGGGTGAGCATGTAGGGATAGAAGTTGTTCTCGTTGAGCAACTGCCGTGTGTTGTCGATATAGCGGTCGTTCCAGAAGGCGATGATGCAGCCTGACAGGTCGGGACTGCCCGCCGGCTGGTCATAGATGCGGCTGTTGAAGAGCGCCACCAGGTCGGCATAATTGTCAAAATGATTGGCATAATGGAAGCGACAGTCTATTGCGGGGATGCCCGGTTGCGCCTTTCCCCGGTTGCTCCACAGCTGAGTCATGTCTATCTCACCCGGTCTGTAGTGCCATCCAGGGTTCCACGAGATGACCTTCTTGCCTCTTGAGCGCACAAACGACACCATTTCGGGCACAAACCCAGGGTCGGTAAACGACACCTCGTCCGTACCGATATGCAGATAGGGAACTTTCAGGGCGTCGCACACTTCGGCTATGATGTCCTTCATGATGCGCTTGCCCTCAGCCGTTTGCATGCCGAACCCGAACGTGCGTTCAAATGCCGCACTGTGGCCAGGCATGTCTATCTCGGGGATAAGCAGCACGTGATGCTCGCGGCAGAAGTTTACCAGCTCTCGCGCTTCGTCGAGCGTATAGAATTTGCCCTGCTCGCGCAGCATGTTCTGTGCGGCATTCAGCTGCGGATAGTGGCGGCTCTCCAGCCTCCAGGCCTGGTTCTCGGTCAGATGCCAGTGGAAGACATTCACCTTGAAGCTGCTCAGCAGCGCTATCTCATGCTTCAGCTCGTCCAGGGGGATGAAGCTGCGACCGGTGTCGTGCATGAATCCTCGCATGCGGAAAGCAGGCCAATCGGTGATTTCACACTGCGGCAGGCACTTCCGTCCCCGTCTGCTCACAGCCAGCTGGCCCATTGTCTGCCGTCCCCAGTAAAGCCCCTGTCTGGTGACGGCCTCGATGGTCACCCCATCCCTGCCTACTGTCAGATGATAAGCCTCGTCCTGGAACTCCGCCCCTGGCACCTCTGGTACCAGCACTTCACGCACCGGCACGCCGGCCTTGACATACTTGCCCGTAAAACTCACCTTCTGTGGCTTAGGAAGCAACTGCGGCATCTGAGCCTGCACGAAGCAGCCCACCATCAGCAGGAGAATATATAAGAACTGTCGTTTCATTGCTGTAAATATTGTTTTTGTTCTATTCTGGTGTAAAGTTACGCATTTCGTCCCGAATAAGCAAGCCGCTGCCCGCTCTATGCCATAATGACAAAGCAGAACACCCAGGATGACAGACTGCAAGCCCCAAACCACCAACCACAGACAGGCAAAGAAAAGGGCTGGCATCCCAAGCGGAATACCAGCCCATGATCACAGTCCTTCTGACAAACTGGAAGTCTTTTCAGACATCCGATTTAACTATTTACTTAACCACAATCTTCTTACCGTTAACTATATAGAGGCCCTTTGTGTCCATGCGTGATACGCGGCGGCCCGTGATATCATAGATGATGCCATTGGCAGGCTTCACGGCTGACACGCCTGTGATGGCAGTCTCACCCTCGTTGTGCTCGGGAATATCAGAGATGATGGCCTTTACTCCCTTGTACAACTTACTGATTTGAGAACCGTTCAGAGGTGTGTCATACATACGTACGATGGCAATATCGCCAGGGAATGCAGCCTCAGGGGTATCGTTAGGAGCCAGGTCGCAACCGATGCCGAACCACTGACGTTCAACATTCACAGGCCATCCGTAAGCACCTGTAGCTGTGGCTGAACCGGAGAACGAGCCATTTACGTACACCTTCACTTCGCTTCCATCCCATACACCCACCAGGTGTGTCCACTCGCCGCTGACGGGTGCGATGCCGGAGTAAGCGTCGTGATAACTGCCACCTGTATGTGCCTCGAAGCACCACTGACTGCCATAGACGAGCATACCCATACCGCCTGCGTTCTCTGAGCCAAACACTGTACACCAGCTGCCAGGTACGGTTCCCTCGAAGTAGGGGCGAACCAGGAGTTCCATGGCAACACCGTCCTCGATGCCTGTCTTCATGGCATCAGACACATGCACAACGTAGTTATTCTTGGGATGAGCGGACCATTCGTGCTCTGCACCGCAGAACACATTCATGTTCAATGTAGGACTGGCCACCACGGAGGGTGTTCCGAATAGTTCGACAGTATTCTGAGCCGCAGACTTGTCTGTGGCTGTTCCGTCGATGTTGAACACTACATCCAGCAGGTCAGCCTCGCCGATTTCCACATTAAACTTGTCCATCATCTCTGCCACCTTGGTTCCCAGCTGAATAGCCTCCTCTTCGGAGTACGCTCCACTGTTCCAGCCATTCCATGCATCATCCATTATCTCGGTCAGCTCAGCGGTATGGTCGGGATAGTCATCCACACGTGCATCCAGCCCTATCAGGTCTCTTGCACACTGGGTATAAGCCTTACGGCAGGTGTAGATCTGCTTGAACAGGCCGGAGAAGCGCTCAAGCAGAGCATATTTCTCGGCACCGGTCTTTACGGTCGCTGCATCAGCCACGGCCTGACGCAAGCCATTGCGCAGCTGCTCAGAGTAATTGGGATAGATTACATAGTTGCTTCCCCATGCATCCGACTTGAATTCGATGGTGGTATTGGCACGTGCCACTGCCTGCTCGATACCCTTGTTCATAGCCTCTGAAGCCTCTTCCAGACTGCCCTGATAGATGAGTCTTGCCTTGGCAAAGATGGGCCAGTCATCGTTGCGACCGCTTCCCTTGAGGCAACCACCGATGGTCAGTTTGCCGTCTGTCACATTGGCAAACGCGCGGTTGAGGTAATAGTTGCCCTGGCACATGGCGTAAGTGGCACCACGCAGGCTATAAGGAATAGCCTGTTCTCCCCTTTCGCGCACCGGACCAAGAGCCCTCAGCTCATTCACGATGGGGTCATCGATAGGGATAAAGTCCTCTGCAGTACCCATCAGAGGCATTTCGTTGTTGCCTGCGAAGATGAATGAGGTGTAGTAGTTACAGTCGGCATCATCACCCACCAGCGAGCATCCGTTCATATCCAACTCATATACACCTTCGGCAAGACCGATAATCGTCTGGCTGAAAGAGCCTGATGTGGAACCCCAATAGTGCATTCCGTAGTAGCCCTTTTCCTTCTCCACCTCAAAGTAGTCTGCCATCTTGGTCCAGTCCCAGCCTTCTCCCTTCTGCAGGAAATCAGGATTCTGCACCAGCATCGTCACATCGGTACCGGGGAGAGTGCCCGATGAGAGCGCCTTTACAAGCATGTCGTCCATATAGGTTATCTCCTTGGCAATATCCTCGGTGCTGAGAGAGTGGTTGTTGACGATGTAGTTCAACGAGCCGTTCACATAGGTCTCATTGGGTTCTATCTCTTCCTCTATATATGCACGCAGGATGATGGCAGGCTCGCTCAACAAGCCTTCGAGCTTATCCATAGTTGTCTGCGCAGCCTCGAGCAGCTGGGTATAGGCATTCTTGTTCTCTATGACAAGGAGCTTGTCACCCTCTATCTCCGCACACTTTGCCACGAACTCATCCACAGTCGTGCATGCCGACAGTTCCTCGGAATGCTTGTGCAAGTTGTCCTTCAGCGGCATATACACCTCATACTCATCCATCTCCATGCTGACATGGAAGGAGTAAACATTGGCTGCCTCCTTCATACTCTCGGCATCCGTGATGCAGTAGGTGTTGCCTTCCACCATCATGATAAAACCATGCGAAGGGTCAAGCACAGGCGCAGCATCCTGCTCTACCGTCTGTCTCCATACCGATTTGAGGGGCGAAGAACCGTTCAGTTTCCAGCACACCTCGCCGTTGGCCAACTGGTCGCCATCGGCAAGCGTACCGCCATTGTCTGTATCACCTACCATGGTGGTATAATATGAGTTGTTTACGCTGGCTCCGCTTGGATTGCGTGCAAACACAGCTCCCTGCTTGCTCACAGAACTCACATCGCCCAGCATCATGCTGTTGTTGATATAGACCTGCTTGTTTGCCCAACCAACAAAACCTGCACACCTGGTGGTGGTCTCCGAGGTTATGCTACCAGAGAAGACGCAGTCATTGATGTAAACACCCTCGTCAGCCACAGCCACGAGACCGCCATGACAACCTTCGCCTTCTATCGTAGATGTGATTCTGACATCTGATGACACCCTCTCTATCACGGTGTTTGTATAAGCCTGAGAGGCTACTGATGCCGCATACTTGGCATTATGGATGGCTATGTCACCCGTGATGTGGAGGTTGCGTATCGTAGCATGGCTGAGGTACATAAAGGGGGCACCTGTGACTGTAGTGGTGTTTATACCGAGCTTCAAAGTGTGTCCCTGTCCGTCAAATGTACCGGTATATCCTCTGTGGTAACAGATTATCTTCTTGGCTGCAGAGAAATCGACATCGGCCTCCAGCTTGGCATTCAGGTCGGTCTTGCCCATTCTCACCGAGCGGGCAAAGTTCTCCATTTCCTCAGAGTTGGCTATCAATACCGTTCCGTCTTCGTCTGTACGCAGTGTGGGGAATACCCTATCCACATGCTCCGGCTCGCTTGTCTTCTTGGCCTCAGCCTGTTCGTAGAGCGCCTTCACCTGCTCGCCAGTGAGCGGGTCATTATATATACGTGCGATGGCAATATCGCCCTGGAAAGCCTCGCGGCAGAATACGGATGAACCAGGATCGAAGTCAATGCCTAAGCCCACGAAGCATTCATCGTCATGCCCATCGGTCGTGGGGAAGCCCAACTCGCCGCCGGCTCCGTCAACGGTCGATACCAGCTCGCCGTTGGCATAGAACTTGCACACGCCGGCCTCCTTGTCCCATACGCCCACCAAGTGTATCCACTCACCATCAACCACCGGGCCATAGGTGGCATCCTTGTAGGTCTGGTCTATCACGCATTCGAAGTCCCATACACCATTATATATAATGATACCGAAACCTCCACCCTGATAACAGCCGAAGATATTGCACCAGTGATTGCTTATGGTGCCGTTTTCAAAACACGGACGGGCCATTACCTCCATGGTCATACCGTTCCTGAGAGCCTCCACAAGCTTGTCGTTATAAGGGACACGGACGTTATTGAATGTCTCGCTTCCCCATTCGTCTTCGTCATTGCAAAGCACATTCATCCCATACATAGGGCTCTTCTTGATGTCGGGAGCTCCCATCACACGAATGGGATTGGCCATTGCGGACACATCAACAACCGTACCGTCATCGTTGAACACGACGTCCAGCACGTCAGCCTTAGGCGCTTGGGCTGCCACTGCCAGTCCCATGCCCAGGGACAGAATAGATAGTAGTAGTCTTTTCATAATAGATTATTTGATGTTAGTAAACTTTGTTGGCTTGATAAAGCTTGGCACTCCCCTGCCCCTTGATTAAGCAAGAGGCAGGGAAATGATTATGTTCCTTTCCTCCGTGAGAGCAACATGCGCGTCAGTCCCGACGCACCACGTACTGCTTCACAGCGGACTGAAGTTCTTCACAGATAGCGCAAGCGCAGTCAGGTCAGCGCTCCACCTTCACATTGCAAGCAGGCGAGATGGGTTGGCCATCCAGGCATACGTAGAAGCTGTACTCGCCTGAGGCCAGTCCGTCAATCTCTACCACACCCTCGGCCTTGCTGATTTCCTTGGCCACCTGGTAGGCTCCCTTGCCCTTCACCTGATAGCAGATAGTGGCAGCCAGCTTGTCGCTCATGTCGCCATATCGCAGCACGATGCGCTCATCCTTGGCATAGGAAGCACGCTCACTACGCAGTAAGGCGGGTTTGCCAATCACGAAATACTTGCGTGGGAAAGGCTCGGTGTAGGCTCCCACCATGAAGTAGTTGGCATAGTAGATGCCTTCGAGCAGAGGCGAAGACCAGTTCTTGGTGCCGGACACGTTGAGCTTGATGGTGCCGGAGTACTTGCTGTAATACACCCAAGTGGGGCAAATCACATCCTTGGGCACATCATTCTCGGCCGCATAGATGCCTACCCAGTCATTATTGAGTGCAGGAGCAGACGCTATGGCCACCTGTACGGCATCGCCCACATTATATACCGACTTGTTCAGAGACATTGTGAAGCCCTTGGGATCGTATGCAGCATCCATCAGGAACACGGGCACTCTGGTAGAGCACTCGCTATATCCGGAATCACGAAGCATCACCAGATAGTACTCGCCTGCCTTGTCATAGCTGAGTGTGAGCTTTCCGTCCTTCACATCAGTATATTTCCATGAGAGTGAAGGCTTGCCCGCTCCGGGATTGGTGCCCACTGGATAAAGTCCTATCCAAGCCTGGGTACCCACGGGAGCGCCCTTGAACGACACCTCGATGTTCTCTCCTTTCTGGAAGAAAGACTTCTCCACCGCCAAAGATGAAGTGACATTGACTATCGGGCCAGTAATCCATTCGCTATAGACAGGCTCACCCTTCTTGCCGAAGCATTCACATGGACGCACGATGAAGCGGTAGTGGAACAGCTTGGGCAACTCTGATTCTCCGAACACACAGAAGGCTTCCTTGGCATCCTGGTTCTCTCCCATGAAGCAGCGAGGCGACATCACGCGCTTGGTAACCGAGATGAAGCGGCAGTCGAGCCACTCATGCTCCACCTGCACTTCGTAGTCAAAGGCCCTCACACCAGTATCCTTTTTGAGTACATTGGGGAAGGTGACGGTCACCTGCTGCTGTTCCACACCATAGCGATCCTTGCCCAAAGCCTGCGACACCGTTACCTTAGTGCCTTCGGGGAACTGTGGCACGGGGGCTGTCTTCTTCCTGCTCTCAAAGGTGAGAGGCGCTGTGAGCGAGATGGGCAAAGGCATCACCCAAGGGTCAGCCACGGGCTGGTCGTTGACAAACTCGCGTCGGTCAAAGACGATAGCACCATCATACACCTTCATCACCATGCCCTGACGGCCGCCACCACCGATGTTGGCCATCTGCGTAGGTGGTTTGGCACCCCAGTCATCCTGATAGGTGTTCTCACGGGCTGGCATGGGATAGAGGTAGCTCAACGAAGAGGTGCCCACTGAAGTGAACTTATCCTGCCAGAAGTTGCGCTCGTCATTGAGGGGAGAATGGGAATGACCCGAGAAGGCAACCGCATTGGGGTACTTGCTCAATATCTTTGTCACATTGCCGTCATCCCTGCCCCAAGCCCAGGCGCAGTTGCAAGTGTCCTTGGGATGAGGATGCTGGATATAGAAGAAAGGCTTCTCCTTGCCCAGCTTGGAGGCACGTTCGGCCAGGAAGTCAGCCAGGCCGGGAATGTTGTTGTCATGCCAGTGTGCACCGATGAAGCAGTATCCGTTGACCTCCTTCATCCATATGGGCGAGTATTTCTCCTTGAAGCATCGCTCCCACGCGCCCTTCAGATCGTTGCAGATACCGTGCTGCTTGACATAGTCGGCACCATACTGGCTGACGGTTCCACCCCAATTGGCAGCCTGTGCATCGTGGTTGCCGTATATGAACAGCTTCTCTGTGTATTTCCCGTCAAGCCCCTTGTTGTCGGGGAACACCTTATACCAAGCGTCGGCCACCACCTGCAACTGGGGTTCCAGTCCCTGGTCGGCCATATCGCCTGCTATTATCACTCCGTCCACCCTCTGGCTTCTGAAGTATTCCAAAGTATGTATGAAGGTATCGGCCGTCTCGCTCCCACGCAAGTGGATGTCGCTTACGATGCCTATGACAAGGTTGGGATTACCCAAAGTCTGGAGGTCTATAGCCAGCGATGGAACACCCACATAGGCTGCTCCCACCAGTGCTGCTGACCTCTGAATAAAGTCTCTTCTGTTCATTCTACGTTAATGTTGATTGTTACCAATTGTGATGAAAAGGATGTCTCACTTCGCTTCGTCAGTCTTAGTCACCACCTCTCCTCCACCTTACAAAGTTATACAATTATTTCGAACACGCTCATTAAAACAAGGAAAATTGCGCTTTTATCCATAAAATACAGCCAAAAGAAGACAAACGGAAGACATTTCTCCACTTCAGCAGGCATAATAGCCCCTGTCGGGCATACAAAACGCACCCGATTCCCCAACACAACACCCACCCTGCCGCATCGCCCATGGTCTCATGGCCTATAACATCTACCAGCCTCGGGCAACAAGCACCGCTCCGTTCTGTAGCAGGCTGACAGGGTCGGGCAGGCGCTGCAAAAACTTTGCAGGATGCAGAAGAAATGATAGCAACAGAAGGGACTGGCATAAAACGCAGCGCGCTGCGAAGCCCGACGCAGCGTGCTGCAACAGGCAACGCAGTGCGCTGCAACGGGCAATGCAGCGCACTGCATCAATCGAGCTAAAACAGAAGGCTGGCACTCCGAGCGGAATGCCAGCCTCGCTTCATCGTTTTTCCTTTGGCCAGGAAAAAAGTTCCGGCTAAAGGAAAAACTGCTTACTTGACTACAATCTTCTTACCATTGACTATATAGAGACCCTTTGTATCCATGCGGGATACGCGGCGGCCTGTGATGTCATAGATGATGCCGTTTGCGGGCTTCACGGCTGTTACGCCTGTGACGGCAGTCTCACCCTCGTTGTGCTCGGGAGTATCAGAGATGATGCCCTTCACTCTCTTGTACAACCTGTTCACCTGCGAACCGTTGAGAGGAGTCTTGTACATGCGTACGATAGCGATATCACCGGTGAAGGCAGCCTCTGGCTTGTCATTGAGAGCCATATCGCAACCAACGCCGAACCACTGACGATCCACATTCACAGGCCAGTCATAGGAACCAGTAGCCTCGGCAGAACCGGCAAGTTCACCATCTACATATATCTTCACTTCTACTCCATCCCACACGCCCACCAGGTGTGTCCAGACGCCATTGGCGGGCAGAACGCTGGCGTAAGCGTCATGATAGCGGCCGCCAGTGTGGGCTTCGAAGCACCACTTGCTGTTATAGACGAGCATGCCCATGCCTCCATCGCTCTCAGAACCAAACACCGTACACCAGTTGGAAGGCATTTCGCCGTCCTCCCAATAGGGTCGGGCCAAGATTTCCATGGTGACGCTACCGGCCAGCCCTTCCTTCATCGCATCGGAAAGAACAACTGCGTAACAGTTGTCAGGATAACCGCCCCAACTGTGCTTGGCACCACAGAACACATTCATGCCCAATGTGGGACTGGACACTACGCTGGGAACGCCCAGAGACTCCACGGTATTCTTGGATGCCGACTGGTCTGCGGCAATTCCATCAGCATTGAAGACGATGTCCATTAGGTCGGCTTCAGGCAATTCCACATTGAAATTCTCTATCTTCTCATTCAGTTTGGGACCGACCTGAAGCGCTTCCTCGGCAGTGTAGGTTCCCTGTTCCCATCCGCTCCAGGCCTCCTCTGTCATGGCCTTCAGTTCTTCGTAATACTCAGGATAGTCATCCACGTGACGGCCGACAGCATCTATATCCTTGGCACACTGGGCATAGGCTCGGCGGCACTGGTAGATTTGCTGGAAGAGGAGAGAGAAGCGCTCGAGCAGAGCATACTTCTGCTCGCCCGTAGCAGCGCTTTCCACATCGGCCACAGCCTGCTGCAACTGCTCACGAAGCGCCTGGGAATAGTTGGGATATATGATGAAATTGGTACCCCAGTTGTCTGGCTTGAAGTTGATGGTGGTATTGGCACGCTCCACAGCGTACTGCAACCCACGGGACAGAGCCTCGGAAGCCTCTTCCATAGAACCTTGATAGATGAGTCTGACATTGGCAAAGATGGGCCAGTCATCGCTGCGTCCGCTGCCATAGAGTTTTCCGCCGATAGTGAGAGTGCCGTCGGTCACATTCACCAGCACGCGAGCGGGATAAAAATTGCCCTTGCACATGGCATAGCAGGCACCCAGCTGGCTGTAGGGAACAACCTGATTCTCCCTCTCACGCACTTCGCCCAACTTCTTCATTTCCTCCACGATGGGGTCATCTGGCGATATGATATCCTCGGCGATACCCATGACAGGCATCTCGATGTTGCCTGCACGGATGACAGATGTGTAGTAATTGCACTCCTCATCATCGCCCACCATCTGGCAGCAGTTGATATCCATCTCATATACACCGTTTGACAGTCCCACCACAGTCTGGCTGAAAGCGCCCTCTGCATGGCCGTAATACTGCATTCCGCCGAAGCCCTTCTTGGCGTTATATACGAAATTGTTGGCCACATTAGTCCACTCCCAACCCTCGGCCTGCTGGCTGAAATCGGCATTCTGCACCAGTGAAGTCACTTCGGTACCAGCCGGCGTGCCTGCCGAGAGTGCACTGAGCAGCATATTGTCCATGTACTGGATTTCCTTAGCAATGTCTGTGGTGCTGAGGGTATAGTTGAGCAGAATATAGTTCAGTGTGCCATTGACATAATCCTCACTGGGTTCCATCTCCTCCTCAAGATAGGTGCGCAGGATGAGGGCAGGCTCATTGATGACGCCCTCAAGCTTCTGGCGTGTAGCCTCACCTGCCGCAGTCAGCCTTTCATAAGCCTGTTGGTTCTCGGTGACAAGAGCTTGGTCGGCATCTATTTGGGCACTCTTGGCGGCGAAATCAGCGATTGAGGTGCAGGATGTCAACTCCTCGGCATGCTGGCGAAGGGTTTCCTTGAGCGGATTATAGGCTTCCATTTCGTCGATGGAGCTGGTGAGATGATTGGAGTAAGCGGCTGTAGCATCCTTGAGAGTCTTGTCGTCGGTGATGCAGAAGATGTAACCATCGAGGATGAACACCATTCCGTGGGTCTGGTCAAGCACCGGCACCATGTCTTCATATATTGTCTGACGCCAGAAAATGCCTGCTGGCGTACTTCCATTGAGCCTCCAACAGATGTCGCCAGAGGCCAGTTCGTCCTCGGTGACCAGTGTCGCTCCATTGTCACTATTGCCTGCCATCGTGGTATAATAGCTGTTTGTGACGCTGGCATTGACGGGATAACACGCAAAGACAGCGCCGTGCTGAGCCACCGAACTGATATCTCCCAGCATCATGGAGTTCTGTATGAGCGTGAGACCATCGGCCCATCCCAGGAAGCCACCGCAGTAAGTGGTGGTCTCTGAAGTGATGCTGCCCGTGAAGACACAGTTGTTGATGACTGTACCCTTGCCTGACAAGCCCACCAGACCGCCATGGAAACCATCGCCCCTAATGGTGGAAACGATATCTACGTCAGATGATACATTCTCGATGAGCGTTTGTCCATAGGTGTAGGAAGCCACCGAAGAGGCATACCAGGCACTGGAAGTTATCTTTCCCTTGAGGTTGAGATTGCGGATGGTGGCATTGTCCAGCATCATGAAGAGAGCGCCAGAGCGCGTTTCGGCATTGATATCTACCGTGAGCGAATGTCCTTGTCCGTCAAAGGTGCCGCTATAGCCGCGACTGTAAGACATGATTTTACCCGAAGGGGAGAAATCCACATCGGCCTCCAGTTTGGCATTGAGGTCAGTCTTACCGAGCCTGACAGAGTGCGCAAAGGCATTCAACTCGTCGTAGTTGGCTATCAGCACAGTGCCGTCGGCATCGGTGCGCAGGGTGGGATAAACTCTATCCACGTGCTCGGGCTGGTCTGTCTTTCTCGCCTCCACAGCCTGATAGAGCGCCTTCACTTCGTCGTCACCGAGGGGACTGTTGTATATTCGGGCGATAGCAATGTCGCCCTGGAAGGCATCAGCACAATAAGTGGCCGTCTTGGGCTCGAAGTCTATACCCAAGCCAATGAACCGCTCTTCATCATGGCCGCCGCCTTCAGGCAACTTGAGTTCGCCTCCTGCATCGCCCACAGTAGAGACAAGATTGCCATTGGCATACAGTTTGCACTGGCCGGCAGCCTTGTCCCAGACACCCACGAGGTGAATCCACTCGCCATCCACAACGGGTCCGAAAGTGGCATCACGGTATCCATCTATGACGCATTCGAAGTCCCATTTGCCATCATTGACAATAATGCCGAAGCCACCACCGTGGTATGCACCCAGCACATTGCACCAATTCTTGCTCATCTGACCGTCTTCGAAGCACGGACGAGCCATAACTTCCATGGTCATTCCATCCTGCAAGGCTGCCAGAAGAGCATCATTAAAAGGTACGCGAACATTATTATATGTCTCCGTTCCCCATCGTTCTTCCTCGTTGCAGAGCACATTCATGCCATACATAGGGCTCTTCTTGATGTCGGGCGCACCTAAAACGCGCACAGGGTTGGCCATTGGCGAGGCATCAACCACAGTGCCATCATCATTGAACACGACATCAAGCACATCGGCCTGAGGCGCTTGTGCCAATGCTGCCAGTCCCATGCAGAGGGACAAGAAAGTCAGTAACTGCTTCTCCATAGATATAACCTTGATGTTAGTAAGACAAATAGAAATATTCTCGCAAGGATGTTCCGCTGCCGCCTTGTCGCCACAAAAGCAGAGAAACAATCATGTTTTGGTCTTTGCCAAATCCCAATGCGATGCAAGCGCAAGCCTCACAACCAGCACGAGCAGCAGTTTTCCGCCCTCTGTTTCAACCACTCTTCTCTTACGCAAATTTAGCATAATTTCACAAAAGAGCATGCATCAGAGAGAAAGAAATTGCAATAACCCACATATTTCTGTTCATCTTGTCTTGACTTTGTAAAGACATTCTGTCCCAAGTCAAGAGGATGCTCCGAAAAAGTCAGTCAAGACATCTGGCAAAGTAAACACGCTTCGATAATTCACCCAAACGCCAACCTACCCTCCGAATAAAGCAAAGGCTGGCACTCCGAGCGGAATGCCAGCCTCGCTTCATCGTTTTTCCTTTGGCCAGGAAAGAAGTTCCGGCTAAAGGAAAAACTGCTTACTTGACTACAATCTTCTTACCATTGACTATATAGAGACCCTTTGTATCCATGCGGGATACGCGGCGGCCTGTGATGTCATAGATGATGCCGTTTGCGGGCTTCACGGCTGTTACGCCTGTGACGGCAGTCTCACCCTCGTTGTGCTCGGGAGTATCAGAGATGATGCCCTTCACTCTCTTGTACAACCTGTTCACCTGTGAACCGTTGAGAGGAGTCTTGTACATGCGTACGATAGCGATATCACCAGTGAAGGCAGCCTCAGGCTTGTCATTGAGAGCCATATCGCAACCAACGCCGAACCACTGACGATCCACATTCACAGGCCAGTCATATCCGCCTGTTGCCAGCACAGAACCAGAAAGCTCTCCGTTGACATAAATCTTCAGTTCGCCTCCGTCCCATGTGCCAATGAGGTGAGTCCACTCACCATTGACGGGCTTCACGGTAGCATAGGCATCATGGTAGCTGCCTCCAGTGTGAGCCTCGAAGCACCACTGGCTGTTATAGACGAGCATACCCATGCCTCCTGAGTTCTCAGAACCGAATACTGTGCACCACTTACCGGGTACGCCACCTTCCTTCCAGTAGGGTCGAACCAGCAATTCCATGGTTACACCATTCTCTATACTCTGCTTCATGGCGTCAGACACGTTCACCAGGAAGTTGTTCTGGGGGTATGTACCCCAAGTCTCATTGCCTCCGCAATACACGTTCATACCCAAAGTGGGACTTGCCACCACGCTGGGTTTGCCGTACATCTCCACCTGGTTCGCTGCCTCAGAATTGTCCTTGGCTGTTCCATCTTCATTGAACACGAGATCCAAGAGGTCTGCGTCGGGCAACTCAACGTTGAGATTATCCATCTTCTCCAGAATCTCTGCGCTGATATTCACCACTTCCTCGGCAGAGTAAGCGCCAGAGTTCCAGCCTGCCCAAGCCTTGTCAATCATAATCATCAGTTCATCGGCAAACTCAGGATAGTCCTGTACACGAGCTTCCAGGGCAATCAGTTCGCCTGCACTCTTGGTATAAGCACGACGGCAAACATATATCTGCTTGAAGAGATCAGACATGCGCTTCAGAATGTTATACTTCTGCTCGCCTGTGGTAGCTGTCTCCACGTCGGCCACAGCCTGTCTCAAGCCATTGCGCAGCTCCTCGGAATAGTTGGGATAGATGATGTAATTGGTGGACCAAGCGTCTGCCTTGAAGTTGATAGTGGAATCGGCTCTTGCCACAGCAAACTGCAGACCCTTGTCAAGTGCTTCAGAAGCCTCGTCGAAAGAACCCTGATAGATGAGTTTGACGTTGGCAAAGATTGGCCAGTCATCGCTGCGTCCGCTGCCATAGAGTTTTCCGCCGACGGTGAGAGTACCGTCGGTCACATGGGCAAACACCCTGTTGAGATAATAGCCACCCTGACACATGGCGTAGGCAGCACCCCTCAAGCTGTAAGGAATGATCTGATTGTCTCGGGTACGTACGCCGCCAAGCTTCTTGATGCCGGGTACGAGAGGATCATCATCAAGTATCACATCATCAACCGTGGACATGAGAGGCATCTCGATGTCGCCTGCGAAGAGGACGGAAGTGTAATAGTTGCAGGAAGCCTCATCGCCAACAAGCTGACAGCCATTCATATCCAGCTCATACACACCATTGGTGAGGCCGGTGATAGTCTGGCTGAATCCACCCTCGAGAGAGCCGTAATAATGGATTCCGCTGAAGCCCCAAGAGGCATCCTGCTCGTATTTGTCGGCCTTCTTGGTCCACTCCCATCCCTCAGCCTTCTGTCTGAAGTCGGCATTCTGAACCAGCATAGTCACATCGGTACCGGCAGGTGTACCCGAAGATAGTGCCTTGAGCACCATATCGTCGATATATGCAATCTCCTTGGCAATATCCTCGGTGCTGAGAGAGTAGTTGCTGAGAATGTAGTTGAGCGAGCCGTTCACATACACCTCATTGGGCTCAATGGTATCCTCAAGGTAAGTGCGAAGCACGTTGGCAGGCTCATTCACCATGCCCTCAATCTTCTCCAGAGTGGCTTCTGCCACCAGAATCAGGTTGTCATAAGCCTTCTTGTTCTCATTGATAAGAGCGATGTCGGCCTCTATCTGTGCACACTTGGCCACGAAATCATCCACTGTGGTGCATGCTGCAGCCTCCTGAGCGTGCTGGCGGAGTGCATCCTTGAGGGGCTGATATGCCTCGAATTCATCTGCCATAACCTCTATCTGGTCGGCATAAAGGCGTGCAGCCTCCTTCAGAGTCTCTTCATTGGTAATGCAATAAGTACTGCCATCCAACACGAGCACCATACCATGAGTCTGGTCAAGCACGGGAGTCTCATCCTGTTCCAGCGTCTGGCGCCAGATTGCTCTCGTAGCAGTCTCGCCATTGAGCTTCCAACAGATTTCTCCACTACCCAGTTCGTCGTCGGCAACCAGTGTGGCGCCATTGTCGCTATCGCCTACCAATGTGGAGTAATAGCAGTTTGTCACCTTGGCCTTACTTGGATTACGAGCAAAGACAGCGCCTTTCTCGGCCACATTACCTATATCGGCCAGCTGCAGACAGTTCTTTATAGTGGTATTTCCATCTGTCCAACCAACGAAACCAGCGCAGCAATTGGTGACCTCTGAGGTGATGCTGCCCTTGAACACGCTGTTGCTGATGACTGTACCATCGAATGAAACACCCACGAAACCGCCATGTGTGCCATCACCCACGGTAGTAGAGATGATGTTCACGTCTGATGAAACGCGGTCGATAACCGTATTGTTCTCGGTGGTAACAGCTACAGAAGAGGCATACTGGGCAGATGCAGTGACTGTTCCTGTCACGTTGAGGTTGCGGATAGTGGCACCCCTAAGAGCCATGAAGGGAGCTGCCGTACGCTGGTCAGACTTGATATCGACCTTCAGAGTGTGGCCCTGGCCATCGAATGTGCCTGTATAACCTCTTTCGTAGCAGATGTTCCTCTTGGAAGCAGTGAAATCAATGTCGGCCTCCAACCTGGCGTTCAGGCCAATCTTACCCATTCTTACAGAGTGGGCAAAGTTGTCCATCTCTTCATAATTGGCAATCAGAACCGTTCCGTCCTCATCGGTACGCAATGTGGGGAACACTCTATCTACGTGCTCAGCCTCACCGGTCTTCTTGACATCCACTTCCTGATAGAGCGCCTTTACCTGTTCTGCGGTCAGAGGATTGTCATAGATACGTGCGATGGCAATATCGCCCTGGAACGAATAGCCGCATGTGGAAACGGGGTTAGGCTCAAAATCGACGCCTACACCCACGAAGCGGTCCTTTCCGTTTGCATTGGGCAGAGAGAGGTCGCCGCTTACACCATCGACAGTAGAAGCAAGTTCACCGTTGGCATAAAGCTTGTATTCGCCAGTCTCCTTGTCCCAAACGCCCACAAGATGAATCCATTCGCCATCTACCACAGGGCCGAAAGTGGCATCCTTATAGCCTCCTCCGATTACGCACTCGAAGTCCCATTTGCCTCCATTGATGATGATACCGAAGCCACCGCCCTGATAACAACCGAAAACATTGCACCAGGTTTGGTTGAACTTGCCATCCTCAAAGCAGGGACGGGCCATTACCTCCATTGTCATACCATTCTCGATGGCACCGATAAGCTGGTCATTGTAAGGGATGCGAACCGTATGGAACGACTCCTTACCCCACTGAGTTTCCTCATTGCAAAGCACATTCATGCCATACATGGGGCTCTTCTTGATGTCTGGGTTACCCAATACACGCACCGGGTTGGCCATTGCCGACGCATCTACGACCGTACCGTCATCATTGAAGATGATATCCAGCACGTCGGCTTTGGGAGCCTGCGCCACTGCTGCCAATCCCATAGTGAATGACAGGGCTGTTAGTAAGAGTTTCTTCATAATGAATACCTTGATGTTAGTAAGACAATTATTTCTGATTTAGGAAAATGCTTCCCTACCTCATGGAACCCCATGGGGCAGGGGAAGCCATTGTTTTCCCTTATTTCAGGACTTTCTTTCCGTTGATGATGTAGATACCATGCTCTAGACGGTCCTCTGAGCGTCCGGCAACGGTACCGTCCGTTCTGTAAACGACATGATCGGCAGGGCGATTGCCTTCTACCCCACTTACAGCCGTACCGTTGCCCTCTATCTTCACGCTGCAAGCCTGGGAGATGGGCTTTCCATCCACACAAACGAAGAACTTGTAGTCGCCTGCCGGCAGTCCTTCTACCTGCACAGTGCCCTCTTTTCCGCTGATGGCCTTGGCCTCATGAAGCGTCACGTCGGTACCCGTCTGGTAATGGACAGTGGCATCGATGTGCTCATCCATATCCTGGAAAACAAGCTGCACGGGTTCGTCCTTACCATAGGAATCGTGCTCGCTTGCCAATGTGACGGGCTTGCCAATGACGAAATACTTGGCAGGGAAAGGCTGCACATAGCCGCCTGTCATGAAATAACTGACGAGATAGAAGCCTTCGACGAGCGGAGAAGTCCAGTTCTTGGTGCCGGCAACATTGAGCATCATGGAGCGCATACCCTTGTCATAATAGAGCCAGGTGGGACACTTGTTCTCGTACTTCGCTTCCAGTTCGGCCGAATAGATGCCCACCCAGTCGCTCTTGAAGGCAGGAGCCGATGTGATGCGCACCTGGATGCCGTCGCCCACATCATACACACGCCGGCTGGTGAGGAGTGAGAAGGCCTTGGGATTATAGTCGGTATCGGTGAGGAACGCGGGAATTCGTGCCGAGCACTCGCTGTAACCCGAGTCGCGGAACATTACCAGATAGTACTCACCCGACTTGTCGTGCTTGAGTGTCATCTTTCCGTCCTTCGCGGCTGTATAGTCCCATGACAGGGACGGATTGCCCGAACCAGGAGTGGTACCCACTGGATAGAGGCCTATCCAAGCCTGGCTGCCCACGGGAGCATCCTTGTAGGTCACCTCGATGCTGTCTCCTGCCTTGAAGAACATCTTCTCGATGGAGAGAGACGATATGATGGAAACGATGGGACCATCTATCCAATCGCTATAGACAGGCTCGCCCTTCTTGCCGAAACATTCACATGGACGCACGACGAAGCGGTAACGGAACAGCGTGGGAAGTTCGGAGAGGCCGAACACGCAGAACGCTTCCTTGGCATCCTGCCCCTCACCCATGAAGCAGCGAGGCGACATCACGCGCTTGGTGACTGATATGAAGCGTACATCGAGCCACTCGTGCTCGACCTGTACCTCGTAGTCAAAAGCTCGCACGCCTGTGTCTTTCTTGAACAAGTTGGGGAAGTGCACCGTCACCTGCTGCTGCTCGGTACCATAACGGTCCTTGCCTGTAGCCTGCGTGACAGTCAGCTGGGTGCCGGCAGGGAACTGCGGTACGGGAGCCGTCTTCTTGCGGTTCTCGAACGTGAGAGGTTCGCTCAGCGAGACGGGCCAAGGCATTACCCAAGGGTCGGCAACAGGCTGGTCGTCAACAAACTCACGTCGCTCGAAGGCGATAGCACCATCATACACGCGCATAATCATGCCTTGACGACCAGCGCCTCCAATGTTGGCCATCTGCGTAGGCGGCTGGCCACCCCAGTCGTCTTGATACGTATTCTCGCGACCAGGCATGGGATAGAGGTAGCTCAACGAAGAAGTACCGATGGAGGTAAACTTGTCTTGCCAGAAGTTTCTGTCATCATTGAGCGGAGAGTGAGAATGGCCCGAGAAGGCAACTGCATTGGGATAGCGGTTCAGTATCTTGGTCACATTGCCGTCGTCTCTGCCCCATGCCCATGGACCATTGCAGGTGTTGAGGGGATGGGGATGCTGGATGTAGAAGAACGGCTTCTCGGTTCCCAGCTCGTCAGCATGCCCGCTGATGAACTCACTCAGGCCGGGAATATTGTTGTTATGCCAATGAGCACCGATGAAGTAATAGCCATTGACCTGCTTCATCCATATAGGCGCATAGTCCTCCAGGAAGCATGCTTTCCAGGATGCAGCAACGTCCTTGATGATGGCATCCTCGCTGGATGACGCCTGCACATCGTGGTTGCCGTAGATGAAGAGCTTTTCGGTGTATTTGCCATCCAGCCCCTTGTTGTCGGGGAAGACTCTGAACCAGGCATCGGCCACCCGGTGCAACTGCGCCAGCAGTCCGTTGTCGGCCATATCGCCTGCTATTATCACACCATCCACACGCTGGGTGCGGAAGTATTCGAGGGTATGCACGAAGGTATCCACAGAACTGTCCCCCGTGATGTGAATATCACTAAGAATACCGATGACAATATTGGGATTTCCCAATGTCTGCAGGTCCGTAGCCAGACTGGGAACCCCTGCGTAGGCGGCTCCAACCAATGCTGCTGACCTCTGGATGAAATCTCTTCTGTTCATTTATGTCAATTTAGATTGTTTCCTTGTAGCGTAAAAAGGGAACACCACGATAGTGCCAGTTTTAGTTTATCCCCCATTCCACTATGGCAAAGTTATACAAAATTTCACAGAACAGAAGCATAATATAAGAAAAGAAAGCGCCTTTTTCACCCGTACATGTTGCATAACATACATTTCACAGGGTTTTTACAGAGAAAAAGCAGTTGTACAGACTTTTCATAGCAGAGCAATAGCCGTTTAGATGCAACACGCTGCATCCGTCATCGCAATGTGCTGCAACCCTCATCGCAGCGTGCTGCAAACGGTCACGCAGCGGCTTGGTTTTCCCGCAACGGACTTTTCACCCGATTCGTTGAGCCAAGCAAAAGACATGGAGATGCATTGCTGCCACCGCTATACATTATTATATATATAGGCGGGCGAGGCGTTTGAGAGCCTTTTCCAAAAGGATTACACAGCCTTATTCAGAAAAGCGACAGGGGCTGCTTGCCCTATTGAAGACAAGCAGCCCCTGCTATTTACAGGTTTGTGAAGGATTAGTCCTCGTAACCGTTAGGATTGTTCTTCTGCCAGTTCCATGCGTCGCGGCACATCTCCTCGATGCCATACTGAGCCTGCCAACCCAGCTCCTCCTTTGCCTTTGTGGGGTCGCAGTAGCAGGTGGCAATATCTCCGGGACGACGGGGTTTGAGGCTGTACTTCACGGGAACGCCGTTGGCCTTCTCGAAAGCCTTCACCACATCGAGCACGCTATAGCCGTGGCCGGTACCCAGATTGTAGATGCCCAGTCCGCAGTTGCGCTGAATGGCCTTCAGAGCACATACATGACCGGCTGCCAGATCGCACACATGGATATAGTCGCGAACACCTGTACCGTCGTGTGTATCATAGTCGCTGCCGAATACGCCCAGCTCCGGACGCTTGCCGATAGCCACCTGAGTGATGTAAGGCATCAGGTTGTTGGGGATACCGTTGGGGTTCTCGCCTATCTTTCCGCTCTGGTGTGCACCGATGGGATTGAAGTAACGCAGGATTACCACATTCCACTCCTTGTCGGCCTTCTGCACGTCCATCAGCACCTCCTCCAGCATTGACTTGGTCTGTCCATAGGGGTTGGTGCAATGACCCTTGGGGCACTGCTCGGTGATGGGAATGATTGCGGGATCGCCATAGACAGTGGCACTGGATGAGAAGATGATGTTCTTGCATCCGTGTTTGCGCATCACATCCAGCAGGATGAATGTGCCTGTCATGTTGTTGTGGTAATACTCCAGGGGCTTGGCAACACTCTCGCCCACTGCCTTCAGGCCGGCGAAATGGATAACAGCCTCGGGCTTTTCTGCCTCGAACACCTTTGCCATTGCCTCTGCATCGCGGATGTCGGCCTTGTAGAAAGGAATCTGCTTGCCGATGATTTCACCTACACGCTCCAGAGCCTTAGGGTTGGAGTTGTAGAGATTATCCACTACAACCACGCTGTGACCAGCCTTGTCCAACTCGATAATGGTGTGGCTGCCGATGTATCCAGCACCACCCGTGAGAAGAATCTTCATATCTGTGAGATTTAGTAAATGGTTTTATTCTTGTTTCAAATCACTGTACCAGTCCGAACAGGCGGCTCAAACCACCATCCACACCACTGAAGCCCATGAAAGCCATTGCCAGCAGGCCGGCTGTCACAAGGGCAATGCTCATACCGCGCATACCCTTGGGAATGGGCATAAGCTCAAGTTGCTCGCGGATGGCAGCAAACACTACCAGTGCCAGAGCAAAGCCTAAAGCGGTGCTGAAAGCGAACACAACACCGGTGAGCAGGTTGGGCTCAAGACCCTGTGTGGCATAGTTGCCATTGGCTACCAGAATAGCCACACCCAGGATGCAGCAGTTGGTGGTGATGAGGGGAAGGAACACACCCAGTGCCTGATAAAGGGCTGGAGCGGTCTTCTTGAGGATGATTTCCACCATCTGAACCAGTGCGGCAATGACCAGGATAAAGGCTATGGTCTGCAGATACTCCAATGCGAAGGGCACCAGAACGAACTTCTGCACCAGATAGGTGACGATGGTGGCCAGCGTGAGCACGAATGCCACAGCGGCTCCCATGCCCAAGGCAGAGTCAACCTTCTTACTTACACCCAGGAAGGGACATATTCCCAGGAACTGGGAAAGCACGACATTGTTTACGAAAATAGCCGTGATGAATATCAGTATGTATGCCATGACTACGCTTTCTTAAGTTTGTTGATGAGTGCGATGAGATAACCCAGAGCGATGAAAGCACCAGGTGCAAGCACAAAGACAAGTGCTCCGTAGTTCTCGGGGAATACCGTGAACGAGAATATCTTGCCGGTGCCCAGCAGTTCACGCACGCCTCCCAGCAGAGTGAGGGCGAAGGTGAAGCCCAGACCGATGCCGATGCCGTCGAAGATGCTCTCCACAGCGCCGTTCTTGGCAGCAAATGCCTCGGCACGTCCCAGGATGATGCAGTTGACCACAATCAGGGGAATGAAGAGGCCCAGAGACTCGTTGATGGCGGGAGCATAAGCCTCGATAAGCATCTGCAGCACAGTCACCAACGATGCGATAACCACCACAAACGAGGGGATACGCACCATATCGGGCACCAGATTCTTGATGAGCGAGATGATGAAGTTGGAGCAGATGAGCACAGCAGTAGTGGCCAAGCCCATCGACATACCGTTCAATGCACTGCTGGTAGTGCCCAGTGTGGGACACATTCCCAGCAAGAGAACGAAGGTGGGATTCTCCTTTATGAGTCCGTTGAAGAATATTTTCAAGTATTTCATATTGTTTCCTCCTATATACCTTATTTATTAGTACTGTCGTTCTGCAGGCTGTCGGCGCTGGCCACAGGCTCTGCAGGCACCACCTTGGCTGCCAGCACCACCTTGGAAGCACCACTTCCACAGTCAGCCGAAGCACCATCCTGCAGCGCCTTGTAGGCACCGTTCACGCAGCGCAGGAAAGCGCGGCTGGTGATGGTAGATGCTGTGATGGCATCCACATCGCCTCCGTCCTTCTTCACTGTAAGGTTCTCCGACCCAGGATTACGGCCTATGATGTTGCCTTTTCCTTCTCTGAACCACGTAGCAGCCTTGGCTCCCAGTCCGGGAGTCTCGCTGCTCTGCAGGATGTGATAACCCTTGATGCTGCCGTCGGAAGCAAATCCTACCAGCACGGTAAGGTCGCCGCCAAAGCCTTTCTTATCAGTAACCTGCACGGCATTGCCGCTTGTGGTACGATACACAATCACATTGCCGGGCAGAGAATCCGTTTTCTGCACCTCCAGACTCTCGGCTTGCAGCACTTCCTTGATGCCGTTTGCCAGCGTCTGCTCCTTAATGGCGGCGATAGGGCCACTGGTCAGACTGTTGACCGAAGCCAGTGCCACACCTGCTATCAGAGCGATGACGGTGAGCACTATCACCATATTGTACCATGTAGATTCCAGCTTCTTCATTTCTTTGTTACCTCCCCGAATCGTTTTGGTTTACAATAAGTGTTGATGAGGGGCGTGAAGGCATTCATGATGAGAATGGCAAAAGACATTCCCTCAGGATAAGCGCCCCAGTTACGGATGACAATGGTGAGCACGCCGATGCTGATTCCGTAGATGATCTGACCACGATGCGTCATGGGTGATGTGACGTAGTCAGTAGCCATGAAACAGGCTCCGAGCATCAGACCACCGCTGCAAAGCACCTGGGGGACAGGAGCATAAACGGGATCGCACACATGGCAAACCAGCGACAGAACAGCCACTGTACCCAGGATGCTCACGGGTATGTGCCAGGTGATAATCTTCTTCCAGATCATAAACAGGCAACCCAAGAGGAGCAGCAAAGCGCTCACCTCACCCAGCGAACCACCGGTCATACCCAGGAACATGTCCTTGATAGAAGGCAGTTGGGAGAGCACAGAGGCATCGCCAGTGGTAATGGCCTGCTTCATCACGCTCAAGGGAGTGGCAGCCGTTTCGGCATCCACCAGCGATGCATGCAGCACAGGCCAGGTGGTCATCTGTGCGGGGAAGCTGATGAGCAGGAACACACGGCCCACCAGAGCAGGGTTGAAGGGGTTGCAGCCCAGTCCGCCAAAGGTGAGCTTGCCCACTCCGATGGCTACCAGAGCACCCAGGATGATAATCCACACAGGCAGGTTGCTGGGCAGATTGAAGCCCAACAGAATGCCTGTAAGCAGCGCACTGCCGTCGAAGATAGTGGTGCGCTCTCTGCCGAGGATGAATTTGGTGATGGCCCATTCGAACAAGATGCAGGCAACCACCGAGGTCAGCATGACCACAGCTGCTCCTGCGCCGAAGAACCAAAGGCTGGCCAAGAGTGCAGGCAGAAGAGCCAGACACACGCCGTACATATTCTTCTGTACGGAATCACCGCCATGTACATGGGGTGAAAGTGATATTATTGGTTTCATTGTTTACTCTAATTGTTGATGTGAAGGGTGATTACTTCTTGGCAGCACGTGACTTGATGATGCCCATCACGGTGCTCTTGCCCACACGTATCATGTCCAACAAGGGACGATGACTGGGACAAGTGAACTGGCAGGAGCCGCACTCGATGCAACTGGTCACCTCGTTCTTCTCGGCATCCTCCCATCTGCTCTGGGCACTCAGGGTGGAGAGCAGATAAGGCTCAAGGCCCATGGGACAGGCACTCACGCACTTGCCGCAACGGATACAGGGGTGGGGTTCTGCACGACGGGCTTCCTTCTCGTTCATGATGAGCAGACCGCTGCTGCCCTTGGTCATTGGTACCTCCAGCGAGAGAAGGGCTTTACCCATCATAGGACCACCGCCTATAATCTTGCCGGTATCCTCTGGCAGACCGCCGCATTCGTCTATCAACTGCTGGAACGGTGTGCCCAGACGGGCGAGCAGGTTGCTTGGCTGCTTCACGCTCTTGCCTGTAACCGTGATGATACGGTCAATCAAGGGCTTGTTCTTCATCACTGCCTGATAGATGGCAAAGGCTGTACCCACATTCTGCACCACAGCACCCACATGGATGGGGATAGCTGGAGGAGCAGGCACCTGACGCCCGATGACAGCATCTATCAGCTGCTTCTCACCTCCCTGGGGGTATTTCACCTGCAAGGGAACCACCTCGATGTGGGGATGCGACTTGGCCTTCTCGGTCATCAAGGCGATTGCATCGGGCTTGTTGTTCTCAATGCCGATGTAACCCTTAGTGACGTTCACAGCCTTCATGATGATTTCCACACCCTCCAGAATCTCCTCGGGATGCTCCAGCATGAGCCTGTGGTCGGCTGTCAGGTATGGTTCGCACTCCACCGCATTGATTATCACGCACTCAGCCTTGCAGCCTGGAGGAGGAGAAAGCTTCACATGGCAGGGGAAGGTGGCACCTCCCAAACCTACGATACCTGCGTTCTTGATCTTCTCGATGATGGTTTTGCTGTCCAGCTCTGCATGGTCGGCCAACTTCACCAGTGTGTTGCTGCGGTCGATGCTCTCTTCCCACTCGTCGCCTTCTACATTCACGTAGATGGCAGTACGGCGTGTTCCGCTGGCATCCAGAACGGTGTCTATCTTGGCCACCTTGCCGCTGACACTGCTGTGGATGGGTGCACTCACAAAACCTCCAGCCTCTGCCAGAAGCGTACCCACCTTCACCTCATCGCCCTTCTGGACAACTGGCTTGGCAGGAGCACCTATATGCTGGAACATGCTGAAGACAGCCTGCTTGGGCAGTGAAGCCTCTCTGATTGGGCTTGCAGCAGACAGTTTGTTCTCTGCGGGATGTACTCCGCCTATCTTGAATGTCTTCATTTCTGTTCCTCCTTATTGTTCACTGTTGTTGTTTCTGTGCTTTCCACCTTCACGGCAGCAGGCTTTGCCACCTGTGCAGGCTGAGCGGCAGCAGCTGCGGGCTGTTCTGCCTTAGGCTTGCGAGGCGGGAAGTTGAACGCCTTGATAGCGCCTTTTGGACAAGCGTCCTCGCACTTACGGCACATCTTACACTTCTCGGCATCGATGTATGCCAGGTTGTTGACCAGGGTGATAGCCTCAAACTTGTCACAAGTCTTCACGCACTTGCCGCATCCGATACAAGCTGCCTTACAAGCCTTATTGGCCACAGCACCCTTATCCTTATTGTTGCAAAGCACCACCATACGACGTCCCTTGGGACCCTTGAGCCTGATTTCTATGATACCGCGGGGACAAGCTTTGGCACATGCACCACATGCTGTACACTTGTCTTCATCCACTTCGGGCAGACCCGTAACGGGATTCATGGTCAGAGCACCGAACTGGCACTTGGCCACACAGTCGCCACATCCCAGACATCCATAGGCACATTGTGTTTCACCCATGCCTGTCATGTTCTGCACACGACAACTCTGCACGCCATCAAATTCTGCAACGCGCGGACGATTCTCGCACGTTCCGTTACACCTGACAACAGCTACCTTTGGAGCAGAAGCCTCTGCAGCCAGTCCCAGGATAGATGCCACCTTCTCCATGACAGGCTGTCCACCCACGGGACAAAGCTTGCCTTCCAGGCTGCCGCCATCGGCTGCCTTCACACACGCAGCGGCAAAACCCGAACAACCGGGATAGCCGCACCCGCCACAGTTGGCCTGCGGCAGAACAGCCGCAACCTTCTCCAGGCGAGGGTCCTCGCTTACAGCAAATTTGTGCGAGATTATATACAGAACCACTGCAGACAGTAGTCCTATCGCTCCCAACACAATCACTGCAATCATGATTTCGTTCATACGTTGATTGAAGATTTAATTGATATTTGTATTTAATGTTTTGTTATTTCAGGGGAACAAATCTGTACCAGACTTCACAATGTGCCAGCCCCGTCATCGAGAGGCCGCACGTGGAACTGGAAACGCTTGTTGATACGGTCACGGAAAAGATAGAGTGTACTATAATAAAGAATAAGGAAGAGCAGTACAAACAGTGCACCCACCTCTTCGCTCCATATCTTGCAACCTAAGAAAAGTACAGCCACCATGAGGATGAGAGGCACTGCATAGGCCAGCCAAACGGCTTTGAGCCCCTGGCGGAGTGTACCTTCTACCACCACAGTCTGCCCTACTTGCACGGGCTCATCACCCATGCAGGCTTCCACTATCTTTTCCTTGCTTTCGCTGCTCTTGCATAAATGCTTCACCGCACAGCCTCCACAGGCCGTTTGCTGCATTATGCGCACAACGCAAGTGGTGGCCTTTATCTGCTCCACCACACCTTGATGCCGGATTGTTTCTCTCATTACTATATGGCCTAAGCCTCAATAATCGTGCAAAAATACGAAGTTTTTCGCACATGCGAGCGTTTCCCTGTGCTTTGTTTTGCCTATCGTGCAGATTTTGTATATCTGCCTTGCCGGATGTCACATTATCATTTAACTTTGTGGGATAATAACCCCAAACAACCGAACACAGATGTTTACATTCAAAGCCTGCTGCAAGATCAATCTGGGATTGCTCGTTACAGAGCGCCGCCCAGACGGTTACCACAACCTGCAAACTGTCTTCTACCCTGTCCCCTTGTCGGATGAAATCAGTGTGGAAGAGGCTCGGGAGGACAGCTTGACCATGTCGGGCATTCCCATCGAGGGTGCTTCCGAGGACAATCTGGTGCTTCGTGCTGTGCGTTTACTTCGTTCCCAAGGACTTGCCATCCCGCCTCTGCATATCCATCTGCACAAGAACATCCCCAACGGAGCTGGTTTGGGAGGCGGAAGCAGCGATGCAGCCGGCATCGTGAGGGAACTCAACAACCACTACACACTGGGCTTGAGCGACCAGAAGATGGAGGAAATGGTGGCATCGCTGGGTGCCGACTGTCCGTTCTTTGTGCGCTGCAAGCCCGTGTATGCTGAAGGTATAGGCAATATATTCAGCCCCATCAACCTCAATCTGAGCGGCATGCACATCGTGCTCATCAAGCCCGACGACTTTGTTTCCACACGTGAAGCTTACGCCCAAATACATCCTCAAATGCCCGAAGTGTCGCTTGACAAACTCGTGATGGCTCCCTTGGAGGAATGGCGCAATACCGTGGGCAATGACTTCGAGCACAGCGTCTTCCCCGCCCATCCTGCCATCAAGGCCATCAAAGACCAGCTGTATGCAGCAGGCGCTATCTACTCCTCTATGAGCGGAAGCGGTAGCAGCGTGTTCGGTCTGTTTGCAGAGAAACCTTCCTTGGAAGGCCGCTTCGGGGGTATGTTCGTATATGAATCACGCCTTTAGGACATTTCCCCACCCAAGATAGGGAAAAACCTTGGCAGCGACAACGGATTGACCCTACCTTTGCACCAGAATACTAAAAGGAAAAGACTATGAAACGTTACATCCTGACACTGGTAGCAGCACTGACCGCAATGGTCAGCGCATCGGCAATGAGTTACGAGAGAGCACGCGAGGAGGCTCTCTACCTCACCGACAAGATGGCCTATGAGCTCAATCTCAATGACCAGCAGTATAACGACGCATACGAGATCAATCTGGATTACTTCCTCAGTATGAACTCGGAGCGCGACCTTTACGAGGACTATCTGAGCTACCGACTCACCGACTTCAGACATATTCTGGTGAGTTGGCAGTTCGACCTCATGCTTCAGGCAGACTACTTCGTACGCCCGCTCTTATGGAGTCGTGGCTGCTGGGTGTTCCCTATCTACACGCATTATCACAGGCACGTGTTCTATTACGACCGTCCGCGAGTATATTTTGAGTACAGAGGCGGGCATGGCCATCACCATTTCCACAACGGCTACTACGCCGAGCGCCGACCCAGATGGGATGGCGGAATGAGAGGAAGAGAGCCTATGTATGGTCCCGACAGAGGGGGAAATCGTCCCGACAGAGGTGAGACTCGACCCAATCCAAGCCGTGGAGACGGTTATCACTTTGACCTTCCCGGACGCGGCGACCGCAATACCGGACGCGGAAATGAATCTGTACGCGGCGACAACAACTACACTCCAAGCCGTGGGGAACAACCTGGCAGAGGTACTGTGACCACTTACCCCAGCCGTGGAGAGCAACCTGGCAGAGGCGCTGTGACCACTTACCCCAGCCGTGGCGACCAGACTGCAAGAGGTGATTATGACAGAGGAAATACGCGCGGAGGCTACGGCATAGGCCGAAACAACGGACAGACTACACGCGGGGAAAGTTACTCCCGCCCCGAGCGCAACAACTATACCCGTCAGTATCAGAACAATAGCACACGCGGAACAGACCGTTCCTATTCCACTCCAAGCCGAAGCACCGGCTCAATGACCCGTTCTGGCAGCTCCAGTCAGCCTGCCAGCCGCGGCAACTCATTCTCCCGCAGCAGTTCACGCGCTGTACCCAATGGTGGTTCTTCAGTAGGTGGCTCACGCGGAGCAAGCATCAGCCGAGGCTCCAGCAGTGCACCTACCCGAGGAGCAAGCGTTGGTTCGGGTTCACGCGGAGGAGCATCAGGAGGTGGAACAGTCTCCCGTGGACGCAGATAACAAACAGCATATGGAAGCAAAAGACATAAGGGAACTTCTCGCCCAAAAGAAGATGAGCATGCGCGATATCGTTACCGTAGGACGATACACAGCCGGTCATTTCCGGAACGACAAGAAGGCAGAACTATATGAGTTTAGCCATTCCGACGACCCGTACATCAGTTTCAATGCTCTGCACGTCTTCACATTCTTCGACGCCTACGACCTTGAGTGGCTGCAAGAGAAGCGTGATGACCTCATCAACTGTGCACTAAGTGAGACGGCAAACAACAAGCTTCGCCTGCAACTCACCTTGCTGCTCAGACAGCCTTTCTACCCTGAACTGATACGCACAGACTTCATCGACTTCTGCCTCAGCAAGTTCACAAATCCCGCACTGCCTTATGCCATCAGAGCGTTATGTATGAAGTTGGCATGCAAGCAGATGACTGCCATTCCCGAACTGACAGATGAACTGGAGTCCAACGTGCAACTGCTCGACCAGGAGCAACTTTCTCCCGGCCTCTTGTCAGCCAAGCGTCAGGTGGAAACGAAGATAGAGAACGCAAGGAAAAAGCAGACTGCCAAGCTCAAGAAGAAAACCCAACGCTCCTGAGTCTGCTGTCTTCGCAAAAGTACCCAACAGCTTCTGGCGCAGAATCCAAAGGCATTCCCGAAGCCAGCCAACAACTTCCACCCCACAACGAAGCAGCACCACAGAAATCATCCGTGGTGCTGCTTTGTTCGTTATACCATTATATATATGGAGCAGGAACCGCCTGCACCGCCTCAGTTATGGCGCAGTTTCTTCAGGAGCTCCTGGTTGATGCGGCGTATGCGGGTCTGTCCCTCCATCAAATCACGCTTGAAGGAGTTGAACTCCACATTCACATTATTATATATGTCATTGAATGTACTCAGGAGTGGAGGCAGATAAGGTTGCTCGTTGGTGTTCACCACGATGCGGATGTCTTTTGGCATCACGCGCACGTCTATCTCGCATCCTTCCTCCTTGGGATCGCCATCGAAGTGAATCACACCGGGATTCTTGCGGAATATCTTCAGATGCCGGCACTTGAAGCAGCGTATCTTGCTGTTCTGCGTAATGGTCTTGCTGAAGAGCTGGATAGCTATCTGGGGTGCTTCGAGCACATTGAACGGCTCCATCACAGTCACATCCATCAGCCCGTCACTCATGCTTGCATGCGGAGCAATATACACATTGTTGCCATACTGACTGGCATTGGCACAGGCGATGAGAAAGGCTTTGAACTGCTTCTTCTCGCCGTCTATCTCCATCTCGTAGGTGTCTGGCTGGTACTTCAGACCTTCCTTCAGCGTATTCTCTATATAGGTAAGTAGTCCGCGTCGGCCGCTTTGGGCGAATTTGCTACTTACGAAGGCATCAAAACCGACACCGCATGTACAGAAGAACGGAGTGCCGTTGATGATTCCATAGTCCAAGCTCTTTATCTGACAGTCTGCCAATACCTGCATCGCTCCTTCTGGGTTCATGGGGATATACAGATGCCTGGCCAGCCCGTTGCCGCTTCCGCAAGGGATGATGCCCAGTGCTGTGCGCGAATGCACCAAACTACGTGCCACTTCGTTCACAGTGCCGTCACCGCCCACAGCCACCACCACATCAGTGCCGTCTGCCACAGCCTCACTGGCAAGCTCTGCAGCATGACCACTGTGGTCAGTGTATGCAACGTGCACATCAAAGCGCTCGTCACTCAGATACTTAGGTATGAGAGCAACGATGCGTTTCTTGTCTGTCGTACCCGAAATGGGGTTGACTATAAAAAGTACTGATGTTCTGTTCTGCATAATTGGCTACAAAATTAAGCAAAAACACACATTCACAAATCAAAAGAAGGGGTAAAAGTAACAATTGATAGCAGTTTTTGCACCCACATATAAGCGTAATAAACGAAAAAGCACTACCTTTGCAAAAATTTTCGTGACCCCTTGGTCACAGAGGACAAAACTAAGTAAATGGGACTATTAGAAGAGAAGCTCACTAAACATCCTTTCTATGCATTGGCAAAGGAGGTTAAAGAGAAGGGCGTATATCCCTATTTCCGTGAGATTGAAGGAAAACAGGGAACTGAAGTTGAGATGGGTGGACATCACGTGCTGATGTTTGGTTCGAACGCTTACACTGGCCTTACTGGCGACCAGCGGGTTATTGATGCAGGCTGCAAAGCCATGCAGCAGTACGGTAGCGGTTGTGCTGGCAGCCGATTCCTCAATGGTACACTGGACATCCATGTACAGCTTGAGAAGGAGTTGGCAGAGTTTGTCGGCAAGGACGATGCGCTGGTGTTCTCCACCGGTTTCACTGTCAACAGCGGTGTGATACCGCAGTTGGTGAGCAAGGATGACTATATCATCTGTGACGATCGCGATCATGCGAGCATCGTCGATGGCCGTCGCCTCAGCTTTGCCACACAGCTGCACTACAAGCACAACGATATGGCCGACCTCGAGCGTGTGCTCCAGCGTTGCGAACCCGACAAGGTGAAGCTCATCGTGGTAGATGGTGTGTTCTCTATGGAAGGCGATCTCGCCAACCTGCCCGAGATAGTGCGCCTGAAGCACAAGTACAATGCCAGCATCATGGTAGATGAAGCACACGGCATAGGAGTGTTTGGCAGGCAGGGACGAGGCGTATGTGACCACTTCGGACTTACCGATGAAGTGGATCTCATCATGGGCACATTCTCCAAGTCACTGGCCTCTATCGGTGGTTTCATTGCTGCCAACCAGACCATTATCGACTCTCTGCGTCACACCGCACGCACCTATATCTTCAGCGCCAGCTGCACACCTGCTGCCACTGCAGCCGCCCGCGAAGCTCTGCGCATCATCCAGGCTGAGCCTGAGCGCATAGCTGCTCTGTGGGATGTGACCAACTATGCTCTGAAACGCTTCCGCGAGGAAGGCTTCGAGATAGGTGATACCGAGAGCCCCATCATTCCTCTCTACGTGCGTGATTTGCGCAAGACATTCATCGTGGTAGCCCGTGCATTCGACGAGGGAGTATTCATCAACCCCGTTATACCTCCCGCTTGTGCGCCCACCGACACTCTTGTGAGATACGCGCTGATGGCTACCCACACCCATGAGCAGGTGGATGAGTCGGTCAAGAGACTGAAGAAGGTGTTCCACGAACTGGACATCATTTAAGCCTACAGCCAACTGTCCGGCTACAGGCAGTTCGATAACCGCAGATAATATAAGGCATCCGGCCGTCAGGCTGGGTGCCTTTCTTGTTTCCGCTATGCTGCTGACCACCCGCATCGGGCGGTCGAGCCGGCTTTTCCACACCTTATTTCTCATCCCGCCTTATATGCTTGCTGGATTAAATTCACTAACTTTGTGCCCCAATTCAAGAGAGAAGATGAGAAGCAAGAGACAACCCATACCCATCACACTGCGTTCTGCCACTCCCGCAGATGCCGGACAGATAAGGGAGATATATGCACCTTACGTGCGTGAGACAGCCATCACCTTTGAGTACGAAGTGCCGTCTGTGGAGGAGTTCACAGAGCGGATAGAGCGTACGCTGGAACATTACCCCTACATCGTGGCAGAAAGCGAAGAGGGCAACATCCTGGGTTATGCCTACGCGGGAGCCTATTACGGGCGTGCTGCTTACAGCCGCAGCGTGGAGGTTTCCATCTATGTGCAGGCAGGACAGCACGATGCAGGCGTTGGCCGAAGGCTCTACGAGGCGCTTGAAGAGGAGTTGCGCAGCAGAGGTTTCCTCAATCTGACCGCCTGCATAGCCTGGAGCGATGAGCCCAACAGGTTCCTCACCCACCAGAGTCCGATATTCCATCGCCACATGGGATATGAGCAGTGCGCACATTTCCACAAGATAGGATTCAAGTTCGGACGCTGGTTCGACATCATCTGGATGGAGAAGATGCTGGGCGAGCACAAGGATGAAAACCTGTAGCGCCTGGCCTTCACTACCCGGCAATCCAGTTGCCCAATCCGACCAAGTACAAAAACCACACGCAGCAGGCAGAGTGCAGACCCGCAGACTTTGCGCCCTAGCCGAAAAGCAGTAACTTTGCACTATCGGCGGCAAGCAGGCATGCACATGCTGCCAAACCAATGTAACACGCACAATAATGAACGAAGAAAAGCCACAGATACAGGATGCACAGGAGACTCCAACTGCTGTGACGCTCAACGCACACAACAAGGATGAGTTTCCACCCGCACATACAGCCGAACATCTGCTCAATCAGGTGATGGTAAGAATGTTTGGCTGCGAGCGCTCAAGGAACATGCACATCGAGCGCAAGAAGTCCAAAATCAACTACACACTCAGCACACAACCCACACAGGAACAGGTGGCTGAGGTGGAGCAGCAGATGAACAGGCTCATCGCACTGGACCTGCCCGTAACCTATGAGTTCGTTACCCGCGACAACATCCCTGCTGGGGTGAAGCTGGACAAACTGCCCGAGGATGCCAGCGAGACGCTTCGCATCGTGCGCATAGGCGATTTCGACATCTGTCCATGCATCGGCCAGCACGTGAGCAAGACCGGTGAGATAGGCTTCTTCCGCATCACAAGCACCAGTTTCAAGGACGGTTCTTTCCGTATAGTATATAAGGTAAAGGCCGACTGAACCGACCGTGAGCACATAAGAAATGAACATTCGTAAGAGAGAGAGAACATTTTACAGATAGATATGGCAGACTGGAAGAGTGCGCTGGCAGCATTGGGAGCCTCCACAGAGAACTATGGGAAAGAGAAGAAAGCGGATGTGGAGCGCAAGAAGAGAGTGGGTGTGGTGTATTCCACCAACCCTGACTTTGAGTATGATGATGCGCAGGAGGCCGAAGCAGAGACTCTGCCCAGGCAGCAGCAACCGCTTCGCCTGAACATGGAACGTGCCGGCAGAGGCGGCAAGACTGTCACTCTGGTCAAGGGATTCGTAGGCAGCGAGGCTGACCTGAATGCTCTGTGCAAACTCCTGAAGCAGAAATGCGGTGTGGGAGGAGCAGCCAAGGAGGGTGAAATCATCATTCAGGGTGACCACCGGCAGAGGCTTCTGGAAATTCTGAAGAAGGAAGGCTACACAGGCACAAGAGGTTGAGGACAACAGGAGCATCCAGCTCCTGCAACATAACAAATCATAAGCAAACACACAGATGGCAAAGATACTGATCAAGGACACTACGGTGAGCGAACGCGCACAGATAGTTCGCGAGGCACTGGGAGCCGACAGCGACTGCGAAGGCATCGACCTGACCGACATGTATGATGACTATATCTACGGACTGAAAGAGCTGGCTGACATCAACCGCGAGTTTAGTGAGAAGCATGCGGGAGAGGTAGTGGCTCATCCCGAGGAGACTGACTCCACCTGCCAGTGGAGCCGATAACGTTCACACAACCAAACATCACCCCTTCACGGCGCTCCATCCTTGCTCCTCACACCTGACACTCTGCGGGTTGGGAGCAAGAGGGTTTCATGTGCCGTAACAGAATATTATGAGCACCAACGACAAGAGTATCTTCGTGCGCCCATTGTGGGTTTCCATCTTCGCCCTTACCGCTGCAGTGGCGTGGGGATGGGCTTACCCGCTCATCAAACTGGGTTTCGCCGAGTTCCACATCACACCCGACCTCACCGGCAGCAAGATTCTGTTTGCCGGCATTCGCTTCTGCATCTCGGGTCTGATTATCCTGGGAGTAGCACGTGCAGGCAACAAGAGCTTCGCGATAAGGCGTTCCGCCGACTGGTGGTACATCCTGCTCTTCACCCTGCTCAATACCACCATCCACTACACATGCTTCTACATCGGCCTTTCTTACGCACCTGGAGCGCGTTCGGCCATACTCAACTCGCTGAGCGTGTTCTCTGTAGTCATCCTGGCATGTCTGTTCTTCAAGAGCGACAGGATGACCATACGCAAACTCATGGGCTGTATGATTGGTTTCGCAGGCATTCTTGCACTCAACATCGGCGGTGAGAGGAGCGGCAGCGGATTCACTCTGATGGGCGACGGAATGATTATCCTCAATGCACTCTGCGGGGCTGCTGCCTCGTTGCTTGCTCGTGGATTGGGCCAGAGGGTAAATGTGTTTGTGGGCACAGGCTACAGTCTGTCTCTGGGTGGACTGATGCTGATAGGGTCAGGACTGCTCTTGCAGGGCACCCTACCACATGTGAGTGCGCTGGGCTTGCTATATCTGTTGCTGCTGATAGGCATCAGCACCACCGCCTTTGCCCTCTACAACAAACTGCTCACCTGCAATCCTGTGGGCAAGGTGGCCATCTACAACTCCCTGATACCCGTGGTGGGAGCCGTCACCAGCTGCCTCTGCCTGGGCGAGGTGTTTTATTGGAAATACGTGATAGCCGGCTCACTTGCCACTGCCGGTATATGTATCATCAACCGAGGCAAACGATGACCGCATGAGTCATTGCTGATACGGGATGTGGCGAAGGGCACAGTCGAGCCTTTTCTCCAGCTCATCCAGTTTGCCCATACGGATAGAGAATGTCATGTGGCACTGCATATCACACGTCTGCTCCACAATGCGGGCTTCCATCAAGCGCGACACCTTCATCACCACATTCATATCTGCATAATCGAAATCGATGCTGCAAGTGCCATCCACGGTGCGTGTTTCCACCTGCGCATCATCCAGTGTAGCGGCTGCTGTCGTGCGATAAGCCTCTATCAATCCGCTTGTTCCCAACTTCACACCACCGAAATAGCGCACTACCAGCACGATTACATCGGTCAGTTCACGGCTGTTGATCTGTCCCAGAATGGGTTTTCCAGCCGTTCCGCTGGGCTCTCCGTTGTCATTGCTACGAAACTGTTCGCGCTCTGCACCCAACATGTATGCCCAGCACACATGCCTTGCATCATAATATTTCTTCTGGTATTCAGCCACCAGCGCCAGGGCTTCCTCGGGCGTGGTTACATGATGGGCAAAGCCAAGGAACTTGCTCCTCAGTTCGGAGTAAGTTCCTTGGCTTGTTCCCACAATAGTCTGATATTCATCCACCATTGGCATGAATGTCTATGAGAGTTTGTGTACTACGAGTCCGCTACGCAACTTCGGCTCAAACCATGTGGCCTTGGGCGGCATGATATTGCCACTGTCGGCGATGCGTATAATCTGCTGCATACTCACGGGATAGAGAGCCAGTGCCATCTGCATCTCACCTGAATCCACCCTGCGCTTCAGTTCTCCCAGCCCACGCAGTCCGCCAACGAAATCAATGCGCTTGTCTGACCTCAGGTCCTTGATACCCAGCAGGTCATCGAGAATCAACTTGCTGCTGATGCTCACATCCAGACTTCCGATGGGGTCAGTCTCATCCACCAGCCCAGGCTTCAGCATCAGGCTATACCACTCACCCTGCATATAGAGGCTGAACTCATGCAAGCAGGTGGGCTTGTAGGGTTCTGCCCCCTTGGGGGTTACAGTGAAATGCTGTTCCAGAAGCGCCTTGAACTCTGCGGGCGAATGGCCATTGAGGTCTTTCACAACACGGTTGTAGTCCAATATGGTCAGTTGGCTTGCGGGGAAACATACAGCCATCAGATAGTTGTATTCCTCCTTGCCTGTGTGGTGAGGGTTGTTCTTGGCCTTCTCGACACCCACCAAGGCAGCCGCTGCTGTACGGTGATGACCGTCGGCTATATAGAGATGGGGCATCTGGGAAAAGCGCTCGGTGATGGCCACAAGGTCGTCTTCCTTATCCACCAACCAGAACTGATGGCGGAACCCATCTACTGGCGCAATGAAGTCATACTCAGGCTCCTGGGCTGCATATCGGGCTACGATGGCATCCAAGGCTGCATCATCGGGATAAGCCAGAAAGACGGGTTCCATATTGGCATTGCATACGCGCACATGCTTCATGCGGTCCTCTTCCTTGTCACGGCGTGTGAGTTCGTGCTTCAGGATTACTCCGTTCATATAGTCAGCCACTGCCGCTCCCACCACCAGGCCATATTGTGTGTGGCCGTTCATGGTTTGGGCATACACATAATAGTGCTCGTGGGCATCCTGCACCAGCCATCCCTCGCGCTGGAACTTGGCAAAGTTGTCGGCCGCACGCTGATACACGCACTCGTCATACTCGCTGGTTCCCACGGGGAAATCTATTTCGGGTTTGATGATATGATAGAGCGACTTCTCGTTGTCGCCTGCTTCTGCCCTTGCCTCTTCACTATCGAGCACGTCGTAAGGCCGGCTCTCGACCTGCTCAACCAGTTCGCGCGGCGGGCGCAATCCTCTGAATGGTTTTACTATAGCCATTATTTGTTTACTTGGAATTTAGTTACTCCGTCCTTCAGATAAGCCACTATCTGACGTGCAGCGGCTATGCCTGCGTTCACATTGGCTTCTGCTGTCTGCGCTCCCATCTTCTTGGGAGTGGCAAAATAGCGGCCTGGGAACTCCGAGGAGAATGTTGCATCGGCATCGGGTTTGATGTCGGTCACATACTTCAGGTCGGTTCTCTCCTGCATGAGCGTTATCAGCCCCGGTTCGTCTATCACCTCCTTGCGTGCGGTATTGACGAGTATTCCGCCCTTCTTCATCTTGTTCACCAGGTCGTGATTGATGCTCTGACGGGTCTCGGGAGTGGCAGGAATATGCAACGAAACGATATCGCACTGCTCAAAGAGTTCGTCACGCGAAGCTGCCGCATGCACTCCTGCTGCCTCGATAGCCTCCTTGGGGCAGAAGGCGTCGTAGGCATATACGTCCATGCCAAAGCCTTTGGCGATGCGTGCAACATTCCTGCCCACGTTGCCAAAGGCCAAGATGCCCAACTTTTTGCCCATCAACTCAGTGCCGCTGGTACCGTTGTAGAAGTTGCGCACGGCATATACCAGCATTCCGAACACCAGTTCGGCCACACTGTTGGCATTCTGTCCGGGGGTGTTCATAGCCACCACATGATGGGCGGTAGCTGCTTCCAGGTCGATATTGTCATATCCTGCACCTGCACGCACCACTATCTTCAGCTGGCGGGCAGCATCCAGCACCTCATTATCCACCTTGTCTGAGCGTATGATGAGCGCATCTGCATCGGCCACGGCATTCAGCAACTGACTCTTCTCGGTATATTTCTCCAGCAGGGCCACCTGGCCTCCTGCCTCATTGATGACTTCCTTTATACCATCTACAGCCACCTGGCTGAAGGGTTTTTCTGTTGCAACAAGAACTTTCATGTCTATTATATATATAATGTATAGGAAAAGCCTTGCAGACGGCTGCACGCTCCCATGAGCCGGACTGCCGTCTGCAAGGGCTCCCTATGCTTGGTTAGTGTTTAGCTTCAAACTCCTTCATGCAGGCTACCAGTGCCTTGCAACCTTCCACAGTCATGGCATTGTAGCAGCTGGCACGGAAGCCGCCCACGTCGCGATGACCCTTTACACCCACCATCCCTTGCTGTGTGGCAAAGGCGAGGAACTCGTCCTGAAGGTCCTGATATTCGGGTTTGAGCACAAAGGTGAGGTTCATCCTCGAGCGGCTGTCCTCCTCGGCTGTTCCCACGAAGAGTCTGTTGCGGTCTATCTCATCATACACGATGGACGAGCGCTCGATGGCTCTCTTCTCCATAGCCTCTACTCCACCCTGCTTCTTTATCCACTTCAGGTTCTGCAGAGCGCAGTAGATGGGCACCACGGGAGGTGTGTTGAACATGCTTCCTTTCTTCACATGTGTGCGATAGTCCAGCATGGTGGGGATGGGACGGCTCACTTTGCCCAACAGGTCTTCCTTCACTATCACAAAGGTCACGCCTGCCATACTCAGGTTCTTCTGTGCACCGCCATAGATGATGCCATACTTGCTCACATCCACCGGGCGTGAGAAGATGTCGCTGGACATATCTGCCACCACGGGGATGGGAGAGTCCAGGTCCTCGCGCAACTCGGTGCCGTATATGGTGTTGTTGCTTGTGATGTGCAGATAATCAGCGTCGGTGGGGATGGTGAAACCTTTGGGGATGTAGGTGAAATTCCTGTCCTTGCTGGATGCCACTTCCACCACTTCACCAAAGAGGCGAGCTTCCTTTTCTGCCTTGGATGCCCAAACACCCGTGTTAAGGTAAGCTGCCTTCTTCTCCAGAAGATTGTAGGGGACCATACAGAACTCCAGACTGGCGCCTCCTCCCAGGAACAGCACCGAGTACCCTTCGGGTATCTGCAGCAGTTCCTTAAACAGTGCAACGGCTTCATCCACAACTGGCTGGAAATTCTTGGCACGGTGGCTAATCTCCATCAGGCTTAGGCCAGAACCCTCGAACTCAAGACATGCAGAGGCTGTAGCCTCTATCACCTCGCGGGGCAGAATGCTTGGGCCCGCATTGAAATTGTACTTCTTCATGTCGCTTCTTTAGTTGTTTACCATAATATAATATATCCTGATTTTAATGGCTCAACAGATGCTGGAGCATCGCTCCATTGTCCTTTCGCCTCCATACCACTACAAATTTACGCTTTTTACGCCTTTCGCTGTACAGGGTGATAGGTAAAAATTGACATAAAACTGCAATGTGCAAAAAAACTTGCTCCATAACTTGCCCAGTCCAATGAATTGTACTACTTTTGCATCGCTTTACGGGGCAACAGCCCAGTCAGGCACGGGGTGTAGCGCAGTTGGTAGCGCACCTGGTTTGGGACCAGGTGGTCGCCCGTTCGAGTCGGGTCACCCCGACAACAAAGCAAAGGGACGAAGCAAAAGAAATTTGCAAAAAGGTTTGGCGAAACGAAATAAAAGATGTACCTTTGCAGCGCAATTACGGAATGGTGCCTTGGATGAGTGGCTTAGTCAACGGTCTGCAAAACCGTCCACGGCGGTTCGAATCCGCCAGGCACCTCCACTTAAAGGAAAAGCGATAGAGAAAGACATCCCCACAAAAGGATGTCTTTTTTGTCTTCCCACATTCGTGGAGAATAAGGTCAGAATTCGTAAAAGCGAGAATGTGAATTCGTGAAAGCGGGAGACTGATTCCATAGAAAGGAACGAGAAAATTCGTGGAAGCGGGAAACCGAATTGGTGGGAACGAATACCAGAATTGATGGAAGCGGGAGATAAATTTCGTGGAAAGGAATGTCGAAATTGTTCACCCCGTCGGCACAGCGCAGTGCAACAGCCACTGCAGCGTGCTGCATCAGCCATCCCTGCATGCTGCATTCGGCTCCGCAGCGCATTGGCTTCTTCAATCACCCCATCTGCCAATGGCCCGACAGTTCATTCTCACCACCACAACACCTCTTCTTATTACGAAAGGGAGACAGACAAATATCCCAGAGAAAGCTCCCTGAACAAATGACAGGAGCAATGGCTCCCCCAGAAGCCAGTTGGCCCGATGTTCTGTGATGCGAACATCGGGCCAACTGGTTATTTCGTCAGGATTCAGTTACGGTTACGTTCTTTCGGCTTTCCAGTGTGTTTCTGTTTCCATCTCCACAGGAAGTGGCAGGCTCTGAACAGCGGTTCGCTCAATGCCTCTGATGGATAATACCTCTGCATACGCCAGTCTCTCCTGAAGCGTTGGATATTATGCCAGAGCGCCCCTTGTCCGAAATGGTTCCGTTCATCATAATGTCCGAAGTTGCCCCCAGCCATTATCTCCTCCAGCAGCAACCGTCCCCTCCGCTCATCAGGAGCACATATCATCCTCTTCTCATCCAGTCCCATCACCTCACGCAGCACATACATCACCGCCCCAGCAAACTCCCAAAGTCCCAACCACTTCAGTTCCTCCTGCAAAGCAACAAGCGCCCCTCCAGAATCCACCTCCCCCAATCCCCCAGAGGAAGAATCCAAAAAATCCGCGCAATCCGTGTTCAATAAACACCCATCCCCCTCAAAATCCCCAGAAGAAGAATCCGTAAAATCCGTGCAATCCGTGTTCATTAAAGAACCATCACTCTCCGCATTCCCACCAATCCTATCCGTGTTATCCGTGAAATCCGTGTTCAAAAAACACCCATCCCCCTCAAAATCCCCAGAAGAAGAATCCGTGCAATCCGTGCAATCCGTGTTCAATAAAAAACACCCCTCATCCGTGTTCCCCGAAAACCTATCCGTGAAATCCGTGTTCAAAAAAACCTCATCCCTATCTGTGTTCCCAGCCCCCTCATTCGTGTTCCCAGAGAAATCTGTGTTCTTCAGGACGAAGTAGTAATCTACTATCTGCCTCAGTCCAACCCCTTCGTAGAAGCAGTGGTGAAATAAGTGGCAGAGCTGGTAGATGATGTTGAAGGAGAGCGTTGGTACAGCCACTTCGCCAGCGTTGTTGGGCAGAGCGATGCGATTGCTGCATTGCAGATCAGCATTCCGCTTGAGCCACTTCTGCAGACGGCTGTTGTGCAGCGGACTGTTGAGCAGAGCAGGCGTTGAATGCAGTTCCACCGAAACACCATGCACCGTCAACCCTATGTGGTTCAGACTCTCCTGAAGCGACGAACCGTCCCCTTCGGTGAGCGAAAGCGCTATGTGACGCAGCTCCTCACGGTTTGCCATCACCCACACATCCACATCACCCGGGATGCGCGATGAAGGGTGAGGATAGAGCAAAGCATTTCCCTGTCCCTTGAGGATGCAGCAGCGGAAGCCCGCAGCACATACCTTATTATATACATAGGCAGAAGCCCGGTCCATCCGCATGTTCCTGCGGCGGATGCTCTCACTGTCACTCAGCCAGCGAAGCAGCAGTGGACGGGCGGGAGCCAACTCCTTGGGCAACCTCTGGATGCCGTCGAACAGCACACCCGCCAGCGTCTGCCTTTTCGCAAACTGGTAACAGGCATCCCAGTCAAAGGACCCCTTCCTGCCGTCGAGAAGACCTTTCACCTCCCCTTCCAGCCCTAAGGAGAAACGCAGGAAGCGGAACAGCCCAGCCTCCATCACTCCTTTGTCATGTTCCACAGAAACAGCACATTGCCCAGGATATACCGCCTCCACATGCGTCGAGGTTCCTTCATCAGGCGATAAGCCCATTCCAGCCCATGCTCCTGCCACCACAGAGGAGCCCGCTCCACTGTACCTGCATAGAAGTCAAACACCGCCCCTATGGTACCCACATGACAGTGGATATCCAGTTCATGCCAGTGCGCATACGTCCACTTCTCCTGCTTGGGAGCCGTCATACCTATCCACAGCAAGTCGGGATTGGCACTGTTTATTGCCTCTATGATAGCCTTGTTGTCCTCGTCAGTGAATTCCGGTTTGTAGGGAGGCGAATACGTCACCACCTTCAAGTGCGGATAATCCACTGCAGCACGCTTCTCTATCAGGCTCAGCACCTTAGGCGAGCTGCCCATGAACATCACCTTGAGCGGCAGTTGGCCTGTTGCGGCATCCGCTGCATTGGTCTTCTCCTTTGCCCGAAGCTCCAGTCTGTCCATCTCGAAGGCAAAAAGATCCCATCCCGCTATACGCTCAGAGGGTTGGCTCTTCGCCTTTATCCACTTGCAAGTCTTTACAATGCTCACCCCGTCAGGAATCAGCACATCCCCTTTCTGAAGGGCTTCTGCAAAGAGACTGTCCTTCTGTGCCGTGTTGAAGGAATGGGCATTCACTGTGTTTATGAGCAACTTCCCATCGGGCAGCAAAGCCAGTTCAGCCCTGCTGCCAAGAATTGTCAACGTCTTAAGTCGAAGCATAACTATACATATATAAGACAGCTGCGGGAGCCTCATCAACCTCCCGAGCCATACGATAATACCAAATGTAGGATTCCGCATGAGTCACTCACTATGCTCATGCAGCCAAAACAAAATATCAGATAAAAACTATTTCCCGTCAGGAAATAAAGCGCTAACTTCGCGCAAGCAAACATCAATCGGCTATGGCATCAGACATCCTCACCATATACTCACGCTACCGTCAGCTCAACAAGAAGCAACGCCGTCATCTCCTTGCCACTCTGCAGCAGCAAGGAATCAGCGTCACAAGAATCGAAGCCTATGAATATCCCGATGCACCAGGCATCAAGCACATGTTTTTCTATTTCCAGGATTCTCCTCAGAACCCCATCCCCTATTTCCTCCTGCCTCCCCAGCTATGGCAAACCATTCAGGACTGCGTGATGGGAGAGGAGAATTAGAGTTTGGAGAATCCTTCTATTGCTTTTAACACAAAGCCTAAAGCGCCTCACAAACCATTAGTACGATGGAGTATAACAAGCCAGCATCCTTTCCACCCAATTGCAGAAATGGCAGCACATAACCATCAGTTTATCCATACCGATATTCTTGGTTACGTCTGCTCCCGACTTTGGTTTGTTGTAGCGATATCTCTTTCTGCCCTCTATGGCATCAATTATCCTCTTGCTCGGCGCTGTATTCGGACTGTTGTTTATCAGTTCAGGATTACCTCCATATTGTTCCAGCACCCTTTCCAGAGCGTCAATGGAAGCGCCCTCACTTGGATAAAAGGCTTTCATCTGACTGATGTCGCAGAAGCACAGAGCCTCAAATTCGTGAAGCTGGATATAAGGAATAAAGTATCGGCTGTTCAAGTCCGCCTCTAAAGCCCTCTCAATAGCCTCCACCTTGTCATAAGGGTCGCTGTTGCTTTCAGCCTCGACAAATCCGGGAAAGTCATTTGGCAAGGCATAAAAGTCAAACATGGTGGTATAGAAATGCGTTTCGCTGTTTCTCCCCCCGTTCTCTTTCATCCATCTCACCAGATCACCTTTGGCTTGCGCATAGTTCAACATACCTCCCCTGGCATTCTTCTTCTTGGAAGTGACAAGCAGGCGATGCTTCAGTACAATGCCCGAACTTGCGAAATAAGGCTTCATCACTTCCTTTACGAAACGCTCCTCTGTCTGGCCCTCACACAGGATATTGATGATGACTGTATTCATACCGGGCGCCCTCCTAACACATTCTTGTTCCAAAGTTCGCTGTTGGTATATTCCTCCAACCATTCTTCGTAGGTTGCATTGTCCAGATTGCGGGCTACTGTACAGTGCTTTTCCTCATCTTGCTCTATGACAGAGATACAGCCTATGTCAAAACCGTCGATGAGGGCAGGCGACTGAGTGGCCAGCACTATCTGAGCATGCAGAGAAGCATCCTTGATCATCTCTGCCAGCTGGTCAATGGCATACGGATGCAGCCCCAGTTCAGGTTCGTCTATGATGATTACATGCGGCATTGTCTCCTGTGGTTGCAGAAGCAAAGTGGCCAGAGCGATGAAACGGATAGAACCATCCGAGAACTGTTCTGCATTGAACACATAGTCGTTGGCAGTATTGTCAGTCCACTTCAGGGAGATATAGCCACGTTCAGGTTCAAGATAGAAATCACCGAACTGCGGTATCACCGTCCTCACATAACTCACTATCCGCTGATACGCCTCCTTATAGTTTTCCCTCAGGAAGTAAAGGAAAGGAGCCAGGTTATTGGCTTCCGACTGCAAGTAATGGGCAGAATCCACAGCAGATGCCTGTCGCATGGGAGCCGTCATGGACGAGTCGCTGAACTGATACACCTTACACATCGAGAGCAGACTGCGCATCTCAGCACACACCTCATGGCTGGAGTTTATCAAGCCAGACTCATTGTAGTCCGATGCCACCACGCTTCTGTGCGGTTTGCTGTCATCATCCAGGCTACCCCACTCCACATCTTCCGATTTGATGATGAGTCTGTTGGGAACAGCATGCGTCAGACTGAAATTATACACATCATACTCCTTCTCGCTCTCATAGCGCAAAGAAGCCGTAATGCACGGAGTCACCTTTACCCCATAATGCAGGAAAGTCTGATTCGTGCCTGCTTGTGCCACATACATCTGCATACTGCCAGACATCATATATCCCAGCATCTTGAAGAAACTCACTATATTACTCTTTCCTGCCCCATTGGCACCGAGCAATATATTGACATCAGCAAAATCCAGTTTCAGGGGCAACGTTGCCGAAATTGACTTGAAGCCCCCAATCTCTATATGGGTAAGTTTGTAACCTTCCGTTCTCATATTCGCATCAATTGTCTGACGAAGGTACGCAAATTCAGTTACACTGCCAAAATTATCTCTCAAAAAGCGAATTACTTCTCAGAAACCACCTTCTCGTACCACTTCACCATGGTCTTTGCTTTTTCCTCCCAGGAAAGTTCTTTCTGCCTCTGCTTGCAGTTCTCTGACATACGCTTCAGTTCATCACGATTGCCCTCCAGTTCATTCAGTATCTTGGCAAAATCCGTGGCTGACTGCTCCGGGTTTGTAAGAGGAATCTTTCTACCGACCTTTTCGTTTACCACATCCCCATGACCACAAGTATCAAAGCAAACAATCGGCAAACCATTTGCTATTGCCTCAAGCACCACATGAGGAGTTCCTTCGGCTATAGAAGTAAAGAAGAACACATCGCTCCTTTGCATCAATGTTTGAACCTCATCATGAGAAACCTTTCCATGCCAAACACATTGTTGGCTGACACCTAACATATCTGCAATCACTTTGTATTGTACCTCTTCTTCTATGCTTCCACCAACTATATGAAGCCGTACTTTTTTGTTGTTTGCAACTTTAACACATTGAATGGCAAGTTTTAATTGCTTGGTGAAGATAAACCTACCAACCCACAACAAATCAAGAAAATCCTTGCCAGCAAAATCATGTTGGGTGCTCAAGTCATCAACATCGCAACCTGATTCATTCATAAGGACAGCATCATACCCAAAATACTTATGGATACTTCTAACGGAATCTGAAGAAGCCGCAAAGATACAAGAAGCTTTCTCTACTGCGTTCTTTACCTTTGAAGAATGTTTGAGTTGCATCTTGGTTATTTGGTTCTTCAACCTAATAAACAAAGACTTTTTCCATCCTGCCCCTTGCAAATAAGGAACAGGAAACGCTTCCTTTGCGTTTGTTGGTCCCCATACGAATGGCTTGTTTAACTTCCAAAGATAGCCGGGCTCACGAAAGCCAATCATATTGAGTTGATGAACTACGTCTATCTGATGCTTCGCTATTATTTGCTCGGCAATACGCAAGGTCTTCTTCTGCCACTCATCATAATACAGATAGAATCTCCAATCCCCTTGGTTCCAGCACATCTTCCGCACCTTCACAGAGACGGGGTTATAATAGAAGTGCATGTTCTTGCCTTGTTCCAAGGTAGGAACCACCGCCTCTATCTGTTTCCGAAACTCCCCTTCGGTTATGATATACAGTTCGCAGAACTTGGCAAGATTACTCACCCAGTTCCAAGCCATTCCTGGCTCACTCCCCATATTAGGGGAGCAAGCATATGCATTGATTAAGATTTTAAGCATATAACGATGCTATTATTGTATTATTCATTTATACAGACTATCTCCCAACACTTCAAGCGTGTAGCAAATAGGAGCAATAACTATGTGGATTCCACAAAGCCGCCTCCATCTTTCGGTAATTGAGTTTGTGAAGGCACATATGAGCAATGAGTTCATACCAATCGTTCTAACTATAAGTTTGAGCAAATGCGCTACCGAGCATTTTACCACACCAGCCGCCATCCAGCAAACTGAACAAAACGAGAAACAAACCTATCAATTGCCCGATGCATGTTCACATCAAGAAACTATCTTCGTCACACACTTAGATAGAGTATCGCTCAACAAATGCAACAGCCAAGAAGCCAAAACAACAAAACACATTGTAAGAAGCACCTCTAAACCTACAAAGAATGCGCTACCATCACCTCTGTGAATCCAAGCAAACTCCCCAAAGACCAAAGGATGATGCACCAAATATATCTCAAAAGATATCGTAGAGAGGAAAGCTATTGGCTTTGGAAACAATTCTCTTGTTGGCTTAAGATAATAAATGAGCCAACTTAGCGAAGTGACTGCAACGAGCCAATCTCTAACAATTATTTTGCCTTCCAGATTCCAAAACAGGAAAAGCAACAACGTGATTACATTCAAAAGGACAAAAATGCACAGGCACATTCTCGGTGGGATGCGCTTAGCCCAATCCAAAATATCTCCGGTCCGAGAGAAAACGACTACATATGTAAACAGAACTACACTTACACGATTAGGCAAACCTAAAGATGTCAGAAATACCCCCCCAGAGCGGCAATTACGCCTAATACAGCAATACCAGTCCTACTTCCCAGCACCCATTTACTCCTGTAATACAAACCCTTGCAGAAGAGCATTGTTATCAACAAATAGCTTACCATCTGTATCGAAAGATACCATAGATGGCCGAAAGGAACACCATACAATTTGTTGTTGACTATATAATTTGTATAAGTGAAATGGAGTACAATCGATTTGACATCTATATGTTTGCCGAACAAGATTAAAAGCATGATAGATATCATCAAAAACGGATAATAGACAACAGACAAGCGCAAATATCTTTTCTTCATAAATGCCAAACCTACTGGCGACTCTCCATGTCCTAAACCCAACAAAAAAGCAGAAAGGAAAAGAAACACATCAACAAACAAATAAGCCAGAAACCGACCAATGTCATTCAAGCCTAACTGCAAACAAATGTGCGCCAAACAGACCATCAATACGGATAATGCCCGCAAAACATTCAACCCGCTAATTCTTCTCATCAGACACAACTATTATAAAACTACCATTCTTCCTAACAACCATATGGTGATCAGAAACAGGCATAATCTCCCATTAACTTGAGAACAGCACTAATCACATTTTCGTCAACGAACTAAAAAGGACATATTGCCTTGCAGATTCTGCGTACAAAAGATTCCGCTATTAGACAATAATATCCTTTGTACTTTTTCTGCATAGAAAACACTTCTGAAATATTAAGATGGAGAATACGGTAACAAATGCCTTTCCAAACGATTTCTGCTTTTACCAACTTTTCATATTTTTCTCCATCTTCCAATCTTTGATAATAAATATCACCCTCTGATAATGGTGTCGAAACGTTGCTAAAGAAACTTCCCTCACGATTATAAGACATCACTACATCCAAAGAAAAAGCGATTGTCGAATTATGTATCACTTCATTATTAAAATATACATCCTCCCCCTTTTTCATAAAAGTACAGAAGCCACCAACAGCATCAAATACGCGACGTTGCATGGCATAGGCCCCCAATCGTAGATTCCACTTTTTGTCCCATAACTCCTTGAATGGAGTTAACAACAATCCTCTATTCTGCAACTTACATCCTTTAGTAACATTGTGCTTATCTAAAATTATGTCATAATTAGCGCATACTAAAGTTGATGAAGGGAAATCCTTCATGAGCTGACACAAAACAGAAAGACAGTTTGGAGTGATAGTGTCATCGGCATCAAGAAACATAACCCAGTCACCCTTAGATTGCTTATAGCCAAAATTTCTTGCACGTGAAACCCCACCATTTTCTTTATCAAAAACGCGCAATCTTTTGTCACGGTAACTATTAACAACAGAAAGACTATTATCAGTGGAACCATCATTGACTACAACTACTTCAAAATCTTGAAATGTTTGTGAGAATATGGAATCTAATGTTGCTCTGATATAATCTTGTTTATTATATAATGGTATTATAATCGATATCATGATTTCTTCTTTTAAATAATACATCCCAATATCAAATGGGAACATATAAGCATTGAGAATAGCCCAATCGTAAAATGTGAGGGCTAACCCTTATCACGTTTTAGCCAGAAAACAGGGAATAAGCATCTCACATGTATTGAAACAAAATGTACGCAAGCCATTACAAGTCCTTTATGCCTCCTATCCAGATGAAACGTCTCCTTTGGCGGCATTCCATTGGGTTTGTGCATCATCTTCCAGCGTTGGGAGAACGGCACATCAGGGTTGCACCACTTGTCGAAGGTGGCGTGTGCATCGCATTCACCCAATACCCCTCCTGCCTGATACATCGCTACGCCAGCCTTCTTGGCTCTCATGCCATAATCGAAATCGCCTTTGCTGTGCGTAAAGTAATAATCCAGATTGCCCAGGATATGATAAGCCGACTGCGGTATCAGTACAATATTTCCATTGAAATAATCCACAGGAATCAACTTCCCATTGGGTTTGGGCACGATACCACCCTTCACTCTGCCCCCGTAGGTGACGGATGAGTGGTCAGACGATTCCGTTGCACCTACGATAATAGCCTCCTCATTGGTTCCCTTGGCAGCTTCTGTCAGCACTTCGAGCATGTTGTCATACACAAAGGTATCATCATTAAGCCACAGATAGAAGTCATAATCCTTGGCTTTGGCTGCTGTATCCCACGCTGTCCACATACCACGGTTCCAGAACAAATCTCCCTCGCCATGTATAACATTTACTTGTGGAAACTTCTCTGCCACCGCCTCTGGCGTACCGTCCGTACATCCATCATCAGTGAGATAAACCTCCACCTGATAACCATCCATCGGCAACAGCCTATACAGCCTCTCCAGGCATTCCAAAGTCTTCTCCCTCCGATTAAATACCGTCAGGAGAACTGCTATTGATTTCATAATGTATATTGTCTAATGACGCTTTTTGTAAACTTTGTAAACTTGTTCTATAAAACCAGCCAAAGTGTTATAGACTCCCACCATCTTGATGGTAAAAGGTATTGGGGTTTGTACCCTCTCAGACAAAACATCCAATTCAGGTTTATCCATGTTGATAAATTTGTGTAAAGCAACCTTCAGAAAAGGAATTCCATGTTTTGCAGAACGGAACTCTATACATCTGACATTATTTACACCTTGAGTAAACTCGTGCTGTTCGACATCCCACCTTGACCTGTCAGAATAGACATAATAAACGGGAGTGTCAGAACAATTGGTTTTCAATATATTCCCCCCCCCCCTACTGACTTTTCACCCTTTAACATACTGTATAATAGAGGAGAGTTGGTTTCTGTACTATCTTCTACCAATTTGTCCAAGCTAAACTGTGCGTTGAAACAAATCACCTTTTCGGCCTTCAACTTAGGCCCGAATAAAGCAGAAGCATAACCACCAGCAGAACTTCCTATTGTTATTACATTTAACTCGCTCTAAATTGGACTTTGATTGAAAATCAAGAAGTTGGGCGTTTGCCTATATTATATAGGTAACAATATGG
>UQST01000010.1 GCA_900543815.1 uncultured Prevotellaceae bacterium
ATGGTGGCATCCAAGTTTGTTTGATAAACATCCAAGAAAAGATTGATAAAGACGAAAAGATTGATTATGAAGAGTAAAAGTTATCTGTTTTCTTTTGCCAAGGCAAAAGGAAGCATTGCGGCTGTCGCTTTGGCCGCAGTGCTGATGGCTGCAAATGCTACTGTAGCCTCGGCACAAAATAAAGCGACGGAAAGCAACGGAACAGAAAAAACGGTTATAGGTGGGGTTGACGACCTTTCTGGCGTTGATCCTTCGTCAAAGTATTGCACAACTAAGCACACAGATGAAACCGACGGAGACAAGATTGTGTGTCTGTATAATGTCGGTGCCAAAAAGTTTCTGAGTATTGGCGGTATGTGGGGTACTCATGCCTCATTGGATGTTACGCCATATCCCATTTATATGTTTTGGAATGCAAATTCAAAAACGTATTTCCTGGAGAGCAAGGTGCAAGGTTCTATAGCTCATCCATATTTGGGAATCAAAACAAAAGATAAAGAGGTCTTTATGGACATATCTGCCAGTAATGAATGCGCTGTCAAATTTGAACAAGCCAATGACTATTCAGAAACAAACAAGGTATATCTCGTCACAATTGGTAAACCTACAACATTAGGTTATCTCACGGCATATCCTGACAACGAGAACAAACTCTGCAATTATCAGGAAACTAAAGCAGAAGTGGGCACCCCAGAATACAAGAACCAGGAGTGGAAGGTGATTACAAAGAATGAGTATTACAAAATCTTCAACATAGCCCCTGCAAACATGAAATCGGTTGTCGATGCCTCATTCCTTATTGCAGGCGCACATTTCAGAGCAAATGATGCGGACGCTCTACAATGGACCATCACAGGTAAAGGTAATAATTTGCCAACAGACTGGGAAAGCCATGTGCGCTTCGGAGACGAAAAGATGTATAAGACGCGTGACAAGCTAAGCCAAACTGGTTCAGGAGCCTGGATATCATATAATGAAGCTCATCAGCGCGACTACGGCCAGTATTTCTACTGCTACACCAAAGGCTTGCGCGGCTTCACATTCTATCAGGACGTGCAGGTACACAAGGGAGGATGGTTCCTGCTGCGATGCAACGGATTCAGCACAGCGAACAGTTCGGAGAACATCAAGCAGAACGACGGACCGTTGGCAAACCTATTCATTACGGTGCTCGGTGCCGACGGCAACCCGATTAAAGAGATATACTCAACAGCAACCCTCGACGGTATAAGTCAGACTGATGCCGAGGCGCTTGGCAATACATACGAAGGAGCCGGTATCGGACGTGCCTTCTTCGAGGGAAAGTATGAGAACCAGGTGCAGATATGTCTCGACAAAGCTCCGAATGGGGAAGAAATAACAAACGATAACCCCGTGACGCTCCGCATTGGCTTCTACGTAGATCCTACACCCGAAGGAAAGCCGGCTGTAGCCGACAACGAGCTGACCGCTGTGGACGAATTCAAGCTGCTTTATGCCGGACCACGACGCAACCCGGAGCTGATTCTCGATGAGGAATCTACCGATCTGCGCTATCTGACCGAGGCTGCAGACGAATACAAGAACACCGTGCTGCATCTGAACCGCAAGTTGAACGACAATATGTGGAACTCGCTCATTCTGCCCGTAGATCTGACATGGGGACAGATGAAGCACACGTTTGGAGATGCCGTGAAGGTGGCAAAGCTTGCGAAACTGACGGAAAACAGCGTGCAGTTCGTCACCGTGGAGCCAAAGAACGACGATGACGTGATGGTAACAGCATTCGAGCCATATATAGTCTTCCCGCCATATACACAGACGAAGTCGCCAGCCTACACCGTAGAACACTTCTATACATCAAAGGGCGAGGACAACAGCCAGTGGCTGGATAAAGACTACAAGCCGACTAGTAACGAAGACAACCGACTGACGAAGAAGGTTCCTGCCGACCACTACGACATCACGATGGTGTCGCTCGACAGGGAGAAGCTGATGCAGCATAAAGGCACCGACAACACATGGGTATCAACCAAAACATTCTCTGCCACCGGCGGTGGCCATGGGATGGTATGCAAAGGCACAATGGCAAAGACATACGACAATGGCGAGATTATCTCGGGCAGAGACGACCTCAACGGCGACTACTTCATGTATAAGGGAAAGCTGATACAGGTGCCGCACGGCGATATGGCCGACGGCAAGCCGTATTCATACGGACTGAAGGCGTTCCGCTGCTGGTTTGAGCTGACGGGCAATACTTCTCGCAAAGTATCGCTGTACATCGACGGAGTGGCAGACAGCGCCACCGGCATCGACGACATACACGGCAACACCGACTGTACATCCTACAAGCGCGGCATAGACGGCGTGTTCAACATGAACGGACAGATGGTGCGCCGCGGTTGCAGTCTGGAGGGATTGCCCAAGGGACTGTATGTAGTGAACGGAAAGAAGATAGTTATCAGATAAACCCAAAATAACAGTTACGCAAAATGAAGAAGAACTATATAACTCCAGAAATTAATGTGATACAGCCCGAGGCTCTTCTCTGCAGCGGAGGCTTCATGACGGCGAGCGTAAACAATACCGAGGGAAAATGTATCGACAACTTTGATGTGGTCAACGAGGAGGATTCCAGGAACAACTACTCGTGGGGAAGCGATATGTGGGGCGATGACTGACACCATCGTCTGCTATAGAAACAGATAATGAAAAGAGCGTCAAAGGGCTGGACTCCGGATTTGGAGTCCAGCCCTTTGTTTTTTTAACACCTTACGGTTGGACTCTCAAAGAGCAGCAGTAATCCTCCCCAACTCAGGAACCACAATAAGCCAGCCCCGAATCGCAAATGCCAAGCGGTTCGGGGCTGTCTGTATTGGGGAAGAGAAGTCTTATTTCTGGTCGAAGAAAGCATCTATAGCTACAAGAGGAACGTTCTCCATCCACTCCTGATTGGCATACCCCTTCATGGAGAGGCGAAGTCCCTTGAGCCCAGGATTGTCCTTTATGAACTGCGACAGTGAGCGTGCACGCGCATTCTCCTCAGCTTTCACCTCGATGGGAACCAACCTGCTACCCTGCTGAACGATGAAATCTATCTCTGCCGGCGTCTTTGCATTGCTCCAGTAATAGGGAGTGAGACCGACTGCAAGGAGTTGCTGCAACACATACTGCTCTGTGAAAGCGCCCTTGAACTCCACAAACACGTTGTCGCCAATGAGCATCTGGTCGGCAGGAGCATCGGCCATGCAAGCCAGCAAACCGCAATCAAGCAGGAAGAGCTTGAAGGCATCGAAGTCCTCATAGAACTTGAGAGGCACACGAGGTTCCCTGATGCGGTTCACCTTATATATTATGCCCGCATCCAGAAGCCATTGGATAGCCAGTTCGAAGTCCTTTGCCCGACTCCCCTTACGCACAGCTCCATATACAAACTTCTTGCTCTCCTTGGCCAACTGCATCGGCAGAGAGGCCAACACCTGCCTTATGCGAACCGACTCTGCTGCCGATGTGTGCTTGGAGATATCACGTCCATAGGCATCCAGTATCTCGTGCTGTAACGTGCGCACCTGCTTCAGGTCCCTGTTCTCCACATATCTGCCCACCACGCCAGGCATTCCGCCTACATAATAGTATTGCCTGAGAAGTTCCACCAGTTTGGGCAACAAGGCATCCACAAGGGGCCAGTCATGCGAGCGCAACAGCCCAACCCACTCACCATGGCCCGTTGCCTCCAGAAACTCTTCATAATCCATCGGATACATGTAGAGCATATCCACCTTGCCCACAGGAAAGGATTCTCCACCGCCCAAAGTAACTCCAAGCAGTGAGCCAGCCACCATAACATGATACTCAGGCGCCTTCTCGCAGAAGTATTTCAGGCTATGCAGTCCCCTGGGAACCTCCTGTATCTCATCGAGAACTATCAGTGTGTCACCAGGTGTAGCCTTTTGCCCCGTAATGGCCTGCAAGGTTGTGAGGATGCGTTCTATATCGTAGTCAAGGTCGAAGATTTGCTTCATTCGGGGCTCGTCATCACAGTTGACATACACCACCTTCCTATATTCCTGCTCTCCGAAATGCCGCATAATCCAGGTTTTACCCACCTGTCTGGCTCCGAGGAGCATGATCGGGCGCCTGTCCTTACTATTCTTCCATTCCAAGAGACGACTATATATCTTCCTGCGCATAATTATCTCATATTTAGGTTACAGCACCACAAAGTTACACTTTTTCGATGATAAAAGCGCCCATCCACCACACTTTTTCGAGGATAAGAATGCGCTTGGACTACACTTTTTCGAGGATAAGCCTCCCCTGGCACCCCATCAGCCCACCCCATGAAGCACACTCCCAGGCCCACAGAACGTGTAAAATAACGCGTTCCAGAACTCCCAAACTTGTAAAATAAAGCATTCTGCAAGCCCGAAAACTGTAAAATAAGGCGTTTTGGAGGCAACAAACTTGTAAAATAAGGCGTTTTATAACGGATTTTAGATGTATCTTTGCAGCAAAACAGGGAGTCCATGATAGACAAGAGAACCTTAGAGCAAATCATTGCCGACCAGCAAGAGGAACTGGAGATACGCAGGAGCGAACGCCTTTGCCACCGCCCCGAAGAGGCGATGATAAACATCAACAGCCCCCAAGCACAAGTGGTGGTGGGCGTACGAAGAAGCGGAAAATCCACACTTTGCTTCATGGCGTTGGAGAACGCATCGGTCAAATACGCCTACGCAGACTTTGATGACGAGCGGCTGGCAGACATACAGGCGACCGACCTGAACACGCTGCTGGAAGTTCTGTATAAGATTTACGGAGACTTCCAATACCTCTTCCTGGACGAAGTACAGAACGTGGAAGGATGGCATCTGTTCGTCAACAGATTGCTCAGAAAGAGGATACATGTGATAGTCACGGGGTCAAACGCCAAACTGCTAAGCAGTGACCTGGCTACCCACCTGTCAGGACGGAGCAAGGAAATACCACTGTACCCCTTCTCCTTCCTTGAATACTGCATGACAAAGGGCATAGACACAAGCCGTCAAACGACTAAAGCAGAAGCTTTCAAGCGAGCTGCTTTTGACGAATATATCAAGACGGGAGGCTTCCCTGAACTGCTGGAAATAGGCGAGGACACCTCCTACGTGAGGAATCTGGTAAGCAACATACTCCAGCGCGACATTGAGCAAAGGTTTCACGTTACGTTCAAGAGCAGTTTTGAACAACTGGCCAATCATCTGCTCAATGTGGCTCCAACGATATATGTGCCGTCTGACCTGGCCAAACTACTTGGAATCAAGTCGGAACACACCATAAAGAACTACATCGGGTATATGAGACAAGCGTATCTGCTGGCGGGCTTACAGAAGTACTCCACACAGAGCCGACAGCGCATCACACAGGAGAAACTCTACCCGATAGACGTTGCGCTGATGAACCAGAGGGACAATGCGTTCGTAGGGGAAAACCTGGGATGGAGACTGGAGACAATAGTGTATCTGCAACTCATACGCACCTACAAGCCACTGGGTTACGACATATACTACCTGAACGACCGTTCTGGCGAATGCGACTTTATACTTTGCAAGGACAGAAAGGTTGTGCAAGCCATACAGGTGTCATACGATATCGCTTCACCCAAAACCAGAAAGAGGGAAATGGACGGACTGCTACTGGCCAACAGAAAGACCGGTTGTACAAACCTGCTTCTGCTTACCGACCACGAATACAATGACGTGGAGCACGAAGGACTGAGCATCACAATCCAGCCTGTATATGACTGGGTACTGGAGAAGACCTCCCTCACGGCACCATTCAAATAGTCAATTCCAGTACAGCAAACAAGCTTTTTCTCCATTTTCTGTACTCTGCTTGACTGTTTTGGGCATTTTGGGCGGGATGAGGAGACGGATATATTCATCCCAGAAGCCATACAGCTCTGACGATGGCTGCATGCCGAAAGTGTAATACGAAAGGATTGCTACGGGCAATGATGCCACGACAATCCTGCCAATACTGCGGGATGAGGAGCAAGGAGAAAGAGAATGAAAATCAGCCCCGAACTGCACCAGACGGCAGTTCGGGGCTGTTTGATATCCGTAAGCAAACCAGCTGACGCTTGCGAGCGGGCTGACTGACGTTCGTAAGCAAGCCAGCTGACGCTTGCGAGCAGGCTGACTGATGTTAGAGGCCCAACTTCTTCTTGGCCTTGTCGGTAGCGTCCTGAATAGCCTGGTCGGCCTTTTCGCTGGCCTTGGCAGCAGCCTCATCCACCTTCTCGCTGGCTTTCTCCTTGGCATCCTCTACTGCCTGGTCGGCAGCAGCCTTGGCATCGGCCTTGGCCTTTTCAGCGGCTGCATCGGCGGCCTCTCTGGCTGCATTGGCATCAGCCTTCACGGCATTCTTGCCGTCCCGGGCTGTCTGCCGGGCATTGGCAGGAAGGTTCTTGGCGGCATCAATCAAGTTGCCCACTGTGAGGGTGTTCACATCCAAAGCCTTCAGTTTGTCGGCATTCTGCTCCACGAACACCTTTATCTGGCTGGCATACTTCTCTGCCGCCTGCTGGTCACCACTCTCGATGGCAGCCTTCACTTCGCTTGCCACCTTCTCGATAGCGGCCTGCACCTGTGCGGCATCACCGCTCTGGAGGGTCTCGGTGAGCTGTGTCTGAACATCCTCGGCGGTATCCTGCTCCAGTGTAGCTACAGTGTCGATGACGAGTGAATCCTCCTGAGCCACATTGCTACCTGTATTCCCTCCGCATGAGGAGAACATGACGAAAGCTGCCATAGCAGCCAAAGCAAATGATTTTTTCATCTTCCGGTCAGTATTTAATGGGTTAGACAAAAGTGTTTCATCTCAATTCCTTGCGCACCTGAGCACCCTGCCGCACGATGTTGATGCCTGCGATGGGCTGTGCATGCGCCGCTCCGTCGGTGGAGAAGTAGGATGCCGCAGCCTGTGCTGCACCATCGGCCGCAGGTGCCTCAACGGCTGTGGGCGCTGTACCCAATACCGGCACCACCATGGCATCATCGGTCATGGTCAAAGTATTTCCGCTGCACTTGACCGTACCAATGTACATGCGGCGCGGATGAATATTCTCCTGGGAGTCATGGGCATGGAAGACTATGCGCAACTGCCCGTCCTTGTCGGTGAAGAGAGAATGGTGGCCGGTGCCGTAAAGCCCGTTCCAGCGATGCAGGAAAGGACTGTGGGTGCGCTGCTTGCTCCAGTTGCCACGGGCGATGTTGGTGGTAAGGGCATATCCCACAGCGTAGTCCTGGCTCCGGTAGTCATTGGCTGAATAGGTGAGAAAATAGCGCGCACCGGACTTATACACATTGGGGCCCTCGGTCACGCGGCCCATCTTGAGTTCCCAGGCATCAGCAGCCGACAGGCACTGCTTGAGGGTTCCTGGCACCGGGGTGATGCAATCGTCGGCCAACTTGACCTGCCAAATGCAGTTGCCATTATTGAAGCGGACAAAGAAGAGGTAGGCTGAACCATCCGTGTCAAAGAAGACGTGTGAGTCGATGCACTTCTCATCCTTGAGCAGGCTCTCCATCTGATAGGAGCCTACCTGCCTGAAGGGTCCCTTGGGCGAACTGGCTGTGGCGGCATAGAGATGCTCGTTGGCCGAATAATACATGATGTAACGGTTGCCCACATGATATACTTCGGGTGCCCAGAACCAGCGGTTCTCGGTGGTGTTGGCCTTATTGAGAGCCAGCCCGCTGTACTGCCAGTACTTGAGGTCGGGGCTGGTGTAGCAGCGTATGCCATCGGCATCGTAAGTGCCGTAAGCGTAATAGATGCCGTCCTCGAGCAGTATGTAAGGGTCAGCGAGCATTACTGCACTCTTCTCTGTCTGTGCCTCTGCCCGCAGGCAGAAGCCAGCAAGCAGAGGTATGACAATAAGGTAAATCAGTCTTTTCATCATTCTTATTTCATTAGGTTAGAGTTCTGATACAGGCTGTCAGCGCACCTGCCAACCGGCAGCCTTGGCCATCCTCAGGGGCAACTCGGTGTTGTCCAGACGGCCCTGAAGCAGTTCGGCACCCACACCGATAGAGAAACAGGGGACATAGCCATTGGTATGGCTGCCTGTTCCCCATGTGAGACGGGCGCACTCCGACATTACTCGGTTGACCGTGCCGGCAAACTCGCTGTCCTTCTGATACAGCGATTTGGCGTCAACGCCCTTGCCTTCGAGCACTCGCTTAAAGGAGCGCTGCAGGCGGGCAGTCTGGTCATCACTGAGCTGCACCTTATCCCAGAAGCCGAAGTTATCGGTCAGGAAGGCCTTTGCCACCTCCCAGTCATACTTGTCGCCATACTTGTCGTGCAGCTTGTGAAGCTCTGTGCCCAACCGGGATATGCTCATACGCTGGTTGGCAACAGCCTGCAGATTGAGCTGATAACCGCCCCTGCCCAGAACCAGTCCGCCGGTCTCGTGGTCGGCTGTCACCACGATGAGTGTCTCGTCGGGGTGCTGCTGATAGAACTCATAGGCTACCTTCACGGCATCGTCCATCTCGATGAGTTCGGGAATGAACGCCACATCGTTGGCATGACAGAGCCAGTCTATCTTGCCACCCTCCACCATGAGGAAGAAGCCGTCCTTGCCTGCCTGCTTCTTGGTAAGGAAATTGATGGCAGCACGTGTGATGTCGGGCAGCGTGAGGTCACCCTCCTGGCGGTCAAGCGCATAGGGGATACCGCCTCTATCCACCTTGCTGGCCTCCTCTGACTGGAGCAGTATCATCTTGTCGGCTTTCTTGCTGCGCTTCTGATACTCCTTGTAGCTGCGGGTGATGCAGTAGCCTTTGTCCCGAGCCTGCTGGTAGAGGTCGGCTCCTCCATCGGGATTTGCGGGAGTGGTGAAGTCCGAACCGCCGAAGAAGTCAAAGTCTGTAGCGACGAGCTGCTGCCCTATCATATAGGTATCGCCACGCTTTCCTACGTGGGCGTAGAAGGCTGCCGGAGTGGCATGATCCACAGTCACACTGGTGGTGATGCCCACTGCTGCACCTGCATCATGCGCCCACTGGGCGATACTGTTGACGGGAGTAGTGAGATCCTTGAGCACTCCCAAGGCTCCGTTCTTGGTCTTGTTGCCTGTGGCAAGTGCAGTGCCGGCTGCAGCCGAGTCGGTCACACCGTTGGTGGCACTCTGTGTGTTGACATAGGCAGAGAAGGGGAAACTGGGGAAGCAGAGCGGCGTGATGCCGATGCGACCGTCAAGCGCACCCAGATACGTCTCGGCGGCATTGACCTGGTTGACGCCCATACCGTCGCCTATAAAGTAAAACACATACTTGGCCTTGCCTTCGGCCATTACCACCAGAGCCAGCAGGAAGAGGCTCAGAAATGCACTAATTCTCCTTTTCATTTGCAGTTTTGTTACTTTTTCACCTACAAAGTTACGAATTATCAATGAGATTTGCCGCCCCTGCAAGCGCCATTATTCAGTATGAGAAGCAAAAAAAGAGGATTTGCGGAGCATGTTTCGGACAAAATCATAACTTACCGAAACATGCTGCACAAATCCCTGCGCACATGCGGGAAGTACATTCCCGCACGCATCCAATCTTTTTTTTCTCAGTCAGAGAAAACCTCTCAGAGTCCTCACGAAGCCCGTTTCTCAGCACCCCATACTGTCGCGGTAGAAGTCGAGCGCCTCGAAGATTTCATCCTTGGAGGCAATCTGGTCGATGTGGATATCGCCCACATCGGAGAGCAGCGTGAAGTTGACCTGCCCTGCGGAGAGGTTCTTCTTGTCGTGCGTCATATAGTCATACAGGCGGTCGTACTCCTTGCAGTCGATGAGGAAAGTGCCGTAGTTCTCCCTCACGAAGGTAAGAGCCTGCTGCAGCACATCGTGCGGGAAGTGCATGCGCACGGCACTCAGATACAGCTCGCATATCATTCCCCATGCCACTGCATACCCATGCAGCACGGTACGCTCCTCGGCAAGTGCCAGACTCTCAAAGGCATGCCCGACGGTGTGACCCAGATTGAGTGCCTTGCGGATACCCTTTTCGGTGGGATCCTGCTCCACTATGCGCTCCTTCACAGCCACGCTCTCGGCTATCATCTCCTGCAAGTGTGGCAGATCGGGCTGCGTAAGGTCGAAGCCCACAAGCTCGTTCCAATGCCTGCGCGTGCTGATGAGTCCGTGCTTGAGCATCTCGGCATAACCCGAACAGAGGTTCATGTCGTCAAGCGAAGCCAGGAAGCACGACGAGAGAATCACCGTGCGGGCAGGACAGAAGACTCCTATCTCGTTCTTCAGACCGCCGAAGTTGATGCCTGTCTTGCCGCCTACACTGGCATCCACCATGCTGAGCAGCGTGGTGGGAACGTTGATGTAAGGGATTCCGCGCTTGAATGTGCTGGCTGCAAAACCGCCCAGGTCGGTCACCATGCCGCCGCCCAGATTGACCATGAGGCTGTGTCGGGTGGCTCCTCCTTGCTGCAGCGCTGTCCATACAGACACGAGCGATTCGATGTTCTTGTGCTCATCGGTGGGCTTGACGACGATGTCCACCGCTCCGTCCAGGCACTTCATGCCGGCGAGCAAAGGGCGGCAAAGCCGGTGGGTAGTGGTGTCGGTGAGCACAAACAGGCGGTCAAAGGACTGCCGTTCCAAAGCCTGCGTCAGACTCTGCTCCAGGTCTTGGGATATGATGACATTCTGCTTCTCCATAATCTGCATATATATAATATGTATAGGACAATTCGCCTCTGGGGGCTTTCCACATGCAAAGGTACGCACTTTTGGAGGCAAAGGATGCACATCGCACCCGCATTTTACACCATCGGCACCCTTTTTCGGTCCAACAGGGAGAGTGGGCGGGAGATGGCGGGATGCCGGTGCGCCATCCACCCCACCCTTTCGCTCCCGATAGCGCACTGCGGTGCGATGCCCGATGCAGCGTGCTGCATCGGCCTGCGCAGCGTGCTGCATGAGCCATCGCAGCGCACTGCATTGTCCGTCCCAGCTTCACCGGCATACCCAAGAAGCGGCACAAGCCTGCCGGAAGAACCGACTTCCCTGCCCCGCCAGCCCCATTACGAAAGCCAGGAGGCTGCCCCCGCTCTGCCGGCACAGAATGCCAGCAGAGGAGAGACAGCCTTCTGTGTGCCTTTTCCCCTTGCGCCTGACGTAGCGGGACAGTCCCGCAGCGCATGGCAGGAAATCAGTAGCCTGTGTGCTCCATAAAGGTCTTGTACTCCTTATCGTAGGAGTCCGTGATGCAGAAGTCGGGTTTGATGAAGGTGAGGTAATGCAGAGCATTGTCGGAAGCATAGCTCTGACCGGCACTGCGGAACATCAGCCACAACCAGTTCTCCTTGTATGCCTTGGCCTCGTAACTTCTGCCCTCGATGCTGTAAGAGCCGCTGGGGCACTCCACATTGCCTACCTCGTGGATGTTCTCACCATCGTGGATGCCCTCTACCTGCATATTTTCAATGGCAATACCACTAAAAATCAGACCGTTGACATAGTGGGGTGCATCGCCGTACTCATATTCGTTGGCCACCATATCCATCCTGTCCATGAAGAGCGCGCCCGACACTTGGAACTTCACCCTATAATATACCCACGGCATACCCACAAGCTCTACATACTTCCAGCTATCGCCATCGCCCTTGATATAGTCGGTGCTGTTCTTGCCCACGGAGCGCTCATAGTCGGACAGGAAAGTGACGGAGACGGGCTGATCATAGAGCAATGTCACATTGCGGGCAGTGCTCACGCGCTTGAAGTCCTCACCCTCAAGTTGTACCCAGATGCGTATCGGCATTTGGGTGCGAGCCTGATGCTTCTCCGCATTTATCTCCTGATAGGCATCTCTGTGCACGGGTATAACGAAGGTGGCATCATCGTCGTCTTCGTCATCATCCAGTGTAGATACGGGATAGAATCCGTCTCCCACGCTCACTCCCCAGCGGCTGATGTGCTCGATGGAGGGCTTTGTGGCAGTAGCCTTACAGCGGAAATCGGTGAAGCCTCCGTAGCTGTAATACTGAGCGCTGAGTACTTGCAGCCCGGCATCATTCTCGCAGTCGAGGGGAACATCGGTGCAGAAACGGGTCCCCTTCTGCTCAAACATGTAGGAGTAATCGCGATAGGACTGCAGGTAGAAGCGGCATACATACTCGGTGCCAGGCTTCAGCCCCTCAACCACAAACCGCTCGGGTATCGTGACGGACTTGACTTCTCCCCGGGCGTTGGCCTTGAACTTGCCCATTCGGTGCAGGCTCTCGGCTGTGACGGGGCTGCCCACTTCGGTTACACACACGCCATAGACGAAGTTGCTCACCTCGCCTATGCCTGTGGTCAGGAGTTCTCCGAAGAAGTTCACAGTGCACGAATTGGTGCCGGGAAGCACCTCGGTATTGACCCCCATGAACACTATGGGCCGTCTGGCCCACTCGCTGCGGTTGTCCACCAGCGCGCTGCTGCCGCCATTGACAGTCTCTTTCCACGCGCCTATGAGTGCCTGCAGCTGATTCTCATCAGCAATGAGAGCGGAAGAAGAGCCGAGCACACCGCCCACAGCACAGCTCACCTCGCCCTTGTCGGGACAGGCGCTCTGGATGGTCTGGGCCAGTTGGGAAGAGCTCTTGTCGCTCATCTGCATGTAACGGTTCAGCATGCGCGTCATATTGAGGAAGCGTCTGATGTCCCGGTTCTTGGCATCCGGCGTACCCAGAGAGCCTGTGCTACCCTTCAGTTCATCCTCTATCTCCAGTGCTTCACTGAGTCCCTCGAGCTGAAGCTCCGTGAGAGACAGCCCCTGGAGCAGGGTTGTATTGTCCAAGGCATTTTCCTTGCGATGCACTGCCTTGGCACCTTCCTCGCCCTCGTCATCGGTCAGCACGAACGACTTACCGTAGGCCGTCACGTAGAGCTTAGTGGCTGTCTCCTTGCCGCCAGCGGCTCCCGTCACCGTGTGCATCTGCAAGAGGGAGCCGCGGATGTACTTCAAATGACCCTCCTCATCGAAGAGCAGATGGAAATAGTTGCTGTCCATCTGACAGTCGAGGCGGGGTTCGAGCCCCGGCTGATAAAGCATGTAGGCATCCTTGTTCATAAAGCAAGTGGTGCTGCTGCCCTCCCACTTCACCATCGCATAGAGGTTGTCGGGCAAATTCCCCGGCCTGGATGGGGGTGTTGGGCCGGGTTCGGGCTCGTCAGAACCATCACAGGCTGCCATCAGAAGTGTGCCGCAAAGGGCACAGAGGCAGGCAAGAAACCAATACTTTTTCATATTCCTATTCTTTTTGATTAGTCTGTATTCACCATTTCATTCTTTTGGGACAACCGCAGCAGGCGCACAGACTCACCGGCAGACTCTGATGACACGTATGCCCACCGACGATGGATGCTTCTGCAGATAGCGGTAGAGAGGCACGCTGTCGAGCACCACCCGATGGCTGATGCTGCTTGCGTTGAGCAGATGAAGCCGGCCGTCACTGCCCCACACGGCGATTCCCAGGTGACTGACATCCAGTCCGTCACGGCTGGTAACGAGTGCCAGTATGTCGCCATCCTGTATGCACGACAGCTCACGGCGCCCCTTGCCGGTCAGGCTGGCGGGGATGTATCTCACCTGCTGTCCGCTGAACTCCTGCTCACGCTTAGCCACGCGGACGGCCTCAGCCTCATCGCTGCCTATCACAGGGTAGGCGCTGCGGTGATGCGACATATAGTGCAGGTCGAGTTTCTGCACTTGGGTGAACGGGTAATGCCGCTGGCCGGCACCTCCCTTCACCTCGCTCACCAGTCCGCGCCTCTCTGCCGATGCTATCCATTGGCTGAAGTAATGGCAACGGCTGGCGTATCCGTCCATCTGTCCATCAAAGTAGCGGATGGCCAGGAGCCAGTTGCAGAAGTCGGCCCAATGCCTTCCCCCATGCCGGGTAGCCAGCGTGAGGGCGGTTACGGTCTCCACCAGAGTGGTGCAGTCCATCTGCCTCAGGTTGACCACCAGCTCTTCGCGTCCGTCCTCGCTCTCCAGTGTACGGCCCACATAAGGCAGTCCCAGGAACTGCCGTGCATAGTACAGCATGAGGGAGGAGTCGGCTGGCAGAGCGGCCCCATCACGCAGCAAAGCTTCCACCCTGATGCTATCGGACTTTTCATAGCGCACTGCCCACGAAGCGGCAGGCAGTAGCAGGAGGCAGAGCAACAGGCTGAGCGTGCGTCTCATCGGCGCTCCTCCTCGGGCAGATGCACCAGTGCGGTGACTGCGAAAGTGACCAGGCAGAAGGCCATCACCAGCCAGAAGAACTGCACATAGCCCACCTTGTCGGAAATCCAACCGCTCACCATGCCCGGCAGCATTACGCCACCCAGATACTGGAAAGCGGTGCAGAGCGAGAACACACTGGTGCTGCGCTCGCCATGGGCAAAGGATACCAGATAGAGGGTATAGGCAGTGAAGCCCAGTCCGTAACCTATCTGCTCAAAGAAGACACAGGATGCCACCAGCCAAGTTGCAGTGCCTTGGATGTAACTGAGGTACACATATACGATATCGGGAAGGGTGATACTGAGCACCAGAGGCCACAAGCATCGCTTCAGCCCATACTTTGACACGAGCCAGCCACCCAGCAGACCGCCCAACAGGAGTCCGATGACACCTATCGTACCATACACCACGCCATAAGTCACATCGTCCATCGCCAAACCTCCCTCGGCCAAGGAACGCTTCAGGAAGAGGGGTACGATTTTGGTCAGAAGCCCCTCAGGCAGGCGGAACAGCAGTATGAAAGCCAGTGCCGTAATGATGTGCGGCTTGCGGAAGAACACGTAGAATGTCTGCAGGAAGTCGCTCAAGATATCCTTACGAGAAACGCTGGGAGCCGGCTGCTCCACCACTGGAAGCGCACGCACATGCCACATATAGAGCAACACCATCAGTGCTGCAACGGCCAGGAAGGTGACCGACCAGGCTACGCTCACGTGCATGCCGCTGTGCTGCAGCAGCCCTGCCAAAGCCACCAGACCGCCCTGACCCAGCACCAGACCCACGCGGTAGAAGGTGTTGCGGACGCCTACGTAGAACTCCTGATCGACGTTGGAGAGGCCCAGAATATAGAAGCCATCGGCCGAGATGTCGTGTGTGGAACTGGCAAAAGCGACGAGCATGAACAGCGCCAGTGTAGCCTGAAGCCACATGGGAGTGGGCAAACTGAGTGCCACAGCCGCCAGCGCGGCTCCCACAAGCAGCTGCATGGAGAGTATCCACCAGCGTTTGGTGCGGAAGGTATCAATGAACGGGCTCCACAGAGGCTTGATGACCCATGGCAGGCCAAGCCAGCTCGTGTAAAGGGCTATCTGCGTGTCACTGAGCCCCATCTCCTGATAGAGCACCACTGACATCAGCATAACTGCTGCAAAGGGCAGCGATTCGCCCAGGTACAGACTGGGCACCCACATGTAGGGTTTCTTTGTCTTCATCACTTGTCAGAATATATCGGTTTGTCTTGTTTCGGTTTCCTCTTCTTATATTATCAGTCTGCACGGTTCGACTTATCGGCCTGCACGGTTCACCGCTTGCCTGTGCTCACGGTGGAGCAGCCCACCAGACGGTCGTAACGAGCGCCCTGCGCGCGGAAATAGACCATGGTGGTGTATTCGTTCTCTGCCTCAAAGAAATCTCCGTCGGTGCGCTTCGTGCTCCCGTCCTCCTGGCGGTACTGATAGCTGTAATAGCCCTGCTTGAGCATGACGGCAGCATGATATTGCTTGGTCAGTTCGTCGTATTCCATGCGGCATTCGGGTGCAAAGGCCTGGCCGGTCCACAGTCCGCACACATACACGTCGCCTCCCGGCAAGCGCGGAGTGCCCAGCAGGAAGTGCACCACCACATATTCGGCCTGTGTATCCTCGGCTCCGTCATCCGGTGCACGCACCACCCGCACCCCGTTCTGGTCCTCTACGTAGGAATAGTTACGGGCAGGCCGGTCCTCGAAGAGTGTGGCGTGGTAATAAGGTTCGTACCATTCCATGCGATCGACACCTGCTGCCGCACGCTGTACGTCCAGTATCTCAAAGCGATGGAACTCGTTTCCTGCGGGGAAGACAAGGCGCCGGTTGTGGGTGAAGGACATGCCTGCGGCATTGCGCTCATTGGGCTTCAGGTCGGTCACCATCGAATCCCACCGGCGGTTCTGGAGCACTTGCACGCGGAACTCTTGCAGTGGATCTGCCACACTCAGCGTGCCATATCCCACCTTGAGAGTGAGTTGCTGATGGTCGGCATTGAAGTCGATATCGGTATTGGAGCTCACTTGCTGGGCTATGCTCACGCTGTTCTCGTACACACAGAAGCGCGCTTCGAGCACGGGGTCATCCGCATCGGGGTCGTCGCCGTCAGCGAATACCTTCACGCAGTAATTGCCACTCAGAAGCACGGTCACGTCCTTGTTGGGTATAGTGAGACGGTAATGGGTGTATATCTGTGTGGTATTGAAACTCTTCTCATAGTCCTCCACGGGCTGTCCGTTGGTGCCTGCCAACCAGTCGCTCTCGAAGATGCCATCGCTCACGCGCCAGTCTGCATCGCAGTGATATACGTAATAGACATAGCGATGATAGTCGTGGCTCATCTGGTCCCACGACACCTCCACATGCTGGTGTTTGCCCTGCGCCAGCCAGGGCGGCAGCGTGGGGTTGCCATCGGCACACACCTGCAGGGTGCGTACCGTCTCGTCGAAGATGCGCTGCTCCTGCGCTGCACCTCCCCAGGGAAGCAGGAGCAGGATGAAGGCAAGCAATATGGCCGTGCGATGTATCATGCGTGAGAGGATGAGGGTATCACTTCAGAATCTCTTCGTCACCCGACAGGATGGGCAGGCGCCACTGGTAGTGTACAGCCAGTACACGCATCAGGATGACGGTGACAATGCTCAGCAGGGCGTTGACCTCCAGCGTGAGTCCCAGGCGATGGCACCCCGCATAGACCAGTCCACCCGCCACGCAGGCCAGGGCATATATCTCCTTGCGGAAGATGAGGGGCACCTCGTTGATGAACACATCACGTATCACACCGCCTGCCGCGCCTGTAATCGACCCCATGGTAATGGCTACCCAATAGGGGAAGCCCATGTTGAGCGCCTTCTCGATGCCTATTACATTGAACAGGGCAAGGCCGATGGTGTCGAAGATGAACCACGTGTTGTTCTGCCGCACAAGGTATTTGCCGAAGAACATGACGCCCACCACTGCCAGGGCGCAGCATATGAAGTAGCTGCCGTTAGTCATCCAGAAGGGGTTGACACCCAGCATGAAGTCGCGCAGGGTACCGCCTCCGATGGCAGTGGCCATGCCCACTATCCAGGCGCCGAATATGTCGAACTGCTTGGCCGACGCGAGTCTTACGCCCGAGAGAGCGAAGGCGAAGGTGCCAATGAACTCAATGACCACGAACGAGACGGGCAGTCGGAGGGCGACCCCCATCTCCTGCAGGATGCTGATTAACCAGTCCATGTGTGTCTGTCTTAGCGTTGAAAAACCAACAGAAGCCGCTTACTCCAGCAGTCCTTCCAGAGTCCACTGCGCCAGTATCTCGGCCGAGTCGGCCAGCGCACGGTCGTGCTCCACCTCATACTCACCGCAGAGCAGGTCGGCCATAAGGGGTGCATCGAAACTGCCATCGCCCACGGCCTTCCACAGGAAAGCCGCTGTCTCATTGAGGCTGATAATCTTGCTGAAGTCTATATTCTCCATGCCATAGGCCATGATGACGTGTTCGCCGCACACGTCACGGAGTTCGAATCCTTTCTTCTTTCTCATATCTTGAACTTGTTATCTGATTTCGTTTTTGTTTTCTCCTGCCTGCCGGGGTGCTCAGGGCAGCGTGGCCTTGTAGAAGAGCAACAGCAGGCGGCGCACCGGACGCAACCGGCGCCACAGCCAGATGCGCCTGCACAGTCCCGGGTCATCGGCCATGATGGTACGGCCGGGGCGCATGTATTCGGTGACCACGCCGCACACATCATCCAGGCGGCACTTCTCCACGCCTCGCAGATTGCCGTCACCCTGCAGGGTGAGCAGGTTTCCGTCGCGGTGTACTATGCGGTGCAGGACGTAATGTCCGGGAGCTATCCGGGCCAGCACAGCATCGCCCACCTGCACCTGCTGCGGGTAGGCCAACTTCACTCTGTCGCGCTCGTGCTCCAGGAAGGGGCGCATGCTGAATCCCTTGACCCATATGGTGGCGGTGTGTCCCTGCTCCAGCGCCTCGGCCACAAGGGGCAGCAGGTGTTCGTTGGGCAGACTGATCCGCCCCGTGGTATCCACCGCGCCGTTGCGCCTGACGCTCTGCCGCCGCACGGGAGTGAGCATCCATCGCAGAATGCGCTTCACCAGGTTCTTCATCCCACTCATTTCGTCACCGTATCATGGCAGAGCAGGGCCGCCTCGGCATTGGGCAGGCAACCCAGTTCGTAAACGGCACGCAGGCCTATGAGCCGCGTCACGGTGTCATATACACCGCCATACACACGCTTGTCCCACTTCATGCTGCTCATGGCGGGAAGCAGTGCCACCAGCGCCTCCACGGGGCTCAGCCGCCTGATGCTGTTGGCCGGGCGCTGCTGTATGCGCACCACCGCACCCAAGGGCGCCGATATGTTGCGGTAACAGGGAGTCTTTCCGCTCCAGGGCGAACCATACACCACGGGCTCCCCATCCACTATGCGCAGCACAGGGTTATCGTCGTTCATCAGGTCGCATCCCGGTATGTGGTCGTACCACAAGCGGGTGTGGGTGCTCTTGCCAGTGCCGCTGGGGGCAGTCATCATATAGGCGCGGCCGTCGCAGCGAATGACTGACGCATGCACCAGCAGGGTATCATAGGGGGCTGTGGAGAAGGCATAGGCCATCATCACGGCATTGTTGAGCCCATAGGCTTGCCGGCTATGGGTGTCGGCACACAGGTGTACACGGCAATTGCGGAAGTCGTGCGATGCCTGCATCAGGCAGCACAGGGTGCCGGCCTCATCGCGCAGATGGAACTGGTAACCGCCGTCGGGCATGAGGAACACGCCGTGGACACAGCCTCCGCAATCGAACTGCCCCACCTCGCGCTCCGGCTTGTCCATCGCCCGTGAGGGATCTACATCGACATGCACAAGGGGTTCCGCGCCATCGTCCTCCACGCCGAAGCGCTCATACGAGGGGAGCAGACTGCGCACATCAGTACCGTCAGCGGCACTGACCATCAGCAGATGGCCACCCACCTGATAACGTGCCACAGTACGGGCAGCCATCAGCGCTTGCCTCCTTTCGCAGCTTTCTTGCCCTTCTTGGCCGTGGCGGCAGGCTTGTCCTTGGCCGTGGCGGCAGGAGCGGGAGCGGCAGCCTCTGTGGTGGCGGCTTCCTCCTCGTCTATCATAGTCACGCTGGTGTCGATATACTGCTCGCCTATGAAGCGGAAGTCGGCAGCAGCGATGGTATGGAGACGCACACTGGGGTCATTCTCCTGACGCTTGCGCATCTTGGCCACACGCTTCTGCAGGCGGGCCTGCTTCTTATCGAAGAGCACCATGCAGGTGTAATGCTTGCCTCCGAATTGCTTCTTCACGAAGTAGTTCAACTGGTCGGAGTAGAGGTTGCGGTCCATCAGAAACCCATTCCTGCTCTCCACATAGGCCGTGTCAATGCACTGTATCTCGGTCACATAAGCCGCCGAGTCGGCAAAGTTGACAGCATATCCGCAGATATACACGGGGCGCTGCTCCACCTTGGCATGCAGCAGCGAGGCATGGGTTGCCAGCATCAGCAGCATGGCGAGCAGGGCTGTCACCCTGAATCTGTTCTTCATCTTGCTTGTATTGAATATTCTCATTTACTCTCTGAATGCTTGTCTCTTGTGACGAGCAAATTTACGACCTTTACACGAAACCCGCAAGCATTGGGAGTATCTATTCCATGCAATCCTCCCCTGTCGCCGTCAAAAGGAACGGGCGGGCGCCCTCTGCAAGGGCGCGCAAAAGGCTCTGCCGTCACCATCTCACCACTCCTCGCTGCAAGGGTATATTTTGGGGCAGATGATACAGCGCGGTGCATCGGCCATCGCAGCGCGCTGCATCGGCACATGCAGCGCCGTGCATCCGTCACAGGTATTTCCTGGCATATACCACAGACCCGCCTGCACGGAGTGAGCCAGCGGCCTCCACGAGCACACCCGTCCCGCTCTCGGTCCTCCGCCAGACTGCCATGGAACCTTCCGTGATGCCCGTCAGGACAAGACGAAGCCAGCCGCACCACCCCGATGAGAGGTGTGCGGCTGGCCCTGCAATTATTCCCCTTAGGCGGGGGACTGTTTTACATCAATTCTGTCATTTCCCTTCGAAGGACGGACCGCTGCGCTACGGCATCAGTCGTTGAGGTCCACCACCAGGCTCACCTTGCGGCCGCTCGGTGTCATGGCCTTTATCCACAGGGTGCGGTCAGTGCTGCGGCTGGCCTCCTCCACGGCAGTCTCCCAGTCATCCACAGTGGATACCTTCTTGTCGTTGACCTGCAGGATGATGGTGCCCTTGCTGGCTCCGGCGGCCTTCATCTTGCCTCCCTGGCGCACGGCACTCACCTCCAGACCGTAATCGATGCGCAAAGCCTTCTTCACGTCATCGGCTGCGGGCTTCAGAGAAACGCCCAGCTGGTCCATATCCACCTCTTCCATCACCTTGGTGGTACCCTGACTGTTGCGCAGGGTCACGGTGGCGGTGCGGGTCTTCTTGTCGCGTGTGTAGTTGACAGCAACCTTGTCGCCGGGGCTGTGCTGCGTGATGGCCTCCTGCAGTTCGCTCATCTTGGTCACCTTCTTACCGTCGAACTTCGTGATCACGTCGCCCTTCTTCAGACCGGCTTCCTGCGCTGCGCTGGCATCGCTTACCTCGTTGACATACACGCCTTCCACTTCGCCCAGGTCCACATCATTGCCTTTGGCCTTCTCGCTATCGATATAGTTGGTCACGTCTGTGCCTGTGACTCCCAGCACGGCACGCTGTACGGTGCCATAGACTTTGAGGTCGGCGACCACCTTGTTCATAATGGTAGTGGGAATGGCAAAGCCATAACCGCTGTAGCTACCGGTCTGACTGTAGAGCATCGCATTGATGCCCACCAGCTCGCCACGCTCATTGACCAGAGCGCCACCGCTGTTGCCGCTGTTGATGGCTGCATCGGTCTGTATGAAGCTCTCTATTCCGTTGGCCCCCAGAGTGCGCGCCTTGGCACTCACGATGCCAGCGGTGACGGTACTCGTAAGGTTGAAGGGGTTGCCCACAGCCAGTACCCACTGTCCCAGTTTGAGGTCATCGCTGTTACCCACGGGGATGGCAGGCAGATCCTTGGCTTCTATCTTGATAAGAGCAAGGTCGGTGGTGGCGTCACATCCTATGATGCGTCCCTTGAACTCGCGGTTATCGTTGAGCTTCACTTCTATCTCATCGGCATCACCCACCACGTGGTTGTTGGTCACGATGTAGCCATCGGCGCTGATGATAACGCCGCTGCCGGCTGCATGACGGTCGGGAGCCTTGTACTCGCGCTGCTGTGGCTGACGGCCTCCAAAGCCGAAGAAGTCACCGAAGAAGTCGCTGAAGGGGTCCTGCACCTGCACTCGCTGGGTCTTGCCAGCCTGGGTGACCTTGATATACACTACCGAATTGACGGCCGACTCAGCGGCAGAGGTCAGATCGACCAGTCCGCCAGGAACGGCCACAGAAGCCGCAGGCGATGCCTGTGAAGCCTGCACAGGCTGGGGGGCAGGCTCAGTGCGCTTGATGACGGCACTGGTTACAGCACTACTTCCAAACACAAGTGCGGCCACTCCGAGCCAGTTCTTAGTTGTCTGTTTCATAACTCTATCTTCCTTTTATGTTAATTCCTAAAGACTGTCCAACGCGGACTGCGTTGCAAATATATGCTGTTTTGCACTGACTTCAACACGCTTGCACCCTATTTTTGAAATTATTTAACAGAGCGCAGAGCGTCATTAACCATTGTTAAACACTCGCTGCCCCTGCTTTTACATTCCTTCACCAGAATTGGGGCAAAAAGTCGGCAGATGCGGGACAAGAGACTCATCGGGTACGAGCACCACCATAACCCACAGAAAGAAACGCTCCAGAACCACCACAGGAACAGCCTTGAAACGCCACAGAAACAGTTCTGAAACACCGCAGGAACAGCTCTGAAACACCGCAGGAACAGCTCTGAAACACCGCAGGAACAGCTCTGAACCACCACAGAAACAGCTCTGAAACGCAGCAGGAACAGCTCTGAAACGCAGCAGAAACCAGCATCAGAGGCGCTTCGGGAACGCGCTTTTCGGGCCCGCGAGGAGCGGCGCATGAGAGGGAAGAAACAACTTTTCACTGTAAGCCAAGGGAATGAATGGTTTTTCTTTGTACCTTTGCACTGGATAGTGGACAGTCTGGTCCTCCCGCAGGAGCCGCATGCACAGCACTGGCCACATCCCTCAGACAACAAAGAAGGACAGCAGGCCGGTCTGCCGCTGGCCCCTGGGCGCAAGCCCGGAGGGCGAGAGGAAAGTCCGGGCAGCACAGGGCATCCCGCTTCCTAACAGAAAGAGGTCCGCGAGGGTCTGTCGATGTAGAAGAAAAGAACCGCCCCGCTTCGCGTGGGGTAAGGGTGAGAAGGTGGAGTAAGAGCCCACCAGGCCAGTGGTGACACTGGTGCTGTACATCCCGGGAGCTGAAAGTTCATGTAAACCGGCGACGCTATGAGAGGGCGGCCCGCCCGAGCCGGAGGGTAGAACGATAGAGGCTGATGGTGACATCGGCACTGGATAAATGGCAGACACCCCCGCACTGCGGGGCATACAGAACCCGGCTTACAGGCCGGCTGTCCTTTTCTGCAAGACAACACACAGCACGCCTCAAGGCTGCACACATTATATATATAAAGAGAAGCAAACACACCCCCAAGCAATACCCATGCCTAACCTGGACTATATCTGGAGCGTCAACGAGCAGAAGCTCACCCCTATGAAGCGGTGGAGGCTGCGTGCCACCAAGAGGCTGGTGATAGTGGTGGAGAGCATCACGAAGAACAACCTGATGAGCTACGCATCGGCACTCACCTACAGCAGCATACTGGCGGCCGTGCCTGTGCTGGCCATTGTGTTTGCCGTGGCACGAGGCTTCGGGTTCGGTTCGCTCATCGAAGACAAGCTGAGGGAATCGCTTCAGGTGGGTCCGCAGATAACGGACACCGTGCTGCAGTTCGTCGATTCGTACCTCGAGCATACGCACAGCGGCGTGTTCATCGGCGCGGGCATCATCTTCCTGCTATACACTCTGCTCTCCCTGACAAGTAATGTGGAGACAGCCTTCAATACAATCTGGTTTATCAACACACCGCGCAATATCTACCGCCGCATCACCGACTATATCAGCGTGTTCCTGCTTCTGCCCTTCGTAGTAGTGGTGGTGAGCAGCCTCAACATCTACCTGCTCACCGTGCGCGAGCTCTTTCCCGATTACGTTCTACTGAGCGACACCGCCGAGCGCTTCGTCAAGGTGTCGCCCGTGCTGCTGGTCTGCACCGCCTTCGTACTGCTCTACAAGCTCATGCCCAACACCCATGTAAAGTTGCGCCACACCTTCTGGCCGGGCATCGTGTGCGGCATATGCTTCATGGCCGTGCAGTACTTCTACTTCCACTACCAGATTAAACTGAGCAACTACAACGCCATCTACGGCTCGTTTGCCGCACTGCCTCTGTTCATGCTCTGGCTCAACATCTCATGGTGCATCTGCCTGGTGGGCGGACAGCTGAGCTATGCCAACCAGTGTCTGGACAACTATGCCTTCCAGCGCTACAGCGACGACCTGAGCCGCCGATACCGCGACACCATCTGCCTGCTGCTCATGTCACGCATCGCCAAGCGGTTTGCCTCGGGCGGCACACCCTACAGCGACCGCACGCTCGCCGAGGACACCCGGCTGCCGCAGACCGTTGTGTTCAACCTGCTGCAAGAGTTGGTCAAGATGCAGCTACTGGCCGAGACACGCAGCGAGAGTAGTTCCACCACCCACTACCTGCCCGCCATCGACATCCGTCACCTGACTGTGAGGATGGTGACACGCCGCATCGAGAGCTACGGAGTGGAGAACCCGCAGCACACCTGGCGCGCCAAACCCAGTGAATGGGAGGAGCTGCGCCGCCTGAGAAACACCAACGAGGATGCCCTGCTGACCGATGTGTAGCATGGTGCACACACCCTTGCCCTACCCCGACAACCGCCTTACACTGCCGCCGGGCGCTGCATGAGCCCCCGTGCGACGCCCTTGGCCCTCCGCCCCACACTTTTCGCCCGGAAAAGGCAATGCGGTGCAATGGCCGATGCAGCGCGCTCCGTGGGCACATGCAGCGCACTGCGATGGCCTATGCAGCGCACTGCGCCATTTGTCCCGACAGTCCTCCCCAAGTGCCGCACCGCGATTCCCTCTTCACCCCTTGCCCCAGAAACGGAAAGTGCTGCGCGATGACAACCACCACGCAGCACTTTCCGCTCCCCAAGGAAGAAGGCCGGGCTCTATCCGGCCAGGCTCTCCCTGTACATCCTGGGAGTCATGCCCGTCTTGGCACGGAACACCTTGTAGAGGTGGGCATGGGACGAGAAGCCGCACTCCGAGGAGATGGCCTCGTTGCTGTAATGGGGATTCTCGATGAGCATACGGCGTGCCTCCTGGAAACGGATTTCGCTGAGCCACACGCGGAAACTGCTTCCCACACACTGTTCAAAGTAGGCCGAGAGCTCCTGACGGTCGATGCCCAGGCGGCACGAGAGGGCAAGCATATTGATGCCAGGGTCGCGGAAACCGCGATTGCCGCACCATGCCGACAGGGTCTGCCCTATCTCCTCCGCACGGCTGTCCTCCAGCTTGATACGCGAAGCAGCATCCTGCCGGCCATCCTCGGTGCCGCATGCCCCAGAGCTGGCCGCAGCAGCATCCTCACCGCCGTCATCGATGACACCGTCGAGGGGAGTTATATTATAGCCCAGCCCCACAAAACTCATCACGAAGATCAGTAGGGAAAGAAGCATGAAAGGCCCCGCAACAAAAAGCAGCGGGCGTGAGATGATGGCCACAACGAGTACCAGCATCGTGGCACTGAGGAACAGGAGGCTGGTGAGCGTGTAGCGGTCATAGGGCAAGAGGTCTGCAGCCGTCTGGCCTTCGATGATGCGTCGCCGGCGGAGCGCCTCGCGTATGTTGGCGATGACGTAGAAAAGCATCAGCCCAAAGAACAGGGCCAGCATGACATATACAATGCCCCCACACGCAGGCTGCCTGCACGCAGGTAACCAACGGCAAAGACCGCATGGATGAGCAGATATCCCAGCACACCCACAGCGAAATAGTTGCGGCGCGCCACCGCGCTGCACTCCAGGTTGATGATGCCCATGCTCACCAGTATAGCGGCAGGGGAATAGAAAAGGATATTGACCACTGCGCCCACGTCATCGCCTGAGGCGCGGAAGCCACGGCTCATCTGCAGCACATAGTGCAGCGTGAGAAGTACCATGGCAGAGCATATCAGCCATCGGGAGCGCTCGTAGCGAGCTATCTTCCAGCGCATCTGAAAGCGCGAATATATCAGTATCACCGCCAGCATGCCCATGGTGAGGCAACTGGCGAACTGCAACAACAACAGGTGGTCCATTATAAAAGCTTGTTTTGCACGCGCCGTGCCGGAAACAGAGGCGATACTCTGCCCTCACACGCGCATTTCTTTCCTTAGCAGATGCAAATGTGCGACATTTCTGCCAAAAGAAGGCTTCTTTGGGCCGTTTAATTTACTCTTTCGTCGCAAAAAAGCAGTAACTTTGCAGAGAAACAAGGGCTGCATACGGCCCGAAAAGCTTCTATATGGACAAAGAAAACAGCAAAAAGCATCCGCTGGAGCGTTTCCACCACTGTCCCATGTGCGGCTCCGGCCACTTCGAAGCCAGCAGCGAGAAGAGCAAGAAATGCCGTGACTGCGGATTTGAATTCTTCCTCAACTCAGCAGCCGCCACCGTGGCCATCATCGAGGACGGCCACGGACGGGTGCTGGTGACCCGCCGGGCCAACAATCCCGCCAAGGGGACCCTGGACCTGCCAGGCGGCTTCTGCGACCATGGCGAATCGGCAGAGAGGGGCGTGGTGCGCGAAGTGATGGAGGAGACAGGGCTGAGGGTGACCGATGTGAGGTATCTGTTCTCGCTACCCAACGTGTATCCCTACAGCGGACTGGACATCTTCACCACCGACCTCTTCTTCCTGTGCCGTGTGGAGGAGGGGACTGCCAGGGCCATGGATGACGCGGCAGAACTGATGTGGATACGGTGGGAGGACCTGAGGCCAGCCGACTTCGGACTCGACTCCATCAGCCGCGGAGTGAGGCTCCTGCTGGCCAAGAGGGGGATGCAGGCATGACAGAGCCCGCCGGCAAGAAGCATAGGCCAGGCCGGCCGCCATTCTCCGGAAAACGACTAAAACGGCCGTGAGAACCCGATCATAAGTTCAAACAACAAACATATCACTGATAAAACGATGAAAAGAGTACTCTTAGCACTTGCACTCTTAGTGGGTGCCAGTTGCATGTATGCATCTTCGGACAAGGAGATGGACCGTTTCGTCTCTTCACTCATGAAGAAGATGACACTGCGGGAGAAACTTGGGCAGCTCAATCTGCAGCCAGGCTCCGACGCCACCACAGGCGGCGCCATGAAGACGGAGTTCGGTCAGCTGGTGGCCGATGGCGAGATGGGTGCCGTGCTCAATGTGATGGGCAAGGACAAGATACGCAGCATACAGCGTATGGCAGTGGAGGAAAGCCGTCTGGGCATCCCCATCCTGTTCGGCCTCGACGTCATTCACGGCTACCACACAATATTCCCCATCCCCCTGGCACAGTCGTGCAGCTGGGACACCGAAGCCATAGAGCGCGGAGCGCGCATCGCAGCCGAGGAGTGTACCACCGACGGTATCAGCTGGACCTACAGCCCTATGGTGGATATCGCGCTCGACGCCCGCTGGGGCCGCATAGCCGAGGGAAACGGTGAAGACCCCTACCTGGGAAGCCTCATCGCCGCCGCTCTGGTGCGCGGCTATCAGGGCAACCTGAAGGGTGCCACCGACATCCTGGCCTGCCTGAAGCACTATGCCCTCTACGGAGCAGTAGAGGCCGGCAAGGACTACAATACCGTAGATATGAGCCACCTGCGCATGTACAACCAGTACTTCCCGCCCTACCGTGCGGCTGTGGAGGCCGGCGTGGAGAGCGTGATGACCAGCTTCAACCTGGTAGATGGACAGCATGCTACGGCCAACCCATGGCTCATCAATGACGTACTGCGCAAGCAGTGGGGCTTCAAGGGCTTCGTTGTCACCGACTACGCAAGCATCAGCGAGATGACGACCCACGGGTTCGGCGACCTGAAGCACAACGGCGCAAAGGCCCTGAAGGCCGGTACCGACATGGACATGTGCTCGCGCGCCTTCATCGCCACCGCCGAGGAAGCCCTGCGCGAGGGCCTTATCAGCATGAAGGATATCGACCAGGCTTGCCGACGCATACTGGAGGCCAAGTACAAGATAGGGCTTTTCAAGGACCCCTACAAGCACTGCTGCATGACCGACAGCGAGCAGAAGACACGCCTCTTCACCCCTGAGCACCGCCAGACAGCACGCGACTTCACCGCCGAGACCTTTGTCCTGCTCAAGAACCAGGGCGATGTGCTGCCACTCAAGAAGCAGGGCACCATAGCCCTCATCGGCCCCAATGCCGTGGCCTCACGCTCTCTGTTGGGCACATGGTGCATTGCCCAGCCCAAGCCGGAGCAGTACCTCTCACTGCGCGAAGCCATGGAGCAGGCCGTGCAGGGCCGTGCCCAGGTACTGTGCAGCCAGGGATGCAACCTCACCTCATCGGCCCGCGACCTGGAGGGAGGCGACTCACAGGAGATTCCCATTGTGGATGCCGCCAAGGCGCACGACGAGGCCATGGACATCGCACGTCGATCCGACGTGATAGTATGCGCCATGGGCGAGGGCAGCAACTGGAGTGGAGAGAGCCGCAGCCGCACCTCGCTGGACCTTCCCGACGAGCAGATGACACTGCTGTGCGACCTTGTGAGCCTGGGCAAACCGCTGGTGCTGCTCAACTTCAGCGGCCGTCCCACGGTGCTGGACTGGGAAAGCAAGCATGTGCCGGCCATACTGAACGTGTGGTTTGGAGGCACCGAGGCAGCTCCCGCAATCTGCGACGTGCTCTTCGGCGACAAGGTGCCCTGCGGACGCCTTACCACCAGCCTGCCCCGCGCAACAGGCCAGGAACCGCTTTACTACAACCACCTGTCCACCGGACGCCCCGTTGCCAACGACACACCAGACTTCCAGCGCTATCAGTCCAACTACCTGGACATACCCAACGGACCCGTATATCCCTTCGGTTACGGACTGAGCTACACAAAGTTTGAGTACGGCAAGATGAGCGTGAGAGTGGATGGACGCAAGGTGCTGGCCACGGTGAAAGTGACCAACACAGGCAATTACGACTCCTACGAAGTGGTGCAGTGCTACATACACGACCTGGTGTGCCGCTACGCACGGCCCATCAAGGAGCTCAAGGGATTCAGCCGCATCTTCCTCAAGAAAGGCGAGAGCCGCGAGGTGACCATCACTCTGGACGAAAAGAGCCTGCAGTTCTACGACATGGACGGCACGCCCGTCTTTGAGCCCGGCGAGTTTGACATCATGATGGGAGCCAACAGCCGCGACCTGCAGAGCCAGCGCGTGACGGTGCTCTGACGCACGGCCCCACCCCAACAAGCATTTTCACTAACACAAAACAACAAGACAATGAGAAGACAGCTCACTATCCTGGCCCTGCTGGCAGCCGCTTCGCTGCCAGCCAAGGACATCTTCGTGAACACCCCCCGAACCACTCTTCTGCTCAAGGCAGAGGACAACAAGCCCTTGCACATCAGCTACTATGGCGACAAGGTGACCGATGCCGAGGAGGTTTACCGCGCCTTCAGCCTGTGGCAGGAGGCATATCCCGCCTTCGGCCTGGGCAATGACTTCGTCCCCGCACTGAGCGTGCGGCATGCCGACGGCAACATGAGCACCGAACTGGTATATCAGTCCGACAAGGAGACCAAGGAGGCGAATGCCACCGTATATACCATTACGATGAAGGACAAAGCCTATGACTTCTACGTGGATATGTGCTACCGTGCCTACGACAACTGCGATGTGATAGAGGCATGGAGCGTGATACGCAACGGCGAGAAGAAGCCTGTCACACTGCTCAAATATGCAAGCGCCTACCTGCCCGTGCGCCAAGGGGACGTGTGGGTAAGCCACGAGCACGGCAACTGGGGCGCCGAGGCATACATCACCGAGGAGCCTCTCAAGCCCGGCATATTCGAGATGCATGACCTGACCGGCAATAAGAACTCCTTTGAGAACCGCCCCAACATGATGCTCTCACTGGACGGCAAGCCCCAGGAAAACAGCGGACGCACTATAGGTGCAGTGCTCTGCTGGAGCGGCAACTTCCGCTTCACGGTGGATACGCAGGACAAGAAGACACACCACCTGGTGGCAGGCATCGACGACGCCAACTCGCAGTACAGCCTGGCCAAGGGCGAGACCTTCACCACCCCGGCACTGGCACTGGCCTACAGCGACGAGGGAAAAGGCGGTGTGAGCCGCAGTTACCACCGATGGGCACGGCTCAACAACATGGTGCACAACGGCAACGCCCTGCGCAAGACACTGCTCAACTCGTGGGAAGGAGTCTATCTGAACGTCACCGAGGAAGGCATGGTGAAGATGATGGACGGCGTGAAGCAGGTTGGCGGAGAGCTCTTTGTGATGGACGACGGATGGTTTGGCAACAAGTACAAGCGCAGCGTGGATGACTGCGCACTGGGCGACTGGGTGACCGACAAGGAGAAGCTGCCCCGCGGGGTGGCCTATCTGGAGCAGGAGTGTGCCAAGCGCGGACTCAAGTGGGGCATATGGATAGAGCCCGAGATGACCAATACGAAGAGCGAGCTATACGAGAAGCACCCCGACTGGGTAGTGTGTCACCCCACACGCCAGCCCAGTACAGGACGTGGCGGCACGCAGCTCACCCTGGACATGAGCAACCCTGCCGTGCAGGACTTTGTGTTCAAGGTGGTGGACGACATTATGAAGGAGACGCCCAACACATACTATATCAAGTGGGACTGTAACCACACACTCACCAATTTCGGTTCGCACTATCTCTCCGCCGACAAGCAGAGCCACCTCTACGTAGATTACCAGCTGGGGCTCATCAGCACCCTGAAGCGCATCCGCGAGAAGTATCCCAACCTGGTCATCCAGTGCTGCGCAAGCGGAGGCGGGCGCGTCAACTATGGTCTGATGCCCTATTTCGACGAGTTCTGGGTGAGTGACAACACCGATGCACGCCAGCGCCTCTACATCCAGTGGGGCACCAGCATGTACTTCCCGGCCAACTCCATGGCACAGCACGTGAGCGCAAGCCCCAACCACCAGACCGGTCGCCGCATCCCCCTGAAGTTCCGCTTCGACGTGGCCATGACGGGACGCCTGGGCATGGAGATGAAACCATCCGACCTCACAGCCGATGAGATGAAGTTCGCCCAGGGCGCGTTCAGCCTCTACAAGGAGACCATCCGACCCCTGGTACAGCTGGGCGACCAGTACCGCATCATATCTCCCTATGAGGGCAACGGCTATGCGAGCCAGCTCTTCATCAATGAAGAGAAGACCAAGGCCGTGTTCTTCGCCTACAAGTTCGACACTGACGTGTTCATGTCACGTCCCCGCTTCATGTTTGCCGGCCTCAATCCCGACGCACGCTACACCCTTCGCCAGGTGAATGCAAACGGCCGCAAAGACCACTGGGAGGGCTATACCTTCACCGGCAAGTTCCTCATGAACCGCGGTATAGAAATCAATCTCAACGGCGAATATGACAGCTGCGTAATCCTGCTCGACAAGCAGTAAGGCACCCGCAAGGGGACTCCCGGCCCGCCGCCTCGGCACCGGGACACCCCTGTCCGGCCTTTCTGCCCTGCCCCCGCAGGGATTGACCACGTACCACGAGTGCGCCAGGACACACACAGGAGTGTACTGGCGCACTCTCTTTTCCAGGCCGGCCGGAGATGAGAGCCGTGACAGAGCGGCCGATGCAGCAGCCCAAGGGGAGCGGACAAACGCACCTGACATCCCCGGAGAAGCCACGAAGACCGACACCCCAGCCTGACCGCCCGTCAAACGCAAGGCGCTGCAAGGCCCGACTCAGCGCGCTGCGATGACCGATGCACCGCACTGCGATGGCCAACGCACCGTACTGCGTCATCCGTCCCGCAACAAAGACGCACACCAGGAGGCGCACCCACACCCTCCACGAAGGCCTGCCGCCACACCGGACCATCGCCCCGAAGCACCCCCAGGAGAGCACCCGACCGCCCCCGGCAGGAAGCCTCAGAATCCAAAAAACACTTATATATAATGTGTAATAGCGAAAATTGCACTACCTTTGCCGCCGCTAAACGTTCGATAGAAGCATAAGGAGAACTTACGATGAAGGAGAATTTGGTAATCGTGGAGAGCCCTGCAAAGGCCAAAACCATAGAGAAGTTTTTAGGAGAAGACTACTGTGTGATGTCCAGTTATGGGCACATACGTGACCTGAAGAAGAAGTCGTTCAGCGTAGATGAGAAGACTTTCCTGCCACAGTATGAGATCCCCGCCGACAAGGCACGCGTGGTGGCACAACTGCGCAAGCAGATGCAGGAGTCGGGCACAGTGTGGCTCGCATCCGATGAAGACCGCGAGGGAGAGGCCATCAGCTGGCACCTGAGCGAGGTGCTGGGGCTTGACCCCAAGCACACACGACGCATCGTGTTCCACGAAATCACCAAGCCCGCCATCCTGGAGGCCATCAAGAACCCCAGGGAAATCGACCTCAACCTGGTCAACGCACAGCAGGCACGCCGCGTGCTCGACCGTATCGTGGGCTTCAAGCTCAGCCCCGTGCTCTGGCGCAAGGTGAAGCCCGCCCTGAGCGCAGGACGTGTGCAGAGCGTGGCAGTGAGACTGATAGTGGAGCGCGAGAGGGAGATACAGCAGTTCAAGGGCGAAGACAACTTCCGCATCACCGCCGTCTTCACCGACGCACAGGGTTGCGAAGTGAAGGCCGAGCTCAATCATCGCTTCGCCACAGAAGCGCAGGCCGAGGAGTTCCTGCGCAAGTGCATAGGTGCGAAGTTCACTGTACAGGACGTGAGTGTGAAGCCGCAGAAGCGCACACCCGCCCCTCCATTCACCACCAGCACCCTGCAGCAGGAAGCGGCACACAAACTGGGCTTCACCGTAGCGCAGACCATGATGGTGGCACAGCACCTGTACGAGAGCGGACGCATCACTTACATGCGTACCGACAGCGTCAATCTGAGCAACCTCTGCCTGGGTGCATGCAGCACCATGATAGCAGGCAGCATGGGTGACAATTACGTGAAGACACGCCAATACCACACCAGCTCGAAGGGCGCACAGGAGGCCCACGAGGCCATCCGCCCTACGTACGTGGAGAACCAGCAGATTGAAGGCACCCAGCAAGAGAAGCGCCTGTACGACCTGATATGGAAGCGCACCGTGGCGAGCCAGATGGCAGACGCCGAGGTAGAGAAGACCCAGGTGAACATCAGCGTGGAGGGGACAGACGAGTACTTCGTTGCCCAGGGCGAGGTAATCAAGTTTGACGGCTTCCTGCGCGTATATAAAGAGACCGAGGGAGAGAATGAGAGCGCCACCGAGGCCGAGGCCACACTGCCCGCACTCACCGTGGGCGAGGCTCTCAACCGCAGCACCCTGACCGCCACACAGCGCTTTGCACAGCACCCCGTGCGCTACAACGAGGCAAGTCTGGTGCGCAAGTTGGAGGAGTTGGGCATCGGACGTCCCAGCACCTACGCAGCCACCATCACCACCATACAGCAGCGCGAATACGTGGCCAAGGGCGACAAGGCCGGCGAGGAGCGCACCCAGGAGGTCATCACACTGGCAGGCGACGAACTGGCACACAGCCAGAACAAGACCACGGTAGGCGCCGAGCGCGGCAAGCTGATGCCCACCGACATCGGTATCGTAGTCAATGACTTCCTGCAGGAGAACTTTCCCACCATCATGGATTACAACTTCACCGCCGACATCGAGAAGGATTTCGACGAGATAGCAGAGGGGCACAAGGAGTGGACAGGCGTCATCAAGCAGTTCTACAAGGAGTTCGAACCGCTGGTGGAGCAGTCTATCAATGCCCGCGGAGAAAAGCGCGTGGGCGAGAGAGAACTGGGCGTTGATCCCAAGAGCGGGCTTCCCATATCAGTGAAGATAGGTCGCTTTGGCCCCGTAGTACAGATGGGCAAGACCGACGACAACGTGAAACCCCGCTTTGCACAGCTCAAGAAGGGCCAGACCATGGAGTCCATCACCCTGGAGGAGGCACTCAAATTGCTGCAGCTGCCGCACAAGTTGGGAGAATATCAGGGCAAGCCCGTGACAGTAGGCGCAGGCAAATACGGCCCCTACGTAGCTCACGACGGCACCTATGTATCCATCCCCAAGGACATCGACCCGCTGAAGATAACCTTCGAGCAGGCCGTAATCCTGGTGCACCGCAAACAGATAGAGGAAGAAGAGCGCCATCTGAAGCGTTTCGAAGAGGATGCCAGCATGGAGATACTGAATGGACGCTACGGCCCATACATTGTACTCGACGGGGTCAACTACCGCATCCCCAAGGGACAGCAGGCCAAGGCCGCCTCGCTCACCTACGAGGAGTGCAAGGCCATCATCGAGGCACAGGGCGAGAAGGCGCAGAACGCCAAGGGCACACACCGCAAGGGTACACGCAAGACACAGGCTTAAGGCACAAGACAGATGAAGAGAATCATACTGGTGGGCTACATGGGGTCGGGAAAGACAACCATTGGTCGGCAACTCGCACGCAACCTGGGACTGGAATTCTACGACCTGGACTGGTACATCGAGACCCGTTACCACTGCACCGTAGCACAGATCTTCGCCGAGCGCGGCGAGGAAGGATTCAGGGAGATGGAGCGTAACATGCTGCACGAAGTGGCTGAATTTGAGAACATCGTACTCTCTTGCGGAGGAGGCACACCCTGCTTCTATGACAATATGGACTATCTGAACGAGCAGGGAGAGACCGTTTATCTGAAAGCCACACCGCAAGTGCTGGCCAAACACTTGATGATGGGACGCGTGGAGCGGCCCCTTATCAAGGGCAAGAGCGAAGGCGAGCTGCTCGAGTACATACAGACTTCACTCAAGACCAGAGAGCCATTCTACAGCAAGGCCAAGCACACGCTCGACGTGAATCTGCTGGACAACCACAGCAAGATACAGGAGAGCGTGAAGCTGATGTGCCGGCTCCTGGACCTCCCCTACACCACTGAACCCAAGAACAAGACAAGCAAATACCCGTACTGAAATGAAGAAATGGAGAATAGAAGACTCGGAAGAGCTGTACAACATAAAGGGCTGGGGAGTAAGCTACTTCGGCATCAATGACAAGGGACACGTGTATGTGACGCCCAAGAAGGACAGCGTGCAGGTAGATCTCCAGGAGGTGATTGACCGCCTGTCGGCACGCCACGTGACCACACCCGTGCTGCTGCGATTCCCCGACATACTGGACAACCGCATCGAGAAGACCGATGAATGCTTCCGCAAAGCCGAAAAGGAATACGACTACAAGGGCGAGCACTTCATCATCTTCCCCATCAAGGTCAACCAGATGAGACCCGTGGTGGAGGAAATCATCAGCCATGGCAAGCGTTACAATCTGGGTCTGGAAGCCGGTTCCAAGCCCGAGCTCCATGCCGTGCTGGCCACTAACATGGACAGCGACAGCCTCATCATCTGCAACGGACACAAGGACCAGAACTACATCGAGCTGGCTCTTCTGGCACAGAAGATGGGCAAGCGCGTGTTTCTCGTTGTGGAGAAATTGCCCGAGCTTACCGCTATAGCCGAGACTGCAAGCCGCCTCGGCGTGAAACCCAACCTGGGCATACGCATCAAGCTAGCGAGCAACGGTTCGGGTAAATGGAGCGAAAGTGGAGGCGATGCAAGCAAGTTCGGCCTCAACTCCTCTGAGCTGCTCATGGCTCTGGAGCAGCTTGACAAGATGGGCCTACGCGACTGCCTCAAGCTCATCCACTTCCATATAGGCTCGCAGATAAACAAGATCAGGCGCATCAGCACCGCCCTGCGCGAGATAGCACAATATTATGTACAGTTGCGCACAATGGGCTTCAACATCGAATTTGTAGATTGCGGAGGCGGACTCGGTGTCGATTACGACGGCACGCGAAGCAGTAACAGCGAGAGCAGTGTGAACTACAGCATACAGGAGTATGTCAACGACTGCGTCTATACACTGGCTGAAGCGTCGGACAAAAACGGCATCCCGCACCCGAGCATCATCACCGAAGGCGGGCGCTCGCTCACTGCCCACCACAGCGTACTCATCCTCGACGTGCTCGAGAGCGTGAGCGCACCGCAGATGCCAGAGGATTTCCAGCCCGGAGCAGAAGACCACCAGCTGGTGCACGACCTGACGGAAATATGGGACAAGCTGTCCCAGCGCTCCCTCCTGGAGGACTGGCACGATGCCGAAGACATACGGGAAGAGGCACTCGACCTCTTCCGCCATGGCATCATAGACCTGAAGACGAGGGCTCAGATTGAGTCGCTCTATTGGGCCATAAGCCATGAGGTGGCCGAGTTAGCGCACCATCAGAAGCATGTTCCAGACGAGCTCCGCAAGCTGGACAAGCAGATGGCGGACAAGTACTTCTGCAACTTCAGCCTCTTCCAGAGCATGCCGGACTCCTGGGGAATTGACCAACTCTTCCCCATCATGCCCATCTCACGCCTCAACGAGCAGCCTACGCGCAGCGCCACACTGCAGGACATCACCTGCGACAGCGACGGCAAGATCACGGCCTACGTGAATGGCGGACAGCAGACAAACTATATCCCGCTGCATCCCGTACGCCTGAATGACCACTATTATATAGGTGTGTTCCTGGTGGGAGCCTACCAGGAGATACTGGGCAATATGCACAACCTCTTCGGCGACACCAATGCGGTGCACATCTCTGTGGATGAGAACGGCTACAACATCGAGCAGGTCATCGACGGAGAGACCGTGGCCGACGTGCTCGAATACGTACAGTACAACCCCAAGAAACTGGTGCGCCGACTGGAGATATGGGTGAGCAAGGCCATCAAGGACGGCAAGATTACCGAGACCGAGGGCAAGGAGTTTATCAACAACTACCGTGCCGGCCTCTACGGATACACTTATCTGGAATAATACAACATGGGACACATCAACGTGATAAAGGTGGGCGGAGCCGTGGTGGAGGACCCCGCGGCGCTGGCCAGCCTGCTCGACAACTTCGCACAGATACCCGGAGCCAAGGTGCTGGTGCATGGCGGCGGCCGCTCTGCCACACGCATAGCCGCATCGCTGGGCATCGAAAGCCACATGATAGGAGGCCGGCGCGTGACCGACGAGCAGATGCTGCAGGTGGTGACAATGGTCTATGGCGGCCTGGTGAACAAGAATGTGGTGGCATCGCTACAGCAAAGGGGCATCAATGCAGTGGGACTCACAGGAGCCGACATGAACCTGATGCTGAGCCACAAGCGTGCTCCCAAACAGATGAAGACGGACGACGGAAGCGTGCAGACCGTGGATTTCGGCTTCGTGGGCGATATTGACCGAGTAGATGGAGACATGCTCGCCACCCTCATCAGCCAAGGGCTCGTGCCCGTAATGGCGCCTCTCACCCACGACGGAGAGGGGCATCTGCTCAACACCAATGCCGACACCATCGCCAGCCAGGTGGCTTGCGCACTCACACCACACTATGACGTGACACTCACATTCTGTTTCGAGAAGAAAGGAGTGCTGGCCAACCCCGATGACGAAGACAGTGTGATAAGCAACATCAACGAGGCCGACTTCCACCGATATGTGGACGAAGGAGTCATCGCAGGCGGCATGAGGCCCAAACTCGAGAACTCGTTCGACGCCATACACCGCGGTGTGAATCAAGTCATAATCACTCGCGCCGACGACCCAGAAGGCAAGCAGGGAACTGTCATTAGAGAATTTTAACACATCAGGGCTGTAACATTTGCAGCCCTGATTCGTTTACCTATATAGAGAGCAATGCTGAATATCCTCTTCGAAAAAGATGTGCTGCCACTCAAAGACCGGTTCTACAGGCTGGCGCTGCGCATCACACTGAACCCAGCCGAGGCTGAGGACGTGGTGCAAGAGACCCTCCTCAGGATATGGCAAGGCAGGGACAAGCTGGAGGACGCCGGTGAGATACAGGCATTCGGCTACACCGTGTGCCGGCGACTTGCACTCGACTGCGCCGGAAAGGCCGGTCATGGCAACGTCACACTCGACCTCGACAGGCACGACACAGCACTCACCCAGCCGTCCGAGCAGATGGACAGGCAGGAGCGGGTGGCTCTCATAAGGAAACTGATGGACAGTCTGCCCGAGACACAGCGCAGCATCATGCAGCTGAGAGACATCGAGGGAAAGACCTACATAGAGATAGCAGACATCCTGCAACTGACCGAAGCACAAGTGAAGGTGTACCTGCACCGCGCCAGGACCAAGGTCAGGGAGCAGGCCGAGAAAATTGAGAAATATGGACTATAAGTACATTGAGCAACTGTTGGAGCGCTACTGGGCGTGCGAGACCACGCTGGAAGAGGAGCAGATACTGCGTGCCTTCTTCCTGCAAGAGAACCTCCCCAGCCACCTGAGCGCCTACAGGGACATATTCGCCCTGCAGGACGGACAGGCACAGCCTCATCTCTCGGCCGACTTCGACCGCCGCATGATGGAACTGATAGGCGAGGAGGAGAAGCCCGCACAGGTATTCCACGCTCACCGCATCACCTTCCGCCACCGCCTGCGCCCCCTCTATCAGGCTGCGGGACTCGTGGCACTGCTGCTCACAATAGGCACGGCAGCACAGCACAGCATGGTCACCGATGACGACCACACGCAGCCCGCCTACGCCGCCACAGAGAAGCCCGACAGCCAGGAGAACGCCTACATGGCCATCCCCAACCAGCAGTCGGCATCGCTGCAAGGCACCGCCACGCCAGCCGATACGCTGGAGCACAAGCGGTGAAACACAGAATCATTTCTATTGCTTTTTCTAAAATAAAACAATTTAATGCTTACACAATGTCCTGACACCGAGAAGGCAGCGGCCTGAGAAAGTCAAGAACAATGCATGACGACATTCCGAAGGGAAGCTTGTAACACGCTGCGAAGCATGACAGCCTCACTCAAAGTACAAGAGACATTACATAAGATGAGCGGCCGCGAGGTCGCTCATCTTGTCGTTTTGGCCCTTCCCTCATCCACAGCAGCCATCTCCCAGACACCGCGCCCGGCATTACTGCCCGATGCATGGCACCGTCCCCTATTCCATTTTCCGCACTACGAACCAAAGCGAAGCACTGCCCCGACCTACACCCACGATTTAGAGCAGATGCACCCCAAGGCGCATGCCAGGGATGACAGAGGGTCAATGCTGTCAAATGACAGGCCCCAAAGCAGCCCGGGAGGCGGCAGCACCGACGGTCTTTCGGCGCAGCCCACCGCACCGCACCATTTCCTGGCAGAAAACGCAACGCGGTGCATTGGCCATCGCAGCGCGCTCCTCAGCTCATCGCAGCGTGCTGCGACGGACATCGCACCGCAGTGCACAAAAATGAAGAAAACAGTAAAGAATTCCCGACTGGGCATTTCACCATCTCACGAAAGGTCATCGTACACCTTCCCCACTCTGCAGCAGGGACCCGTGGCAAGGCATTTCCATTCCCCAGGGAACCGCCTCCGAGAGTCATCGCACAGCACGCGAGCCGTGGAACTCGTCGCGATGCTGTGGAGGAGGGACGGCCTCACGAGAGGCGCCACACAGCCCGTCGGGAACCGTTTCTCCCCTTTGGGGAGAGAGGGCAGGCATGCCAACCTCCCGACTTTTTGCATTTTCCCCGTACAAGACACCCTTTTATTCATCGTAAAGCACTATCTTTGCGGACACGCGGGAGAGCGGCCGTGCGTAGGCACCGACGCAAGGACTACGCCCAGACACAATCCCAGCGGACACACGGGAGAGCGGCCTGCCGAGAGGGCAAGCCCTGCCGTCCCACACTCAGAAAACATTAAACAACACTATATACATGAGAAAAAAGATGATTTCACTGGCTCTCGTCCTTTCTGCCACCCTGATGGCTGGGGCAGAGACACTTGACGGATTCCTCTACGAGAAGGTCTCCGCGCCCGACGGCACCGAATGGCAATCCCCCGAGCGCCTGTCTCTCAACAAGGAGCAGCCGCGCGCCTACATGTTCCCCTTCGCCTCCACCGACGAGGCCAAGAAGGTTCTGCCCGAGGGAAGCACCTACTACCAGACCCTCGACGGTACGTGGAAGTTCCACTGGGTGGCCACTCCCGAGGAGCGTCCACGCGACTTCTTCGAACCCTCTTACGATGTGACAGCATGGGACGACATACAGGTGCCCGGCTGCTGGAACGTGCAGGGACTGCGCAAGGACGGCACCATGAAATGGGGTGTGCCCATCTACGTCAACCAGCCCGTCATCTTCTACCACGAGGTGAAGGTGGGCGACTGGAAGGAGGGAGTGATGCGCGAGCCCAAGGACAAGCGCTACACCACCTACAAGTACCGCAACGAAGTGGGTTCCTACCGCCGCTCGTTCACCCTGCCCAAGGAGTGGAAGGGACGCCACATATACGTCAACTTCGACGGCGTAGATAGCTTCTTCTACCTGTGGATCAACGGTCAGTACGTGGGTTTCAGCAAGAACAGCCGCAACACAGCCTCGTTCGACATCACCCCCTACGTGCAGAAGGGTGAGAACACAATGGCAGTGGAGGTATATCGCAGCAGCGACGGTTCGTTCCTGGAGTCGCAGGACATGTTCCGCCTGCCCGGCATCATCCGCAGCACCTACCTCACTGCCATGCCCGAGCTGCAGGTGCGCGACATGGCCGTAAGGACACTGCGTGCCGATGCCAACGAGGCCACCGTGAAGGTGGATGTGCAGGTGCGCTCGATGGGCAAGAAGGTGCCCGCCTTCACCATCAACCATGAGGTATATCCCGTGAAGCTCTACACCGACGACACCGAGCCCATCGCAGCATCGGTAAGAGACGCTGCCAACGACGGCATCATCACCCTCAAGAACCCCCGCATGTGGAGTGCCGAGGAGCCCTGGAGATACGTGCTGGTAACCACGCTGAAGGATAAGAAGGGCCGCACAATCGACTGCACGAGCACCTACTTCGGCGTACGCACCGTGGAGATACGCGACACCAAGGCCGAGGAGGACGAGTTCCACATGGCAGGACGCTACTTCTATGTAAACAACAAGCCCGTCAAGCTGAAGGGCGTGAACCGCCACGAGACCAACCCCACCACGGGCCACACCATCTCACGCGAGCAGATGGAGCATGAGGTAATGCTCATGAAGCAGGGCAACATCAACCACGTGCGCCTCTCGCACTACAGCAACGACCCCTACTGGTACTACCTCTCCGACAAGTACGGCCTCTATCTGGAGGACGAGTGCAACATTGAGAGCCACCAGTATTACTATGGCAAAGAGTCTCTCTCGCACCCGGCCGAGTGGAAGAACGCCCATGTGGCACGCAACATGGAGATGGTGCATGCCCACGTCAACCACCCGAGCATTGTCATCTGGTCGCTTGGCAACGAGGCCGGACCGGGCGAGAACTTCGTGGCTGCCTATAAGGCCATCAAGGACTACGACGCCAGCCGACCCGTACAATACGAGCGCAACAACGACATCGTGGATATGGGTTCCAACCAGTACCCCAGTGTGTCGTGGGTACAATACGTGGTCAAGGGCAAGGCCGGCATCAAGTATCCCTTCCACATATCCGAATACGCGCACTCCATGGGCAACTCCTTGGGCAACCTCATCGATTACTGGGATGCCATCGAGAGCAGTAACTTCCTGTGCGGAGGCGCTATCTGGGACTGGGTTGACCAGGCCATCGACACCTACACCGCCGATGGGACATGCTACATGGGCTATGGCGGCGACCACGGAGACTGGCCCAATGACGGCATGTTCTGCATGAACGGTGTCATGCTGCCCGACCTGAGCCCCAAGCCACAGTACTTCGAGGTGAAGAAAGTATATCAGAACGTGGGTGTGCACGCCACCAAGGACGGCCGCTCACTGGTCATCTTCAACAAGAACTACTTCACTCCCCTCGACTATGACGTCACTTACCGCACCGAGATAGACGGCCGCGTGATAGCCAGCGGCAAGCTGGAGGGTGTGAGCGGACTGGCCGCACGTGACTCTGTGACCGTCCCCTTCCCCAGTGGCAGCTGCATGCAGCCCGACGCGCTCACCACTGTAGAGTTCTGTCTCAAGCAGGACATGCCTTGGGGCAAGAAGGGTTTTGTGCAGATGGCAGAGCAGATAGACATGCAGGACTTCAAGGCTCCCGCAGCCAAGCAGGACATCGCCCAGGCAGCAGCAGGCCACAAGGCAGCCAGCATGAAGCAGGACGAGAAGGGCATCACCGTCAGCGGCGATGGCTTCGAAGTGCGCTTCGACAATGCCAGCGGCAGCATCAGCACCCTCACCTACGGTGCCGAGAAGGTGCTCACAGAGGGCAACGGTCCCCGCCTCGATGCACTGCGTGCTCCCACCGACAATGACAACTGGGCCCGCAATGCATGGTTCAAGAACGGACTCCACTGCCTGGCACACACCACCCAGGGCGCTCCTGTGGTGCAGCAAGGCAAGGACGGTTCGGTGAGCATCATCTACCACATCTACAGCCAGGGCACCCACGAGGGCCAGCTGGAGCTCCGTCCGGGCAAGGCCGGCAACCCCTACACAGGCGTGAAACAGGGTCGCGCTCTCACCGAGAACGACTTCCACTTCCTCAACACACTGGCCTACACCGTTTATCCCGACGGTTCCATCACCATGGCAAGCAGCATCGTGTCCAGCGACCCCAGCCTTGTGCTGCCCCGTCTAGGCTATGTGATGAAGCTCGCACAGCAGTATGACCAGTACACCTACTTCGGCCGTGGCCCGCTCAACAACTATGCCGACCGCAAGACAGGCTCCTTCGTAGGCCTCTACAAGAGCACTGTGGCCGACCAGTTCGTGGATTTCCCCAAGCCCCAGAGCATGGGTAACCGCGAGGAGGTACGCTGGTGTGCACTCACCAACAAGCAGGGAGCAGGCATACAGGTGGTGGCTTCCGACCGCATGAGCACATCGGCTCTGCCCTGGAGCGCAATGCAGATGACACTCGCCGAACACCCCTTCGAGCTGCCCAAGAGCGACGGCAACTACCTGCACCTGGACTGCCAGGTGACCGGACTTGGCGGCAACAGCTGCGGCCAGGGCGGCCCTCTGGAGCACGACAGAGTGATGGGCGACCGCCATCAGATGAAGCTCATCATCCGTCCCGTGAAGGCCGGCACCGACCTGGTGGCACAGTCCCACGTGACCAGCAGCCAGGAGTGCCCCCTCACCATCACCCGTGACCGTGCAGGCCGAGTGACCGTGACCGGCGACACCAAGGTGGCCTCACCCAGCAACATATGCTACACCGTGGCCTCACCCAATGCCAAGAAGGGCAAACTGAAGGTGCAGACCCACAAGGCTGGCAGCGAGCCTCTGACCATCGACATGCGCGCCGGCGGTACCGTGACAGCATGGTACGAGGGTCAGGAGGGACTGCAGACCAGCGTCACCTACCAGCGTGTGGAGAGCGTGCCAGTGACCATCGCCTACGTGAGCTCACAGGAGGATCCCAACGGCGAGGTGGCTGCTAACCTGGTGGATGGCGACCCCGCCACCATATGGCACACTATGTACAGCATCACGGTGCCCAAATTCCCGCACTGGGTGGACTTTGACTGTGGCGAGATGAAGACCATGAAGGGATTCACCTACCTGCCTCGTCAGGACGGCGCAGCCAACGGTAACATCAAGGGCTACCGCGTGCAGGTGAGCAAGGACGGCAAGAACTGGAGCGACCCAGTGAGCCAGGGCGAGTTTGCCAACAACCTCAAGGAGAAGCGCGTGCTCTTCGGCCAGCCACAGCAGGCCCGTTACCTGCGCTTCACAGCACTCTCCAACCACCAGGGCAACGACTTTGCCAGCGGTGCCGAGTTCAATGTGCTGGCCGAGTAATGACTGTACCATATATATATAATGTGCAGCATGTGCCGGTGCACGACAGTCCCTGGCACTTCACACTGCAATGGGGATTATATATAAATGACACAAAGGTCCCGTCCGCAGCTGCGGGCGGGACTCTTGTTATCGGCCTGACTGACATTCCGCGGGGGCAAGGCCGTGATGCCGCACAGCATCGGGCAACCCCATGAGAAGCTTTCACCACAACCAGAGAGACTGGTGCACATGCCGGCTTGCGGCACCGCCCCACACCAGGCAGTATTCCCAGACAAATGGCACAGAGCGGTGCACAGGCCATCGCAGCACGCTGCACAGGCCATCGCAGCGCACTGCATAGGGACACGCAGCGCACTGCGCCCTGACACGGCTGCCGGCTGCCGCCTCCACAGCACCCGCCTTCACGGAGATACCCACCCCGCGCATTCATGTTCATCTTACTGCCCAAGAAACCCATTTACCACTATGAAACAGATTTCCATCACACTGCTCCTGCTCACCATGCTGGCCGGGAGCACCTGGGGAGAAACCATCCCCGCCTGCCTGCAGGGCGACCACGGACGCCTGGCAGCAGTCATCCAGAGACCCGCCAATACACAGCACAAGCGCATCCCGCTGGTCATCATCTGCCACGGATTCACTGCCGACAAGGAAGGAAACCTGCTGCGCGTACTGGCCGACAGCCTGGAGGCACACGGCATAGCCTCTATCCGCTTTGACTTCAACGGGCACGGACAGAGCGAGGGACGCTTCGAGGACATGACCGTACCCAATGAGATAAAGGATGCCATGCAGGTGGTGGCCTATGCCAAGAATCTTCCATGGGTGGGCAAAGTGGTGCTGGCAGGACACTCCCAAGGCGGTGTGGTGACAGCCATGACAGCCGGCATGCTGGGCAAGAGCGAGGTGGCAGGGCGCATCCTGCTGGCTCCGGCAGCCGTGCTGCGCGACGATGCCCTGAGGGGCAACACCTTCGGCGCACAGTATGACCCGTCCGACCCGCCCCAGAGTGTACTCTTGTGGGGAGGCCGCAGGCTGGGAGGGGAGTTCATCCGCACAGCCGTGTCGCTCCCCATCTACCAGATGGCACGCCGCTACAGAGGCCCCCAACTGGTCATCCACGGCGAGGCCGACCGCATCGTGCCCTACACCTATGGCGAACGCTTCCACGAGGAGAGCCGCAAGAGCCGCTTTGTGCTCATGCCCGGAGCCGACCACGGACTGGGCGGGAGAGAGGCACAAGTGGCCTCGCTCTGCGTGAAGTGGGTAGAGAAAATACTTTAGGTAAAAGGTATAAAGGCACTCAGCGGATGACTTTATACCGGGCGCGGGCCTGGGCCCTGGTGATGAGATTGAAGTGCCACCACTCTGTGCGCAGCGGCGTGAAGCCTGCCTGGCGCATCACCGAGCGCAAGAGCTGGCGGTTACGTTGGGCTTCGCGGCTGATGATACCCCGCTTCACCAGGGCATCCTCCTGGTCGATGTGCGCTTCGCGGCCCAGATGATCGACCTTCGTACCCATGTCCAGAGTGTCCCCCGTCAGGGCATCGCACAGCGTGATATCCACTGCCATGCCATAGTTGTGCAGCCCTCCGCCGTTGCGCGGATTGCTCACATAGTTCTGCTGCGGCGTTCCGGCCACCACCCTCCACATCTTCGCCTGCACCGACATAGGCCTGGTGGCGTCATATATCTTCAGACTGAGGTCGGGTCTGCGCCGCTGGAGCAACCGCTGCGCCTCGCACAGGGCCTTGGCGGCACGCGGATGCAGGAGTGCCTCACGCAGGTCGGTGTAGAGCACCTGCCCTGTGAAGTTGTCGGCGCGGCTGTACATCAGGCTCACCCTGATGGTGCTGTCCAGCGTGGCGATATCCACCATCCCCTGCGCCTCCATGCTCTGCGCCGTGGCACTCTTCTGCGCACGCAGGGGGAGGCACGGCAGCACAACGAGAGCCGCAAGTAGCCACACCAGCCGGCCCCGCGCCATTGCCCGGGCATGCCTTGTGGCTTTGTCATGTAATAGGTTTCCGTTCATATTGTCCATCCATCGGCCTGAGGCAGTCACGCCTCGGGCACCGTTATCTCTCCGCAGAGCGATTTGCCCATGAGCGCACGCACCGTCTCGGCATCATCATACAGCGCGTTGAGGTGCATGAGCTTGGCCACAGCCGCCTCCACGGTACTGTCGTAGCCGCTCACCACGCCGGCATCCTGCAGCTGCATGCCCGGTGCATAGAGCCCCATCTCCACGCAGCCCGTCTCACACTGGCTTATATTCACGATGGTCACACCGCGGTCGGATGCATCGCGCAAGAGCTTCAGTATCCACGGGCTCTGTGGTGCGTTGCCCGCCCCAAAGCTGCGCGTGACTATGCCTCGCAACTCGGGAGCCGCCAGCACGTGCCTCACGATGCACTCCTGAATGCCTGGGAAGAGCGAGAATACCACTACGTTGGTGTTCATGCACGTCTGTACGTTGAGTGGCAGATGACGGTCGGGCTGCAGGATATGGTGGGTGCGGAAGGTGAAGGACACGCCTGCGTCGCACAGGTGAGGATAGTTGAAGGACTCAAAGGCATTGAATCCCTCGGCATTCTGCTTCGTTGCGCGGTTGCCCCTGAGCAGGTGCCCGTTGAAGTAGATGCACACCTCCGGCACGCGGGCAAAGCCTTCGTCGTCGCAGGCAGCCGCCAGTTCGATGCTCGTGAGCAGGTTCTCCTTGGCATCGGTGCGCGGTTGTCCTATGGGCAACTGGCTTCCCGTGAGGATGACAGGCTTGGTGAGGTTCATCAGCATAAAGCTCAGAGCCGACGAGGTATAAGCCATCGTGTCTGTTCCGTGCAGGATGACAAACCCGTCGTAGGCATCATAGCGGTCGGCCACAATGCGTGCCAAGCGCGCCCAATGCTGCGGATTCATGTTGCTGGAGTCCAATGGATGGGCCAGCGAATAGGTATCCACCTCGGTATTGAGCGAGCGCAACTCATAGAGGTTGTCCATCAGATGCCGGAAGTCAAGCGGCTCCAGCGCCCCTGTCTGCGCATTGCGTCCCATACCGATGGTGCCTCCCGTATAGATGAGCAGCACCCTGCGCAGCGCGTGTCTCGCAGCCGCGTCCTGCCAGTCAAAATTGTGCATTGTCCTTGCCATGCCACAAAGTTAGGCATTTTCAGCGAAGCAAGAGGGATTATCCAGGAGAAAGGTTTCAACAAAACAACACACTACTGGAGAATTAGGAATGCCGAATTTTGAATTAAGAATTAGGCTGCGGAGAATTTGAGAACGCGGTACTTGGGAATTATGAATGCGGAATTTTGAATTAGGAATTGGGCTGGCGCGACATGGGCATTGCAACTCTCGCCACCGCGCAGCACTTTTTACTTTTCACTTTTCACTTTTCACTTCCCTTATGGACCACTTTTCACTTTTCACTCTTCACTTTTCACTTCCCGCAGGGACCACTTTTCACTTCCCGAAGGGACGCTTTTCACTTATGTAACGCAGCGCGCTGCGATGGCACATGCAATGCGCTGCGATGGCACATGCAGCGCGCTGCGTTTTTCGGGGCATATCCGTGCGCCACACCCGACAGGGCATTTCGCCACAGATGCCATCTGCCTGCGGCTTCTCTCCCAAAAGGGCGGGGAATTTGGAAAAAAAGGGCGGCAGAGGGGCAACATGCCGGCGAAAAGCGGTAACTTCGCCACTGGAAAGGACATGGAGCCGCGGCTCCACAGCATAAAGAACATGATATACAAGGCTTTGATATTCGATTTGGACGGCACGCTGACCGACTCGCTGGAGGACCTCTGGCTGGCCACCAACCACGCGCTGCGCACTATGGGATGGGCAGAACGCTCTCTCGACGAGGTGCGCACCTTTGTGGGCAACGGTGTGCACCGGCTCATAGAGCGGGCCGTACCGCAGGGCACAAGCCCCGAAGGGCTGGAGAAGTGCTTCGCAGAGTTCCGTACCTACTACGTGGAACACTGCATGGACCACACCGCCCCCTACGCTCACATACCCGAGATGCTGGCTGCGCTGGACGACCGAGGCTACCGCATGGCCATAGTGAGCAACAAGCTGCAGGCCGGGGTAAGCGTGATGCACCGCCAACTCTATGCCGAGCATGTGCATGTGGCCATCGGTGAGCATGCAGGCGTAAGGCGCAAGCCTGCCCCCGACATGGTGCTCGAGGCCATCGGACAGCTGGGTGTGAAGCCCGAGGACTGCGTATATGTGGGTGACTCCGACGTGGATATACTCACGGCACAGGGTGCCGGACTGCCCTGCATATCGGTCCTGTGGGGATTCCGCGACCGCGAGTTCCTGCTCCGCCACGGCGCCACCACCCTGGCAGCAAAGCCGTCGGACATCGTGGATATCATGGACAGCGGACAGGTGCTCCCGCATCCGGGCACCATACAAGCACAATAACAAACAAGGGAAAAAAGGCTAACGACTATGAACCAAGCATCCGCCACACTCCGCCTGGCAGGCTCGCTCCTGCTGGCATTGCTCCTGGGGCACTCCGCCCTGCGGGCCGACAACGTGCGCACATACACCACCACCGCACAGGGAAGCACACGCCTGCAGCGCGCAAGCAGCGTCACAGGCACCCGCACAGGCAGCAACATCATCACACTCTGCCCCGATACCTTGCACCAGACAATGGACGGCTTTGGCTATGCCATCACCTACAGTTCGTGCTACAACCTGCTCAAGATGGATCCCAAGGACCGCTACCAGTTCCTGCTCAACACCTTCTCGCCCACCGAGGGACTGGGTGTGAGCTACGCACGCATCAGTATAGGATGCAGCGACTTCAGCAGTACGGAATACTCGCTATGCGACAAGCCCGGGCTACAGAACTTCGCTCTCTATACCGACGAGACGGACTACGTGATACCTGTCATCAAGGAGATACTGGCCATCAATCCGCATCTGAAAATCATGGCAGCGCCCTGGACATGCCCCCGATGGATGAAGGTGGAGGACCTGAAGACGCTCAAGGCGCACAACTCATGGACGAGCGGACACCTCAACCCCAGGCTGCGCAGCACCTATGCACAGTATTTCGTCAAGTTCGTACAGGCATTCGAGCAGCAGGGCATACCCATCTATGCCGTCACACCGCAGAATGAACCGCTCAACCAGGGCAACTGCGCCAGCCTGTACATGCCGTGGGACGAACAGGCACAGTTCATCAAGTATCTGGCGCCAGCCTTCAAGAAGGCAGGACTCAGTACGAAGATATACTGCTTCGACCACAATTGGAACTACGACAACAAGGCAGACCAGAGGGGTTATCCCGTGAATGTATTCAACGCCCTGACGGGCTCGCTCGAAGGCAGCGAACTGGTGGTAGGGTCGGCCTGGCACGATTATGGAGGCGAAGCAAGCGAACTGGACAACATCAACAGGCAGCTGCCCGACAAGGAGGTAATCTTTACCGAGGCCAGCATAGGCCAATGGAACGACGGACGCAACCTGGAGAAACGCCTGCTCACCGACATGAACCGCCTGGTATATAACACTGTGAGCCGTCAGTGCCGCGCGGTGATGGTGTGGAACCTCATGCTTGACATGAAGCGCGGACCCAACCTCGACGGCGGTTGCACCACATGCTACGGGGCTGTGGATATCGATGAGAACAACTACAAGACGCTCTCGCTGAACAGCCACTACTTCATCATAGCGCACAGCAGCGCCGTTGTGCAGCCCGACGCACGGCGCATAGGGCAGCAGGTGAAGGGCTGCAAGGGCATCAACACAATATCCTTCCTCAACCCCGACAGCACCACAGCCACCCTGCTCATCAACAATGGGACGAGCGACACAAAGGTGTCCATCGTCAAGGAAACAGGCTGCGTGGCCAACGTGAAGGTGCCTGCACGCAGCGTGGTGAGCGTGCTCATAGGGCCCGCAGACAAAGTAAGACACAAAAAAGAAGCATACTATGCCAACTACTAACCAACACTCACACAACCAGAGGAGCAGACATTCTGCCCTCACACTGCCCTCCATGGCGCTGGTGCCACTGGCACTGATGGCCGCCGGAGGAAGCATGCCGGCACACGGCAAGGGCGCTGCAGCCGCTGGCACAAAGGACCAGGGGCAGAAGCCCAACATCCTGTTTATCCTGTGCGATGACATGGGATATGGCGACCTGGCGTGCTACGGCCAGCCTTACATACAGACTCCCAACATCGACCGACTGGCCTCGCAGGGCATGCTCTTCACGCAGGCTTATGCCGGCAGCCCCGTCAGCGCACCCAGCCGAGCATCGTTGATGACAGGCCAGCACACGGGTCACTGTGCCATCCGAGGCAACCGCGAGTACTGGAGCGGCGATGTCATGTATGGCCAGAACCGCGAATATGCCGTCACCGGACAGCATCCGCTCGACACTGCCCACGTGGTGCTGCCCGAGATCATGAAGGACAGAGGCTACACCACAGCACAGTTCGGCAAGTGGGCCGGCGGCTACGAAGGCTCGGTGAGCACGCCCGACAAGCGCGGCGTAGATGAATACTTCGGCTACATCTGCCAGTTCCAGGCCCACCTCTATTACCCCAACTTCCTCAACCGGTTCAGCCGCTCGATGGGCGACACGGCCGTGGTGCGCGAGGTGCTGGAGCAGAACATCGGCCACGCAATGAGCGGCGAGGACTACCGCAAGCGCACACAGTACAGCGCCGACCTCATCCACCGCCGCGCCATGGAGTGGCTCGACAGGCAGGAGAAGGGCAAGCCATTCTTCGCCCTGCTCACTTACACCCTGCCCCATGCCGAGCTCGTGCAGCCCGACGACAGCCTGGTGCAGCACTACATGCGGCAATTCCAGCAGGACAAAAACTATCCCGGCGACAAGGGTAGCCGATATAATGCCACCATGCACACGCATGCCCAGTTTGCTGCCATGATATCGCGGCTGGACTGCTACGTGGGTGAGTTGATGCGCGAACTGGACCGCAAGGGCCTCTCCGAGAATACTCTGGTGGTCTTCACAAGCGACAACGGCCCCCATGAGGAGGGCGGTGCCGACCCTACATTCTTCGGCCGCGACGGCAAGTTGAAAGGCCTGAAGCGCAGTTGTCACGAGGGTGGCATACGCATCCCCTTCATCGTGCGCTGGCCGGGACACGTGGCTCCGGGCAGCGTGAGTGAGCACCAGATGGCCTTCTGGGACGTGATGCCCACGCTCTGCCAGGCCATCGGCATTGACGACTTTGCCAGCCGCTATGCCCGCGGAAGCGAGGACCGCTTCGACGGTCTGTCCTTCCTGCCCACCCTGGAAGGCCGCCCCACAGAACAGCCCATCCACGACCATCTCTACTGGGAGTTCGGTGAGACCAACCAGATAGGAGTGAGATGGGGCAACTGGAAGATGGTGGTAAAGCGCGGCAAGCCCGCCCTCTACGACCTGGGCACGGACATTCACGAGGACCGCGACCTGAGTGCCATCTACCCCGGAATACTCAAGCGACTCATCCGCATCGTCCACGAAGAGCATCAGGAAAGCCCTGTCTTCAGCGTGACATTGCCCAAGAAGATGTAAGGGAGAGAGAAGATACAGGAGAGACTGCCGTCTATAGATCAGGTCGAAGCCCCCTCACTCGATTGGAGGGAAGGGGATGAAGACTGAACTTAGCGCGATAAGCAGAAACAAACAGAGGTTAGAGTAAGGCTTGGCGGCCTGCACTCTAACCTCTGACTGTATCATGAGGCTGACGCCACAACGCGCAGCCCCTCTCATCACGGACCGATAAGTTCATCACGGAAGAAGGCTCCGTCCCCATCCTCTCCCCTATAAACCACAAACGTAAGAAGGCTCCAAACGGTAGGGCTGCCGTTTGACTGAAGCAGGCGAGCGGGGTGGTTCTCCTCAAGCGTGCCACTACGGAGAACCAGGCAGCGCAGCCATGTGTCAAGGGCAGTGCGGTGCATGTGCCTATGCAGCGCGCTGCGATGCCCGATGCAGTGCGCTGCGATGGCCAACGCACCGCACTGCATCAGACAGCCGGGAACACAGCAGCGCCACGAAGAGCGCCCGCCGCCTACAGACTGAATGCGCTCAAGGATGCCAACGTGAGCTCCAGGTCGCGCTTCGCTTCCAGCTGGCGGGTGCGCACAGACAGGTAGTAGGCATTCTCCATGAGGTATGTGAGGAGCGTCATCTCGCCCCCTTCATAGGCACGGCGAAGCATTGCCTCGTGAGCGTTGGTGCCCAGCGAAGCCTCCATGGCCGCTATGCCCTGCTGCTGCTGGCGCGCTTGTTCGTAGAGTCCGCGCAACTGGGTGTAATACTGCACCCTGGCATCCTGGGCTGCCAGTTGTGCTGCGCTGGCCTCGGCACGTGCCTGCCTCACCTTTCCCTTATTCTCCCACAGGGGGATAGACATGCCTACGCTCACTCCGTTGTAGTTCTGCGAGGGGACGAGCTCGCCCGTGTAGCCCACCGAGAACTTGGGCAGTCCCTGTGCCCGCGCCACCCTCACCTGACGGCGGCTGGCCTCTACCTGCGCCCCCAGATACTGGAGGGCAGGGCTGGCAGACGCCGCTTGGGCAAACCACGCTTCGAAGTCGGTGGGCAGGGACAAGGGGGCGGGATAGTCGGCCAAGTCAAATGTGATGTCCTTGCCACCCGCCATCGCCGAGAGCGTCACCAGCAACTGCTGCCGCGTGACCTGCGCCTCGCGCAGCTGGCTCTCCATCTCCGTGAGGTTGAGCGTTGCCTTGCTGTACTCTATCTTCCCTGTCTCGCCCCCGTCCAGCATGCGCTTGCAGGCCTCGGCCGTCTGTCTGGCCCATTCGGTCTGCTGCCCATAGAGGCGGCACAGAGCGTTCTGATAGACCAGTTCCACGCAGGTCTGCTTAGCCTGCAGAAGCAGTTGCTGACGCTGCTGCAGATAGTCGAGTTCGCTGGTGCGGTCCAGCGCGCCTGCCAGCTTGGCACGCTCCACATAGGCCGTGGGGAAGTCAAACTGCTGGCTGAAGGCCACATCCTTGCGGTTGCCGCCAGCCGAGGGATGCACCCACAGATAGCCGAACTCCACCTCGGGGTCGGCCGGCGTGAGTCCTGTATGGTTCTCCGCCTTCCGTGCCAGCGCCTGTTCGTGCAGGGCGCGCAGCGTGGTGCTTCCCTCCTCCACGCTCTGCAACACATTCTTATATATGTCCTGTGCACTGGCGGCGAGCACTGCACCTGCCGCCACAAGCACGCAAATGATTCTCTTCATAACCATTATCTTTGATAGGATTAAACGTTCCTGTTCATCAGTTTCTGCTCTCCTCACTCACTTCTGCTCCGCTCTGCGGTTCCGGCAGAGATGCCTCGTGGGCAGTCCCGGCAGCCCTGCGGGCCTCGTGGAGTCCCCTGCGCTGTGCATACCAGCGATACACGATGGGCATGACATAGATGTTGAGCAGGGTGGATGACACCAGTCCGCCCAGCACCACAATGGCCATCGGGCTCTGTATCTCATTGCCGGGCTCGTCCCTGTTCACTATTAGGGGAATGAGCGCAAGCGCCGAGGTGAGTGCTGTCATCAGGATGGGATTGAGCCTGTCAATGCTTCCGTGGAGCACCGTTTCGTGCAGCGGCGTGCCTTGCTCCTGCAAGTGCCGGTACTTGGACACCAGTAGGATGCCGTTGCGAGTGGCTATGCCAAACAGGGTGATGAAGCCGATAATGGACGGGATGCTGATGACAGCCGAGGTGCAGTACACTGCCAGGATGCCGCCAATGAGTGCCAGGGGCAGCCCCATCAGCACGATGAGCGAGAGCGACACCTCATGGAACTCCCCGTAGAGCAGCAGGAAGATGACCAGGATGGCGATGGCTGTGGTCAGGAGCAGCGTATGACGGGCGCTTCGAGCACTCTCAAACTGCCCTCCGTACTCGATGCGGTAGCCCTCGGGGAGCGTTATCTGACGGTCCAGAGTACGCTGTATCTCCTCCACCGCACTGCCCACATCGCGCCCCGAGACGTTTGCCTGAACCACCAGTTTGCGCTGCACGTTCTCACGCGAGATGCTGCCCGGCCCGCCCGATGACACTATGTCGGCCACGTCTTGCAGTGCCACCTTGCGCCCATTGCCGGTGTCGATGAGCGAGCGGCCCACCTGAGCGGCCGTAGCAGTGTAGTTGCTGTCAAGCCGCAGTACCAGGTCAAAGCGCCTCTGGCCCTCATAGATGTCGCCCAGTCTGGCTCCCGGGAACGCCAGCTCCACGTAGCGGTTGAACTCCTGCAGGCTTATGCCGTATTGGGCAAGAGCCTGGCGGCGGGCCCGAATCTGCAACTGGGGCGTCTCGGTCTGCTGTTCTACGGCCACATCCACCAGTCCGTCGATGCCCTCAATGGCGTTCTTGATCTGATTTCCCAGCATGAACATGCGGCTGAGGTCGCTTCCGAAGAGCTTGATGGCGATGTTCGCCCTGGTACCCGACAGCATGTGGTCGATGCGGTGGCCCAATGGCTGGCCTATGGCACACACTACGCCGGGCACAGCAGCCATATGGCGGCGCATGTCATTGAAGACTTCCTGGCGTGAGCGGTGCGCTAAGCGGAACCTCACTTCTATCTCCGAGCTGTTGATCGCCTGCGAGTGTTCGTCGAGCTCGCCGCGTCCCGTGCGTCGCGCAGTCTCGTACACCTCGGGTACCTTAAGCAATTCCTCCTCAAGCATGCGCCCTAACTCGCCGTTGACATCGAGCGACACGCCCGGCTGCGCCACGGCAGAGACCACCGCGCTGCCCTCATTGAACTCCGGCAGAAAGCTGTTGCCCATGCCCAGTAGCAGCCCGAGAGCCACCACGAAGACCGCTGCGGTGCCACCCATGACAGAGCGATGATGGCCGAGCACCCAGCCGAGCGAGCGGAAGTAGGCCCTTGAGAGCCACGAGGTGACGCGGCTGTCCTGCTCGTTAGCGCACAGATAGCGGTCGCCCGTGAGTATCATATTGCAGAGCAAGGGCGTCAGCGTCATGGCCACAATGAGTGACATGAAGAGACTGATGATATAGGCCAGGCCCAAGGGCTTGAGCATCCTGCCCTCCATACCCGACAGGAAGAACAGGGGCACGAAGGCAACCATGATGATGAAGGTGGCATTGAGGATGCTCGAACGTATCTCGCTGGAGGCTTCGAAAACGATGCGGATGGCGGGGAGGCGCTCTGCGAGGGGCCGGCGACGGTTCTCCCTGAGCCGCTTATATACGTTCTCCACGTCGATGATGGCGTCATCTACCAGCGAGCCGATGGCTATGCACATGCCGCCCAGCGTCATGGTGTTGACATCCATGCCCAGTGCATAGAGCACTATGAGCGTGCCGAGCAGGCTCACGGGAATGGCCACCACCGAGATGACAGTAGTGCGGAAGCTGCCCAGGAACACGAAGAGGACGATGATGACAAACACTGCGCCCTCGAGCAGAGCACGCCCCACATTGTGCACCGACGTGGAGATGAAGTCGGCCTGGCGGAATACGTGTGTGTCCAGATGCACGTCGGCGGGCAAAGACTTCTGTATGTCCTGCAGGTTGCGCTCTATCTGCTCGGTCACGTCCAGCGTGTTGATGCTGGGCTGCTTGGATATTGACAGGATGACGGCAGGCTGTCCGTTGCGTGAAGCCATGCCCATGCGCACGGCACTGCCAATGCGCACCTGTGCCACATCGCCCACGGTGACGGGCTGTGAGCCAGTGTTCTTGACCAGTGTGGAAGCCATGTCGGCCAGGTCGCTGGTGCGCCCCATGCCACGCAGAGCATACTCGTTGCCATACTCACGCACCACGCCGCCCGTGCTGTTCTGGCTCATTCCTTCTACAGCCGCAGCCAGCTCGTCCATGGTCACCCCATAGGCTTGCATCCTGGCGGCATCGGCCAGCACCTGGTATTCCTTCACGTCGCCGCCTATCACGGTCACCTGTGCCACGCCGCCCGTAGCCAGTACGGCGGGCTTCACCACCCAGTCGGCCAGCGTGCGCAGCTCCATCATGCCGGTGGTGTCACCGGCCTGCATGCTCACGAAGAGTATCTCGCCCATGATGCTGCTCTGCGGTGCCATGACCGGTGTGATGCCACTGGGCAGCTCGTCGCCCATGGCCACCATCTTCTCGTTGACGGTCTGCCTGGCACGATAGATATCGGTGCCCCAGTTGAACTCAACCCATACGAAGGAGTATCCATTGAGGGATGTAGAGCGCACGCGGCGCACATCAGTGGCCCCGTTCACCGCAGTCTCTATGGGGAAGGTGACGAGGCGCTCGGTCTCCTCTGCCGTCATGCCCTGGGTATCGGTCATCAGTACCACGGTGGGCGCAGTGAGGTCGGGGAAGACATCTATATCCATCTGGCGCGACGAGAAGTATCCTCCCACCACCACCAGCAGTGCTCCTATCAGCACCACGAGGCGGTTGTGGAGCGAATAGCGAATGATATTGTTGATAAAGTCCATGCTTTTCTTCTTTACTGATTTACCTTTCGGTCAAATGGTTTCGCTCTCATGCCGGGATGCAGGCACCGCAGTGCCCCACCCCCTGGCATCAGTGTGAGTGGCCGGCATGAGGGTCAACACCGCCCGAAGCCTGCGTGAGCTTGACCAGCACGGCACCGCTTGCCACCACACGCTCGCCTGCCTGCAGGCCCTGGAGCACCTGCGTCCTGAGACCGTCGGTACCGCCCAGGGTGACCTCACGCTTCTCGAAGAGTTCGGGGTTCAACTGCACATACACGAAGTACAGACCCATCTCCTCGACGATGGCCTCCACGGGGACCGTGATTGCCTGGCCGTCTGTATGGGTGAGGACAAACATCTCCACCCACGAGCCGGGCAGCATGCGGGCATTGTTGCGCACCCGGAAAAGCACGGGTACAAGCGGTTCCTGCATGCTCACCTGGCGGCCGTAGGACAGCAGGCTGCCCTGCAGGCCCGAGAGCGAAAGCAGGCTGTCGCAGCCCGGCACGCGTATGTTGGCATCCTGGATGTGCGGCAGCAACTGCCAGGACTGCTGCGGCACCTGGGCGCGGAGCGTGAGCCACCGGGTGGACGACACGCTCACGAGGGTCTGTCCGGCCTCCACATACTGTCCGTTGCGCACGCTCACCTGTGCCACATAGCCCGCCATGGGAGCCGTCACAGTCTGCCTGCCGCTGCCGAAGAGCCGCTTCAGGCTTTCCCACTGCGCCTTGGCAGTAGCATACTCAGCGCGTGCCGCCTGCAGGTCGCTCTGGCTCACGATGTGTTCCCCGGCCAGTGGCTCCTTGCGCTCCAGTTCGCTCCGGGCACGCTGATAGGCAGCCTCGGCCTCCTGCAGACGCACATTGAGGTTGCCGTCGGCAGTAGTGCTGCCATCCACGCTGAGCAATGCCTGCCCAGCCCTGACGGCCATTCCCTCCACGGGAGGATTGCTGCCCATGCGCACGATGCCAGCCACGCCTGCCACCACATCGCGCTCCTCGCCCTGGGCCGGCTCCACCTGAGCCATCACCCTGAGGGCTGCGCCGAAGGGAGCCATGCGGCACTCCTCGGTGCGGAAGTGCGACTTCCAGCCCATCTGCTTGCTGAAGTTCACCGTGTTGCCGCCGTGCCGCGCCTCGGCCGCGAGGGCTTCATGGGCCTGGCTGTGGTCTGCAAAGACGGTCACAGGGATATGCGCCGTCTCGGGCTGCGCACCGGGAGCCTTCACCTCAACGGTGAGGGTGCCACGGCCAGCCTTCTGCGGCTTGATGCCGAGCGCCACCATGCCGGGGCGGTCCAGCGAGTCGCAGGCCGCCTGCACACTGCCGCCGCCCGCACTGAGGCGGAGCGACACGCTGGCGCGAGGCTGTGGCTTGAAATCCTGCAGGCGGGTCAAGTGCACCAGCACCTGCGCCTCCTCGCCAGCCACCAGCGGGTCGGTCTCGCAGTAAAACTCATAGGTCGGGCCATAGCTGGCCAATGCCATCTTCTCCTTATGGGCCTCCTCGGCCTCATGATGGCCGGTGTGTGCCTGGTGGCACGACACCATCACTCCTGCCGCAAGCAGGAGACAAGTAAACAGGGAGTTGTGTCTCATTCTTCAATGAAAGGGTTGTGGATAAAACTGGAAAATCGTGGGCATACAGGCACAGCAGGCCGCATGCCGGTGGGCACGGAGCCCTCAGCATCCACAAGGAGGGGCGCGACGCCCGGAGCACAAGCCATGAAAGGCGCCAAGAGCAGGCACCGGCCACACATCCCCTGGCTTGCAACGGCCGTTGACCGCCATCAAGGGGCCGGGACAAAGGCACTGCAGCGCAGGGAGGAAATCAAGGGGAGGGACAAGGCGGTGGCATGCCGGCATACTGCCATGCCACTGGCGCACTGCAGGACGCAAGGCCGTCTGCCCCTGCTGACCGCACGGCTGGCAGTCGGCAGAGTCCTCGGCCTGGCATCCCTCTCCACTGCCGGGGCAGACAGGCGCGGCCAGATGAGCCTCACCGGCATGATGATGCAGGCACACGAGCGCCACGAAATGGGTATGGTGATGGTGTGGCACAGCCGTATGAACCAGCATGGCCAGCACCGCCACCAGCATGACCCAAGCGGTCAGCCGATACCGTAATCGCAGTTGACGTCTCCTCATTGTAGCCACAAAGGTAGTGAGACTACCATGCAACTGAGTTGCAAAAACCATCCCTCCGCCATGCCGACTGCAAGCAACAGGCAGGAGGCAGACTTTCCGCCCCAAGGAAAAGTGGCGAACAGAGCACTGGCGCACCCCAAGGAGCACAGCGCACAAAATCACACACAACAGCCCCTGCAAAAACGCAGTGCGCTGCGATGCCCTACGCAGCACGCTGCATGTGCCATCGGAGCGCGCTGCAAGTGCCAATGCACCGCACTGCGTGATTAAAGTGAATAGTGAAGAGTGAAAAGTGAAAAGTGCTACGCGGTGGCGAGAGACGCACAGCCCGCACCATGCCAACCCTATTCCCGACAAAGGATAAGGTACTGCCCGGCAGAGTACATTGCGCCGGGCAAAACAAAGGACCGCCATGCCCCGCCAGAGACATCACGGTCCTTTATCCGAAGAAATCAGCCAAGCGCCCCGCGCCAGCCCAATTCCTAATTCAAAATTCTACATTCTTAATTGAAGCGAAGTTCACTTCTGAATCAGCACAGTGGCATAGGCCGACATGCCCTCCCCTGTGCCCACAAAGCCGAGGCGCTCTGTGGTGGTGGCCTTGATGCTCACGTCATCGGCATCGATGCCCATGACCTGCGCCATGCACTCCTGCATGGCAGGTATGTGCGGCCCTATCTTGGGAGCCTGGGCACACAGTGTGGCATCGATGTTGCCCACCTGCCAACCCCGGCCGGCCAGCAAGCGCACGGTGTCGCGCAGCAGAATCTTGCTATCCACACCCGCATAACGGGGGTCGGTGTCGGGGAAGTGATAACCGATGTCACGCATATTGGCGGCACCCAGGAGCGCATCGCAGATGGCATGGATGAGCACATCGGCATCGCTGTGACCCAGCAGCCCGTGGGTGTGCTCTATCCTGATGCCGCCCAGCCAAAGCTCACGGCCCTCCACCAGACGGTGCACGTCATAACCGAATCCTACTCTTATCTTCATCTTGTATCGTTGTTAATGTCTGGAACAAATGAGCCTCGGGCCATCACGCACCAGCCCGTCAGGGCATGGGATGGGCAGAGGAGGCTCCGTAATAGCCCTTCGCCCTGATCTGCTCCCACACCTGCGGTGCCAGCCCCTCGCCGTTGTAGCCGGGCTGGGGGAGGCATTCCCTGATGTGTGTGGAACTGATGTCGAGCAAGGGAGTGGCGGCGCGGTGCACGCCCTGGGGCAATGCCCCGATGGGGTAACCGGGGCGCGGGAAGACGATGATGGGGTAATGCTCCATTATCCAGCGGGCCTCATGCCACTGAGGGAAGCGCACCCAGTTGTCGGCCCCGATGATGAGCGAGAACTCGCGCTGGGGATACCGCGCACTGAGGGTGCGCAGGGTGGAGGACATGAACGAGGGGCGTGGCAACGCGAACTCCACATCGCTCACCTCGATGCCCGGCTCATGCTCCACGGCCAGGCGTGCCAGGGAGAGGCGGCACTGCTCGTCGAGCAGCGAGGCATCGGCCTTGAAGGGGTTCTGAGGCGAGACCACCAGCCACACCTCATCCACCAGCCACTGCCCGATGAGGTGCCGCGCCAGGCTCACGTGCCCGTTGTGGATGGGGTTGAAGGACCCCCCGTAGATGCCTGTGCGCGTCATCAGGGCCTGTTGATAAACTCCCTCACGAGCGTGGCAGTCTGCTCCACGGCCGTGAGGAAATCATCGTTCACCACGATGTGGTCAAATCGGGGCGCGAAGGCAAGCTCCTGCTCGGCCTTGCCCAGGCGCTGCACTATCTGCTCCTCGCTGTCTGTATTGCGCGAGCGAAGCCTGCGCTCCAGCTCCTCTATCGAGGGAGGCTGCACGAAGATGCTCATTGCCTGGGTGCCGTAGATGTCGCGTATGCGGCAACCGCCCGCCACATCCACATCGAAGACAACGTTCTGCCCGGCCTCGAGCTGGCGGTCAACCTGCTGGCGCAGCGTGCCATAGAAGCGGTCGGCATAGACCTCCTCGTACTCGAGAAACTCGCCGCGGTCGATGCGCCGGCGGAATTCCTCGGGCGAGATGAAGAAGTAATCCACTCCGTCCTGCTCGGTGCCGCGCGGCGGACGGCTGGTGGCACTGATGCTGAAGGCGAGGTGTAACTCCGGGTAGTCCTGCATCAGACGATGCACGATGCTGCTCTTGCCGCTACCCGACGGCGCGCTGAATATGATAAGTTTGCCCATTGCTTGGCGTTGGTGATATGAGTGAGTGATGTGTTACATTACATTGAGCACCTGCTCCTTTATCTGTTCGAGCTCGTCCTTCATCATCACCACCAGGTTCTGCATCTCGCTCAGGTTGCTCTTGCTGCCCGTGGTGTTGATTTCGCGACCCATCTCCTGAGCAATGAAACCCAGCTTCTTGCCCTGCCCGTGGCCCTCTTCCATGGTCTCGCGGAAGTAGCGCAGATGGTTGGCCAGGCGCTGCTTCTCCTCACTGATGTCCAGTTTCTCGATGTAGTAAATCATCTCCTGCTCCAGACGTCCGCGGTCGTACTCCACAGCGGGGATGGCTGCCAGTCCGTCCTCGATGCGCTGGCGTATCTTGGACACGCGACTCTTCTCATAGGGTTCAATGCCGCTCAGGAGCTGCCCTATGCGGTCGAGCTTCTCCTGGAACTTGCGCTGCAGGGCCTCGCCCTCCTGCTGGCGGAACTGCACCAGGGCATCGATGGCAGCCTCCACAGCCCCTGCCGCCACCTGCCACTCCTCGTCGGTAAGCTCCTGCTGGGGCGCCTTCTCCACCACATCGGGCAGGCGCATGAGCAACGGCCACCAGTCGGCAGGCTCGGCGATGCCCAGTGCCTGCGACGCCTCGGCTATCTCGTTCTTGTAAGCCAGTGCCACAGGCAGGTTCACGCGTGCGGCCTCGGCGGCCTCGTCTTGCTCCACCCACAGGCTGAAATCTACCTTGCCTCGCTCCAGACGGCGCGAAACCATGGCACGTATCTCCATCTCGCGCTCCCTGTAGATGGGCGCTACGCGGGTGCTCAGATCGAGTGCCTTGCTGTTGAGCGACCTTATCTCTGCGGTTATTCTCTTCCCTTTGTATTCGGCCACAGACTTGCCGTAACCAGTCATTGATAGTATCATGGGCGTATATGTGTGTGATTATTCCACCGCAAAAGTACGGAATAAATGGCAAATTATCGTACCTTTGTCCCGAAATAACGCTCATTGAGTGCCTTCCCGAGCGGGAAGGGAAAACAAGGAAGGAGAACTACGACATGTCTTGCATTCTACACATAGAGACAAGCACAAAGGTCTGCTCCGTGGCTTTGAGCCAGGAGGGACACCTGATTTATCACGAAGAGGACTTCAACGGGCCCAACCATTCCGTACAATGCGGCGTGATGGCCGAGGCCGCCCTGTCGTTTGCCAACAGCCACGCCATACCCGTGGATGCAGTGGCGGTGAGCAGCGGGCCGGGCAGCTACACTGGTCTGCGCATAGGAGCATCAATGGCCAAGGGCATCTGCTACGGCCGTGCCCTGCCGCTCATAGCCATACCCACGCCACTGATCATGTGCGTGCCTGTGCTGCTCAAGCACGATGACCTGCCCGAAGACGCCCTGCTGGTACCCATGACGGACGCCCGCAGGATGGAGGTGTATGCCGCCGTGTATGACCGCAGCCTGCGCGAAGTGCGTGCCATAGGGGCCGACATCGTGGAGGCCGACACCTACAAGGAATACCTCGACCGGCACCCCGTATATTTCTTCGGAGACGGCTCGGCCAAGTGCCGCGAGGTGATCACCCACCCCAACGCACACTTTATCGACGGCATCCTACCACTGGCCAAGAACATGTTCCCGCTGGCAGAGAAGGCCATGATGCGGGGCGATTTCCAGGACGCAGCCTACTTTGAACCCTTTTATCTCAAGGAGTTCGTGGCTCTGAAGTCCAAGAAACTTTTATAAGAAGAACGACAAGAAGACACATGCAGTACAATACACAGAAACCCTTACTGGTCATGCCCGAATACGGAAGGGGCATACAGGAGATGGTGGAACTGGCCATAGGGCTGCCCACCAAGGCCGAGCGGCAGAGATGCGCACACGCCATAGTGAACATCATGGCACGCATCCAGCCACAACAGTCGGGGCAGGCCGACTACGAGCAGAAGCTCTGGAACCACCTGGCACGCATCTCACGCTACCAACTCAACATAGACTATCCCGTGGAGATAGTGAGTGAGGAGGAGGCGTATGCACACCCCAAGCCACTGCCCTACCCCATGAAGAACATCCGCAGCCGCCATTACGGCTATCTGGTGGAGAGTTCGCTGCAATACGCCAAGACACTCCCCGACGGCCCCGAGAAGGATACACTGGTGGCGATGGTGGCCAACCAGATGAAGCAAGACCTGTTCGTATGGAACCGCGACTCAATGGACGACCGCCTGGTGGCCGCTGACATCAGCCGCCTTACGCGGGGCGAGGTGAGACTCGACCTCAACCAACACCGCTTCTCACCCGTCGGCACACCCGACCAACAGCCGCAGAACGGCGTCCAGCGCAAGAAGAGAAGACGCGGCTAAGCCTCTGCGGCACACAAGCCGCAGGCACAAGCAATGGCCAGAGAAAGCGCTGGAGAGAGAGAAAGAAACAGGCAACAACAAACAGACATACAGAGAGATGCCATCATTCATCATCGAAGGAGGACACAGGCTCAAGGGTGACATCACGCCACAAGGAGCCAAAAACGAAGCTCTGCAAGTGCTGAGTGCCGTGCTGCTCACCGAAGAGCCGGTCACCCTACACAACTTGCCGGACATCCTCGACGTGAACAACCAGATACGCCTACTGCAAGACATCGGGGTGCGCACCACGAGGACATCACCGCACGACATCACTCTGCAGGCCGACTCAGTGGATACCGCCTATCTGCAAAGCGACGAGTTCCTGCTCAGATGCGGCAAACTGCGGGGCAGCGTAATGCTCATGGGGCCGCTGCTCGCCCGCTTCGGACAGGCTATGGTGGCGCGTCCGGGAGGTGACAACATAGGCCGGCGCAGACTTGACACGCATTTCCTGGGACTGAAGAAGCTGGGTGGCGACTTTCATTATGACGCATGCCGACAGGTGTTCTCCATTACGGCCAAGAGGCTGAAGGGCACCTATATGCTGCTCGACGAGGCTTCCATCACCGGCACCGCCAATATCCTCATGGCTGCGGTGCTGGCCGAGGGAACCACCACAATATACAACGCGGCATGCGAGCCCTACGTGCAGCAGCTCTGCCACATGCTTGTGAGCATGGGTGCAAAGATAAGCGGCATAGGCAGCAACCTGCTCACCATCGAGGGAGTGACGCGTCTGGGAGGAGCCGAACACAGCATCCTGCCCGACATGATCGAGGTGGGATCCTTCATCGGCATGAGTGCGATGGTGGGCGATGGCGTGCGCATCTGCAACGTCGCCTATCCCCAATTGGGCATCATACCCTATACGTTCCGCCGTCTGGGCATCCAGGTGGAGCGCCAAGGCGATAACATCTTCATCCCGAAGCAGGATCACTATCAGATAGAGACATTCCTCGACGGGTCGTTCATGACCTTTGCCGATGCGCCGTGGCCCGGTCTCACACCCGACTTGCTAAGCGTCCTGCTGGTGGTCAGCACGCAGGCCAAGGGTTCGGTGCTGGTTCACCAGAAGATGTTTGAGAGCCGCCTCTTCTTTGTCGATAAGCTGATAGAGATGGGGGCACAGATTATCCTGTGCGACCCACACCGCGCCGTGGTGGTGGGACACGACAATGAGAGGAAGCTGCACGCCGGTCGCATGACCAGTCCAGACATCCGCGCAGGCATCGCCTTGCTGATAGCAGCCATGAGCGCCGACGGTACGAGCCGCATAGATAACATAGGACAAATCGATCGCGGCTACGAGAACATAGAGACGCGCCTCAATTCTCTGGGTGCAAGAATAAGCCGTATAGACTAATGATAAAGGAAGACGAGGTTTACAAGATAGGGCAAATCACCCGCACCCACGGCGTGAAGGGCGAGGTGGCGCTCAGTTTCACCGACGACGTATGGGACCGAGCCGACGCCGACTACCTGGTGCTCCGCATGGACGGCATCCTTGTGCCGTTCTTCATGGAGGAGTACAGGTTCCGTTCCGACACAGTGGCGCTGGTCAAGTTTGAGGATTACGACACCTCCGAACAGGCATCCGCGCTCTGTGGCAGCGAGGTCTTCTTCCCCCACAGCCTCACTCCTGAGGCCGAGCCAGAGGATGAATACACCTGGCGATACTTCACCGGATTCCAACTCATCGAGGAGGAACACGGCCTGCTGGGCACTATCGACCACGTGGAAGACAGCACCGCCAATGTGCTCTTCATGGTGGGCGACCTGCTGATACCCGCTGCAGGGGACTTCGTGACAGACATCGATCACAAGGGGAGACGCATCACCATGCGCTTGCCCCACGGACTTTTGGACTTATGACAATGAAGAAAAAGATTTGCCTGCTGGGTAGCACAGGCAGCATAGGCACACAGACGCTACAGGTCATCGACGAGCATCCCGACCTCTTCGAGGCTTACGTGCTGACAGCAAACAGCCGCGCCGACCTGCTCATCGAACAGGCACGCAAATACCAGCCCGCTGCAGTGGTCATCGCAGACGAAAGCAAGTATGAGCAGGTGCGCCTGGCTCTGGACAAGGAGCCTATTCAGGTATATACAGGAAGCGAGTCGCTGTGCCAGGTGGTGCAGATGGGACCCGTGGATATCGTGCTTACGGCACTCGTAGGATTCAGTGGTCTGCGCCCTACCATCAGCGCGATAAAGGCACACAAGACCATTGCGCTGGCCAACAAAGAGACGCTCGTAGTGGCAGGCGAACTGGTGACAGGGCTTTGCCTCGAGGAGAAAGTGGCGGTACTGCCCGTTGACAGCGAGCACAGTGCCATCTTCCAGAGCCTGATGGGCGAGGTGAGTCCCATCGAAAAGATTATCCTGACAGCCAGCGGAGGCCCCTTCCGCACCTTCACCAGCGCACAGCTCGAAACGGTGACACCCGCTATGGCGCTCAAGCATCCCAACTGGGACATGGGAGCCAAGATAACGATAGACTCGGCGAGCATGATGAACAAGGGCTTCGAAGTAATAGAGGCCAAGTGGCTCTTCGACGTTGACCCGCATCAGATACAGGTAGTGGTGCACCCGCAGAGCATAGTGCACAGTGCGGTGCAGTTTGCCGACGGAGCCGTGAAGGCACAGTTGGGCGCACCCGACATGAGGGTACCCATCCAGCTGGCACTCTCTTACCCCGAGCGTCTGGCCAGCCACTTCCCCCGTCTCGACTGGTGGCAGATGAAGGACCTCACCTTTGAGAAGCCCGACGAAGAGAAGTTCCGCTGTCTGGGCATGGCCTACGAAGCCATCCGGCAGGGCGGCAACGCAGCCTGCATAGTGAACGCCGCCAACGAGGTGGCCAACCTGGCTTTCCGTCAGGAGCGCTGTCCGTTCCTGGCCATGGCCGACATCATCGGCCACTGCCTTGCGCATGTGCCCCATCAGGAAAAGCCTTCGCTGGACGACTATCTGGCCACCGATGCCGAGACGAGGCGCGTGGCCGAGGAGGCCGTACGTGCTCTGGGGCTATAGCCACAGCACCGCGCCAAGCCAGCCTGGCCCATCAAGCCAGGCAAGCACAACGCCAAGCACAGGCAAGCATGAAGCCAAGCGCAAGCAAGCACAACATCAAACATAAGCAAGCACAACGCTGAGCGAAAGCAAGCATTACTATACATTATATATATAAATACAGCAACTACACATGAGCATCATCCTGATAAAGGCACTGCAACTCATTCTGTGCCTCTCCCTACTGGTCATCCTGCACGAGTTCGGCCACTTTGGCTTCTCGAAGCTATTCCATGTGAAGGTGACCAGATTCTACCTCTTCTATAACCCCTACTTCCATCTCTTCAGCACCAGAGACCGCTGGTTTACCCGCCTCTTCCCCTATTTCAAGGACAACGAGACGGAGTACGGCATCGGATGGCTGCCACTGGGCGGATACGTGCAGATAGCCGGCATGGTGGACGAGAGCATGGACACCGAGCAGCTGAAGAAGCCTGCACAGCCCTGGGAGTTCCGCTCGCAGAAGGTATGGAAGCGATTCTTCATGATGGCAGGCGGCATCCTGATGAACCTGCTGGCTGCATGGGTCATCTACAGCGCCGTGATGCTCACCTGGGGCCGCGACTATATCCCCATGCAGAGCATCAAGCAGGGATTCCAGTACAACGAGTATGCCCAGCGCCTGGGATTCCGCAACGGCGACATTCCCGTAGCGGCCGACGGCAAGGAGATAGCCGAATACTCGGGCGTCATATACCGCACGCTCTCCAACGCCGGCACGGTGACTGTGCTGCGTGATGGCCAGAGGGAGGATGTGCAGATGCCCTCGGGCGGCCTCAACATGGTGGAGATGCTGCACATGGTGCCTGCCTTCATGTCGCCCACGGCACCCTCGGTAATCGAGTCGGTGGCAGCCGGATCGGCCGCCGAGAAGGCCGGCATGAAGGCCGGAGCGCAGATTCTGGCCGTGAACGGCAAGGACATCAGCACCTGGAACGACTTTGACTTCAATGTCACACTGCGCCGCCAGGACATACTGGGAGCACCCACATGCACCCGTCAGGACAGCCTGAAGCAGAGGCATCTGCTGGTGGTGTGGACCACCGACGGCGGTGTGACCAAGGACACAGCCAGCCTTCATCTCGACGAGACATACCTGATGGGAGTCACACGCCGCCTGCCGGAGTTCGGCACAGAGCACGAGAGCTACACACTGCTGTCCTGTATCCCCGCCGGTCTGAAGCGCGGCTGGAAGCAACTCTCGGGCTACGTGAATGACCTGAAGTACATGGCATCGGCCGACGGAGTGAAGTCGGTGGGCTCGTTCATCACCATCGGAAGCATCTTCCCCAGCGCCTGGGACTGGCAGCAGTTCTGGCTCACCACGGCTTTCATCAGCATTATCCTGGCTGTGATGAACCTCTTGCCCATCCCCGCCCTCGACGGTGGACACCTCTTCTTCCTGCTTGTGGAGGCCATCACAGGCCGCCAGCCCTCCGAGAAGGTCATGCAGTGGATGGAGATGATAGGACTGGGACTGCTGGCCATACTGATGCTCGTGGCATTCAGCAACGACGTGCGCAACTTCATCCTGCCGCTCTTCGGATTCTGAGCGGTGCAACAAAACACAGCAAGATATGAACTTCACACACCAATATCACAACCTCTCCACCGACCCGGCCATGCTGATGAGCTTCATCAACACCAAGCTGCGCGACGAGTTCAGTTCGCTTGACGAACTCTGCTCAACCATGGGCATCGACCGCAGCGGGCTGGAACAGCAGCTCGGGGAAGCAGGATTCGAGTACAGCAAGGAGTACAACAAATTCTGGTAAAGGCATCTTAGCCTATGAACAAGCTCCATTTATCCATCAAACACACCCTGGCCGCCGCGCTCACGCTCCTGCTGGTCATGCTGTCTGCATGCGCCAGCAACGAGGAACGGGAAGCACAGCAGATGCTGCAGCAGGCGCGCTCCGCTCTGCGCCACCGCCTCTACTCCGAGGCCAGGGACAGCATCCTCTCGCTCCGCAAGAAGCATCCCACTGCCATCAATGCACGCAAGCAGGGCATCCTCCTGCTCGACAGCATCGAGCTGCAGGCTGCCGCCGACAGCCTCACAAAGGCCGAAGGCAACGAGTGGGAAAGGCTCGACGTGAAGAGGAAATTCTATGAGCGGAAACTGCAAGAGGACCAAAAGAGAGCACTCAGAGAACTACAAACAGAAAAGAAATAGCATGAGACACCTGACCGACGCCGACCTGGCACAACTGCTCGACGCTCCCATCTTCCACCAGATAGGCGAGGCGGCCGACAGTCTGGGCATGGAATGCTATGTGGTAGGCGGATATGTGAGAGACCTCTACCTGGAGCGGCCGTCCAAGGACATCGATTGCCTGGTAGTAGGCTCCGGCATACGTGTGGCCGAGCAACTGGCCACACGGCTGGGACGCGGAGCACACATCAGCGTGTTCCGCAACTTTGGCACGGCACAGCTCAAGTACAAGGGACAGGAGGTGGAGTTCGTGGGGGCGCGACGCGAAAGCTACTCCAGAGGCAGCCGCAAGCCCATCGTCGAGGACGGCACACTGGATGACGACCTCGACCGACGCGACTTCACCATCAATGCGCTGGCCGTTTGCCTCAACAGCGCACGCTACGGCGAGCTGGTAGATCGCTTCGATGGACTGCTCGACCTGGAGGACGGAATCATCGCCACACCGCTTGACCCCGACGTGACATTCAGCGATGACCCACTGCGCATGATGCGCTGCATCAGATTCTCCACCCAACTCAACTTCCGTATCGAGGACGAGACGGAACAGGCTCTGGCACGCAATGCCGAGCGCATCAGCATCATATCACAGGAGCGCATCATAGATGAGTTCAACAAGATAATGCTCGCACCCACACCCAGCATCGGACTGGTGGAGCTGAGCCGAAGCGGTCTGCTGCCGCTCATATTCCCCGAGCTGGCAGCCCTCGAGGGCGTGGAGGTGCGCAACGGACGAGCCCACAAGGACAACTTCTACCACACGCTGGAGGTGCTCGACAACGTCAGCCACCACGGCGGAGAGCGCGCCACGCTGTGGCTCAGATGGGCGGCACTGCTGCACGACATAGGCAAGCCACGCAGCAAAAGGTGGGAGAACGGTGTGGGATGGACTTTCCACAACCACAACTACCTCGGTCAGAAGATGGTGGCAGGCATATTCCGGCGCATGAAGTTGCCCACGGATGAGCGCATGAACTACGTGGAGAAGCTGGTGGGACTGCACATGCGCCCCATAGCCATCGCCGATGATGAGGTGACCGACTCGGCTGTGCGCCGCTTGCTCTTCGAAGCGGGCGAGGACATAGAGGACTTGATGATACTGTGCGAGGCGGACATCACGAGCCGCAACCAGCAGAAGAAGCAGCGCTTTCTGGACAACTTCCAGCTGGTGAGGCAGAAGCTGGCCGACCTGCAGGAGCGCGACAACTACCGCACATGGCACAATCCCATCTCGGGCGAGGAAATCATGGAGACCTTCCACCTCGGTCCGTGCCGCGAGATAGGCTTGCTCAAGCAGGCGGTGAAGGACGCCATCTGGGACAGCGTGATACCCAACGACCACGAGGCCGCCCGCGAGTTCATGCTCGCCAAGGCCGCCGAGATGGGACTCAAGCCTGCAAGCGAGTAAGCCCCAGGGCGCAAGCCTCATCCCACACCATCACATACCAAGGCGGAGACGACACACCGGCTGTCCCCGCCTTTGCTTTTCAGCTCTGGCACAAGGGGCCGTGAGCGGGTTCCACAGCCTGCCCGCTACCAGAAGGACTGAGTGGCACGAATGCCCCAGGAGCCCCTTCCATGCCCCCCTCCACAAGACCGGGAAACACGCCCAAGCCCCATCCCGCCGTCACACAGGCGAGGCGTCTCCCGGCCCGCGCGTGAGAGGCCGCCAGCCCGCAGCGCGCTGCACTGCCCCACGCAATGCGCTGCACCGGCCAACGCAGCGCGCTGCATCGGGCAACGCACCGCAGTGCATTTTCCCGTCCGGCACCGCACCCCACACCACACGCGGCCTTTCTGCATCCATCCTGCCGCACCTGAAATCAGGCAGAAACCTGCCACCATGCAGTCCGCATGCCTGCATTTCCATCATTCCACAGAGGGCCAACCAATAAAAAATCGCGCTTCGGACGCTGTCATTTGCCGTAAAAGTTGCAAATTTGCAGTGCAGAGGGCCAAAGAGGTACCCGATGTACATTTTCACGAACCAATATTCGCAACCAATGATAATAGAAGAACTATTGAAATTCAACAAGGAGTTTGTGGAAAAGAAGAGCTATGAGCGGTTTGCCACAAGCAAATACCCCGACAAGAAGCTCGCCATCCTGTCGTGCATGGACACCCGCCTGACCGAACTCCTGCCGGCTGCGCTGGGACTGCGCAACGGCGACGCCAAACTCATCAAGAACGCCGGCGGACTGGTCATCAGCCCCTTCGACTCGGCCATGCGCAGCCTCCTGGTGGCCATCTACGAGCTGGGCGTGCAGGAGATAATGGTCATCGCGCACTCCAACTGCGGCGCGTGCCACATGAACGGAGCGCAGATGAAGCAGCTCATGATAGAGCGCGGCATACGGAAGGACGTGATAGACACCATCGGGCTGTGCGGTATCGACCTCGACCATTGGCTGGAGGGATTCCACGACACCGAGGACTCGGTACGCAATACAGTGCGCACCATACGCAACCACCCGCTCGTGCCCCACGACGTGAACCTGCATGGCTACATCATCGATTCACACACAGGCGAGCTTACCGAGGTGAAGTGACCGCAAAAGCAACATTCCGAAAAGCAAAGGGGACTTTAGAACGCGATGAAAACCAAAAAGGTGACATTTATGCCGCATATGCGCGAGAAAAGCATTACCTTTGCCCCGATTTAATTCATAAAAGCATTTCGATGAAGAAGATAACAGCACTCATGACTATGGTGGCGCTTGTCCTGCTGATGACGAGCTGCGTCTCCACCAAGAAGATTGTATATTTCCAGGGCTCAGACTCCACATTCATGCAGGCGCAGCAAATCATGCAGCAGTATGAGATGAAGCTCAAGCCGGCCGACCAGATACTTATCAAGATAACATGCAGCGAGCCTGACCTGCTCACGATATTCGCCCAGGACGTGGTGATGGGCACGGCGGGAAGCACAAACAGCTCCAATCTGAACATCCAGAGTAACATGAGCAATGCCTATGCCTACACGGTGACCAATGACGGACACGTGGTTCTGCCCGCCGTGGGACGGGTGAAGGTGGAAGGGCTCACCAGCGACGAGGCCGGCAGGATGATAGGCGAGAAAATCAAGGAAGCCAAGCTCATCAGCGACCCCGAAGTGACCGTGCGGCTGCTCAACGGCCGTGTGGCTGTACTGGGAGCCGTGAGAAACCCACAGGTGGTGAACCTCACCAGTGAGCGCAACACCATTCTGGATGTGCTGTCGAAGTGCTCCGACGTGGACGACACAGGCCTGCGCCAGAAGGTGACACTCTACCGCGAGGAGGGAGGCAAGCGCACCATGTACCGTCTCGACCTCACCCGCGCCGACATCTTCACCAGCCCGGCCTACTACGTACAGCAGAACGACATGATCTACGTAGAGCCCAACAAGAGCAAGAACATAAGGAGCAGTGCCTTCTACACCTTCCTTAGCGTGGCCGGCTCAAGCATCTTCAGCTTGGCATCGGTGGCTATCTCAGTGGTGGCACTGACGCGCAAATAGTATCAGTCTCCCACTCTTGCGGGTCACGCGAAACGCAAGAGAGGTCAAGTCCCAAAAACCAGCGGCCTGCGCTCAACGAGCGTAGGCCGTTCTTGTTATAGTACTTCGAAGGCACGCCCCGCAGCATCACACACTGGCGGAAACCCGCAGGCTGTCGCGACAGGGCAAACTGGTTCTGCCACTTGGCGGAACCGAGTTCTACAGGGATGCAGCGTGACACTTGGGTGCAAGCGGAATCGGCACTGAGAAGGAGGCTGGAGGAAGAGGCTGAAGAGGGGCTGAAGGTGGCCTTGTCAAGCGAGCGATAGGCCGAACCCACGGCATAGCCTATCACCCACACCTGCGATTGAGACTGCGCAGCCTTGCCCTTCATCACATCGCCCACAGTGAAGGGACGCTCGGCGGTGCCCTCTCCGAATCCGACGGGAGAGGCACAGGAAGTGCCGCTGCTGCCGCCCGTCTCCTCCTCCAGCGACATTTGCTGGCAGGAGGGAAGCAGGAGCACCAGGCACAGAATTGAGACGGTGAGTTTACTCCTCCTCGGTGAACGCATCGAGCACACGCCTGTAGATACGTGGCACATCATACTGATAATACATGGTGTCGAGCCATGCAAAGATATAGACCAGCGCTACAAAGCCCAGCCAAATGTAGAGTGCAATCATCCAATCCATAGTCCTATTCTCTTTATTCACATACAAAGTTACTACAAAAAAGTGAAATGCGGAAGAATATGGTAATGGATTTGATTTACAGGGGTTTCATTTACGCTGCCAATTATTCCGAGAGCCATTACAATCCACGCCGAAGCCAAATCAAGACGGAGCTACGTTACTTGTTCGTAACCACGCCCAATAGGTG